>CAVDTR010000018.1:0-52620 GCA_963612015.1 Lachnospiraceae bacterium | reverse complement strand
CCGCGGTCTCGACCTTGGCAAGGTCGCGCGTTACCAACTACGCCACTATCGCATTTCATTAAGCTGTTCTCGCGAACAAATGATATGTTATCAGAAGATGATTTGCTTGTCAACAAATTTTTGAATTTTAATTTGAGTTTTTTCCGTGCGCATTTTCAGCGCGAAGTTTTTTCTGTGTCATTTTTGCGTTTTGACTGTCATATAGTATAGAAACACATCCTGGAGGTAAATCGGATGAGCGCAAAAACAAAGATTGTTGTATTACACATGAAGGAACTTATTATGGTTGGAGCATTGGCGCTGTTTGCAATTCTACTTATCGTCCTTTTTGTTACATTTTCAGGTCAAAAATCAAAACCAGAGGAAGCTCCAAGCGAGGCCACAGAGACCATGGTTTATACTCCGGGAATCTACACATCGAATGTAAAGCTGAGTGATTCTGTTATCGAAGTACAGGTGACGGTCGATGCAGACCATATCAATTCCATTGAACTGGTCAACCGCGATGAGACGGTCGAGACGATGTACCCGCTTGTCACACCGGTACTGAATGACCTGTCGGCGCAGATATTGAAGAAGCAGTCCATCGAGGGAATCACTTACAATCCGGATAACCAGTACACTTCCGTTGTACTTTACAATGCGATCGCTGCAGCATTGGAAAAGGCGATAGTATCCGATTAAAAGTAAAAGACATTCAGTTGCAAATATGGTATAGGTGCGGTATCATTTATCTAAATTTGTGGGGACTGTTGGGGCGGTGAAGCCGGTGAGTGGAATACTTCTTTGCAGAACAAATATCTGGAGTATATGTTTGCCCGGTTTCTGGAAGAGAATTTCGTTATCCAAAAGGACGATCACATTTTAAATATAGGCATCGGTGCCGGCTATTGGGATCGGTATCTGTCCTACAAAGTCCCGGATGGCACTTTGACCTCGATCGACATCGATAGAAGCTGTGCAGATAATTTTGCCGCCTGCCTCAAAAACGAAAACAACAACACGGTTGAGGTGATCTGCGCGGATGCGATCACATACGATTTTGGAAAGAAATTCGATCTGGTGACAATGGTTGGCTCTGCGGTGGCGGAATCCTGCAAAACGGATGCTATCATAAAGAAAGCAATTTCAATTCTGAAGGACGCAGGGGCTTTGTATTTGCAGATACTACATAAGGATGCGGATTTCGATATAGACAGATTTTGTCAGGAGAGCAAGGCATCCATTACCGATCGATTTATCGATGATACTTATGATATCCACAGCGAATACTACCGTATCGTTAAATTGTAAACAATCAATTTCCGGAGGGATATGTTTTAGGCGACATACCCCTCTTTTATTTTGCAGAAATTTTGCAAAAATGCAAAAATCTGTAAAACTTTTCGCACACATTTGCGGTGTCAAACGTTAAACACTATGGAGGAGCAAATAATCCATGGATTTAAAAGAACAATACGAAAAACTCCTCAGGTATTCAATGATTTTAAAATATGAATGGAAGAAAATAGTATGCAACAGGATAAACCAGATCGCAATGCTGATCGGCTATATCATCATGGCGGTCACGGTGATCGTTCCTATTAAAAGCTAATATTCCTATGTGTATCAAAAGGGCATTACCCATCAGGGGATTGAGGCTGTCAAATACGAGCAGCAGTTCGCAAAAGACCAGACCGATTATCTGACCGGGCAACTGCAGAAAGTGCAGCAGATGAATCTGGATCTGGAATCGGATGACGGCTTTTTGACGGCACAGGATGAATTTGGAAGCCTATTTATGTATCTGATGAACAGTTACAGCGACATCCATAACACACAATACGAGTATGACAGGTTAAATGAGCTTGATCTTTCAAATGGCGCAGACTTCTACGAGCGGCGCATTCAAAAGCTGACGGATTACCTGAATCTGTACCATGAGGAAGGCAACTACAATGATGCAGAAAAAGACTATTGGATTTCCCACGCAAAGAGCGTGACGACTCCGTTTAAGTGGGGAAGCACAATCGTGGTGGAATTTTATCGGAACGTGTTGGGGCTTGGTTTTTATCTGATGCTGGTCATCACGATCTGCGTTGCATCTGTTGAGATCCCGTATAGCATGACGATGGGGCAGTTGATGTTGTTACAGTTGCTGGCATCCTTTGCCATGATCATCCTTACGGGGGGACTGATCCTTGCGTTGACGACCGTTCGGCTGGTCGACTTAAAGCAGTGCCTGTACCAGTTCATGGATTACAGGATCGGAAGCCTCGTTGTGGGGCTGATACCGGTATCCATATCAACACATTTTGTGGTGGGAATCTTTTCACTTGCAATATGCAGATTTCTTTGGCTGAGGAGGACAATCCGTTAAAATATATACAAAACAGACCTTTTTGTAAATTTTGCGGAAATTTGAAAATAGTTCAAAATAACCGTCTGTGTCTGCCATTGACAAATACGTTTTCTTTCGTTATAATCTACTGGTATAATTTAAGAAACTAAAGCGTTGGTGTGGAAAAGCGCGGGCGCGCAAAAAAGAAGCCGCGAGGAAGCGATGAGCCGCATTGGTTTTGTCGCTTTTTTGCTTTATTCAGGAGGAAAAATGTATGAAAAAGAAAATCGTATCAATGGTCATGGCTGCCGCAATGGCAATGGGACTGGCAGCATGTGGAAGCTCTGCAACAGATGATCAGGCAAGCGCAAATGCAGATGGAAAGACCTACAAGGTTGGTGTGTGCCAGCTGGTACAGCATCCGGCGTTAGACGCTGCAACCGAGGGCTTTCAGGCAGCTCTTACAGAGAAGCTTGGAGATTCTGTAACGTTTGAGGTACAGAATGCATCCGGTGAGAGCACGAACTGTCCGACGATCGTAAACGGACTGATCTCTGATGGCGTGGATCTGATCCTTGCAAATGCGACAGCTCCGCTTCAGGCAGCAGCTTCCGCAACCGCAGATATTCCGGTTCTTGGAACCTCTGTAACCGATTATGCTACCGCACTTGAGATCGAGGACTGGACCGGTACAGTCGGCAACAACATTTCCGGTACATCCGATCTTGCACCTCTTGATCAGCAGGCAGCAATGCTCAACGAACTGTTCCCGGATGCAAAGAGCGTCGGACTGTTATACTGCTCAAGCGAGCCGAATTCCGTATACCAGTGCTCCGTGATCGAGGGATACTTAAAGGACTACGGATATGAGGTTACTTGGTACGCATTTACCGATACCAACGATGTTACTTCCGTAGCACAGTCAGCAGCAGATGCAAGTGATGTAATCTACATTCCGACCGACAATACCGCAGCATCCAATACCGAGGCGATCGCAAACGTTGTGATCCCGGCAGGTGTTCCGGTTATCGCAGGCGAGGAAGGTATCTGCAAGGGCTGTGGTGTCGCAACCTTAAGTATCAGCTACTACGATCTTGGATATGCTACCGGCGAGATGGCATATGACATTTTGGTAAACGGAGCAGATGTCTCAACAATGGCAGTCAAGTATGCTCCGAATGTTACCAAGGAATACAATGCAGCAAATTGCGAAGCGTTAGCAATCAACGTTCCGGATGACTATACCGCGATCGCTGAATAATCAGGAGGTTTTTATGGAATTTCTTATCGGTCTGTTAAATGCCATGCCCGGTGCATTAGCACAAGGCTTGATCTGGGGAATCATGGCAATCGGTGTATACATAACCTATAAGATCTTAGATGTCGCAGATCTGACCGTGGACGGCTCCCTTTGTACAGGGGGAGCAGTCTGCGTTATCCTGACGATCAACGGTGCCCCGGTCGGAGTCGCTTTTCTGATGGCTTTTGCCGCAGGACTTCTGGCGGGAATGATCACAGGTATTTTTCACACGAAGTTTGGTATTCCGGCAATCCTTGCAGGAATTTTGACGCAGCTTGCACTTTATTCCATCAACCTACATATTATGGGTTGGGGAACGGACAACGGAAGCAAGTCCAATCTCCCGATCAGTGTGGATAAATACAAGCTTCTGGTATCTGCGCGCTATGTGCGTGAGCTGTCTTTGCGCAATCCGCTGGTGCTGCTTGCAATCTTTCTGGTGGTGATTATTGCAATCCTGTACTGGTTCTTCGGAACAGAGCTCGGCGCGTCTTTGCGTGCGACCGGTGCCAACGGCAACATGGCAAGGGCACAGGGAATCAACACGAATACGACAAAGGTGCTCGGACTCATGCTCTCAAACGGACTTGTCGCTTTAAGCGGCGCGCTTCTGGCGGAATATCAGGGATTTTCGGATGTCAATATGGGACGTGGCGCGATCGTTATCGGTCTTGCGGCAGTTATCATCGGAGAGGTTGTGTTTGGTAAGATCTTCCGCAATTTCAGCCTGAAGCTGTTATCCTGCGCCTTCGGTGCGGTTATCTATTACATCGTGATCCAGTTTGTACTTCGCCTCGGCCTGTCTACCGACGACCTGAAGCTGCTTTCTGCTCTTGTAGTGGCAATGTTTCTCGCAGTTCCATACTGGAAGAACAAATATGTCGGCGGCAAGCGCAAGAAAGGAGGCAATGCAGATGCTTGAGATCTCAAACGTTTACAAAACATTCAACAAAGGCACGGTAAATGAAAAGACGGCATTAAACGGACTTTCCTTAAAGCTTGAGGAGGGAGACTTCGTGACCGTCATCGGCGGCAACGGTGCAGGAAAATCAACCATGTTAAACGCAGTTGCCGGTGTGTGGCCGGTGGACAGCGGCAAGATCATGATCGATGGCGTGGATGTGACGGCACTCCCGGAGCATAAGCGCGCAAAGTACATCGGACGTGTTTTTCAGGATCCGATGACCGGAACGGCTGCAACCATGCAGATCGATGAGAATCTGGCACTGGCAAAGCGGCGCGGCAAAAAGCGCGGGCTCCGCACGAATCTGTCGAAGGCGGAGACGGCTGAATTTAAGGAGCTGCTTAAGGTTCTTGATCTGGGACTGGAGGATCGCCTTACCTCAAAGGTAGGTCTGTTGTCCGGCGGACAGCGGCAGGCCCTTACGCTTTTGATGGCGACACTCGAAAAGCCGAAGGTGCTTCTTTTAGATGAGCATACGGCGGCACTCGATCCGAAAACGGCAGCGAAGGTGCTTGACGCGACGGAGCGTATCGTCGGGGCAAACCAGCTTACGACCTTGATGATCACACACAACATGAAGGACGCGATCACACATGGCAACCGCCTTGTGATGATGAACGAAGGGCATATTATTTTGGATATCCGGGGTGAGGAAAAGGCAAAGCTTACGGTGGAGGAACTGCTTCACCAGTTCGAGAAGGTAAGCGGTCAGGAGTTCACCTCAGATAAGGCAATTTTGGGATAGGAGAGATGTTTTATGAAAAAGAAAATAGTATCTGTTTTATTAACTGCTGTGATGGCAATGGGGCTTGCAGCCTGCGGTTCCGGTACAGATGCCGGCGCAGACGCAAATACAGATGATGCGAAGGTATATAAGGTCGGAATCATCCAGTTTGTAGATGACGCTTCCTTAAACCAGATCGAGAAGAATATCGAGATCGAGCTTGATAAAAAGGGCAAGGAACTTGGTGTGACGTTTGACTATGCGGATTACACCTTTAATGGTCAGGCAGATGCGACAACGCTCAACCAGATCACAACACAGTTGATCTCCGATGAGGTTGACGTTATCATCCCGATTGCTACACCGACTGCGCAGATCGTTCAGGCTGCAACGGAGGACAATCCGATTCCGGTTGTATTTTCCGCAGTATCTGATCCGGTCGGAGCAAGTCTTGTAGCTTCCATGGATGCACCGGGATCTAACATCACAGGTACATCCGACGCGCTTAACACCAACACGATCATGGATATGATCTTTGCGGCAGACCCGGATGCTGATTACATCGGATTGCTCTACTCAAAGAGCGAGGATGCTTCCGCACAGGCGATCGCAGATGCCAAGGCATATCTGGATGCCAAGGGTGTCGCATACATAGAAAAGACCGGAACAACAACAGATGAGGTTTCCTCCGCGGCAGATGCATTGGTGGCAGAGGGCGTAGACGCGATCTTCACACCGACCGACAACACGATCATGACCGCAGAGCTTGCAATCTATGAGAAGCTGGCAGAAGCCAAGATCCCGCACTACACTGGAGCGGATTCCTTCGCATTGAACGGAGCGTTTTTAGGCTATGGGGTTGACTATGCAAATCTCGGTGTCGAGACAGCAGATATGGTTGTTGAGATTCTTGTTGACGGCAAGAATCCGGCAGAGATGGCAGTTAAGACCTTTGATAATGGTCTTGCAACTATCAATACACAGACCTGTGCTGCAATCGGCTATGATCTGGAGACAGTAAAGGCTGCGCTTGCAGATTACTGCACACAGATTTCCGAGATCGAGACAGCGGAAGAGTTTGAGTAGGAGGAGTTACCGATGTTTATTACCCCTGCAATTTTGCAGACTGCACTGGAAGTAGGACTTATCTATTCGCTGGTTGCATTATCCTTATATCTGAGTTTTTCCATATTGAATTTGTGTGATCTGTCCACGGACGGATGCTATACATTGGGATGTGCGGTCGGTGCAGTGGTAACGATTGCAGGGCATCCAATCCTTGCGATGTTTGCGGCAATGCTTGCCGGTATCTGCTCCGGGTTCATCACGGCATTTTTGCAGACGAGGCTTGGCGTGGAGAGTATCCTTGCCGGAATCATTGTAAATACGGGCTTGTATACGATCAACCTGATGGTCATGGGGCTGTCCTCAAATCTTTCCATCTTTGGCGTGGATACCGTATTTTCACTGTTCAAGGGGCTGAGTGATTCTGCCTTTTGGCTGAACTGGTACAAATTGATCCTGATTGCCGTGATCGTAGCGATCATGTGCATTCTGATGATCATTTTCTTAAATACGAGACTGGGACTGTCCATCCGTGCAACCGGAGACAACCCGGCGATGGTCAAGTCATCCTCCATCAATCCGGCATTTACGATCACGGTCGGACTTTGCGTGTCAAATGCATGTACCGGACTTGCGGGCTGTCTGATCGGACAGTACAACAAGAGCTGTGACATCAATCTCGGAACCGGCATGGTCACGATCGCACTTGCTTCCTTAGTTATCGGGGAGACGCTGCTCGGAAAGCACGGAAGTGTCAAAAAGGGCATACTCGGAGTCCTGGTCGGCTCCTGTCTGTATCGTCTGATCGTAGCAATCGCGCTTCGCTTAAATGTGCCGACAGAGGCATTTAAGCTGGTATCCGCGATCATCGTCGCACTTGCGATCGCAATGCCGAAGCTGAAAGAATATGCAAGCCTCAAGCGCACGCAGGCGCAGGCAATCGCACATCACAAAGCGGAGAACGCCGCCTTAAGAAAAGGAGGCGATATCGATGCTTAAATTGGCAGATGTCTATAAGACCTTTAACAAGGGAACGGTAAATGAAAAGAAAGCGTTAAACGGGCTTTCCCTTGAGCTGAACGAAGGCGATTTTGCAACGATTGTTGGCTCAAATGGTGCCGGAAAATCAACGATGTTCAACGCCATCGCGGGCAACTTTTTCGTGGAGAAGGGCTGCATTGAGCTGGATGGGGAGGATATCACTTTCTCCCGTGAGCACCAGCGCGCGAAGATGATCGGTTATCTGTTTCAGGACCCGATGAAGGGAACCGCGCCGAATATGACGATCGAGGAGAATCTTGCGATCGCATATCTGCGTGCGAGCACGGAGCGCCACCAGTATTTCAGCCGGATATCCAAGAAGGACAAGGAAATGTTCCGCGAACATCTTGCATTGCTCGGCATGGATCTGGAGAACCGGATGAAGAACCCGGTAGGCTTATTGTCCGGTGGACAGCGACAGGCGCTTACGCTTCTTATGGCAACGATCGTGACACCGAAGCTGCTTTTACTGGATGAGCACACGGCGGCACTTGATCCGGGAACGGCGGAGAAGGTTCTGACGCTCACCAAGAATATCGTTGCGGAGCGCAACATCACCTGCCTGATGGTCACTCACAATATGAATCAGGCGTTAAGTCTCGGCAACCGTACCCTGATGATGGATAGCGGACGCATTGTGCTTGATATCAGCGGGGAAGAGAGAAGCCGCATGACGGTGGAAGATCTGCTTGAGAAGTTCTCCGTCGGCGCAGGCAAGGAATTTGATAATGACAGGATACTGCTTTCTTCTGTAAAGAATGAGTAGGGAATGGAATAAGATCTCCGGGAAAGGCTATTTTCCCGGAGATAACTGTTTAATCACGAAACATCTCATCGACAAGGATTGTGTATTCTGCGTAGTTCTGGCACTTGCGGATCTTTTTTAGCGTCTTTTCCCGTCCAGGAAAGCTATTTCCAAGAAATCCCCATATTTCCTTCATGTGCATAACGGCATCCTTTTCGCCGGAGAAAATGGAAAGATAGCCGCAGTAGATCTCATCGCAGAAGGCGCGGAGTTTTTCTTTGCGGGTGGAGGAGAATAATGTTTCCTCTTTGATCTGCGCGGCAAGCCAAGGTGTGGCTAGAAGTCCCCGCCCAATCATGATGTTATCCAGACGCGGGAAGCGTTCGGTGATCGCGGTATAGCTTTCCAAGGACACGATATCCCCATTATAGCACAGCGGAACAGTAACCGTATCGTATGCCTGTTCAAAGCAGTCGAGATGCGGAACGCCGTTGTAGAACTCTGCGCGCACACGCGGGTGGATGATAAGCTCGTCGATCGGGTATTTGCGGTAAATATCAAGGATTGCATCCCATTCCGCAGCGGAATGAAATCCGATGCGAGTCTTTACGGACACGCGGAAATCCGCGCGGCTGTACACTTCATAGAGAAAATGATCCAGCTCCTCCGGGTAAAGAAGGAGACCGGAACCGCGTTTCTTGGAGGAGACGGTGCCGGAAGGACAGCCAAGGTTGATATTGACGGTGTCGTAGCCGAACGCTGCGAGCTGATGCCCCATGTTGATGACTTCCTCCGCACGGTTGGACATAAGCTGTGGGATCAGGCGGAGCCCCTCGTTATTTTCAGGGGAAATATCCCGGAGGATCTTCTTGTTAAAATTCTTTCCGGCAGGGATGAACGGCGTGTAGTAGGTATCGATACCTCCGAAACTATGCAAAAAAGCGTTGCGGACAATATATCCGGTAATTCCCTCCAAAGGGGCAAGACTGATATTCATGGTAAACTCCTAAATTGTTTATGGTTTTATAGGAAAATATTTCCCTATAAAATGCGCCAGTTCCTATTATACAGAAGTTCGGTCATCTGGAAAGAGTTTTTGTTGTGTTTTCGGAAGAAAAAAGATATACTTTTAAGCATAGATTGTCCAAGCGGCGATATGAGGAGGGTAATTCATGAGCTACGCAGATCAGGTATTTGTATGCATGTGCAGAGATATTTTAGAGGAAGGAACCAGCACGGAGGGAGAAAAGGTACGCCCGCACTGGGAGGATGGCACAAGTGCCTACACGATCAAGCGCTTCGGAGTGGTCAACCGCTATGACCTGTCGAAGGAGTTCCCTGCGATCACGCTGCGCAAGACCTATATCAAATCTGCCACCGAGGAGATGCTCTGGATTTATCAGCGAAAGTCCAACAATATCCACAATCTGCAGAGCTCGGTATGGGACGAGTGGGCGGATGAGGACGGTTCGATCGGTAAGGCTTATGGTTACCAGATTGGCTCTGCGTATATCCATCACACATCCGATGAGGCGGACGAATCACTAAAAGAGAAATATCCGTCCATCCGTTTTACTGAGAATACGAGCGGACGCGGGAAAAAATATAATGTCGGGCTGGATCAGATGGACGCGGTCATCTGGGATCTGCGCAATACACCGTTCAGCAGAAGAATCATCACAACCACCTGGAACGTGGCAGAGCTGCATGAGATGAACCTGCAGCCGTGTGCTTACAGCATGACCTACAATGTAACCCAGAAGAAGGGCGATGACAAGCTGACACTCAATGCTGTTTTGAATCAGCGTTCACAGGATGTGCTTGCGGCAAACAACTGGAATGTCTGCCAGTATGCGGTGCTTTTACACATGGTCGCACAGGTGTGTGACATGAAGGTCGGGGAGCTGGTGCATGTGATCGCGGACGCGCATATTTACGATCGCCATGTTCCAATCGTGGAGGAGCTGATCAAAAGAGAGCAGCACCCGGCACCAAAGTTCTGGCTCAATCCGGAGATCAAGGATTTCTACAAATTTACGAAGGATGACATCAAGATCTCGGACTACGAGACCGGGGAGCAGATCAAGGATATTCCGATCGCAATTTAAAGCTTAAAGCCGGTTGGGAATGCCGTGACATGAAATGAAAATACAGCAACAGAAAATAACAAGAGAGAGGCATATACTATGAACTTAATCGCAGCAGTGGATGAGAACTGGGCAATCGGAAAAAACAACGAATTGCTGGTAAGGATTCCGATGGATCAGAAGTTTTTCCGGGAGACTACGACGGGTAAGGTCGTGGTAATGGGACGAAAGACGTTAGAGAGCTTTCCGAATGGTCTGCCACTTAAGAACCGGACGAACATCGTATTGACACACAATCCGAATTATAAGGTAAAAGACGCGATTGTGGTGCATTCCTTAGATGAACTGCATGACGAACTGAAAAAATACAACAGCGAAGATATTTATGTGATCGGTGGAGAAAAGATCTACGCACAGCTTTTGGATGAGTGTGATGTCGCACATATCACGAAGATCAATTACTCTTATGATGCAGATGCGTATTTCCCGAACCTCGATGAGAAGCCGGAATGGGTGATTACCGGGGACAGTGAGGAGCAGACGTATTTTGACCTTGAATTTTTCTTTTACCGATACGAGCGGAAGAAGTAATGAGCAACTTTTTATTTAGCCTGAATGTCACGATGCCGATATTTCTTGTCATGGTCATCGGATGGTTTTTAAGGCAAAGGGGAATGCTGGACGAACATTTTGTCGATGTGTCCAACAAGTTTAATTTCAAAGTGACACTTCCCTTTATGGTATTTCGGGATCTGTCTTCGGTGGATATACGGGCAGAGTTTGATGTGCGCTTTGTACTGTTCTGTGCGATCGCGACCAGTATCTGCTTCTGGGCGATCTGGGGTGCAACCAGACTCTTTTTAAAGGATAAGAGCCTTCGAGGAGCCTTTGTGCAGGCATCCTTCCGCAGCAGCGCGGCGGTCATGGGACTGGCGTTTATCAACAATATCTATGGCGTGTCTGCGATGGGACCGATGATGATCATCGGTGCGGTGCCGCTGTACAATATCTATTCTGTGCTGGTGCTCATGTTTGAAGGGGAGCAGGAGACACAAGAGAAGCGGGACACCGCCAAGCTTAAGACGGCGTGCGTCAATATCATAAAGAATCCGATCATAATCGCCATTGTGCTTGGCGTTATCGTGGCGCTGCTTGGCATCGACTTCCCAACTATCGTGGACAAGACGGTCAACTCGGTTGCGCAGCTTGCAACACCGCTTGCGCTGATCGGGCTGGGGGCAGGCTTTGAGGGCAGAAAAGCGCTTGCAAAGATCCGCCCGACTTTGTGGGCATGTGCAATCAAGCTGGTCATACAGCCACTTATCTTTCTTCCGGCGGCGGTCGCACTGGGCTTTCGCGGTGAGAAGATCATCGCGATACTGATCATGCTTGCAGCGCCGGCAACACCGAGCTGCTACATAATGGCTAAGAATATGAAAAATGATGGTGTGCTGACTGCCAGCATTATCGTAATGACAACTTTGCTTGCAGCATTTACACTGACGGGCTGGATCTTCCTTTTGCGGTCGTTCGGACTGATCTAGGGGAGCATCGGATGCCTTACAACTACGAATAGATCGAGGAAAACAGTATGGATATCACAGGTAGAAAATTATTTGTAAAAGCGCTTCAGGAAGAGGGAGTAGACACGATTTTCGGTTATCCGGGAGGTACGGTCACCGATCTTTTTGACGAGCTGTATAAGACGGAAAATATCGATCTTGTTCTGCCACGGCATGAGCAGGGACTTATCCATGAGGCGGAGGGCTATGCAAAGTCTACCGGGCGCGTGGGGGTGTGTCTCGTGACGAGCGGACCGGGTGCGACAAATATCATAACAGGTCTTGCTGATGCGCATTATGACAATGTTCCGCTTGTCTGCTTTACGGGACAGGTTCCGTTATCCCTCATCGGAAATGACGCTTTTCAGGAGGTAGATATTGTCGGTATGACGCGCAGCGTCACCAAGTACGGTGTGACGGTCAGAAACCGCGCGGATCTCGGACGCATCATCAAGATGGCATTTTACATCGCGCGAACAGGAAAGCCGGGACCGGTACTGGTCGATATCCCGAAGGACATCCAGACAGCATCGGGACCATCCGAATATCCGCAAAAGGTGGATATTCGCGGCTATAAGATCAACGATACGGTGCATGTCGGTCAGCTAAAGCGCGCGTATAAGCTCTTAAAGAGCGCGAAGAAGCCGCTGATCTTAGCCGGTGGCGGCATCAACATCGCACATGCCAATGCAAATCTGCTGAAGTTCGCAGAGACTTTGGATGTTCCGGTGGTTACTACGATCATGGGAAAAGGCGCGATACCGACAAAGCACGCGCTTTATATCGGCAACTGCGGAATGCACGGAAAATATGCAGCCAACAAGGCGGTCAGCGAATGTGACGTCCTGTTTTCCATCGGAACGAGGTTTAACGACCGTATTACCGGAGATTTGAACGAATTTGCACCGAAAGCAAAAATCGTGCATATCGATGTGGATACTGCATCCATTTCCAGAAATGTCGTTGTAGATATTCCGGTTGTTGCGGATGCGAATACGGCTCTGGAGAAGCTGCTTGAGTGGGCGGAGCCTAAGAACACACAGAGCTGGCAGAATCAGATCAAGATATGGGAAAATGAAAATCCGCTTGCCATGCGAAGAGACCGCGGACTGACACCGCAGATGATCATGGAGCATATCAATTCCAACTTCCCGAAGGCAGTCTATGTCACGGATGTAGGACAACATCAGATGTGGGCGACGCAGTACCTTGAGCTGGACGAGGACAGCAAGCTGCTGACCTCCGGCGGACTCGGAACGATGGGCTTCGGGCTTCCGGCTGCGATCGGAGCCAAGATCGCTAATCCGGATAAGGATGTTATCTGCATTAGCGGAGACGGCGGATTACAGATGAATATTCAGGAGCTGGCAACTGCGGTAACGCAGGAGGCAGGCGTTATTATCTGTGTTTTGAACAATTATTATCTTGGTATGGTACGTCAGATGCAGCAGCTATTTTATGGAAAGCGCTACTCCGCGACCTGTCTACGCAGAAGAAAGGGCTGCCCGGCAGAGTGCAAGGGACCAAACGAAGCCTGCCCGCCGTATACACCGGATTTCGTTAAGCTGGTGGAAAGCTATGGCGGTACGGGAATCCGCGTGGAGAAGGAAGAAGATATCGATGCTGCTTTTGCGGAGGCAAGAAAGCACAAGGATACGCCAACGCTCATTGAGTTTATGATCGCAACGGATGAGATCGTTCTTCCGATGGTAAAGAGCGGCAACCCGATGAGCGAAATGATTTTGAAGTAGGAGGTGGGAACATGTCTGATATGAAAAGCCGCTGGATAGCGTTGTATGTAGAAAATGAAGTCGGTGTTCTTGCGAAGGTTTCCGGGCTGTTTTCCGGAAAGTCCTACAATCTGCAGTCACTGACGGTTGGCACAACGGAGGATGAGACGGTCTCCCGTATGACCATCTGTGTAAAGAGTGATGATATTACATTTGAGCAGATCAAGAAGCAGCTCAACCGCATGGTGGAGGTCATCAAGGTTATTGACCTTACGGATGTTCCACTTCACATGAAGGAGATCCTGTACGCGAAGGTGGAGCGGATCGATAAGGATGAGATCGCGCAGGTATTCCAGATCGCGCAGGTGTTCCGCATCGATGTGGTTGATATTGGTGAGAATGCGGTTATCTTGGAGAGCAAGCTGACGGAGCACCGCAACAATGAACTGATCGCGCTGCTCAAGGCAAAGTTCAAGAATAAGATCTCGATCGTGCGAGGCGGTGCGGTGGCGATAGAGTCCATAAGCACCGGATGCAGATGAGGCGCGAAGCACGGATGCACATAAGCATCATCTGTCATGTGCGAGAGTGAACCAACATGCTTGCATGATTGGTGAACGGCGCTTGCCATGATATAGGAAAAGACGTCAACGGAGCAGATTCCACAAGGGGAATGGTGTTCCGGAGACGTCTTTTTTTACGTTATAGGAAATTTTGTGCTGTAATAGGAAACTTCTTTTACAAATTATCTTGCCAGTACATCTAAAATCTCTCCGACATACATGGTGTGCATATCGTGATCGCTGTACCATTTTCCATTGATCTCGGAATCGATAAAGCTGTCCTCGGTGATCGGAACCGCAGCCATTTTACGGCAAAGCAGTACCAGCTTCGACTCATCCGGGTAAACCACTCCGTCAGAAAAAGCAGGAGCCAGACCGGCATCTTTCCACTTGTCGGTTCCGCGTCCGCTGTGACCGCCGCAGTATTTGAGTGCATCGTGGTGCTCCTCATCGAGAAAGGCAAGCGAGAAAGTATCTCCCTGATCGATAAATTCCTTGGTATAGCGTGAATCGCGGATGAAGATGTAAGCGACATTTTTGCCCCACAGGACACCGACACCGCCCCAGCTTACGGTCATGGTATTGCTCTTTTCCGGTGTACCGGCGCTTACTAATGCCCAGTCTTTGCTTAAGCTGGTAAATGGGTTAAACGTAAGGGCTTCGATTGGCTGATGTGTAAATGTATGCATAAAAATGCTCCTTTCTTTGAAACTCTTGGTTCGTTATCATATTATACACCTTTTGGAAAGATGGTGCATATACTTTAACGAGGGAACATAAAGGGTATTTTATGAAGAATTTGAGATATTTACAGGAAGATGCCGTTGACAAGGGAACACTGCGCATCCGCGTAAATGGCAGATCAGAGGGAAATCCGATCGAAGATGCGCGCATTTCCATTGGCTATACCGGTGATCCATCGCAGCCGATCGAGGAGGTGATGACCGATGCATCAGGAAACACAGATACGCTTACACTTAATGCCCCGCCGGTCGAATACTCCATGGAACCGGGGGAAACACAGCCGTATGCCGAGTATACCATTACAGTGTCCGCGCCGGGGTACCGTTCCATCAATATTTCCGGCATCGATGTCATGTCGGGGCAGTTGTCCATCCAGAATGTGGAACTGGAAGCGGAGGATGCCGCGGGCAATGCGAAAGCCAATATTGCCATTCCGGATCATACCCTGTGGGGGAATTTCCCTCCCAAAATTCCGGAGGATGAGATAAAAACAGTCGCGGAGACGGGAGAGATCGTACTTAGCCGAGTGGTAATCCCGGAGTATGTGGTCGTGCATGCCGGCGGTCCGAATGACAACACCGCATCAAACTATTATGTGCGTTACCGCGATTACATCAAAAATGTCGCGTCCAGTGAGATCTATGCGACCTGGCCGGATGCAACCATCCGCGCGAACGTGCTTGCCATTATGTCATTTACACTTAACCGGGTGTACACAGAGTGGTATCGGGGCAAAGGAAAAAATTTTACGATCACAAATTCCACCGCTTACGATCACGCCTTCACTTATGGAAGAAATATATTCCAGAGTATCTCCACTGTCGTAGATGAGATGTTTGAAAACTATCAGTCCCGCCCGAATGTGCGGCAGCCGATTCTGACACAGTATTGTGACGGGCAGAAGGTATCATGCCCGAACTGGATGACGCAGTGGGGATCAAAATACCTCGGCGATCAGGGCTATTCCGCGATTGAGATTCTGCGTTACTATTATGGAAGCAACATGTATATCAATGTTGCGGAGGAGATCTCCGGTATTCCGGCATCCTGGCCGGGCTACAATCTGACGGTCGGATCAACGGGAGCAAAGGTGCGCCAGATGCAGGAGCAGCTTGCCCGGATTTCCAAGAGTTATCCGGCGATCCCGACGATCAGTGCAGATGGTATCTACGGCAACAGAACAAAAGAAGCTGTCGAAGCTTTTCAAAGAGTGTTTGGACTTCCGGTGACAGGCGTGGTAGACTATAAGACGTGGTATGAGATTTCCGCGATCTATGTGGCGGTAACGCGCATTGCGGAATTGAACCAGTAGAGTACAAAGGGATAGATCAGCGGTGTGCCGAAGCTGCAAAGGCAGTCAGGCGCGCCGCAATAGGAGGATAGATCTGTGAAAAACTATCGAATCACAGTGGAATATGACGGAACGAGATACCGGGGATGGCAGGAGCTCAAAAACAACGATGCCACTATCCAGGGCAAATTACAAAACGTGCTTGCCACGCTTGCAGGCTGTGAGATTGATGTGATCGGCTCCGGAAGGACGGATGCAGGGGTACATGCCATCGGGCAGGTGGCGAATTTTCATATACCGGAAGTGAAAAAGGAAGATGGGACAAGCTATACCAAGGAGGATATCTGGGAGTATCTGAACCGTTATCTGCCGGAGGATATTGCGGTGACTGCAATCGGCGAAGTGGACGAGCGTTTCCACAGCCGTTATCATGCCGAGGCAAAGACCTACCGCTACCGCATCCACACCAGCACGACGCCGAATGTGTTTGAGCGCAAATATGTATACACCTATCTGGATATACCACTTGACGTAGAACGGATGAAAAAGGCAGCCGTGTATCTGGTTGGAACCTATGATTTCGCGTCCTTTTGCGGTAACCGGAAGATGAAAAAATCGACAGTCCGGACAATTTTTGCAATCGATATCCGTTCAGATGAGCGGGAGATCGTGATCGACTATACTGGTGACGGATTTTTGCAAAACATGATCCGGATCATAACCGGGACACTGATCGAGATCGGAAGCGGACGGCTCGCACCGGAGGATATGGAGCGGATAAGAGACGCAAGGGACCGCGCATGCGCCGGATATACAGCACCGCCGCAGGGGCTGATGCTGATGGAGGTAACGTATGGAAAAATGGGTAGTTGTAAATAAAGGGGCGGACTTTGTGGGGATTGGCAAACGGTTCGGCATTGATCCGGTCACGGCGCGTGTGATACGCAATCGGGGGCTGACGGACGAAGTGGAGATTGAACGGTATCTAAATGGGACGCTTAGAGATCTGCATGATCCGCATCTGCTAAAGGCCGCAGATCTGCTTGTGGATATTTTGCTGGAGAAAATCAAGGAGCACGCGCCGATCCGCATCATCGGGGACTACGATATCGACGGAGTGATGTCCTCTTACATCCTGGTGAAGGCGCTGCGGCGAGCCGGGGCAGAGGCGAGCGTGCGCATCCCTGATCGCATTGCGGATGGGTACGGCTTGAATGAGCACCTGATCACGCAGGCACGGGATGAGGGGATGGATACGATCCTGACCTGTGACAACGGAATTGCTGCCCTGGATGAGATCGCGCTTGCAAAATCGCTCGGAATGACAGTGCTTGTGACTGACCACCATGAGATTCCGTTTACGGAGGAAAACGGGGTAAAAATTGAAAAGAAAAGTCTGGCGGATGCCATTGTAAATCCGCATCAGGCGGCGTGTACATATCCAAACAAAAATCTGTGCGGGGCAGCAGTTGCGTGGAAGGTGGTCTGTATCCTTTTTGAACGCCTGCATATTGCAAAGGAGGAAGCGGAGAGCTTTTTGGAGCATGTTGCGTTTGCAACGGTTGGGGACATCATGAGCCTGACCGGGGAGAACCGCATACTGGTAAAGGAAGGCTTAAAGCGGATACACCACACTCAAAACATCGGGCTTCGTGCATTGATCGCACAGTGCGGTCTGGAACCGGCGCAGATCGAGGCGTATCACTTTGGTTATGTTTTGGGACCGTGTATCAACGCGAGTGGCAGACTGGATACCGCGAAGCGGGCGTTGGAGCTTTTGCTTTCGGACTCGATGGAAGCGGCTGTTGTGGCGGCAAATGAGCTGGTCAGCTTAAATGCGGAGCGCAAGGAGCTGACGCTTGAGGGTGTGGAGCTGGCAAAGCGGCTGTATGAGGAAGATGGCTATGAGAAGGACGCTGTGCTTGTAATGTATCTTCCAAAGGTTCATGAGAGCATCGCCGGGATCATTGCAGGAAGAATCCGGGAGACGTATTATAAGCCGACCTTTATCCTGACCAAGGGTGCGGAGGGGGTCAAAGGCTCCGGGCGCTCGACGGAATACTATTCCATGTATGAGGAGCTTTGCAAGTGCGAACATCTGCTGACCAAATTCGGAGGCCATCCGATGGCGGCTGGGCTGTCTTTACCGGAAGAAAATGTGGCGTTGCTGCGGCAGCAGCTCAACGCAAATTGCAGTCTGACAAAGGAACAGCAGATCCCGAAGATACGGATCGATGTTCCGATGCCGGTGGATTATGTGAGCATGGATCTGATACGGGAACTTCACATCTTAGAGCCTTTCGGGAAGGACAATGAGCAGCCTGTTTTTGCGGACAAGCATCTGCGCGTCGTGCGGATGTGGCTGGTCGGAAAAAATCAAAATGTTCTCCGGATGACTTTGCAGACTCAGCAGCAGAGTAAGATAAATGCCATCTACTTTGGCGATATCGAGGCTTGGGAGCAATTTGTAAACGAGCGGTTCGGAAATGAACAGTTGAAAGCCGCTTATGCGGGGCGGGAGAACTGCATCGAGATTTCCGCGGTATACCGCCCAAAGATCAACGAGTTTCACGGACAGGAAAGTATTCAGTTTGAAATCCGAAACTATTGCTAAAAACCGAAAATCATTGTAAAATCATAATGTATGTGTTCGGGAGGCATAACGAATGTTTGGAAAGAAAAAAAATAGCAGAGAAGAACTGGAACAGGCAGAAAAGAATATTGAACAGGGCAACCAGTTGCTTTTGGAATTTTCCGGAAAAAAGGATTGGGTTAATTCCAATTATGATAGAATCAGTCAGTCAAGACAGCAGATGGAGTCCGATATGGATCGGATTCTGGAGCATATCAACTCCGCCTCCGAGGAAGCAAAGAATGAGAGCGAGGTCACGATAGCGCTGTCACAGGATCTGGATGCGCTGTATGAGCGTATGCAGACGGCGGAATCGGATTACCGCAAGACCAAGGAGCGCATCGGGGAACAGTTGACCGAATGCCAGAATCTTGTGGAGGAGAACAAGCACTTTACCACACCTTCCAAGTATTTAAGCGAGCTGCCGAACCAGCTGCGCACCTGCAATAGCGGCTACCGCGCAACCCTTTCGACGATGAGTGAGCAAGGAAAGCAAATGGGCGTGCTTGCGCTTAACGCGGCGATCGAAGCGGGAAGAATGGGGGAGCAGGGACGGCAATTTGTCACCGCAGCGGAGGAAATCCGCAACTACTCAAAGCACTATGAGGAGTCTGCAAAGGAATTGCAGGAACAGCTTGCCGCATCCGATGCAAAGATCGCAGAGATGGAGGAGGTCATCCACCACCTGATCGGGCTGCTCAAGGAGAGCAATATGGGAAGCGCCCATATATTAAAAGAGCTTTCGGGATTGCAAAAGCATGTGGATCAGTGTGCGGATATGGATTTTTCCAACGATGTCAAACAGATGCGCCAGACGGTTACGCAGCTTCGGAACAGCTCTGAGGAGATCATCAAGTCGGAGGAGCGCAGCCGGATGCAGATGGAAGACATCGCAGAGGAAGTGGAGAGTCAGAAGAAGAGCGAACAGGAAGTGGTTGGGGAACTGCAGAAGCTGTTTTATGCGACAGGCTTATATGTTGAGCTCTTAAACAAGGGGGAGGAACAATAATTTGAAAACGGAGAATTTTACTTTTTTATCCACAGATAAAAAGACAAATATCCATGCGGTAAAGTGGACACCGGATTCCGGCGAGTACCATGCAATCTTACAGATCACACATGGAATGATAGAGTATATCGAGCGATATGCCCTGTTTGCCGAGTTTTTGACGGAGCATGGGTATATGGTGGTCGGACACGATCATCTCGGTCACGGACAGTCGGTTGCAACACAGGAGGACTGGGGATATGTGGGACGTCCGAAGCCGAGCGATCTTCTGGTGGAGGATATGCACAAGCTGCGCACACTGATCCAGAAGGAGAACCCGGAGGTGCCGTATTTCATGCTGGCACACAGTATGGGCTCTTATATGCTGCGCAAATATCTTACCATCCATCCGGAGAAGCTAAAGGGTGCGATCATCATGGGAACCGGAATGGTGCCGGATTTCACGACACGAATCGGCATGTTTACGGTAAAATTTCTCTCCATTTTCAGAGGCTGGCATTACAGGAGCAAGTTTGTTGCAGATGCAGCATTCGGAAAGCCGTACCGCCAGTACGACCTGACTGGAAAGACGCTTTCCAATAGCTGGCTTACCAAGGATGAGGACATTGTGAAGTTGTACTACTCAGATCCGAGATGTACCTTCCGGTTTACGATCAACGGTTATCAGGCACTTTTCGAGGCGGTACTTTATGATGGACAGCCGGAAAATGCTGCCAAAATCCCGAAGAATCTGCCGCTGTTTATTGTGTCTGGGGAGGATGATCCGGTCGGGGATCTCGGAGTCGGTGTTAAGAAGGTGTACGATCTGTACAAGAATGCTGGGATCGAGGACATCACCTATAAGCTGTACGAGAAGGATCGGCATGAGATCTTAAACGAGCTGGACAAAAAGACGGTCTATGCAGATATCCTTTCGTGGATGAATATCCGAATGTAGAAAAATAAAAAGAGCCTGAACACTTGAAAAATAGAAGTGTTCAGGCTTTTGGTTTTATGGAAATGTACTCAAAATCATTTTTTGATCTCTTATGCCTGCGACAGACGGTCGCGGAGGCTTGAAGTGCGTTTTGTCGCTTTACGGGTAACCTTTACGGTATCGCGCAGATAAACAACCCGGTACATAACGGCGCTCAACAGAAGTGCGGTCAGCACATCGAACGTAGAGTGCTGCTTGATGAACATCGTGGATAAAATGATAGAGAACATCAAAATAAATGAGATGATTCTTACCTTTTTATCCTTGCCGAAGCGTTCACTGTTTACGACTGCGAGGTGGATACCAACGGAGTTGTATACATGGATGCTCGGAAACAGATTGGTGGCTGTGTCTGTGCTGTACAGGAACGCGCACAATCTTGTGAAAATATTATCGCGCTCGAAGGTGGTCGGGCGTAAGTAATGACCATTTGGATACAGGGTGGAGATCAGCAGGAAAAGTGTCATTCCGGTAAAGAGGAATGCACATAACCGGTTGAAGTCACGCTTGTTATGTAACGCAAAGTATGCAACGCCCCATGCCACATAGCCAAACCAGAGAAAATACGGGACAACGAAAAACTCGCAGAACGGGATCAGGTCGTCCAGATGGGTGTGTATCACATGAAAATGCGACGTGACAGACATCTCAACATACTTAAACCAGATCAGGTACACAATAAAGTACGATAAGATCCATAAATGCTTATTCTTTTGACAAAAGGTCTTTATACGCGAGATGATGTTTTGCATAATTTACCTCCTATTCAAATCTGACTGGATTATAGCACTGTGTTATTTTATTCACAATCCCTTTTGACGTATCTTAATAAATCTTATGAATTTCTTAATAAATCCGGCTTTTCCGGAAGGGTAGTTTGTACAAAAAAACAATGGCATTTTGTTTGACATTATTTCTGCGGCTTGTATAATAGAAAAGGTATGCATAGATAGGATATATGATGATATGCAGTCGGCATATCTTGGTGAAAGGATTGTTACATATTATGAAAAATAAGGCACGAAAGAAAATAATCGGAATGGTTCTGTTGATTCTCCTTTTGTTTCTGGCAGCGGGATACATCGCGGTATCTGTTTATTACAGAAGCCATTTTTATAACGGAACAACGATCAACGATATTAACGTATCCAATTATTCCATCGAGGACGTTAAGAACGTGATCACCTCAGGGACAGATACATACGCCCTTACATTGGAAGGAAGAAACGGTGTATCGGAAGTGATCGAAGGCTCCGCAATCGACCTGAAGCCGGTATGGAACGGCGAGGTTGAGAACCTTTTGGAGCAGCAGAGCGGATTTGCATGGCTGGTCAAGGAATTTCAGCCGGATGCTTACAAGCTTGAGACGATGATTGGGTTTGATTCGCAGAAGTTGAAGAGTGTTCTGGAATCGCTTTCATTTATGAAGCCGGAGAACCAGGTGGCACCGCAGGATGCTGCAATCTCTGAGTACATTCCGCAAAAGGGATATGAGCTTATTCCAAGTCAGGAAGGTACAACGCTCAAGGAGGATGTTTTGCTTGCGGTGATGGATGATGCCATCGATAGTCTGGCAACCACCCTTAATATCGAGGAGACGGGCTGCTACGATGAACCGGCGGTCATGGACGATGACGAGGCACTTAACAGCCGCCTTGATACGTTAAATGAATACTGTCAGGCGAAGATTACATATACGGTCGGAGACGATGTCTTTGATCTGGACGCAGATACCTACCATGAGTGGTTCATCATTGGAGACGATGGAAGCATCACGATCGATGGCGAGCTGGCAAGGGATTATGTGAAGTCGCTCGGACACAAGTACAATACCTGTTACTCTACGCGCAACTTTGAGACTTCTTATGGACAGACTGTAAAGATCGACAACAGCGATTATGGCTGGAAGGTTGACTACGATACCGAGACTGCACAGGTGATCGAGGAGATCAATTCCCATACGGTGACAACGAGAGACTTAAATTACCTTATGGTTGCAAATTCGCACAACAGCCCGGACTATGGAGACTCTTATGTTGAGATTAACCTTACCTCACAGCATCTGTTCTTATATAAGGATGGGGAGCTTGTGATCGATACGGATTTTGTATCCGGACATGTGATCCGCGGCAATGCGACACCTTGCGGAATCTTCGGGCTTACCTATAAGACGAAGGATGCGACGCTTCGCGGTTCTACCTATGAGTCGCATGTAGACTACTGGATGCCATTTAACGGTAATATCGGAATGCACGATGCGACCTGGCGCTCCACGTTTGGCGCAGCAATCTACATCAGAAACGGTTCGCACGGATGCATCAATCTGCCACACAGCGCAGCGGAGACAATCTACAATGCGATCGAGAAGGATTATCCGGTTATCGTATACGAGCTTCCGGGAACGGAGAGCGAGAAGGGCAAGGCGCAGATCGCGGCTTATGACGTGATCGACCTGATCGATGCGATCGGCACCGTGACGAAGGAGTCCGGCGACAAGATCGAAGCTGCAAGAACCGCTTACGATGCGCTTACCGACCTTGGAAAGGGCTACGTCAAGAACAAGGATACCCTGACCGCTGCGGAGACGGCTTACAAGAAGCTTGTCAAGGATGGCGACAAGAAGACTGACAAGTCCGACAGCAAGAAGGACAATAAGAAAGAAGAGACAAAAGAGGACAAGAGCAAGGATAAGTCGGCAGCCGACGATAAAACGACCGAGGATAAAGCAGCCGAGACAGATGCCGAGGAAGGCGAAGGCGCGGACGAATCCTAAAAAGTATAGACTGGATTAAAAATCAAAACCCTCAGGGCACGAAATGTGTTCTGAGGGTTTTTAATTTATAGGAAAATTCTTTCCTTATAAATCTGTGGATGGCTGGTATTCTGCGATCCGGACAGATTATTCCCCATCAAATTCCAGTATCGCAACACCCCACGGCTTTAGCGTAACCGCTTCTTTTTCGGCAACAGCTGCATTGGAGAGCAGTTCGGTTGCAGGCTGACCGATATTGGTGACCGTCTGCTCCTTGGCGGAGTAGTTCAGCAGATAGACGACATGCTTTCCAAGGTCATTAATTCCCTGCTTGATGCTGACCGGATAGGCAGCATCGAAGGAGAGTTTTGTTGTTTCGGAAAGCCGGATTTTACGGAAGAAGCCGTCAAGCATCTGGATCAGCACCGCCTCGTCAAACAGTGTGGCAAGGTAGAGTGTATGACCGTTGCCGTAGCTGTTCTCTGCCGCTGCGGCATAGCGGTTCCACATCGGATGCCCGTAGGTCGCAATAGGAGAAGCCTCATCACAGGCGATAAGCTCCATCCATTCTCTGGCATTTCCGGTTACACCATTGCAGCTTACCGTCACGTCCTTCGGGTATGTAAACTGGTCGTAGTGTAAGCCGAAGGTCTTGTGCAGGATATGCGGCTGTGTGTCATGGTAGATCTTAAGGTGCTCATCGGAAAAGGCGCTCTTGTAGGTCATGACCAGATTGCCACCGTCCCTGACATAGGCATCCATCGCCGTAAGCAGGGACTCTGGAGCGCTGTACAGCGCCGGAACAAGCACACAGTCGTATTCTTTAAGTAATGAGGCATCCGCAGGGATGACATCGTATTCGATATTCATGCGGAAAAGTGCGTCGCACAGCCAGCGGAAAATGGTATTGTAGCTATGCTCCCGCAAGGTCTCCGTCGGGAAGCTGGTAAGTGCGGTCAGGGATGAATTATCCGCCATGACAGCAACACGGTTGACTTTCTTAAGATTCTTTATGTGGGCGCCGATGTGTTTCCACTCATTTCCGACAATGCTGCACTCGCGGTAGGTCTCATTCTCGGAAAAGTCGTGGGAGAGGACACCCTTCCAGTAGCTTTCCAGTGAGTTGTGGATGGAATGCCAATGCCAGTATTCCACGCAGTTAGCACCATTTGCAATGTGGCTGTATGCCTGAAGGCGGAGCTGTCCCGGATAAGGAAGCCAAGCCTGATTGCCCTGTGCCTCAGTCTCAAGGACAAAGTAATTGTCGCGCATGAGGCTGCGGGAGATATTACCACATGCTGTGATCTCGCAGCCGGTCAGATCATCCTGTGACGGATGATAGATGTCGCAGCCGGCAACATCCATACATTTGCAAGCCTGCCACTGATCGACCTCCGGCTGGATGCCGAAGGAGGTGCCGATCCACGAATAGTCAAAATTCTGGGTGATGAACTGGTCAGGACGTTTATAGCTGGCTACGATATCCGCCTGCCACTGCAGAAAATCAGTTACCAGCTTACGCTGGAAGCGGGAGTATTCTGCGGCAAGGCTTGCATTGATGGTTCCACGGATGTCCGGGAAATCCTCCCAGTTGTCAACGCGGTTGCTCCAGTAATCCAGACCAAATTCCTGGTTAAATTCGGAAATATCCGGGAACTTTTTCTTAAGCTCCTCCACGAACACCTGCTGTGCGTGTACACCGCAGGTATCGTAGGATTTTGTCTCGTTATCAAGCTGGAAGCCGATGATATGCGGCTCGTCCTTGACCTCCTGCATCAGCTTTTCGATGATGATCTTTGCATGCTCCAAATAGACAGGGTTTGTGATGTCCATATTCTGGCGGTGACCGTAACGCTCTGGGCCATTGTGTGTGACGGCGAGAATGTCGTCCGACTTTTTGGCAAGCCAGCTTGGGATCGCGTAGGTAGGTGTGCCGACGATGACCGAGATATTATGGCGCTTGGCAGCATCCAACATGCGGTGAAGGCTGGTAAAATTGAATACCCCTTCCTGCGGCTCCCAGGTGCTCCAGGTGGATTCTGCGATGCGGATGAGGTTCATCCCGGCGCGCTCCATCATCTCCATATCCGTTTCGATGCGGTCATACGGAATGTATTCATCATAGTAGGCTGCCCCATAGAACAGTTTATCTGTTTTCATAAAAACCTCCTGACAATTAAATTCAGTTGCGCAAGTATTCTGCTAGGTTAAGTATAGCATGAAAAGCACCTGTGACAAGGCGAAAATGCAAGATTGACGGAATCTGCAAAAAATGCGGTATTTTTTGGTAAAAAAACCGATTGACATTTCTGCGCAAAACTATGAAAATGTAATTGCGCAACATGCCGATATATTGCGCATGAAATGGGTTTAGACGAAAACGAGAAAGATGGGGAACTACAAAATGAGTAAAAACATTACGATATCAGATGTCGCGGAGGCACTTGGGGTATCGAAAACAACTGTCAGCCGCGCGATCTCCGGCAAGGGAAGGATCGGCGAGGCTACGCGGCAAAGGGTAATGGAATATATCACGGAGCATGACTACAAGCCGAATGTCATCGCAAAGGGGCTTGCGCAGTCAAAGACGTACAATATATGTGTGGTGATGCCGGGCAATTATGCATTGGTGGATCTTCCGTTCTTCCAGGAGGCAATCATGGGGATTCAGGAGATCGCGGGAATGATGGAGTACGATATTCTGCTTTGCATCTCGCAGGAGAATGATGTCAGCAGTCTGGAGCGTATTTTGTCCAATCACAAGGTGGACGGTGTGATCCTGCTCAGAACCTTTGTGAAGGATGCGCAGATCGAGCTTCTGTCCTCCAGAAACATTCCGTTTGTGACGGCAGGAAGCGCCGAGTACAAAAACGTAATACAGATCGACCACGATCACAAGAATGCGTGCCGGGAACTGACCTCCATCATTTTAATGCGGGGGATGGAACGCATCGCGCTGCTTGGTGGTAATGAGAGCTTTGTCGTAAACCGAAGCCGTTTTCAGGGCTTTGAGGAGGCATATACCCAGATGGGAAAGCAGTACGAGCCGGATCTTATCTACATGAACTTGGAAAGCAAAGCGTTTATGGATCGGGCAGTGGAGTCCGCTATGGATCAGAAGGTGGACTGCATCCTGTGCATGGATGATGCAATCTGCAGTCAGGTACTTCGCAAGCTGCGTCAGGAGCACATCAAGGTGCCAAAGGATGTGAGGGTTGCTTCCTTCTATAACAGCTCTGTCCTTGAGAACAACATTCCGTCGATCACTTCACTGTCATTTGATGCGCGGGAGCTTGGAAGTGCTGTCTGCAAGAATCTGCTTGCGCAGATCGAGGAGGGAAGCGTTGAAGAGCGGACGTTACTCTCTTATGAAGTAGTGCTGAAGGAGTCTACGAAATAGGAAAAAGGCGCAAATTCGCGCAAACGGACGCAAAGGTGTGACGTAACGCCTGAAAATGCGCGGAAAGACAACTCACAATACAATAAAAACCCTTATTTTTAAAGAAAACAACCGGTTGCGCAAAAGGAAGTGGATTGCGCAGCCGGTTTGTGAATTTCCGACAAAAAAAAGAAACAAAAATATCCAAAATTGCCATTGACAATCGAAAAGTGTGTTGCTATACTGAAATCGCAGAACAACCGATTGCGCAAAGCGATGAGCAATAAAATTGCACATAAAACACTATACAGAGCAGGCATCGGTTGCAAACAAACATAATCTACAACAAACAATTACCACATGGAGGGAAAGAAGATGGACAAATTTGTTGTCAATATTATCCATCGTCCAGAGATGGTTCCGGAGTATTCCGCAACTGTTACCGGACAGGGTAAGGAAGAGGATATCGGAGATAAGAAGCTGATTTCTGAATCGCTTGACATTTTTAAGACCCAGCAGAGACTGGCGCATGAAAATGGACTTAAGGTTACGATCCAGATGACCTACGCAGCACTTTTTAACCAAGAGGCTGTTGAGATCGCAAAGCATGACCATGAAGTATATGGCGATGAGATCGCGCTTTCGCTGCTCGGACTTCCTTGCGAGGAGTTCCGCGAGAAGTATAAGACAAAGGATTTCTGTATCTGGATGTTCTCTATGGAGGACAAGAAGGCAATCGTCAACGACGTTTTCGAGAAGTTCCATGACGCATTTGGATTTTATCCGGAATCAACCGGTTCTTACTACATGGACGCAGATCTGACCAACTACATCAAGGAGCAGTACCCGATGGTTAAGTGCGCGGTTGCTACCTGTTGGGAGGAGGGACCGAAGGCATACCACACCTGCAACAACTCTTGGTATACCCTGTTCGATGGCGGCCCATGGGCACCATGGATCCCTTCTAAGCAGAATACACACGCACCGGCGGCCAATGCGGCAGAGGACAGCGGTATCGTTGCAATCCCGCATCTTTCCCGCGATCTTATCGCATGCTACGACGGAAATGGTTCCAACTTCGGAACACATCCGCAGAACGTACTCCGTGGTATGATTTATGATACAAAGACATGGGAGTATCCATACCTTTACAACCTGATCGACCAGTACCGTGACCTTGAGAAGTACAACAACGGATATTCTTACAACATGATGTTCGTAGGACCGGGTTGGATGAACAAGATGGGACGCTGGGAGCAGCCGTATGAGCTTCTTCTTAAGTCTTATTCCGATGGCTGCGCTTACTACGGCAAGCTCAAGAAGGAAGGCAAGCTCGTCGACATGACCATGTCTGAGTTTGCAGATTATTACAGAGAGAAGAAGGGCGTAAATGCCGGCAACTACAACGAGCCGGAATGCGCGCCTTGGAGAGATATCCTTTACGGATCTGACAAGCAGTTATTCTGGTACTGCGATCCATACATGAGAGCATGTGTCAACATGGATCAGGGCGGTGCGATCGTAGATCTTCGTCCTTATGTTGCCAAGCTTGAGTGGCCGGTAGGAATCGGAACAAAGCATGTACAGGATGCTTCTTATCCATTTCTGATCCAGGAGAAGTACCGTGCAGGATACTTCACACACTACGCAGGAGCTGGTACTGTCCGCTCTGCTAAGCTCTCTTATCAGGGAGAGGAAGTTGACCTTTGCCTTTGCCCGACACATTGCCACTTCTCAGAGGAGATGATCGATGGCAAGAAGAACCGTATCCTTACCCTTGATCCGGTAGAGATTCAGTTCCACGGCGTAACCGTTAAGCTTCAGACAAAGGAATACTTTGAAGAGGGTTCTTCCAACATCAAGATCGAGCGTAACATCTTAGAGATCAGTGATCCAAGCGCAGAGATTTATCTTGATGAGTACATTACCGCATGCTACGGTACAACCGAGTATCCGGAGGATATGACCGGCATCACCTTAAAGTGCGAGGGCGAGAACGAGCAGACCATCAATTACGAGTACAAGTGTCGCGATGCCAAGGTAGAGGGCGCAAGCGCAGTAAGCGCAGTGATCCCGGCGATCCAGACTAAGGTCTCCCTTACTCCATCCGCAAAGGCATTGGGTTACGTTGAAGAGGGATATGCATTCTCACCAATGTTTAAGTTAGGATACAAGAAGAAGATTTCTGATAAGGAGGTATTTGCAACATGGCTCAACTTGGAAAAGGCAAATTAAATTACAGATGTCCATCCTGCTTTATGCGAGACCTCGACATCGATATGTTCTATAACAAAGACACCGGTATTTACAGCTGCATCCGCTGCCAGTTCAGAGGAGACGAGGCGAAGGTACTTGAGTGGAATGAAAAAGTAAGAGAGCGTTATGGCGCTATGTACGAGAGATTCGACAAGTTCGATTTCGATTAAATTGAAGCAGGAAAGAGGCAGCCAGGCTGAAAAAACGCGGGTCTGCCTCTTTTTTCACTTTATACTTAGAAGAAACCTTTGAATGCTAAGAAATGGAGATTCACTTTTATGGCAAGGAAAAAGAAAGAGATAATGGAATTGCGGTTCTATGAAGTGCCACAGGGTGAGACAGTGTTAGCACTGCTGGGTGATAAATGGAATCGCGTATACGGACATGAGGAGCTGCATCTGCATTTTCACAATCTGATGGAGATCGGTGTCTGCCGGAGAGGCGCAGGGCGGCTGTTGTTTGAGGAAGAGGAACACCGGTATGCGGATGGACTGATCTCCGTCATTCCGGAGAACTGCCCGCACACGACAATCAGCGACGGGGAAAAGCTGAATGCGTGGGAGTATCTGTTTTTCGATCCGAAGGAGATCGTTGAGGAGCTTTTTCCGGACAATGCGATACACCGTGGGGAAGTGTTGGATAAGATCAACAAGCTTCCGCGGCTGCTTGAAGCGAAGGAACATGCGTCGCTTGCAAGAATCGTGGACGCGATCATGGAAGAGGCAGGAGAGAAAAAGACCTACTACAAAAAGGCAATCCGCCAGTATGTCCATCTACTGATTTATGAACTGATTCGGTTAAGCAACGGGATTTCGGATTACGAAGATCCGTCACCGAGAAAATCAAACAGTATGCAGATCGCCGCAGCGATGGAATATATCAACCGGCAATATGCGCGGCAGTTAAAGGTTAAGGATCTCGCAGATGCGTGCGGGATGAGTGAGACACATTTCCGGAGAATATTCGAGGAGTATGTCAATATGTCCCCGATGGACTATCTGAATCTGGTTCGCATACAAAGGGCGTGCGAGCTTATGAAAAAGAATAATGACTCTATGGATGTGATTGCGGCAAAATGCGGATTTACAACGACCTCCACATTTAACCGCAACTTTAAAAAGTATCTGGAGACTTCTCCTTATCAATGGAAGATCAACCCGGATAATTACGAACGCAAGATAAGAGGTTATCATATTACTGCACTGAAAGGATGGTAAGGAGGAAGTGCAAACAATAAAGGAGTTTGATTATAACATCATAAAAGATCCGACGGTATTTGAGATAAACCGCCGGGAAGCACATTCCGATCACATTACATATCGGAATGATATGGAACTGTTGTCGCGGGAGTCAACGCTTCGCAGCAGCTTAAATGGACTGTGGAAGTTTGATTATGCAAAGAATATGCAGCTTGCAGCGGAAGGCTTTGAGGCTGTGGATTTCGACTGCAAGGCGTGGGATGAGATTTACGTTCCGGCACATCTGCAGATGGAGGGCTACGACAAGCCGCATTACACGAACACGACCTATCCGTGGGAGGGACAGGAGTTTGTCAAGCCGGGACAGATCCCAGAGCGTTTCAACCCAGTCGCAAGCTATGTGAAATATTTCACAGTCCCGGAGCAGTTAAAGGGCAACCGGATTGTGATCTCCTTCCAGGGTGTGGAGAGCGGATTTGCGGTATGGTTAAACGGCAGCTTTGTCGGATACAGCGAGGATTCCTTTGACGTATCCGAGTTTGAGCTTACGCCTTATCTGAAGGAGGGCGAGAACAAGCTGGCGGTGCGCGTGTGGAAATGGACGGCAAGCAGTTGGTGCGAGGATCAGGACTTTTTCCGATTTTCCGGTATTTTCCGCGATGTCTATCTGTATGCGATCCCGGCTGCGCATGTGAGTGATATAAAGATGGTTTCGGTGCTTTCCGAGGATTACGGCAAGGGAACCTTGCAGATGGAGTTTGGCACCGAGGGCGCAGGAAGTCTTGAGGTTACGGTGTATGACGGAGCGCTCCGCGTCCAAAAGAATGCGTATGCGACCGGATGCGAGGAGCCTGTGATCGCACAGACGACACTTACCTTTTCCGGGGAAAGCCGCGTGAGTGACCATATCGAAGCCGAGCTCCCGAAGCTGTGGAGTGCGGAGGAGCCTTGGCTGTACGCAGTAAAGATCACAGTAAAGGACGAAGCGGGCAATGTTACTGAGGTTATAAAGCAGGATATCGGCTTCCGCGTATTTGCGATGGTTGACGGAATCATGCAGTTAAACGGTAAGCGCATTGTATTTAAGGGTGTAAACCGCCATGAGTTCAGTTCGATCAGTGGTCGTGTGCCAAACCGCAGGGAAGTGATCAAGGATATCGTGACGATGAAGCAGCACAATATCAATGCAATCCGCACCAGCCACTATCCGGATGACGTGCTGATCTATGAGTTGTGCGATATTTATGGCATTTATCTGATTGCGGAGAATAACATGGAATCCCACGGATCGTGGGAGGCTTCGGAAAAGACCGGCGATGATGCATTTTTAGTGCCGGGAGATAAGGGCGAGTGGCTTGCAATGATGCTTGACCGCGTCAACTCCTGCTATCAGGCAAACAAGAATCATCCATCCATCCTCATCTGGTCCTGTGGCAACGAGTCCTACGGCGGAAAAGTGATCCATGAGATGTCACAGAAGTTCCACGCACTTGATCCATACCGTCTGGTGCATTATGAGGGAATCTTCCACGACCGCCGCTACAACGATACGAGCGATATGGAAAGCCAGATGTATACCAGTGTGGAGAATATCAAGAAGTTTCTGGCGGAGAATAAGGAAAAGCCGTTCATCTGCTGCGAGTATTCCCACGCGATGGGAAATTCCTGCGGCGGAATGCACAAGTATACGGATCTGACCGATACGGAGCCGAGATACCAGGGCGGATTTATCTGGGATTACATTGACCAGTCCATCTACAAAAAAGATCGTTACGGTAAGTGGTTCCTCGCGTATGGCGGAGACTTCGGCGAGAGACCGAACGATGGCAATTTCAGCGGAAACGGCATCTGCTATGGCGGAGACCGGAATCCGTCCCCGAAAATGCAGGAGGTTAAATTCAACTATCAGAATATTTCGGTTGCGTTTGACGGTATGCATTTTACGATCACGAACAAGAACCTTTTCGTAGATACGGATACATTTGATTCCTATGTGATCCTTCAGAAAAACGGCAAGGAAATTTATCGCGTGAACGGTGCGTACGAGGTTGCTCCGCAAACGTCCGCTACCTTTGATATCCCGGCGGAGCTTCGCGTTCTGATGGAAGGACAGAAGGATGCGGAATATGCTGTGCTGGTTACCTTTGTGCTGAAGGAGGACACGCTCTGGGCAAAGCAGGGACATGAGGTGGCATTCGGACAGCGGGTATTTAAGCAGGAGGTAATGCCTTACACCTGCGGGCTTCCGGTTGAACTGGTGGACGGAATCAACAACATCGGTGTGCGCGGCACAGATTTCTCTGCGATCTTCTCAAAGGCCGGAGCAGGACTTATCTCTTATGTATACGGCGGTGTGGAGATGCTTGAGCGTGTTCCGGTGCCGAACTTCTGGAGAGCGCCGGTGGACAATGACAACGGAAATCTCATGCAGCTTCGGTATGCACAGTGGAAGATCGCAAGTATGTATGTGTCCACGAAGCGTGCAGATCATCCGAATGCGGATGTCCCGAAGATCGAGAAGCTTGACCACAGCGTGCGCGTAACTTATATTTACTATATGCCGACGACACCGGCAAGCTGCTGCGAGGTAAGCTACGAGGTATTTGGCGACGGAACGATCCAGACGACATTGACCTACGATCCGGTGAAGGAGCTTTCCGATATGCCGGAATTTGGAATGCTGTTCAAGCTGAATGCAGATTATGATACCGTACAGTGGTATGGACTTGGTGAGCAGGAGACCTACGCAGACCGCAAGCGTGGTGGAAAGCTGGGCGTGTATGAGAATAAAGTGTCTGGCAATATGGCAGAATACCTTGTGCCGCAGGAATGTGGAAACAAGTGCGATGTGCGCTACGCAAAGCTTGTGGACAAGAAGGAAAGGGGCATGATCTTCTTCGGAGATGAACTGTCATTTTCTGCATTGCCGTACACCCCGCATGAATTGGAAAATGCCGCACATTACTATGAGTTGCCACAGGTACATTATACGGTCGTGCGCGTGGCCCAGCAGCAGATGGGTGTGTCCGGTGACGACAGCTGGGGCGCAAGAGTACATCCGGAGTATCTGGTCGATGTTTCCGGACGCAAGGTGTTTACCTTCTGCTTCCGCGGAATCTAGTACGATCTTTTGAATACGATATAAATGAGACGAGGGAGAAAATATGAGTAAGTTTATCAAAGGAATGGATTTATCAACCCTACTTGAAGTTGAGCGTTGCGGCGGCAGGTTCTATGACCACGGCAAGGAGCGAAATCTGCTCGATATTATGAGAGACTATGACGTTGATACCATCCGGCTTCGCCTGTGGAATGATCCGAAATCCGAATCAGGAGAGCCGTATGGAGCAGGCAATAACGATCTTTCCGAGACAATCGCACTCGGAAAGCGCGTATCGGATGCGGGCTTTGGCGTGCTGCTCAATTTCCATTACAGCGATTTCTGGGCGGATCCGGGCAAGCAGATCAAGCCAAAGGCATGGGCTTCTTACGATGTGGAGGAACTGGAACAGGCAGTTTATGATTACACGAAGGATTCTCTTGCCAAGGTGCTGGATGCCGGTGTGAATGTTACCATGATCCAGGTCGGCAACGAGCTGTCAAACGGACTGCTCTGGCCGGAGGGACAGGTGCCGAACTATGACAACATCGCACGTTTTGTAAGTGCCGGAATCCGCGCATGCCGCGAGGTAAAGGCGAATATCCCGCTTATGATCCATCTGGACAACGGCGGCAACAACGAGCTGTACCGCAGATGGTTTGACAATTATATGGAGCGAGGGGAGGACTTCGATTATATCGGAATGTCCTATTATCCGTTCTGGCACGGAAGTCTGGATCAGCTCGAATATAACATGAATGACATTGCCGCACGCTACGGCAAGGATATTATCATTGCCGAGGTATCCATGGGCTTTACGATGGAGGACTACAAGGATTACGAGAAGCTGCCCGACAGTGAGCGCAAGGGCTATGCAACCCGCCCGGCACTTGTCGAGAAGATCGATTATCCGATGACGATCGAAGGTCAGACCGATTTTACCAAGGACTTTTTGAAGCGCGTGGCAAATGTCTGCGGCAACCACGGTGTGGGCTTCTTCTGGTGGGAGCCGGCATGGATTCCGGTGCCGGGAAGCGGATGGGCGACACCGGCTTCCTTAGAGTATATGAAAGATCCGGGACCATGTGGCAATGAATGGGCAAATCAGGCGCTGTTTGATTATGCTGGAAACATCCTTCCGGCGTTTGATGTGATCCGCGATTTTAAGAAGTAATGCGAAGGCAGGGCATGCAGAACAGATAGTTTTGCACGCCCTGTTTTTGGGGTTTTATTAGGAAATTTCTTGACCGGTTATGTGGAACGTGACTTCTTTTTCAAGGAAGAAAAGATTTTTTTGTTGGTTTTATGGATTGACAATCAATACAGGAGTGTTATACTACAATCGAACATATGAATAAATGCTCATATGTTGCAAAAAGAATAGAAAAAGGAGACTATTATTATGAAGAAATCTTATGAAATCGAAGTTGACTGCGCAAACTGTGCAAACAAAATGGAGGAGGCTGCTGCCAACACACCGGGTGTTAAGAGTGCAAATGTAAACTTCATGGCACTTAAGATGACCGTTGAGTTCGAGGACGGACAGGATCCAAAGAAGGTTATGGAAGCTGTACTTGCGAACTGCAAGAAGGTTGAGGATGACTGCGAGATCTTCTTCTAAGAATAAGAGGATTCCGTTTCTGATCGACAGGAACTAATTTTGTTATGAAAACGCCTGCTTATATCCGAATGCAGGCATGAGGTGAACCACTATGAACAAGAAGCAAAAAAAGATGCTCAAACGTATCATTGCAGCGGCGGTCATGATGATCGTGCTGAAGATAGCTGGCAGCTTTATTCCGTTTGATAAGATCCCGCTCGGCAATCTTTTGTTATTTGCCCCGTATATGGTGCCATATCTTACAATCGGACACGATATCCTAAGAAAGGCATGGAAGGGAATACGCAACCATCAGGTATTTGACGAGAACTTCCTTATGGCGGTTGCAACAGTCGGCGCGATCATTGTAGCACTTGTTGAAAGCGGCGATTATACAGAAGCGATCGCGGTTATGCTGTTCTACCAGATCGGCGAGCTGTTCCAGAGCATTGCGGTCGGAAAAAGCCGCAAGAACATCAGCGAGCTTATGGATATCCGCCCGGACTACGCCAACATCGAGGTTGACGGACAGTTACAGCAGGTATCGCCGGATGAGGTTGCCATCGGTTCTGTTATCGTGGTTCAGCCGGGAGAGAAAGTTCCAATTGACGGCGTGGTAGAGGAAGGTACTTCCACCTTAAATACAAGTGCATTGACCGGAGAGAGCCTTCCGCGCGAGGTGCAGGCGGGGGATGAGATCATCAGCGGCTGCATCAATATGTCCGGACTTTTACGCATCCGTACCACCAAAGAGTTTGGCGAGTCGACCGTATCCAAGATCTTGGATCTGGTTGAAAATTCCAGCTCCAAGAAATCACGTTCCGAGAACTTTATCTCTAAATTTGCAAAGTATTATACCCCGGCGGTTTGTTATTCGGCACTGGTGTTGGCATTTTTGCCGCCGATCGTAAATCTGTTCATCGGCAATTCACCGGAGTGGGGAACCTGGGTATATCGTGCGCTTACCTTCCTTGTAACAAGCTGTCCATGTGCGCTGGTCATCAGTATTCCACTTAGCTTTTTCGCGGGAATCGGTGGAGCAAGCCGTGAGGGCGTGCTGATCAAGGGATCGAATTATCTGGAGACTTTGGCACAGACCAAGTATGTGGTCTTTGACAAGACAGGAACGATGACGCAGGGAGTTTTCGAGGTGAGCGATATCGCAAGCAAGGATCTGCCGGATGAGCAGGTACTTGAGTATGCAGCGCTTGCAGAGAGCTTTTCTTCACACCCGATCAGCAAGAGCTTACAGAAGGCGTACAAAAAGCCGATCGACCAGAACCGTGTGACCGAGGTGGAAGAGATCAGCGGTCATGGTGTTACTGCAAAGGTTGATGGCGTACCGGTTGCTGTCGGTAACGACAAGCTGATGCGAAGTCTTGGACTTTCCTACGACACCTGCGACAAGATCGGCACGATCGTGTATGTGGCTGTCAACGGCAAATACGAGGGCTATATTCTGATCTCAGATCTTTTGAAGCCGACCTCCAAGGAGGCGATCCGTGCACTTCACAAGGGCGGTATCAAGAAAACGGTTATGCTTACCGGTGACCGTGCGGCAGTTGCCAATCAGGTTGCAGGGGAGCTTGGGGTAGATGAGGTATACAGCGAGCTGCTTCCGGCAGATAAGGTTGCGAAGGTTGAGGAGCTGTTAGACAAGAAGGGGGCAAAGGAGAAGCTTGCCTTTGTCGGCGATGGTATCAATGACGCGCCGGTGCTTTCCCGCGCAGATATAGGTATCGCGATGGGTGCACTTGGATCAGATGCCGCGATCGAGGCTGCGGATATCGTGCTTATGGATGATGATCCGCTCAAGATCTCAAAGGCGATCAAGATTTCCCGCAAGTGCCTGCGTATTGTCTACGAGAACACCTACTTTGCAATCGGAATCAAGCTGCTTTGCTTAGTGCTTGTTGCACTCGGATATGCAAACATGTGGTTCGCAATCTTTGCGGATGTCGGAGTAATGGTCATTGCAGTTGTTAATGCGATCCGCGCACTTTTTGTTAAGAGACTCTGATACCGGAAAATGCTTTTAAAAGCAGAAAGAGCCGGGAGACACAAAAATGTGTAAAAACGGATAGGCAGGACGAGATTAGATGGAGAACGTAAGTATGAGAGAGGATAATTGTGCGGATGTAGAGTGCTGCGAGACAACCGAGACACATGCAGAACTTTTAAAGATCGTAAGAGACACGCTGCCGGAAGAGACGCAGCTTTACGATCTGGCGGAGCTGTTTAAGGTATTCGGAGATTCCACCCGGATCCGAATTCTGTTTGTGCTGTTTGAGGCGGAGGTGTGTGTGTGCGATCTCGCGGAGGCGCTTAACATGACGCAATCAGCGATTTCCCACCAGCTTCGTATCTTAAAACAGAGCAAGCTGGTAAAGAGCCGCAGGAAAGGCAAATCAATTTTCTATTCCCTCGCGGATGACCATGTCAGATCCATTATCAACCAGGGCTTGGAGCATGTGGAAGAGGATTAAGATTTCAAAAAATAAAAATGGAGAGCCGCAGAACCAAGGAACTCTTGGAACTGCGGCTTTTTGAGATGGGCGCTGCGGATGGCGAAGTGCCCATCTGAAGGAGAGCCAGCATATTACACATGCGAGGGAACAGGCAGAATAAAATACAGAATGACATACAGAAAAAATATCCGCATAAAGTATTATGAAGTATAAATGTGATGGTAAATGCATTGAAGTGGCAAAAAATGCTTTGTATTGCTGTGTGCGGGTTGCTTCTGTGGTATGGAGGGAGAACAATGGCAGCAGTGACAACAGGCAAAGAATATATTGAGGCAAAGAAGGTTGCGATCACATTCGATGACGGACCGAATCAACTGTACACCGAAAAGCTTTTAGATGGGCTGAAAGAGCGGAATGTAAAGGCAGCTTTTTTCCTGATCGGGAAAGAGGTAAAGGAATACCCGGACATCGTGAAGCGGATGTACGAGGAAGGGCATCTGATCGGCAATCACACCTATGAGCATGTAAACCTGTGTGAGGTGGATACAAAGCAGGTCAAGTGGCAGGTTGAACAGACGAACGACCTGATCTATGAAGTGACTGGGGAGCGTCCGGTGTACATAAGACCGCCATACGGCTGCTGGAACAAGCAGATGGAGGAGGAGACGGGGATGTTAGAGATCCTCTGGAGCGTCGATCCGAGAGACTGGGAGTGCAATGACACCGATGTGCTGATCAGCCGTGTGTTAAAGCAGGTGGATGATGAGGGGATCATTCTGTTTCACGATGCATCGCAGTCCTCCGTGGATGCGGCACTTTCGGTCATTGATATATTGCAGGAGCGCGGGTACGAATTTGTGCTGGCGAGCGAAGTTCTGTACGAATAGCGGGAACGAAAATACAAATATGTAATTTTGTTGCATGATAGGATTTTTAATGTTGCAAGTTCGACCGAGCCTATTGCAAAGAAAGATTCGCACGCTATAATGAAAATAGACAAGGTAATTAGGACTTTTGATACAAGTACAAATGTTTTATAAAAGGAGAAGGACAATGGAACAGAAATTACTCGAAAAATTCATCGAACTTTTTGGAAATGAGGGCGAAGCACATGTATACTTTGCACCGGGGCGTGTAAATCTGATTGGTGAGCATACCGATTATAACGGCGGACACGTTTTCCCATGTGCGCTGACGATCGGTACTTACATGGCAGCAAGAAAGAGAGCAGACAGAAAGCTTAATTTCTATTCCATGAACTTCGAGGAGCTTGGCGTATTGGAGTCATCCCTTGATGACCTGACACCGAAGGCAGACGGAGAGTGGACAAACTATCCGAAGGGTGTGATCTGGGCATTTGAAGGTCGTGGAATGAAGCTTGACTGCGGACTGGATATCGCCTTGTACGGCAATATTCCAAACGGCTCCGGTCTTTCCTCCTCAGCATCCCTTGAGGTCGTAACCGGATATATGCTTCGAGACCTGTTTGGATTTGATGTGACAAATCAGGATCTTGCGCTGATCGGTCAGTATTCCGAGAACAACTTTAACGGCTGCAACTGTGGAATCATGGATCAGTTCGCATCCGCAATGGGTAAGAAGGACAACGCGATCTTTCTGGATACCTCCGATCTTTCCTTTGAGTACGCTCCGATCGTGCTTGACGGTGCAAAGATCGTTGTGACAAACAGTATGGTAAAGCACAGTCTTGTAACCTCTGCATACAACGACCGCCGCAACGAGAGTGCACAGGCGCTTAAGGATCTGCAGCAGGTATGCGGAATCAAGACACTTGGAGATCTGACCGAGGAAGAATTTGAGACATATAAGTCCGCAATCAAGGACGATATCAACCGCGCGCGTGCAAAGCATGCGGTATATGAGAACCAGCGTACCATCAAGGCGGTAAAGGCACTCAAGGATCAGGATCTTGAGACCTTTGGCAAGCTGATGAACGCTTCCCATGTATCACTCCGCGACGATTACGAGACCTCCTGCGAGGAAGTGGACGTGCTTGTCGATGAGGCTTGGAAGATTCCGGGTGTGATTGGATCAAGAATCACCGGAGGCGGATTTGGTGGCTGCACCGTCAGCATCGTAAAGGACGAGGCAATCGACACCTTCAAGGAAAAACTTACCGCAGCTTATGAGGAAAAGGTCAAAAAGACACCGGAATTTTATGTTGTTTCCGTTGGAGACGGTCCAAGCAAATTGGTCTAAGAGCAAGAAAGAGCGAGGAGAACGAAAATGATTCAGGAAAGAATATTGGAGCTGGCTGATTATGGCGTAGTTACCGGACTGGTTGAGCCGGAGGACCGCATTTATACCATCAATCGGCTGATGGAGCTTCTGGAAGTAGAAGATATCGATGACGCTGTTTTTGAAGCATATAACGCGCGCACTCCGATGACACAGGAGAGTGCGGAGGCTGCACTTGAGGGAATCCTTGAGGATATGATGGCATATGCGTATGAGCAGGGAATCATGAAGGAGAACAGCATTGTATACAAGGATCTTTTCGACACGAAGATCATGGGCTGCCTTGTGGCGCGCCCAAGCGAGATCCGCGCGAAGTTTAAGGATTTGTATGAGAATGTCTCCGCTCAGGCTGCTACCGACTATTTTTACAAATTAAGCTGTGACAGCAACTATATCCGCCGCCAGCGGATCAAGAAGGATCAGAAGTGGACGACGGACACCGAGTACGGCACACTCGACATTACCATCAATCTGTCAAAGCCGGAAAAGGATCCAAAGGCGATCGCGGCAGCAAAGAACGCAAAGCAGAGTGCTTATCCAAAGTGCCAGCTCTGCAAGGAGAATGAGGGATATGCAGGCCGTGTGAACCATCCGGCAAGACAGAATCACCGCATCATCCCGGTAACCATCAACAACAGCGAATGGTTTTTCCAGTATTCACCGTATGTATACTATAACGAGCACTGCATCGTGTTCAATTCCAAGCATACTCCAATGAAGATCGAGCGTGCGACCTTCGGAAAGCTGCTTGATTTTGTGACCGATTTTCCACATTACTTCGTAGGCTCAAATGCGGATCTTCCGATCGTGGGAGGCTCCATTTTAAGCCATGACCATTTCCAGGGCGGACATTATACCTTTGCGATGGCAAAGGCACCGATCGAGAAGGAGACTACCTTTACCGGATTTGAGGACGTAAAGGCAGGCATTGTAAAATGGCCGATGTCCGTGATCCGTATCAGCGCACCGGATAAGGAGCGCCTGATCGAGCTTGCAGACAAGATCCTGCTTACATGGCGTGGATACACCGATGAGGCAGCGTTTGTATATGCCATGACCGATGGCGAGCCGCACAATACGATCACTCCGATCGCAAGAAGAAGGGGAGACGATTACGAGCTTGATCTGGTTCTGCGCAACAACATCACAACGGAGGAGCATCCGCTTGGTGTTTACCACCCACATGCAAAGCTTCATCACATCAAGAAGGAGAACATCGGTCTGATCGAGGTTATGGGACTTGCGGTTCTCCCGGCAAGACTTAAGGATGAACTGGCAGAGCTTGCAGATGCGATTGTTACCGGAAAGGATCTTCATTCCACCCCGACGCTTGAGAGCCATGCAAAGTGGGTAGAGGAATTTCTGCCGAAATACAGTGAGGTAAACGCGGACAATGTGATGGATATTCTCCGCACAGAGGTCGGACATGTGTTTAGCGAAGTGCTTGAGGATGCCGGCGTATACAAGTGCAACGAGCAGGGAAGAGAGGCTTTCGCACGCTTTATCGCTGCTGTAAACGCATAATATTTGTACCTAATTTCATACAACAACTACGAACCTTGACAACCACCGTCGCGTATGCTATTTTATAATTACTCTTTGCACTGCATACAAACTACAGTACAAACTGAGCAGGCCGTGACGGTTGTCATGGGGTCGGGTCACTGATGTGACAGTGGAAGCTTTTTCATCCACGGGACAGTAGATACTTACATACTGGTTCGTGGGTGTTTTTTATTCTCTTCTAGGAATCTAAATTATCCCCACAAGTTTATGAGTGCCATAGAGCTATCTTTTTTAGGAGGTAACTGATATGGAGAAAAACAAAATAAGTCAAAAGAACGTTTCTGAAAACCAGTTTCAGAAGGTGGCAAACAAGGTATCGCTCGTTTCAATCATAGGAAATGTGGCGCTGTCTCTGATGAAGCTGCTTGCGGGAATCGTGGCACACTCGAATGCGATGATCAGTGATGCGGTTCATTCGGCATCGGATGTGTTCAGCACGATCATCGTGATCATCGGAATCCGGCTGGCATCCAAGGAATCCGACAAGGAGCATCCTTATGGACATGAGAGGCTGGAATGTGTTGCAGCGATCGTGCTTGCGATGGTACTGCTGATCACAGGAATCGGGATCGGGTATACCGCTGTCAGCAATATCGCAAGGGGCAATTACGGGGATCTGTCTGTGCCGGGAGTGCTTGCACTGATCGCCGCGATCGTTTCGATCGCGAGCAAGGAGGCGATGTACTGGTACACACGGTTTTATGCGAAAAAGATCGATTCGAGCGCACTGATGGCAGACGCATGGCATCACCGCTCGGACGCATTTTCCTCCGTCGGCGCTCTGATCGGTATCGCGGGCGCAAGAATGGGGTATCCGATCATGGACTCACTTGCCAGCTTGGTTATTTTCGTATTCATTGTGAAAGCCGCGTATGATATTTTCAAAGATGCGGTAGATAAAATGGTGGATCATTCCTGTGACGAGCAGACGCAGAATGAGATCTATACATGTGTAAAAGAGTACAAGGACGTGTTAGGGGTGGATCTGCTGCAGACTCGCATTTTCGGAAATAAGATCTATGTGGATGTGGAAATAGAAGTGAACGCATCCTACTCACTGCGCGATGCACATCATATTGCAGAATGCGTTCATGATACGATTGAACAGACCTTCCCGAAGGTAAAGCACATCATGGTGCATGTAAACCCGAAGGAAATAGAAACAGTTTAGGCTTCAGCCGCCGGCGGAGCCATTGCGGGCTGGGGCTTTACCTGCCGCTGCAGCTTATGCAGGCAGTGGTAAAACGCCGGAATCAGGAAAATATCTGCGAAGATCCATGCGAGCGGGCTTGCATAGCAGGCTGCGGTAAATCCGAAGAGCGGGACAAAAACGACACCAACAAGAGTTCGCGCCGTCATCTCGAATACGCCGGCAAATACGGCGAAGCCGGAAAAGCCCATTCCCTGGATCATAAAACGCACGACATTGACGTACACAAGCGGAATGTAAAATGCTGCATTGATAATCAAAAACTGGCGTGCCTGCGCGATTACCACAACCTCATCTGCGGAGACGAACAGGTATACAAGATACTGTCCCCACAGCATGAGAACTCCGAGGATGACCAACGAATAGACCGTGCCGAGCATTCCGGCGGTCCAGATACCTTTGGACAGACGGTTTAGCTTGCCGGCTCCGACATTCTGACCACCGTAGGTTGCCATCGTAGAACCGAGAGCGTCAAACGGACATACTACGAACATGGAGATCTTGCTTGCAGCAGTCATCGCAGCGACTGCGACAGATCCTAAGGTATTGACGGAGGTTTGTAAGATAACGCTTCCGATCGCGGTAATGGAATACTGGAAGCCCATCGGAAGTCCCATATTAAGCAGCACTTTTACATAAGTTCCGTCCAATTGCCAGTCGCTTTTCTTTAAGTGCAGGATCTCAAACTTGCGGATGATAACAACAAGGCAGAGGATTCCGGATACTGCCTGCGAGATGATCGTCGCGTATGCGGCACCTGCAACACCCATCTGGAAGGTCAGGATAAATAAGAGATCCAGACCGATATTGATGCAGGAGGACAGTACCAAAAAGACGACCGGTGTTACGGAATCGCCAAGCGAACGCAGGTAGCTTGAGAGGATATTGTAAAGAACCGTAAACGGTATTCCAGCAAATATGATAACGATGTATGCGTAGGCAAGATCAATGATGTCGTCCGGTGTCTGCATAAGGATCAGGATATTGCGGCAGAGCAGTACCGTTGAGACTGCCATGACGATCGCGATGATCGCAGATAAAATGGCAGAGTTGCCGACATATTTGCGAAGCCCGTCATAGTCCTTGGCACCGAAGCGCTGGGCAACAGGCAGGGCAAAGCCGCTGCATACGCCAAGACAGAAGCCGACGATCAGAAAGTTGATGCTTCCGGTTGAACCGACGGCAGCAAGCGCGGAGACACCGAGAAACTGTCCGACGATAATCGTGTCAACGAGACTGTACACCTGCTGAAAGATCAGTCCCATCAGCATCGGAACTGCAAATCCGAGTATTAACTTGAGCGGAGAACCGACAGTCATATCCTTTGTTGAATTTTTGCCCATAATGTTTACCTCATAAATAAATTGCTTCTATAAATAATAAGTAACTGTTTGCGTGATTAGCGTATCAATGATAGCATAATTTTAAAAAGGTGCAAGAGGATTTTTGCTTAAATTTTAGGCGAAAATCCTCCTTGTTTATGAGCATTCTTTCCAACTTCGCGCAAACGGTTGCGAAAACGGTGTGCGGTTACGGCTTTACTTTGACGGGAAAATGCGGTAAAGTTGTGATAAATACGATTGAAAAGAGGAGACCGACATGAGTAAATGGGAAGAAAATGTACGCAAGGTCGTTCCATATACACCGGGTGAACAGCCGAAGAAAAGCCGCATGATCAAGCTGAATACCAATGAGAATCCGTATCCGCCAGCTCCGGCGGTAGCCGAGGTGCTAAAGCATTTTGATACGGATATGCTTCGTATGTATCCCGATCCGACGATTGGAGATCTGGTGGCTGGAATCGCCGATTTCTATCAGGTAGGTAAGGATGAAGTGTTTGTCGGAGTAGGCTCGGATGATGTGCTTGCCATGATCTTTATGACGTTTTTTAACAGCAGTAAGCCGATCCTGTTTCCGGACATCACCTATTCTTTCTATGATGTATGGGCAGATATGCTGCACATTCCGTATGAGACGATCCAGTTAGATGATAATTTCTGCATTCGTCCGCAGGACTATAAGCGGGAGAACGGCGGCGTGATCTTCCCGAATCCGAATGCACCGACCGGAGATCTTTTATCGCTGGCTGAGGTAGAATCGATCCTTCAGGCAAATTTGGATGTTATTGTGGTCGTGGATGAAGCATATATTGATTTTGGGGGAGAAAGTGCGCTCCCGCTCATCCACAAGTATGACAATCTGATCGTGGTGCAGACCTTCTCAAAATCCCGCTCCCTCGCAGGATCGAGAATCGGGTATGCAATTGCAAATGCAACGCTGATCAAGTATCTGAACGATGTGAAGTATTCCTTCAATTCCTACACGATGGATCGCATCACCATCGAGGTCGGCACGAAGGCAATCGCAGACCGGGCGTACTTTGCGGAGACGACGCAGAAAATCATCGCAACGCGCGAATGGACGAAGAAGGAGCTTGCAAAGCTCGGCTTTGTATTTGGAGATTCCAAGAGCAATTTCATTTTTGCTACGCATCCGGATATCGATGTGGTGAGGCTCTTTGAGGCTATGAAGCAGGCTGATATCTATGTCCGCCATTTTAATAAACCGGAGCGCATCCGCCCATATCTGCGGATCAGTATAGGAACAGATGAACAAATGCAGGAAATGATCGCATTTTTGAAAAAGTATCTGGGAAAATAATAAAGGAAAAGAGAAAGGATTTTTGTAATGTTAAAGAAGTATTTGATTGTGTTTTTGATCTCCATGGTGCCGCTTGTTGAATTAAGAGGAGCGATCCCGTTTTCACAGACACCGCTGTTTGGACCGGCACTCCCGGTCATCCCGGCATTTATCGTGAGTATCCTCGGCAATATGATCCCGGTTCCGATCATCTATCTGTTTGCGAGAAAGGTGCTGGAATGGGGCGCAGATAAGCCGGTGATCGGCAAATTCTTTACATTTTGTCTGGAAAAAGGAGAGAAGGGTGGAAAGAAGCTGCAGGCGAAAGCCGGAAAAGGCTTGTTTATCGCACTGACATTGTTTGTCGGAATCCCGCTTCCGGGAACCGGCGCATGGACGGGAACACTGGCTGCCAGCATCCTTGATATGGATTTCAAATCAACAGTTGCGGCAGCCATGCTTGGTGTTTTGCTGGCGGGTGTTATTATGATGACAGTCAGCTTTCTTGGCTTTGGAGTCTTTTTACAGTAAGAGTCTTTTGAACCTGACCGCGGTGGAACAGTATTCCACCGGCAATCAGGGAAAGAAGCATTGTGATTAGGATCAGAACCCCGAGTATAATTTCGTTTATCTGTACTTGGCTTAAAAAATCTGTGACTATGGTACCCCACAGGTTGTAGAGTATATGGAAGAATATGGACAGATAGATGCTTCCACCTTTTTCGCATACATATCCAAGCACCAGACCAAAAACAGCAGCGTAGCAGCCTTGCAGCCAGTTCATGTGATAAATGCCGAACAAAATCGCCTGAAAGATGTTCGCAAGCCAGAATGGAAATACTCTTTGGATACTGCGCAGTGTAAGCCCACGGAAGATCAGTTCCTCGGCAACCGGTCCGATGATTACCGCGTAGAGTAGCAACAATGGAGAGAGCTGCTGGCTCAGTCCGGCGGTGTCAAGAAGCTGTTCGTACTGCTCCAGCCATGATGGAAAGATCAGCGACAGGATCGAGATCAGATAGCTGGTAGAAAACTGCATTCCCGGAACCAGCACAAGCAGACCAACAAACTGCAACGGGTGGAAAGTAGTCTTTAGCTTAGGAAGAAAGCAGCCTCCAAGATTGCGATAATACCACAGCCCATAGATGCAGATGACGGTGAGCGAGTAGACCAGCATGATACATGCATTAAATTCGCTATCGGATAGCATTACAGAGAAGAGTGAGTGAAAAGCCACTCTGTTTACCGGGTTTATTAGCGAATAAAGTGCGCCGATGCCGAACATAAGAAACATTGTTACGAATTGTATGCCAAGTGCGATGATGATTGGCAGGAAACTTAAAAAGAAATAGCCTATTTTTTTCATGTGTTTGCTCCATCTCTTAATTCTTAGAAGTAGCAGCCGAATTTTATTTCTCTAGCCGGAGACTTCTCATTGCTTATGCACATTATACCATATACTTCCTATTATTCAATTTTTTTATAGAAATCTGTTTACTTTATGACTTTAATATGCTAAAAATATAATAGATATGCAAGTACGAGTGAAGGGAGAAATCTATGGGAAAAAATTTAAAAACGGATGCAGTTGATCAGTTATTTGACGCAATTATGTGTTTGAAAGATAGAGAAGAATGCTATACATTTTTTGAGGATCTGTGTACCGTGAATGAACTGATGTCATTGTCACAGAGATTTGAGGTGGCTAAGATGCTGCGAGATCAGAAGACATATCTGGATATCGCTGAGAAAACCGGTGCTTCTACAGCTACAATCAGCAGGGTAAACCGTTCCTTAAATTATGGCAATGATGGATATGATATGGTGTTTGGACGTCTTGAGGCAGATGCAGAATCTGAGACGGAGAAATAAAGATGAGAGCCGGTGTGCTAGCGTTTGATCTTGCAAGCACACCGGCTCTCACTTTTATTCTTCCGAAGAAGCATTTTTTTTATGGTTGAGATCATCGATCAGCTTTTCGATAATCATTTTTTTGATGTAGACATCGTAGCTTAGCTGACAGATAAAGCTGAATGCATGCAAAAGCTCTTTGTCCTCCTCTGGGAAATTGTTGAAGGTGTTGTTGGCAATCGCGTACTTTTTGCCAAGATCCTTTAACAGCTTCTGTGATTCCTCCTGCTCTAAGGCGAATACCTCGTTGTAGATATCCTGCATATTATAGCCATCCTTGTTTCCGAAATAGCGATCCGTGATTGGATTGAGGATGGATTGGATATCGCTGATGCTTAGGATATTTTTGAAGTAGTAGATGAACAGCAGCGTAAGCACATGTTCTCTGGAGTATTTTTTCTTTTCCGGTGGTGGCAGAAGATTGTTCTTCGCATAGTTGTTGATCATGGTCTTGGTCAGGATCTTGTCGTCATCATAACGCTTGGACGCTGCAAGCTGCTCGTCCATGAAGGTAGTAACCTGATCCATATATAATGCAATATTCGGAATATCTTCCGGCTTAACATAATCAATATTTCGTAAATCATGTAAAAGTGTTTCTAAAAATTCGCGAACAGTATTTTCCATAATATAATCACCTCATGTTACATTATATAGTTTTTAAAACCACATGACAAGCTTTTTTGAGGAAAATTTTGAAAATGTATGCACAATTACGAAATTTTCCACATGCGCACTTGGAATTTTTATGGCGGAAAGGGAAAGAAAGCGTCAGCATTTTTGGAAAACAAAAAGCGGTTTGGGGTTGGAAGGAACAGGGGATTATGGTATGATGAAATACATCACGAAAGATCGAACAGGGAAAAATGTAGAAGGAAAAAAGATATGTACGAAATTTTAAATAAAGAACAAAAAGAGGCGGTATTTTGTACAGAGGGACCGCTTTTGATCCTTGCAGGTGCGGGTAGCGGCAAGACGCGAGTGCTGACTTTCCGGACGGCGCATCTCATTGAAAACGGCGTCAGTCCGTACCAGATCCTTGCGATCACGTTCACCAACAAGGCGGCAGGGGAGATGCGCGAGCGCATAAACGACATGGTAGGAATGGGAGCGGAGAGCATATGGGTATCCACGTTCCACTCCACCTGTGTGCGGATCCTGCGGCGCTATATTGATCGGCTGGGCTACTCAACGAATTTTACCATATACGATGCGGACGACCAGAAAACACTCATGAAGGATATCTGCAAGCGTCTGGAGATCGACACCAAGATCTATAAGGAAAAGATGTTCCTTGGCGCAATTTCCTCTGCGAAGGATGAGCTGATTGATCCGGTAGAATTTGAGAACAGAGCGGCGGGCGATTACAACAAAAGGCGGCAGGCACAGGTCTACCGCGAGTACCAGATGGAGCTGAAAAAGAATAATGCGCTGGATTTTGATGATCTGATCTTTAAGACGGTAGAGCTTTTCCGGCTGGATAAGGAAGTCCTGATGTCATATCAGGAGCGCTTCCGCTACATCATGGTGGACGAGTATCAGGACACAAATACGGCGCAGTTTGAGCTGATCCGACTGCTGGCGATGAAATATAAAAATCTCTGCGTGGTCGGTGATGATGACCAGTCCATCTATAAGTTCCGTGGAGCCAACATCTATAATATTTTAAATTTTGAGAAGCATTTCCCGGATGCAAGGGTGATTAAGCTGGAACAGAATTATCGTTCCACACAGAATATTCTGGATGCAGCAAACGCTGTGATCGCAAACAATATCGGACGAAAGGACAAGGCACTCTGGACAGATAACGGAGCCGGTGACAAAATCGATTTTGAACAACTGGATACTGGGTACGAGGAATCGGATTATGTTGCCAGAAATATTGTTGCAGGCGTAAAAAAGGGCGAGTACCGTTATAAGGATTATGCTGTTTTGTATCGTACGAATGCACAGTCGCGATTGTTTGAGGAACGTTTCCTACTGGCGAATATCCCATATAAGATTGTGGGAGGTGTTAACTTCTATTCCCGCAGGGAGGTTAAGGATATCCTCGCTTATCTAAAAACAATCGACAACGGTCAGGATGATCTTGCAGTAAAACGTATTATTAACATTCCAAAGCGCGGAATTGGTGCCGCATCGATTGGAAAGGTGCAGGCATTTGCAGACAGCAATGATCTCGACTTCTATATGGCTCTCGAGCATGCGCAGATGGTTCCGGGAATCGGAAAGGCGTATGCGAAGATCAGTCCTTTTGTTGAGTTTATCGAGGATTTGCGGGAGAAGGCAAAGACGCTTCCGGTGGAAGAATTGATTGAGGAGATCATTGAGGGAACTGGATATGTGCGGGAGCTTGAAGCCGAAAACGATGAGGAGGCGGAGGCTCGCATCCAGAATATCGATGAATTGATCAGCAAGGCTGCGGCATACACAGAATCAGCGGAGGTGCCGTCGCTAAGCGGATTTTTGGAGGAAGTGGCACTTGTCGCGGATATTGACAGTCTGGACAACGACACAGACTATGTGGTGCTGATGACTTTACATAGTGCAAAGGGCTTGGAATTTCCGAACGTATTTCTGGTCGGCATGGAGGACGGATTGTTTCCGAGCTACATGTCCATCACCAGCGATGAGATCAGCCCGAGCGGTGTCAACAGCGAGATCGAGGAGGAACGGCGTCTGGCATACGTCGGGATCACGCGCGCGAAGGAGCATCTTACCATCACTTCGGCAAGAATGCGTATGATCCGCGGGGAAACGCAATATAATAAAGTATCGCGTTTTGTAAAAGAAATTCCAAAGGAATTGCTAAAGGGAGAAATCTTTGAGCAGAACCGCCACGAGGATGAGGATTTTAACCGAAGCTCGTTCTGGCGCGCCAAGCAGGCGTTTAAAGCAGCACCAATGCAATATGGGACAGCAAGACCGGCGCTTGGGAGCAATTCGCAGAGTGAAATGGAACATCAGGATATATTCGGACTTGGGCGGACTGCCCCCAAAAAACCTGTGTATACTCCGGTTTCCAATCAGCGCTCATTTGCAAGTATGATCACACAAAAGGCTGACCTAAGCTACCGCACAGGGGATCGTGTGCGCCACATCAAGTTCGGAGAAGGCGTTGTTACAGCCATTGTTGAAGGCGGACGAGATTACGAAGTCACTGTCGATTTTGATAAGGCAGGCACGAAAAAAATGTTTGCTTCCTTTGCAAAACTAAAAAAAATGTAATTTTCCATAGGCATTTGGAATAATATATGCTATAATAAGAATAAATGAAAGTCGTTGCGGCCGAAGGCTGGAAAAGCAGATGGACATGATGTGCCGGCTGCAGATCTGACTCTTTATTAATTATGAAATATATAAAGGAGATGAATATTATGAATAAGATGGAAGAACTTTTGAATGCATCAAAAATCAACGAGGTTATCAACTCTGAGAAGCTGAATGAGATCATCAAGAAGCTTGACAAAAAAGAGACTCCGAAAAAGACCTCCAAGACGGTCGTTGTCTTTGCAGTGATCGGTGTTGTGGTTGCAGTAGCTGCTGCCGCTTACGGTATCTACCGTTTCTTCACACCGGATTATCTGGACGACTTCGAGGACGATTTTGAGGACGATTTCGACAATGATTTCTTCGAGGACGAGGATGAAGACGCTTCACAGGCAAAGAAGGAAGATGCTCCGGAAGAGAAGGAAGAGGATGCTTCCGAGGATAAGACCGAAGAATAAGTTCAAACTGAACAGACGAAATTGCGGGGACTTGAAACTCAAGTCCCCATTTTTTCTTTTTGGAAAACTCTGCAAGGATATAGGAGGGGCGGAGCAGAAGATACACTTGCGTGTCCGGATAGAGTCGACAATGCACTTGGGTGCCAATACTGGCGCATTAAGAGGGACACAGTGACTTTTGGATAGATAATGTGATTAAGTAGAAAGATGAGGAATAGTTTCATGAAAAAAGGACAGCACGGTGAAGGCATCGTACAGAAGGTCGTATTTCCGAATAAGGGAGTTGCGCTTACCGAGGAGGGCGAGCGCGTCATTGTAAAGAATACGATTCCGGGACAGAAGGTTGTCTTTGTTGTCAATAAAGCGAGGAAGGGAAAATGCGAGGGACGGCTTTTGGAAACATTGGAGAAGTCGCCGCTTGAGATAGAACCGGAATGCCCACACTTCGGGCTGTGTGGCGGTTGTACATACCAGAGCCTGCCTTATGAGAAGCAGTTGGAGCTGAAAGAAGGTCAGGTGCGCGAGCTGATGGCAGATGCGATCAAGGACACCTGCCAGTACGATTTCTTGCCGATCAAGCGAAGTCCACGCCAGTATGAGTACCGCAACAAGATGGAATTTTCCTTCGGGGACGAGTATAAAGACGGACCGCTTGCACTTGGTATGCACAAAAGAGGCAGCTTTTACGATCTGGTCACGGTAAGCGATTGCAAGATTGTGGACGGCGATTTTCGTCTTATTCTTTCCGCAACGCTTGTTTTTTTTTCAAAGCAGAATGTACGCTATTATCACCGTATGAACCATGAGGGATATCTTCGTCATCTGCTTGTACGAAAGGCTGTCCGTACAGGGGAACTCCTGTTGGATCTGATCACGACATCCCGTGATATTCCGGGGACACCGTCTGAGCAGGAGGAGAAAGAACTGCTTGCAGGCTGGTGCGACTGCCTGCGCAGTTTAGAACTACAGGGATCAATCCGCGGAATCCTCCATACAAAAAATGACAGTATCGCAGATGTGGTAAAGAACGAGGGAACGGAGGTCTTATTCGGGGAGGATTACTTCTACGAGGAGCTCTTAGGACTTCGTTTCCGGATCTCACCGTTTTCCTTTTTTCAGACCAATTCTCTCGGTGCGGAGGTGCTCTACCAGACCGCGCGTGACTTTATCCTCAATGGGGACGAGCATTCACTCGGCGGCAAGGTCGTATACGACCTGTACAGCGGCACAGGCACGATCGCACAGATGATGGCACCGGTCTGCAAGGAAGTGGTCGGCGTTGAGATCGTGGAGGAGGCAGTGGAAGCCGCAAAGAAAAATGCGCAGTTAAACGGACTGGACAACTGCAGCTTCCTCGCAGGTGATGTACTAAAGGCACTCGATGAGATCGAAGTCAAGCCGGATTACATCATTCTTGATCCGCCGCGCGACGGTATCCATCCGAAGGCGCTTGAGAAGATCATCACCTATGGCGTGCAGAATATGGTTTACATCTCCTGCAAACCGACTTCGCTGGCGCGGGATCTTGAGGTGTTCATTGCAAGAGGGTATGAGGTCAAAAAGGTGCAGTGCGTGGATATGTTTCCGGGGACGGTGCATGTAGAGACGGTAGTTCTTTTGTCCCAACAAAAACCAGATGACACGATAGAGATCGACTTAGACCTGGACGAGCTGGATGCCACCAGTGCTGAGTTGAAAGCAACCTATCAGGAAATCAAAGATTATGTGTTGAAAGAATTTGGCTTGAAGGTTTCAAATTTATATATTTCTCAGGTAAAACGCAAATGTGGAATTGAAGT
>CAVDTR010000017.1:0-53052 GCA_963612015.1 Lachnospiraceae bacterium | reverse complement strand
AATTTTCTTATAGTAATACAGAGTAAGTTTATCATTCTAATTATAAAAATTCAACTGTCCGGACACTTTTCCATCGTTTTATGACACGCTCTCGCAGAATCGGCACATTTTCAAATGGACAAACTCCTATATTTATAGTATGATAGAAATAGTATGACTAAGGAGAGGTCTATATAATGAATACGGTAAAAGTATCTGTCATTATACCTATATATAATACAGCTATGTATCTGCGTCAGTGTCTGGACTCCGTTATCGCCCAGACCTTAAAAGACATTGAGATCATCTGTGTGGATGACGGTTCCACCGATGAATGTCCACAGATTCTGAAAGAATATGAAGCAAAAGATTCCCGAATCCGCCTCCTCTGGCAGGAGAACCAGTACGCCGGAACTGCCCGCAATTACGGAATGACCGTGGCAACCGGCAAATATTTTGTATTTTGGGATTCCGATGATTTTTTCCACCCAAAGGCTTTGGAGCTAATGTACAAGCAGTGCGAGAAGGACAATGCCGACATGTGCATCTGTTCCGCCAACCACTATTTTGATGATATACAGAAAGCATTCCCAAATTCAGGGTATCTGAGGAAGAAATACATCCCAAGCAAGCGCCCGTTTAGCAGCGAGGACATTCCGGATCATATTTTAAATTTTGCGACAGCTCACCCTTGGAACAAGTTATTCCGCAAGTGCTTCATTGAGGAATTGGGTCTTTCCTTCCATAACACCCCGAATGGAAACGACATCTTTTTTGTCATCAACTGTCTGGCACGCGCCAACCGCATTACGATCGTGAACAAGCCGTTGGTCTACTACCGCGTGAACCAGCCACGCAGTCAGTTTGGTGCGGTTAATAAGACCCCGCTGACTCCGATCAATAACTGGCTGCTTACCAGAGAATGCCTTATTCAGCATAATGCTTATCCGAAGCAGAGCTTTGACAACAAGATCCTTGGCACGCTACTGTACTTCCTACATAACATGCGTGGCTGGGAAGCCTTCCGCACCACGTTTCTTTATATCAAGGAGGAAGTGCTCCCGCAGATGGAGATCACCTTGCAGCCGGAGGGTTATTATTACAACGAGGCAAATGTACAATATCTGGAGCATCTCTTGACAGACACCCCGGAGGATTTTTTGGTTTTCTTCTCTCATACGACCTACAAGCAGTTTAATGAAAAAAGCGGACGATATCAGATCCTGTCCCAGAAATGCAAGAAGCAGACTGCGGCATTGCGCGCAAAACAGGCGCAGCTTGACGCACTTCAGATGGAGCTGTCCATCATAAAAGACTCCCGTTCCTACCGTTTTGCCTGCACACTTACCGCAATCCCGCGTAAGATCAAGAGCCTTTTTAGTCACAAGCACTGACCATTTTAACATTAACGCAAAATTCCCATACACCTTGTTATGCAAAGTGTATGGGAATTTTCTTTTCTATTCGTTCTTATAAATCTTTACACCATTGTAACTCTTATAACCATACGTTCTCACATAATAGGTACTGCCCTCTGTCAGCCCGTTGATCGTTGCAGTTGTTTTGTTCTTCTTATAAGAATATGCCTGCACATCCCCGGCAAAGTCCTCATCCTCAGATACGAGCACACGGTAGCCCTTAATTCCCTTTATCTTTGGAAGATCAACTTCGATGCTGCCATCCTCTGAGACAATGCTATCCTGTGACATTCCCGATATATGGAATATTTTATCTGCAACCTGGATACGGGTTGCTGCCTTTGTCTTGCACTTATTTGCGTATATCGCTCCGCTTATATTCTCTCCGGTTCCGATGGTAATGCCATCGGATACATTGGTGATGATGTTATCTGATATGGAAAATCTGCCATTGTCAATGCGGATTGCCGCGTTGTTTTTATAGCCCTTCAAAATATTATTCTGGATAACATGCTTTGTCTTTACCGTCGTATTCAGGTAGATCAACGCCTCAGCTTCCGATTTGCTCTTGATCAGGTTGCCGGTGATTCCCACCTTCGCCTTCGAGCCGCTGTACAGATAAATGCCATACCGCTTTACACCCGCGATCGTGTTATCTGTAATACCGTTTAACGCGGTAGACTCCGATAGATAAATACCGCCGCCATTCATATTGCGGATGGTATTTCCGGATAAATCCAGCGTGGATGAATGTCTTGTAATATAAATTCCATCATAGGTATATCCGTTTTTGATGTGAGAGTCACTCGCCGAAAAATTCTTTCCGGTTATCGTGTTGTCTGTAACGGTACATTTCTTCGCATTTTGCAGGCGGATGCCATATCCTGCTGTCACGATCGTATTGTTTGTCACGGTCACGCCGCTCACATAATAGTTCTGCGCCTTTACGGTGTTGCCCGCTGCTCCTACGATCGAGTTCGTCCGGTCGTAGCCGTATACATTGATACCTGTGCAGCCGACATAGCCCGTATGGTAGTTAATGGTCATTTTGTTGCCGCTGATAACTGTCTGTGCGTCATGTCTTATCTTCTTCTGGTAGGTCTGTTTTCCATCAAAAATCGTGTTGTAAATGCAGTAGCGGTTCGGCAGATAATATTCAAACTCAATTCCCGCCCCACAATCCTTCATGACATTGTCCTTGATCTCACACTGATAATAGTTCAGCCCGATAATCGCTTCATTGGTGATGTTTGAAAATGTATTATTGTTGATCTTGATATTCGTGTGATAAGCCCCCACAAGCATCGTATGGCTTCCAAGCCCTTTTGAGAGATTTTGGAAAGTATTTCCCGTTATCTCGACATTTCGCATTGTGGTTCCATCCTCGTAAGCGCCCGCGTACGGACTCTTCGCACAAGGAATATCAAGCTGCAACGCCTCGTAATTGCCTGTGATGCCTTTGATTCCATAAAAATCACTGAATACGCAGTTCTTTACGGTAAATCCATCGATCGCTGCGACCTCGACCTGATGTGCGCCTGCCCCGCCGGAAAACGTCACACTGTCCAGCGTCACATTGGTTGCATGCGCCATACGGATCAGGCAGGAACGGCTGCTGCTGTTTCCTACCAGCTTGCCGCCGCGGATGGTAATATTACGAAAGCCATTATATCCGGCGCACTGCTCACTTTCATTGTAATTATCCTCGCCCTTGTACTCACCAGTCGTTCCGAGCAAGAACATATTGTAGCCGGTCGGAGCTGTCATGGTAAGCACCGTATCCTCCGCCATTTCAACCGTTGTATTGCTGTACAGATGGATCACATCGGATACCGTATAATTTCCGCCCGGAATACGGATTGCATAATGATCTGCATCCGTTGCAAGCTCCCTCGCCTGCACACTTGCCTCGACAAGACTGTAAGTAATGTCATTGTTCGTAAGTAAAGACGGATCAAAGATAAAGGTATTGCCGCTTCTTGAGTAGGCAACTACGCGCACTACTACCGCCGTTGTCTCTGTGACCGTGTAATTACTGAATGTGTATTTGTATGTAACCTTGACGGTGGATGAACCCTCTGTCACTCCGGTTACCATCCCGTTTTCATACTTTACAATGGATGATTTTGAATTTTTGATCTTGGTAATCTGCGGATATGCAGTTTCATACGTCACGCTTCCATCCGCGCCTACCACCTCGGTAGTCTGTGACGGGATCTGAAAATTTAATGCCTCTGTGCTTCCCTTGGTAATACGATATACGCCATCAGACTCGCCCGATTCAACCTGGCTGACATCCACCGTGATCGCATAGGTCGTCTTTTTCCCCCATAAGATAACTCCTAGGAAAGCCATCATGCATACCACATATTTTACGTATTTTGTTACTACTATTTTCTTCATTATGTTACACTTCCTTATTTCTAACGATCTTATCTGGCACCCGTAAGTACCTTCCACACCCTCGGCAGGCACCTCTTAAGCACCATTGCTGCCACCACAAGGGCAAAAAACACCACGATTGGCACAAAAATGTACGTTGCGAGTGCCCATATCGGTTGTCTGCCCAAAACAATCAGCAAAAGCTTCTCCAACACCTCCAGCACCAGATCATGCGCGACGTAGGTAAAAAAGGTAATCTTCATCCACCAAGGGAACTCTCTTTCAAGGGAAAAGCAATCAAGTGCATACCATAATGCGGCAAACAGCAACAGTTCGCTGATCAGTCCATACCAGCGAAAACCAGTTCCAAACAGATACGCGATATAAATCCATGCAATAATTGAAATATACTTATTGCAGTAGAAAATAATATTTTTGTAATTGATCGCTACCCACGCACCTGCCGCGTATTCGATCAGTCCAGCCGGTAAAGAGATCCACTTAAAATATACATTTAAAATTCCGGCAAGCAAGACGATCGTTCCGACCGGTATTTTTTTCCGGTTTTTCAGCACAAGATAGAGCACCGGACAGAGCGCGATAAACAGAATAAGGTTCTGTAAAAACCACAGCGTATAGTATTTTTCCGGTCCAAGGCAGCGAAGCCATGCGATTACGGATATCTCCCTCTTTTCTGCGTCGTTTAGGAACCGGCTGATCGCAGGGATGTTGGTAATGACCACAAAAAAAAGATAATATATCGTACACCAGCATATATACGGAATGCCGATGCTCTTAACCCTCGATTTATACTTTGCGATCGTATCCTTAAAGCAAAAATCATACGTCCGGAAGAACAAAAAGCCGGAAATGAAAAAGAAAAGCGGAACTGCGATATTTGTCACATTTTTCCAGTAATTTTCCAGAAAATACGCAGCCTTTCCAACTCCCGTTGATGCTGCGTCAATTCCATACAATTCCAAATTGAAGGTATGTATCCAGATCACCAATAAGCTGCAAATAAAGGTCAGCAATGTAATTTTGTTTCTGATTTTCTGCTCTGCCTGATTCATACGCTCTTCCTCTCCAAAATTTGCCCCTATTTTAATACATTTCATTCCGCATATCAACCCTTGAAATATTCCCAACAAAAACCGGAATGGCATAGACAAAAACTGCAAATTATTGTATTATAGAAATAGTGAGTAATTATCTAAGAGGATATTTTTATGTCAACTTATAAAGTTTCGGTCATTGTACCTATATATAATGCAGGTAAGAATCTGCGTCAGTGTATCGACAGCATTCTTGCACAGACCTTTCGTGATTTTGAACTGATCTGCGTGGATGATGGTTCCACGGATGATTCGCTTTCCATCCTAAGAGAATACGAAGCAGCGGATTCCCGCGTCCGGGTTCTTACACAGACCAACCAGCATGCCGGTGTGGCAAGAAATGCTGGCAAGGCGATCGCTCAGGGCGAGTACCTCGTATTCTGGGATTCGGATGACTTTTTCCATCCAAAGGCATTGGAGCTTATGTACCGAAAGTGCGTAGAAGATTCCGCCGACATCTGCATCTGCTCTGCCAACCACTATTTTGAGGATTTACAGAAGGCCTTGCCAAGCTCCGGATATATCTGCAAGAAGTACATTCCGAGTGAACGCCCATTCAGCGCTAAGGATGTTCCGGATTATATCTTAAACATCACGACCGCTCATCCGTGGAATAAGATGTTCCGCCGTGGGTATATCGAGTCCATCCAGTTGGATTTTCAGGCGACCAAGAACGGCAACGATATTTTCTTTGTCATCAACGCCATTGCAAGAGCTAAGCGTATCACGCTTATAAACAAGCCGCTAATCAACTATCGGATCAATCAGTCGGACAGCCTCTTTAGCAATCTGACCGAGTCTCCGCTTGTCCCGATCAATAACTGGATCGCGACACGCGAGAGCCTGATCGCACATGATGCATTTCCAAAGCGAAGCTTTGACAACAAGATTTTAAATACTCTTGTGTACTTTTTACACAATATCAATAACTGGCGTGCCTTTTGCGAGACTGTGACATTTCTTCAAAGCGAAGGGCTTCCCAAGCTCGGTCTTAGTGAGCAGAATGAGGACTACTATTTTTCCGACTCCAACGCCGAGTGCCTTCATCATTTATTGACGGACTCAACAGAGGATTTTCTCGTATTTTTCTCTAACCTCACTTACCGTCAGTTGAGTGCCAAGAATGGAAGCAATCAGAATCTTACCCAAAAGGTAAAGCGGTTGCGGCAGGCGAAGAAACAGAACGAACTGCTCGTCGCTTCCTTAGAGCAAAAAATAAAACAGCAAAACGATGTTATCAAGGCACAGTCCGCTGAAATTTCGGCACAGTCCGATAAGCTTTCAGAGCAGTTAAACACCTGCAATGATCTTACAAAGGAATTGGAGCATAAGAAAAAAGAGATTTCCGCTTTGAAGCTTTCCACTTCTTACCGCTTGGGCTGCATACTTACCGCGATTCCTCGCAAAATTAAACATCTTTTGAAAGGAAACTAAACATGGAAATACTTTTACTAACCAATAGAGATTCGGATAATGTAGGTGATCAGGTAATTGAGGCTTCCGATATTGCACTGATCAATGCAGCGATGAAGAATCTTGGTATTGCTCCATCCGACTATAAAATAAGCAGCCGTGCAGCAGCTCTTATCACGCAGAAATATATCGCGACAAAAGATCCTGCACTTCTTGTTACCGCGGAGAATGCAATAAAGAAAGCGGATCTGATCATTTTCGGAGGCGCGCCTCTTTTTAACTATACCTATCAGACCTTTTACGAGCGTACTTCCATTGAGATAGAGCTTGCGCAGAAGTATAACAAGCCGGTCATCTTTTCCGCCATCGGAATCGAACACTACGACGAGGACAACGCAAAGTGCCAGCGTCTTAAGACCGCTTTAAATCTTGACTGTGTAAAGCAGATCACCACCCGTGACGGGTACGACAAGCTGGAGAAGTTCCGTTCCAGAGAAGATATCGTCATCGGAAAGGTTGCCGATCCTGCCGTATTTTCCGGCAAGATCTTTGACAACTTCAAGATGCCTAAGAAAAAGAACAGCAAAAAGAAGATCGGAATTTTCGTTTTGCGTGCAAATGGTTTTAAGGATAACAAATATGATTTCCACCGGGATCAGGCTGCCGCGCTGTGGAAGGATCTTACAGATGAGCTGGAGAACCGCGGCTATGACTATGAGCTGATCACCAGCGGTCACTTCGGTGACGAGGCGTTTGTCCACTATCTGATTCAGAATTACGGAATCAATGCCTCAAAGTGCGTATTTAACATCAACCTTCCGGAGACTCTGCTTGCAAGGATCTCCTCCTACGACGGAGTTATCTCCTGCCGACTCCATCCGAGCATTATTTCATTCTCCCTTGGAATACCTTCCATCGGGCTTGAATGGAATAACAAGGTTGGCAGATTCTATGAGAACATCAATTATCCGGACCGTGTCATCCAGGTTGAGGATCTGAGTGCTCCTTATCTTGTGGACAAGATCGAGAAGGCAATGGATGAGGGTGTTCAAAAGGATGAGGATTATCTTCTCACGGTATACACCACCTTGTTCAACGGAATTAAGAATGTGTTCCGCCCGGATGATACCACCTCGGTTCCATATACTTATGATGAGCTGTTGGACAATCTTCCACTGTTTGCCGGCACATCAGAGAATGAGGCGAATGAGAAGTTAAAGCGCAAATTCCGCAGAACCTACCTGAAGTATAATGAACTTGCATTAAAGTCCTCCGAGAGCAAAGTCATGATCGCGCATCTGGAATCTCAGGTCAAGAAGTTAAAGAAACAGGTCAGCACCCAGAAGAAGGAGATTGCTGCCCAGAAGAAAGAGATTACTGCTCTAAAGGCAAGATCAAACACGTTCTTCCGCAGGGCATGCCGCTGGTTGAAGCGGAAGCTCAAGCGCCTGTTCAAGAAATAGCTTTTAAAATAATTTTTTATATTTATATGTACAAAAAGGGTTCGGCTTTTGCCGAACCCTTTCTTTTGCCATATCGTACAATTACTGCTGTTTTCCTTTGATCTTTGCGCCGCTGGTCACGCTGATCGCGCTTCCCTTGACCTTGCTGATCTTGTTCTTCTTAACGTCTTTTGATACAACCGCATCATTGCACAGCAGAATACCGTTAGAGCCTGCCGTCGTTATGGTATTGCTCTCGATCTTACCTATCGTACACTTGGTCGTTACCTTGATTGCATTGTTCGCGGAGCTCTTGATCTTATTTCCGGTTATTCCGGTCGTAACCTTACAATCGGAGTAGATCTGGATGCCTTCACGCTTTGCGTTGCTGATCGTATTTCCCTTAATGCTTCCCGCACTGCATCCGGTTGTCAGGAAAATGCCATCCTTTGCGGACTTGCTGATCTTGTTGTCCGAGATCGTAGTTACCTTGCTCTTGGAATATAACTGGATTCCATCCTCCTTCGGCGATGTGATCGTGTTATCTTTGATTGTTCCAACCGAACTGTTGGTTGAAACAATCACTCCGTTTTTTGCCGGACTGGTAAATGTGTTTCCACTGATTTCCTCAACCTTTGAGTCGAGATAAATGTTCATCGCATTGCTCTTCGTCTTTGTAACGGTATTTCCACTTACAATATTTAAGCTGCATCCCGTCGATACGGAGATTCCGGTCTCCACCTTACCGGAGATCTTATTTCCGCTCATGGTTCCGGTAAGTCCTGCATTGTCATAATATCCGATGCCATACTTTGGGCAGTCCTTGATCGTGTTGTTCTTGACATCCGCAACAGACGCATTCTCCATCACGAAAATACCGCAGCGTGATACGCCGGTGATGCTGTTCTTAAGTACGCTGACATTCTCGCTGTCCGTCTGGATAAAGCAGCCATCGTACTTATCCTTGTTCTTATCCTTAGAGCTGTATCCGGAGCCTGTGATCGTGTTGCCCTTGATCGTGACATCACAAGCACCCTGCATGTGGATTCCAAAGCCTGCAGTGGTAATCTTATTGTTCTCGATTGTGACACCCTTCACGCGATAATCGCCCTTTGCGATCGTCTTCTTATCGCCGCCCTTTAAGTTTGCCTTGGATACGATACCTCCGATCAGGTTGATTCCCTGGATTTCATCACAGGAGGAGGAATAGCTGATGTTCATCGTATTGTCATGGATGGATATCTTCATATCATCCACCGATCTCGCCTTATAGCTTCCGCTCTTTTCTACGCTTGAATATACGGAAACCGGATTTTTCTTATACGTCTGTACCAGCACACCGGCACCACAGTTCTTCATCGTATTGTCATAGATTTCACAATTATAATAGTTTACTGTGGAAATACACTCTTCTGCTACATTCTCAAACTTGTTGTTCTTGATAACAATGTTCTCATGCCATGTGCCGACAAGTAATGTATGTGTTCCAAGACCTCTTGGCACATTTGAAAATGTACAATCGGAAACAGTGACGTTCTTCATCGGAGTTCCGTCCTGATAAGTATCGCCGTAGACCTTTTCGGAACAAGGGATATCAAACTGGAGTGCTTCTGATTTATCTCCCTTTTTTCCTGCAAAATCCTTAAATACACAGTTGGTTACCTTTAATCCGTCGATTGCGGCAACCTCGACCTGATGTGCGCTTCCGCCGCCGACAAAGGTTGCTCCGTCGATCACGACGTTCTTGGCATGCATAATCTTTACCATACTTGCCTTGTTACTGCTCGTAGATACCCATGTACCGCCCCTGATACCAATATTCTTATGTCCGCTGTATCCCTTGCAGGCATCGGACTTGTTGTATTCGATGTAGCCGGAGATCAGCATGTTGTGATTCTCACCGTTTGCATTGCTGTATGTGATCGTTGCGCCTGTCGCATCTACCGTCACATTGCTGTACAACCGAAGCACTGTGCTTAGTGTGTAATTTCCAGCCGGGATCACGACCGTGGAAGGATTGTCATCGGTAGCCACTCCCGCAGCCTGTGCCATGACATTCTTCATTTCCTTATAGATGTCCATGCCCTCTGACACGTTGAGCACAAATACATTGCCCTCCGCCTTAACCGGCACCTTTGTTGCGGCAAATGTTCCGAAAACCACAAGTACAAGTACCAGATACAACACGTTTCTTACTGTTTTTTTCATACTCCCTCTCCTCCCTTGTTAAGCAGTTTATTCTGATAATCGATCATAATATTGTAGATACGTTCACAGTTATTGTGATCGTTATAATAGAAGAAGTCATCCGCACGTCTTACATACTCATCCTTCATTTTGCAGCCGGTTGCCATGTACTCGCAGAGGGTATCGATCAGCTCGTCATTGTCGTGGCAGATCTCGCCGAATGCCATTGTGTCGTAGAAGAAGGTTCCCTCCTCGTAGTGCTGCGGGATATCCTTGTGATGCAGGTATACAAGCGGCTTTCTCATATAAGCAAAGTCAAACTGGATACCGGAGAAGTCTGTTACCATAAGGCTTGACTCGCAGAACATCTTTTCATAGCTCATATCTCCGACAGCCGGAATAATGTCCACATAATCATTCTTGTCAAAGTCCTCCACCTGTGAGCTTACGATCGGGTGAAGCACATATTTGATGCGGTAGCCATACTTCTTGGCAGCTTCGATCAGGCGTGGGTCGTTGATCAGCGAATTAAATACCCTAAAATAGGTGCTCTCCTTGAACAGCGGGTTGTAATCACGCTGCTCTCCCTCGCTGGTACGAACCGGTACCGCAGCCTGCATACGCCAGGTCGGGCTGATCATGATCTGCTTCTTGTCATCATTCTTCAAGCCGTCATAACGCGGCACACCGGTCAGCTTTAACGCATCATATCCCACATAATCGTAGACCGGCTTGGAAAGGTTCTTGATCTCGTACTCGGATGCACAGAAGTAAAGTCTTGTATTGTCACGCAGACGGTTCTGTGCCACTGCGATCTTCTGTACGGACAAACCATGCTGTACACAGCAGACATGGAAGTTTACCAGATCGCGGATATAGCTGGAATTTGGAAGTCCGTAATTGTTGAATGCAAATACCGTGGAATTGGATATTACCATCATATCCGCCATCAAAAATACCAGACGATGCTTGATGCTTCCACGCTTGAGCGGCTTATAGCCGGCAGCCTTTAATCGCTTATAATCCGTCGTATGCTTATCGATCAGATAGTAATGTGAAATATTGTCGTTCTTTGCCGCCGCATAGCGATACAGATACTCGGAGGAATCTCCGCCCTTGTAGATCTTGTCCAGATACATCCATATCGGCCGCTTCTTCATGAATGGCTTGGCAAAGAAATATGCCTTGCGCACTGCAAGGAACATAAGGTCACGCTTGCTGTGGTGACGCAGCATCGCTCTCTGCAGCTTTCTTTCCTGCTGCTTCTGCTCCTTCTTCGGATTGCTCATAAGCCGGATGCGAAGTCCGAACTCTTCCTTTGTCATCATGTACTGGTTATTTTCTCCAAAGCACCAGTAGCATGCACCGAACCGGTTGCTGATACGGCTGAAATGTGATTCATAGGAAAGCTTTGTCCGGATGAACTCCTCCCCGATCTGCGCACAGAAATTCAGGCTGACAAACTCTTTTCTTCCAACATTCTCAAGCGGAATGGAAAGATGGAACGGGTGCGTCTTGTAAACACTGATTCCATAAATCTTTGTCATGGAATAGCGCCCGGTATATTCCAGTTCATACTTCTTGTTATCAAATAAGGCATAAATAGAATCTGCCATCGCATACAGGATCGGATGGATCGTGGCATCCACTTCCAGCTTTCCGTCCCGGTAATCCATGAATAATATATTCGTAGAGAGTGTATTTACCTTATTAAAGAGTGTCTGTCCGCCGGCATAATAGATGCCGCCGCTCAAATATCCCTTGACAAACTGATAGCCCTCTCCGTTTTTCAACACGCCAAACAACCATTTTAGCGAGTCTGCAGAGGCACATTCCTTCAATTTATACGCGTTAAACAGCACCGGATCGTCAATGTACTGGAACAGTTCGCCAAACAGGCGGATGCAATCCTCCTCATGCCCTTCCTCGATCACATGCTTATTGCGGTTATTCAAGTTGCTGTCGATACGGCTGATCACCGTAAACATCGCCTGATACTGTAAGAAAAGCGGAATGTCTTTTCCTGCATCCTTGATCTTCTTAAACAGCGGAATCCAGAACTCTGTAAAGGATCTGTCATACCATGCCGGCTCATAAATTCCCTTATAGAAGGTCATATCGCCTTCTCTTGTCTCAATGCTGTTATACAAAAGCCCCGGCAGATACACAAGCGACATCTTGCGGTAGCAGATGCGGAGCATGAACTCGCGCTCCATCTCCAGACCTTTCTTCGGGTGAAGATGAAGCTTCTCGAAGAAATGGCTCTTTATCACCGTACCTCCAAAATAAAACGGTACGATGTGATATTTTTCCTTTAAGGAGATAAGCACCTGCTTCTGGGAAGGATTTGGTGTACTGAAAGCACCGGATTTGCCATCCGGCATGATCTTTTTCATCATAAAGATGGATTCGTTCGGGTATGTGGCAACCGCCTCACGCAATTCTCCCATCCAGCCCTCTGAGAAAGTATCGCCGCCGTTAATTGCAGTAGTATAATCACGATTTACTTTTTCAGCTGCCAGTTTCATTGGCTCGTATGCGTTTTCAAGCTTCGCACAATCTATCCACTCCAGCGTCACATCGGAAGGAAGCTCTTTTGCGATCTTCTCCTTCTGCGCATCTGTTCCGCAGAGGATTATCTGCTCGTCCCCCTGAAGTTCTGCCTTCAGGCTTTGCAGCGTTGCACTATTGTCCTGCTCTTTGTCACTCAAGAGCCAGATAATTGATAAATCCATTCTCTTATCTCCTCGACTATTGTTTTATTGCTTATTATCTTCTAACCACACCGTAAGTCCATGGCTGACCTGCTTTTCCTTCGGTGGCGGAGTCATATAGTCCCCGAATATCCCTGTCAGATAGGAATCCGTACACCCCGGAGCCCAAAATACTCTATTCTCGAAGGTCACTTCCTTCAACGGAAAAACCGCTTCCCGTTCACACCGTTCTCCGGTGCCGTATATTCCGTAGGTGACAGCGCCTACATATTTGCTTAAATCATAATTATATTTTCTTGCAATCTTATCCAGATGTCGGTTGATCCGGCTTGTCCCGATCGCGCGTCCAAGCAGTATCGCTGGTGTCTTGGCAATGATCCTCGCCATACTGGTTCCCGCTCCGAGTGTTGCCCTCGACTCGGTGCTTAACTTGCGAAGAAAGTTCGTTCTTCTCACCAGTTGTCTTGCTGCCTGCTCGGATTCCGGCCATCCATCCTGCGGGAAAATATCCAGAAACAGATATAGCTGCCGGAAATCTCCGTCGATATACTTTGAAGTCGGGCGTTCCAGCCTTGTATCCAGATGTATCATCTCTGCAAATGGGAGAGAAAGCGTATCATCCTCCGCCGAAATGATCCGGTACTGTGGTGCGACCGGTTCTTCCTTCGCCAGCGCAAGCAGACGCTCATAATCCGGTCTTGGCATACCAACATCAATGTCATCGTCCCACGGAATAAATCCCTGATGCCGGACTGCACCCAAAAGTGTACCTCCGACCAGATAATATCTCAGTTCATGCTTCCTGCAATACGCAGCAAATGCATCCAGCATCTCTAAGAGTATCTCCTGCACTTCCTTCCGCTCTAACCGCCGTTCCATTCCTAAATTCCCTGCTCCTTAAAGCTTGCCACCAGACGCTCATACATCTGTGGCAGATCATATACCGGTTTCCAGCCGAGTGCCTGCAGCTTATCTGAATTGAGATGCATTGCAACATCCGGAGCATATCCGTATGTAAGTGCATCCTGCGGAATATCAAACACTACTTTTATCCTGCCATTGCCGAGTGTATCGCATACCATCTGTGCCATATCCTTGATCTGGATGGTCGTTGCAGGATTTGCAACCGTATACACCTCTCCGGTATTGCCCTTTAAAAGGATCGTAAGAAGTCCGAGCACGGCATCCATCGTATAGCAGTAGTTGCCGGTGGACTCTCCCCTTGTATGCAGCACAATGTCATCGCCAAAGATCGCGCTCTTTGCAAACTGTGCAAATACACGTCCTTCCTCCTTTGACACGCCTGCGCCAAATGTCTGTGCAAGTCTTGCCACCTTGACCGGAACCTGATACTCATGTGCGTAGCATGCGCACATAACCTCGCACATACGCTTGCTCTCAGAGTAACAGCTTCTTACATTCATCACATCGATGTAGCCCAAATTTTCTTCCTTAACGCTTGAAAGTGCAGGATCGGTGATACCGAAAGCCTCCATGGATGAGATGTATACCATGCTGCGGACATGCTTTTCGCCTGCCAGCTGTAACAGCCGCTCTGTTCCCTGTATTGCAGTGGAAATCGTCTCTACCGGCTGAGTGACAAACGTCTTTGAAGCGGTAACGCTCGCTCCGTGAATAATATAATCGATCGGTGCATCGGTATGGATCGGATTTAAGATGTCACCCTCGACAAACGAGATATCCTCGCGCTCTGCAAGCGCTCCGAACACTCTTTTTGCCTTTTCCATATTGCGGATCATCGGATGGATCGTCATCTGAAGTCCCAGCTTACGGTTACAGCAGGCAAGTGCCTTTACCGCCATAGAGCCAACAAGTCCTGTTGCTCCTGTAATCAGAATATGGGAGCCACTTAACTGCTCCCAAGGTAAATTCGATGATGCGATTGTATCAAGGTCCTCCTGCAATACTTTATCAAGAGGACTCTCCATTATCTCTAAACTCATATTCTGCTCCTTTGCTTCTATGAATCCTGATGTCTCTTTGCATCCATACGGTTCGTAAGTCCCAGACCAAATGCCTGCTCATTCTCCTTATACTGCAAAAGAGCGCGGTACATATATACATCCTCCGGAGTCGTAACCTTAATGTTGCCACGGTTTCCCGGAACCATGTGTACATCGATGCCCTGACTCTTGCAGATCGTACATGCATCAACCATATTCTCGTAGCGCTCCGGACGGTTGCGTACCACATCATGTGCAGCAATGATGTCCTTTAAGCGGAAGCTCTGCGGTGCCTGCGCGGCAAATGTCTCCTTGCGGAACGGAACGGAATCTACATAGTTGCCGTCCTTGCTGAGCAGGATGGTCTCATAGCATGCAGTCGTGGTGATTGCATTGCCATACTCCTCAACGCTCTTAATATTCTCTGCGATCACATCGTAGGATACAAACGGACGTACACCGTCATGGAGAAGTACGATAGAGTCTCCCGGATTTTCAGATTCTGCCTTTTTCAGTGCATTGTAGATAGAGTCCTGTGCCGTCTCTCCACCCGGAATGACGGAAACAACCTTCTTTAAGTGGTACTCGTCCACCAGTTCTTCCATATAAGATACATAATCCTTCAGGATGGACACATAGATCTTATCGATCTTGTCATGATACTGAAAAAGCTGAAGTGTATGCACAATGATCGGCTTTCCGTTAATCTCCAAAAACTGTTTTGGTACTCCGGCGCCCATGCGGACTCCGCTTCCACCTGCAAAAATAATCGCAATATTCATCTCTTTATCATCCTTTTCATTTATTTTTATTCTTTGTATCGTCATCATCTTCCGGTCCGACCATTGCCTCATACTGCTGGGCAACTGTTTCGATATCCCCGAAAGCCACCATGTGTCCCTTGTCTAAAATCATTGCCTTGGTACACAATCTGCGCACCTGCTTTAAGCTATGTGATACAAACAGAACCGTTACCCCGTCCTCCATCATGGACAGAACCTTCTGCTCGCTCTTCTTGCGGAACTTCGCATCTCCGACCGAAAGCACTTCGTCTAAGATCAGGATGTCCGGTTCAACAACCGTGGCAACCGAAAAGCCAAGACGGCTCTTCATACCGGAGGAATAATTCTTAAGCGGTACATCAATGAACTTCTCAAGTTCGGAGAATGCAACGATCTCATCAAACTTGCTGTCGATGAAGCTCTTGCTGTATCCAAGCATCGCACCGTACAGATAGATGTTCTCACGTCCCGTATATTCCTTATCAAAACCGGCTCCAAGCTCCAAAAGCGGAACGATCTTGCCCTTGTGGGTCACCTTTCCCTCCGTCGGCTTGAATACACCCGCAATGACCTTAAGCAGTGTACTTTTTCCAGCTCCGTTCATTCCGAGGATTCCCAGACGGTCGCCCTTTTTTAGTTTAAAACTCACATCGGTAAGCGCCCAAAACTCATCAAACTGCATCTGCCGGGTAATGGATTTGAGTACATAATCCTTAAGGCTGTCTACCTTTTCCTTGCTCAGATTAAATCGAATGCTGACGTGGTTTACATTTAACGCGTCTTTTGCCATGTTATTGCTCCTGTTACTTTTTCAAAAATTAAATCAAAATTATATTTTCAGTATAAACTTATCCTGATTGCGCTGGAACACGATCAGACCGATAAGCAGACAAACCAGACTGAAAACGCTGGCATACAGTATGCTCGTCCAGTTGATCGGTTCTCCGAAAAGGATCGCGCGGGCATTCTCAATGATCGAATACAGCGGGTTGACTCTGAGCACCCAGCTATATCCACTCTTTAACAGCTTCTTCGGATAATAGAAGATCGCGCTGGAATACATGATAAGCATCAATGCAACATCCCACAGATACTCCATGTCACGGAAAAATACGCCTACGGTCGCAAGGATCATTCCCACTCCGAAGGACAGCACCAAAAGGATCAGAAGCGGCAGCAGGATCGCAAACCATCTCCATGTCGGGAATACGCCGCAGTAAAATCCGAGCAGCACCAGAACGATCAGTGAAATAAAGAAGATCACATAGTTGTAAAGGATGCTCGACAGCGGATACAGATACTTCGGCACATATACCTTCTTGATCATTCCGGAATGCGCGCGGATAGACTTTAGCGCTCCCTTGGTACTGGATGAGAAGTAAGAATACAACAGTCGTCCGGTAAGGATATACATCGGGAACGTCTTGGAATCATTGCCAAACAACGTACCGAATATGATGGTAAGAACCGTCGTTGTCAGAATAGGTTCAAGCAGTGACCATATAATTCCAAGGTAGGAACGCCGGTATTTCAGCTTGATTCCTTTCTTTACCAATTCGTATAACAAATAGTGATATTTCCAAAAATTATCAAAATATTTCTTCATATAAATCTCCAAACATTATTTGGAAGCATTTTACCACATTTCATTTTTTTGAGCAACTTTTATACCTGAACGTCATAAATAATGTGGTGTTCTCTTGCAGATTCCGGTGGCAATTTCATATATTCTCCGTATAAATTTTGAAGATAATAATCATAATCCGCCGTGACTGGCAGGATTTTATCCTCAAATTGCATGGGAATCGTCTGCAAAAAAGCCTCTCTTTTGTACAATTCTCCCCAAAAATGCCCACGTCCCGATGGAATGGTCACATATTTGGAATTTTCCTGTCCACATCGCATCAGACAGCGCTGCACGCGCTCATACCAGTAGCTGCCTTTTTTTGCAAACAGCTTACCGATTTTCTCTTTGATGCGGATGACAAGCTCCGCCTTTTTGTTGCCCTCTGCCAGCGCGTGAAACTCGTCCCGCCACAGGTACATGCGGTAGCAGGACAAAAGAAACAGTCCCGCCTCCGAGCAGATTCCGTGCCACAGGCGGCGGATCGGATCGTCAAAGGTATTCTCGATCACAAATATATCGATCTTGATCCCGTTCTCGCGCCCTGACTTGACAAGGTACTCCTGAAAGACCGTCCCGTTCTTGTGGATCATAACCCAAGAGCTTAGATAGCCCGGTGTCCGAAGCGGCGCCTCAATGTAGTATTTGTCTTTGTAGCGTGCCTCTATCTCGTCAAGCAGCCGGTCAATATATTTTCGTTCGATATTCAGATCAATGTCATCGTCCCACGGGATAAAGCCCTTGTGCCTTACAGCGCCAAGTGCAGTTCCCCCGCCCAGCATATACGGGATGCCAAGGTCATCGCAGACAGCAGTCACATCACATAGGATCTCATATACGACCGCCTTGACGCCTGCCAGCTCCTCGTCCGTAAGCCGGTGCTGCTTGTGGGACAGCTCACGCTTAAACATCTCATTTGTCTGTAAAATCGCCATGCGTCTGTCCCTGCCTATCTGTGTGAACGGAGCAGCGCAAATAACTTGCCATTATGCTCTTTTACAAATGTGATCACCGTAGCCTCCAGCCAGACCAGCCAGACCGCCTTCCAGCGGATCGGCAGCAACGCGATTTTGGTGTAAAGTGAACGGATCTTTGCGTAGCGCAGGCATTCATCGATCCTCGGATTCTTAAGAATCCTGCTGATCTCATGCATCCGCTCCCTGTGGCTTAACGTGGAGGTTGAGCAGGTAAGATTCGTCATACACTCTATGATGCGCTCAACGTAACGTCTTGCGATCATCTCGCGCGTCTCTTCATTGTCAACGCCCCACTCCTTGTACAGATCGACCATCCAGCCGTGTTCTTCCTCCCGCTTCTCATAGAGGTTGCGGTAGAACTTGGTTGTCTCGGACTCTTCCCGCGCACGCAGGAAATGATAGTACGCATCCGTGCAGACGACCACACGCTCTGCTCTTCGTATGATTGCGATATTAAATGGGAAATCGTCCCGGAAGGTCTCCGGGAAGAAAATGTCATGCTCCTTAAGGTAAGAAGCAAGCACCAGCTTATTCCACGGTGTGTACAGCAGATTGCGGTCGAAATAGCGGTAGGAATTTTCGCGGAAAGTCTGCGCATCCTCGTATACCGCATCATCCACACAATACTTCTCTGAAATATAGCGTGCCTGGTTCTTGCCGTAGTAGGTATCAATGTAAAAGCCGCAGATCACGATCTGTGCCTGATTCTTTTCCGCTTTTTCATACAGGTTCTTAAGCATATCCGGCTCTGCCCAGTCGTCCGCGTCAAGAAAAAACCAATACTTTCCATTGGCGCATCTCATCGCGGCATTGCGTGCGCTCGGTGCGCCGCCATTCTCCTTGTGGATCACATGGATACGTGCGTCCTTCGCTGCATAAGCGTCGCAGATCTCACCACTCTTATCCGGGCTTCCATCATCCACGATCCAGAACTCAAACTCCTTAAGTGTCTGATGCAAGATACTTTCAATGGCTTTCGCCACATATTTTTCCACTTTGTAGACCGGCATAATTACACTGATTTTAATGTCGTCCATAATTGCTCCTTTTAATTCTTAAGCGCTGTCGTCTGGGATTCATCCACCCCTTCGGTATTTTCCTTCATAAAAAGCACTTTAAATGTAAGCATCAGGATCTTCAGATCCAGCCATAAAGAATATTTTTCAATGTAAGTCATGTCAAGCTTGAGCTTATCATACGGGGTGGTATTGTACTTTCCCCATACCTGCGCATATCCGGTCAGTCCTGCTTTTACCTTAAGTCGGAACGGGAACTCCGGTACCTGTTCGCAGTATTGTTCTGTGGTCACTCTCCACTCCGGTCGAGGTCCCACGATCGACATATCGCCCTTTAAGATATTGAACAACTGTGGCAGCTCATCAAAATGGATCGCACGGATCAGCTTGCCGACCGGTGTTACACGGTCATCCTCTTTTCCGGTTATACGCTGCTCCTCCTTGTCGGAATCAACGCGCATGCTGCGGAATTTGATGATCTTAAAGATACGCTCGTCTCTTGTATAGCGTTCCTGCGTATAAAAGACCGGACCACCATCATACAGCTTGATTGCAAGTGCGATCAGCACCATAAACGGAGAAGCAATCACAAGCATGATCACAGACAGCACAATATCGAAAAAGCGCTTGAAGAAACGCTGGTCGATGGTAAGTCCCTGATTGCGGAACACATAGAGTGGTGTGTCAAACAGATGGATGTCATCTGCACCGCGGAACATAATATCGGTCAGCTTCGGTGTGCAGTACGCACGGATCGATTTCTGATAGCAGAATTTCATCAGATCGTTTCTGGTCTCCGCCGGCAGGTCGCACAGCACGACCGTCGGGTATTTTTCCATCAGCTCAAACAATCTGCGGTAACCGATCGTACAGCTTACCGTCTCACAGATATTATATTTATCCTTGCGGGAATTTATCTTCTCGATCAGGTCATCCGGCGCATATCTTCCGTACACGACCAGCATATCTCTCGGTGGATACAGATGCTTGTACATGGCACGCACCAGAAACGTCCACAAGGTTATCATAATTATTTCTAACAGAAATATGCAAAACAGCGGTCCCGGATTGGCGTATGTTCGCGTGATGAGCACCAGCTCTAAGTACGCGACAATGTTGCCCAGAAACAGTGCAAGAATATTTGATAAAATGATATCCCCTACTCTTAAGTATCCGATCTTATAGCCTCCGAATACCTTGGTAAAGAAAAAAAGAATCAGAACATACATTCCGACAACTGCCCAGTTACCACGCTGATGGTAATTGGCAATAATGTCAGTCTCCATGATCGTGATCTTGGAATAATACTTATACCAGATCAATCCGAACAGGACACCTTCTACCAGCAGAGTTATTAAATTTGCCGTGTAATTCAATAAATGTTTATAGCTTTCCTTCATACTCTCTTCCCATTGCTATCGGTACTGTTTTATTTCGTGGTTACGCCAAACCCCACCGTATGCTTTTTGCTAAAGCTGTCAGTCTCTGCTATGTGTGCCTTTACGGTATAATAATATGTGGTGTCTGCTTCAAAGTCCTTGTCACAGTAATATTCCTTCTTGGTCTTACCGATCCTCTCCCACTTTGAATACACCGCAGCCCCATCTTCGCCTGCCGGTTCAAGCAGCTTTCTGCGGCAGACGATATAATAGTCTGCCCCGTCAAACGCGCTCCATGTAATTTTTACCTTATCTTCTTTTACCTGCGCGACTTTTTTTAAGTTTACGCGCGTGGTCTTTTTCTTCTTCAAGCTGTAGTAGTCGGCAATGCCCTTGGCATCCGCCACCCCAAGCTTTCTTAGTGCCTCGTCTGATCCCAAAAAGGAATTTACGTCCCCTTTGTTCGTCATAAAAGCATGTTCTACAATGATCGCAGGCATGTTCATAAGCTTTGCCGTCTTGATGATCATATAGTAATCTGCCTTGCTGTTATCGGGATATTTTGTTCCATCCTCCGAATTGCGGATGTTAAGTCCCCGATCCTTCAGACCTATTTTGGAAAGGTTCTTCAAAATATCTGTGGCAGCAGCTTTTCCCATCTCGCTGATCGTCTTATTGTAATTGCTGTTCGGGTAGTACACCGTCGCCCCTCTTGCAGAGGACGAAGTGCTTGAGTTGTTGTGCAAAGCAACGTACAGATCAGCGTTCTTGCTGACCGCCTCCTCCACACGCATGATATTATCATCGATCGAGATCGTCCCCGGATTCGGACATGTTCCCGTCACTCGTGACATATAGACGGTAACGCCCTCGTATTCCTCAAGCTTTTCCTTGCAATACTCAGCAATCTTGAGGTTTAAGATCTCCTCATGCAAGCCCTTCGTATAGCAGCCGCTGTGTGTCGTGTCATGCCCTGCATCCAGATAGATAACAACTCCGTCTCCATCTGATATCACCTCGGCGGATGCTTTTTGTGGAAAAACGGCACAGGCTGCCAAAAGAAACAGCGCCGCCGTCAGACAAAACTTTCTTCTCATTCGCATCGTCTTTTGTCTATCGGTTCATCTGTGTCAACCGGTTGAGTGCCGAGAACATTCCCCGGATGGATGCACGAGTGATATTAGAGCTTACGCCGACACCGAATGTGGTGTTGCCGTTGCGGTTATCCCGCATCTGGATGTATGCGGCAGCCTTCGCACCGCTTCCCTCGGACAACGCGTGCTCGTCATAGTCGAGCACCGTGATATCCACATTATTGACACACTGGCGGATCGCAAGCTTAACCGCGTCGATCGGTCCGTTGCCCTGTGCCTCGGAATGGATCTCTTCTCCTCTGTATGTAAAATCCAAAGATACAAATGTCTCGTCGTCATCCACCTCATCCCTAAAATTGACATATTTCAGTTCAAATGGGCTCTTGACCTTGAGATACTGCTGCTGGAACGCCTCCATGATACGGCTCGGCGCTACCTCGCCACCCTCTGTCTCTGAAATCTTCTGGATTACATCCGCAAACTCACGCTGCATTGCCTTTGGAAGCTTGTAGCCATAAACGGTATTCATGACAAACGCAACGCCGCCCTTGCCAGACTGGCTGTTGATGCGGACAACCGGCTCGTACTCACGCCCGATGTCCGACGGATCGATCGGCAGATACGGCACCTGCCAATATGGAGATCCACTCTCCTTAAGTGCCTGCTCGCCCTTGTTGATTGCATCCTGATGGGAACCGGAAAATGCGGTAAATACGAGCTTACCAGCATACGGATGCCGCATATCCACATGCATTTTGCAGCAGCGCTCATAGACATCAATGATCTCATTGATATTCTCAATGTTCAGGTTCGGGTTGATTCCCTGTGAGAACATATTGTATGCAACGGTAAGCACATCAACGTTACCGGTACGCTCACCATTTCCAAGCAAGGTACCCTCCACACGGTCTGCGCCTGCCAGAAGTGCCAGCTCGGTGATCGCCACGCCGGTTCCACGGTCATTGTGCGGATGCACGCTCAGGATAACATTCTCGCGCTCCTTAAAGTGTCTGCTCATCCATTCGATCTGGTCGGCATATACGTTCGGCGTATTCATCTCCACCGTTGCAGGCAGATTGAAAATGATCGGATTGTCATTGGCATGATTCCACGCCTCCTGAACTGCCGTACAGATCTCAAGCGCAAAGTCCATCTCTGTTCCGGTAAAGCTCTCCGGTGAGTATTCCAACTGGATATTGCCGTCAAACGAAGCCATGCGCTCACGCACCATCTTCGTTCCTTCTACGGCGATCTGGATGATCTCCGGGCGATCCTTGTGGAAAACAACCTCTCTCTGTAAGGTAGAGGTTGAATTGTAAATGTGGAATATAACATTCTTGATTCCCTGAATCGCCTCAAAGGTGCGGTCGATCAGCTCCTCGCGGCACTGGGTAAGCACCTGGACTTTGACATCATCCGGGATCTTATGCTCTGCCACCAGCTTGCGCAGGAAGTCAAATTCAATCTGAGACGCCGCCGGAAATCCGATCTCAATCTCTTTAAATCCCAGCTTTAGCAAAAGCTCGAACATCTCCATCTTCTCATCGACGTTCATCGGTTCGATCAACGCCTGATTGCCGTCTCTTAGATCAACGGAGCACCAGATCGGTGCTTTTTCAATTTCCTTATTCGGCCACTCGCGCTCCGGATAATGCAGCACCGGATTGCGCTTATATCTCTGATAGTTTAACATTCCCTTATTCTCCTTAACGTCTATTCGCCCAAGCCACTTCTGATATATTCGATCAGATTTGTAAGAGCCTGGCTCTCATCCTCGCCGTCACAGACAAGTGTGATCTCGGTACCGCACTTAATGCATGCTCCAAGCACACTGAGGACACTCTTCGCATTTGCGGTGTTTCCGTCATAGTCAAATGTGATACGGCACTTGTACTTCATTGCCTCTCTGCATAAATTTCCCGCCGGGCGTAAATGAAGTCCTGTCGGATTCTTGATTGTGATTTTCTGTGATACCAATGTAAGTCCCCCCTTATAACATGACCTTTTCGATCAATTCTGCAAGTTTTGTTGCCTCTTCTTCGATCGCGCCCTGATCTTTCCCCTCGATCATAACGCGGACTAGTGGTTCTGTGCCGGATGGACGGATTAGAACACGTCCCTCGCCAGCAAATTTGCTTTCAAGCACTTCGATCGCTTCTGCGATCTCTGCGTACTCCATATAGCTTTCTTTTTTATGATTCGGTACTTTCGCATTGACAAGTGCCTGTGGAAGTACCTGCATGATCTTGGCAAGCTCTGATAACGGCTTTCCAGTCTCGACCATAACCTGTAACAGATGCAGTGCGGACAGCAGCCCGTCACCGGTCGTATTGTCGTCTAAGAAGATTACATGACCGGACTGCTCGCCACCGAGATTGTATCCATTCTCGCGCATGTTTTCAAGTACATACCGGTCGCCGACCTTCGTCTTTTCGATATGGATTCCCTGTTCTTTTCCCATCAGGGAGAATCCCAGATTCGTCATCACGGTCACGACAACGGTATCCTTTGCAAGTGTACCCTTCTGCTTCATATAGTTGGCACAGATCGCCATGATCTCGTCACCGTCGACTACTTTACCGTTTTCATCTACCGCGAGCATACGGTCTGCATCACCGTCGAATGCGATTCCCACATCTGCTTTCTCCAATACAACTCTCGCACGAAGTTCATCCATGTGTGTAGATCCGCAGTTGGCATTGATGTTTGTTCCGTCCGGCTTCGTATGGATTGCGATCAGATTCGCACCGAGATCCTTCAAGGTCTTGACCGAGGTATAGTAGCTTGCGCCCTCCGCACAATCGATCACGATCTTTAGGGATGACAGATCAACCGGAACTGTTTTCTTCTGGAATTCCACATATTCATCGCGGATATCAAATCTATATTCAACTTTTCCGATTCCCGGTCCGATTGGGAAATCAATATCCTCCATGTTATGGTTGATGAGTAATTCGATCTCATCCTCCAGTTCATCGGAAAGCTTATATCCCTCTCCGTTAAAGAACTTGATGCCGTTAAACTCCATCGGGTTGTGGGATGCCGAGATCACAACTCCCGCATCAACCTTGTGCTTGCGTGTCAGATAAGCGATCGCCGGTGTCGGTACGACGCCCACATAGATCGCATTCGCACCAACCGAACAGATTCCTGCCATGAGCGCATTTGCAAGCATTCCTCCTGAAATTCTGGTATCGCAGCCCACGATGATCGTCGGCTGATGGGATTTTGTCTTTGTAAGAACATAAGCGCCCGCCTGCCCCAGCTTCATTGCAAGATCGATCGTAAGCTCTGTGCCGGCAACACCACGCACACCGTCTGTTCCAAACATTCTAGCCATTTATTTCTTCTCCTTTAATCACTTTCTTTTACCAGCCTCTTCGTCCGGTGTAGGAGGTACTCTCTGCGCTGTCGGCAGCTGCATCATCCGCTCCCCCGTCCGAAGGCTCCGTGTCCGAAGTGCCATCATTGGTATCTGTTGTTGTATCATCCGTTCCGGCATTCGCATCGCCTGCCGCATTCGGATCATCTGTTGTATCTGAATTTGCGCCGTTCGCGTTGTCATCTGCCACCGGCTTCTCTTCAATATATACCTGCGTGCGGGAGGATGCCACAACAAACTTGCTTGCATCCACATCCACGTCCACATTTACAACATGGCTTCCCAGCGTCATGTCGGTAACATCAATCGTTCCGTGCAGCGTCTGCGCATCAATCGTGTTTAAATCCACGGCAAGACCGGTAATATTTACATAAACCGCATCCAGCGGATATGAAAGCGTATTCTCAACTGCAAGACCTTCGATGGTGATATTCTCCACCGGTATCTCAAAGGTTCTCGTCTCGTATGCCTCTATATCGACTGTCACAGTGATCGTGGCATCCGCCGTATTTAGAAGCGATACCCCCGACGGAAGATAATCCGTAATATTGATCGTCGTCTCAAAGCTCTCGGACGCATTTGTGATATCAAGCACACTCGCAGGTATCTCCACCGTACTGATCGGATTGAGCACGGATGTGGAGCCCTTGATCCATACAGTCGCAGCACTCGCCTCGATTCCTGCAAGCGCATATCCGTCCGCCGGAGTTCCCTTAGTGGAAAGTGCAAGTGAAACCTTCTTTGTTCCGAGGATCACCGCAGAAACCGTCACCGTCGTTCTTGAAAGCGTAAGCTTCGTCGTATCGACCTCATTGCCATTCTCATCGTAAAAGACCGGAACGACACTATCCGAAACGGTCTGTGACATTCCCTCCACGTTGATCGCGGCAACCGCCTTCGAGATCTGGCTGACAACGCTCGCCGGTCCGGAAACCTTTATCACGTTCGAGCTTGAGATGGAAACATCGCCAAGCGCATAGCCTTCCGCAACCTCGCCCTCCGTCGTCGGGTTGACCACAAACGGTTTGGTCTTTGCATCTTCAAGGGAAACGAGTAACGTCTTGCCGGAGCCGTTGATCTTTAAGAGACTTGCGGATTTCTTCGCCGCAATATTGATCTTGATGTTGCCTCTTGCGCCGTCCTCGCTCACTACCATCTCATTACAATCTGCGGTAGCCGTAAAATCGCTATCATCAACCTTGTCGAGCACGCTCCGCTTACCGGATACCGTAAACGTAACATTATGACTGTTCTCAAGGATCTCGTAGTATTTATCCCGAATCGTATCTTCATTCTGGAGCGCAACCGTTGCCATGTAGGTGCGCGTGATGACCGGATCGTCTACATTGTACACAACCAACCACAAAATAGCTGCAAACAACAGAGCAAGAACTTTGTACCAGAAATTATTTGTCAAGGTTTTTAGAATTCTTTTTTGCATTTAAAAACCTCCTTTTTAGAAGTTCAAGCCGTGACACCTCATGCGTGCGGTTCTGCACATACTGCAGCTTCTCACGCAGGAAATCCGCGTCAACATCCCTGTAAATCTTTCCTCGCATCGCGATTGAGACACCACCTGTCTCCTCGGATACGACGATGGTAAGGGAGTCGCTGACTTCGCTGATACCGACTGCTGCACGGTGTCTGGTTCCTAAGTCCTTGCTGAGTGCAAGACTGTCGGAAAGCGGCAGGTAGCAGGTTGCGGATACCACTCTGTCTCCGCGGACGATCACCGCACCGTCGTGAAGCGGTGTGTTTTTTTCAAAAATATTGATGAGCAGCTGGCTCGTCAGAATACCATCCACATCGATACCTGTACGGATGTACTCCGTAAGCAGGATCTGATCCTCAATTACGATCAGTGCTCCTGTCTTGACGCGCCCCATCGCATAGCATGCCTTTACCAGCTCGTCAACCGTCTTGTCGGAAAACTTCGCCGTATCTGTCTTGCCAAGCGTAAAAAATCTTCCGAAGAAATTCTTTCCGCCAAGATTCTCAAGCGCCTTCCTAAGCTCCGGCTGGAAAACGATAACGATCGCGATCACGCCGACGCTGAATAAGTTTTCTGCCAGCCACAGGATCGTAGTCATCTCAAAAAGAGATGCGATCAGTACAAATACCAGAATAACGATGATACCCTTTAACAGATTCCATGCACGTGTATTCTTAATCCAGAGCAAAACGTGGTATATTAAGAAAGCAATGATCAATATCTGTACATAATCGACAGCTGTAAGTGTTATATCCGAAAGATTAAAACCGGAATCAATCCTATCCATAAACAAATTGAACATATTTGACAGTTTTTCCACGTCATACTCCTTTCTGCGGATTCCGTGCCGCTTTTTTTATCTTAGGTATTTTATTTCAAAAGATCTTCGTCAATGTCAAGTTCTTCCGCGATCGCCTTGCGGTTCTTCTCCGCCTCTTTATCCGGCGTATTGACCGGCTTTACCCGTTTTCCCATGGTCATGGTATTGCCGAACCGCTGAACCTTCTTCTCCTTGGAAGCGATCATCTTCTTCGGGATCGCAACCACATAGTAGTAATAGTCATCATCCTCAAACTGTACGCGCTCGGTTCTCGCATAATCCAGATTCATCATAAAGAACTGGATCACAAAGCATAACAGCACCGACACCACACCGCCGACAATAATGCCAAGTGTCTTTCCCTGAATGCCGATCAGTGTAAAACCTACCAATAATCCGATGATCTGGATGATACCGCCTGCAAGGATCGCGATCGTCCAGGAATGCTCGATCGGCATTGACCGGACGAAATAAACAACAAGGCTTGTGACAACAAAGATCAAAATGACAAGGATCATTTCTTTGTTGCCCTTTAACTGACCAATGATGATGTTTAACTTGGAGAGTGTATCGCTCTCCTCCCCATTCGTGCTTGTAAGTATCGAAGCATTCAGCCGGACACCATCGACAAAAAAGTAGAGGATCGTTCCACATACGACTGCCAGAACCGACTGTGCCGAGCGCAGCAACCCAGATGCCATCGGCATCACATACTGCACATTATAGCGGAACAGTACCGGTGTGAGCACCGCCGATATGCCATCCTTCGGCGAAAAACGGAAGTAAAGCAGATACAGGATCAAAAGCAAAAGCAGTGAAACCAGTGCTGCCTCCATCGCAAGTGCATACATGTTCAGTATCACAAACAGCCCGCCGACCAGGATCGTCGCGTTGATCGGAAGCACGCTGCACATCAGCGCCAGGATCAGTGCGACCGGAGCGGAACTGATCTTGGTCATATAACCGATATTGGCATTGATCGTTAAGAACATGCAAAACGCAATGCAAAATTTGACCACAATGATAATATATGTCTCAAATCTGCCGTAAAAGCGTATCAGTTTATCTTTCATCTCTAATAGTTGTGTCATACAGACCCCCCTATGATTTCAATTTAGTTTCCCGCTCGTATTCACGGTTGACATTCTTCAGATGTCCGTAATATTTTCTCAGCTTTCTTCTTCCGTAGCGGTAGCGCACATGGTACACAAGCGAGGTAATCAGCAGATACACCGCCATAAATCCGGTGTATGCAAGACCAACCCGCACCAGATATCCCATCCAGTTTGTGTCATTTAACTTATCTAAAAACTCCTCCATGGAGCCCAGTATCTGAAACAGTACGATCAGCAAAAACGCAAAAGTCCCGGTGAAGAAGCTCTTGACCATTTCCTTGCCGACATAATCGCTTTTATAGTATTCCCCCATCTGGCGGTAGTGTGACTCTTCCCGCTGATCAAAAACAGCCATCTGGAAAAATTCTTTTACTCTGTCCTCATTAACCATTTCCACACCTCGTCAATACACATTATCCTATTATATCATAGTATTTTCCATTTTTAAAGAAGATTTGCGCATCTGTCTGCCAACAGTAACGTAAAAATCCCCCCGAAAAAATATTCGGAGGGATGATATAGCAAATTTATAAATAGCGCATGCGGTTCGTGGTATCACGGTTATCGCTCTCGCTTGGCTTTCTTTGTGGTTCTTTATTGATCGCGCTCATCAGGTTGTCGGAGATCTTAGCCTTACATGCATCGCAGAACCGGCCGGTCTTGATCAGTTTTCCGCAGTTTTCACATTCGATTCCCTCAACGGAATTTTCAGAAAACGCCAGGCGCTCCTCCCTGATCCAGCGCTTGATCTGCGTCACGCTCACATCGCACTCGCGGGAGATCTCGCTCATGCCGGCTGTCGGATGCTCCTCAAGATAATCCTTTACCTCCTGAAACTTCTCGTCAAGCTTCTTCCGGCACTCCGGACACAGACGCTCCGATGCCACTGCATTGAACAATCTGCCGCATCCCTTGCAATTTAATACATTCATCCCGATTCCTCCTAGTACCCTTTACCAATGCATATACTCATGTAAAAAACGTCGTCCACACCGGCACATTTCATGCAGTCTGCCACCGCATCCGCCGTGCTTCCCGTCGTGTAAATATCATCCACCAATAATACTTTCCTATATTTTACAATACTTTGTGTTGTCTGAAAAGCATTTTTGAGATTATTTTTGCGTTCCACGTCGTTTAACAGCTTCATCGGCGTTGTATTTTTGGTGCGTCGGACCAGATCTGCGCGCATCGGCACCCCGGTTGCCTTTGAAAGTGCCTGTGCAAATACCTCTGCCTGATTATATCCGCGCATTTTCTGCTTATTCTTATACATCGGAACCGGAACAATGACCTCCGGTGCCACCTGTCTGATCCATTCCCCGTACTTTTCCCCGGCATACGCCGCAAAATATTTGGCGTACTCTCTCCGGTTCGCATACTTAAAGCGGTATATGCTCTTTTTGATGCCGCCCTTGTACAGAAAAAGTGCCTTTCCCTTCGAGAAAGCAAACGGCTGCTTTTTTCTCGCACAGTCCGGACAGAACTCCTCGCACTCCGCAAGCGCCGGTCGTCCACAGTGCATACACACCGGCTCCTGCACCCGGAAAATCTCCTTCCCGCAAGCCGGGTGCAGCCACGTCTGCCCCGGCTCCAAAAGTTCGTCACAAAGCACACAACGCGGTGGGAAGATCACTCTTCCCACCGCGTCAGCTATATGATGTATGTTCTTCTGTATCTGTCTGTTCAACTATTCTTCTTCCTCTTCTTCGTCCTTCGCCCAGCCATACGCATATTTTACAGCCTTGTTCCAGCCCTTGCGCTTCGCCGTGCGCTCCGCCGGATCAATATTCGGTACAAACACATGATCCAGCTGCTGGTTCTTGATAACATCCTCTTTGCTCTGCCAGTATCCGACCGCAAGACCTGCAAGGTATGCGGCTCCCATCGCGGTAGATTCGATACACGCCGGACGGTTGACCGGGGCATTTAGCATATCCGCCTGAAACTGCATCAAAAAGTTGTTGGCACTCGCGCCGCCATCCACCTTCAATGCCCGGATATCCACTCCTGCATCCGCCTTCATCGCATCAATGACATCGCATACCTGAAGTGCGATGGACTCAAGCGTTGCCCGGATGATATGATTCTTGTTCGTGCCGCGGGTGATACCCACGATCGTGCCTCTCGCATACTGATCCCAGTGCGGTGCTCCAAGACCTGTAAACGCCGGGACAACATAACATCCATGCGTTCCCTTAACCTTTGTCGCCATGTACTCGGAATCCGATGCCGAATCAATCAGGCGCATGCCGTCCCGCAGCCACTGAATCGCAGCGCCAGCCACGAAGATCGATCCCTCCAGCGCATAGTTGACCTTTCCGTCTAAGCCCCATGCGATCGTAGTGACTAGCCCATTTTTGGAAAAGACCGGCTTTTCCCCTGTGTTCATCAAGAGGAAGCAGCCGGTTCCGTATGTATTTTTCGCTTCGCCCTCATTGAAACAGGTCTGTCCGAATAAAGCAGCCTGCTGGTCTCCCGCCGCTCCTGCGATCGGGATCTCATCGCCGAAGAACGCCGGATCGGTATAGCCGTACACGCAGCTCGACGGCATCGGTGTCGGAAGCATGCTCTCCGGAATATCAAGCTCCTCCAGAATGTCCTTATCCCACTGTAACGTATTGATGTTAAACAGCATCGTCCGACTCGCGTTGGAGTAGTCCGTGACATGCACCTTGCCCTTCGTAAACTTCCAGATAAGCCATGTCTCGACCGTTCCAAAAAGCAGCTTTCCTTCCTCCGCAAGAGAACGCGCGCCCTCCACATTGTCAAGTATCCACTTGATCTTCGTCGCAGAGAAATACGCATCGATGATCAGTCCCGTCTTGCTGCGGAAGCTCTCCTGCAAGCCCTTTTTCTTAAGCTCATCTGCGATGTCGGAGGTGCGGCGGCACTGCCAGACGATTGCGTTGTAGATCGGCTCCCCCGTCTCCTTATTCCACACGATCGCTGTCTCACGCTGATTCGTGATACCGATTCCCGCGATGTCAGACGCCTTCGCATTGATCATACTCATCGCCTCGACCGCCACGCCAAGCTGTGTGGACCAGATCTCATTCGCATCGTGCTCCACCCATCCCGGATTCGGGAAAAACTGCCGGAACTCCTTCTGTGCCACCGAGCAGATATTTCCCTCCTTGTCAAACAAAATACAGCGGTTACTTGTCGTCCCCGCATCCAATGCCATCATATACTTTGCCATTTTTATACCTCCCCTGTTCTCTTTTGCTGTCGATATCCCCATATCCCAGATAAACAAAACCCTTTGGAAAACAAATAACATGATCGGTTTTCCAAAGGGAATAAAAACATAACTACTATGCCAGACGAATCCGGTTGATCAGATCGATCTTAGCCACGCGGCTCTCAAACTCGCCCTCTGACATAAGTTCCGTTGTGAACGCAGTCTCACCTTCCACATCCGCATCAACATAGTTCACATGTCCGAATGCGTCAAGCACTGCTGCCGGATAAGAGCTGGTGCGCACGAAGAACTTTGTCTGGCTGTCCTTGTAGTCAACCAGTTCCATCTTCTCCTCGCTCCAGTCAATGTAAATATTTGTATGCTGATGCTTAACCATATCCACGACATCGGCTACAACCGCGCTCGCGGTCGGAAGCTTGCCGGCCCCGCTGCCATAGAACATTGCATCGCCGAGCACATTGCCGTGAACAAAAATGCCGTTAAATACATCTCCAACACCGCAGAGCGCATGATCTTTCGGGAGCATGAACGGTGCCACAATGCAGGAATAGCTATCCCCGACCTTCTTGCTGGTTGCAAGAAGCTTGATGGAGTATCCCATCGCCTTTGCATACTTGATGTCGGTCGGAGTGATCTTTGTGATACCCTCGCAGTGGATATCCTCGAAATCGACCTGCTTTCCACATACCATGGAGGTAAGGATCGCGATCTTTCTGCACGGATCATAGCCCTCTACGTCCGCCGTCGGATCTTTTTCTGCATAGCCCTTTGCTTGTGCATCGCGAAGTGCCTCTGAGAACTCCGTTCCCTCCTCGCTCATCTTGGTAAGCATATAATTTGTTGTTCCATTTAAAATTCCGGTGATCTGCTCGATCTCATCAGCAGTAAGACACTTATTTAACGGACGGATGATCGGAATACCGCCGCCTACGCTCGCCTCAAACAGGAAGTTCACATTGTGCTCTCTCGCAATGCGGATAAGCTCCGCGCCCTTTGTTGCCACAAGGTTCTTGTTGGAGGTGGCGACCTGTTTGCCAGCCTCAAGCATCGCCCTTACAAACGTGTATGCAGGCTCTACGCCTCCCATCGTTTCAACAACCACACCGACTTCTGGATCATTTACGATTATCATGTAATCCTTGATCAGCCGGTCCTCGATCGGGCTGCCCGGAAAATCCCTAAGATCGAGTACATACTTTACCTCGACAGGCTCTCCCGCTCTCTTTGCAATTTTCTCCTGGTTGATGTTCAAAACTTCTACAACACCTGATCCTATTGTGCCGTATCCCATTACCGCAATTTTCATTTTAATTACTCCTTGGCTAAAATTTTCACATAATCTATTCCGGAGATCGTCTCGATGGCGCTTACCATCTGTTCCACATCTCCTGTTTCCGGAAAGACATCAACGCTGAGTGTAAGCGATGCGATGCCGTTTACCGGTATGCTCTGATGGATGGTCAAAATATTGGCGTGGAAGTCCGCAATCGTCTTAAGGACTGCCGACAATAATCCCGGTTCGTCCTCAAGGCGGATGACCAAAGTGATCGTTCTTCCCTTCTCATTCTCGTGAAACGGAAAAATATCGTCCTTGTATTTGTAGAACGAGCTGCGGCTGATGCCGACTGCATCGGTTGCTTCCTGCACGGACAACGCCTTTCCGGAATCGATCAGCCGCTTCGCCTCCACGACCTTTAGTAAGACCTCTGGCACAGCCCTTTCCTTCAAAACGAAGTAGGATGTTTTGTCTGCCATTCCTTACCTCCAAAATCTGTCTTTATGGTCTTGCCTTTCCGCAGTTGCTGCAGAATTTGCCGGCATTGACCGTTCCGCACTCGCACGTCCATTCCGGTATCGGCGCAGGCTTTCCGCACTCGCTGCAGAACTTGCCGGTGTTGACCGTTCCGCACTCACACGTCCACTCACCGGCTTTTGCCGCACCTGCCGCCATTGCGCCCGCTGCCGGCTGCTGTGCTGCTGCCCGCTGATTCGGCGCAAAACTGTTCATCATATTGCCCATGGCGTTGATTCCCATACCGACGCCCATAAATCCGGTCATCGCTCCTGCAGCGTTGGAACCTGCTGCTTTTACGCCCTCGGAAAGGTTCTTTGCCATGTATCCCTGCGCGATCGTAGGGTCTGAGAGCATTGCGCCCTCGTTTCTTGTATTGATAAGTTCCTGCGACTTCTCGTCATAAGAGATGCTCTTGATGCCGACTGCCTGGATCTCCATACCACGGAGCTGGTTCCAGTCCTCGTCAAGAACATTCGCCATATATTTGCCGAGTTCTCTTGCCTTGCTGGTCACGAAGGAGATTCGTGTGCCATCCGCAGACATCTGGTTGATTGCAGCCTGAAATGCCTCCATGAACTCTGACAGATACTGCTCGTTGATCTCTGTGATCTCAACGTGATCCTTGTTCTTCGGAATAGCCTCCGCATAGAACTGGAGCGGGTTCACGATCTTGATGGAATATGTACCATGTGCGCGGATAAAAAGCTCCGCATTGTAAAATGTATCAAAGTAGTTTACCGGGTTGGTCGTTCCGAACTTGATACCCTTGATCTCCTGAAGGTTTAAGTAAAAGACCTTCTGCTTGGTCGGAGTCGCTCCGCCAAAGCCGATACGGTTCCATGCATCCTTGAGTGAGTCACCAAACTGGCCATTAAACAAAGATGGAAGGGATGAATTGTCAACGGTGTAGTAACCCGGCTCTGCCGTGTAATCTACGATCTTTCCGCCGTCAACCAGCATCATGAACTGATTGTCGTATACATGGATCACTGATCCGTTGCTTACGGTATCGTCCGTTCCCTTCTGGTTGTTACCTCTGCGAACCAGCTGACCGCTTGTAAAAACTGTCTGATCCCCCATGTTGCCCGGCTCAAAGACCTCTTTGTACTGATCGCCCAGATTGCCCCTGATTGCCTGAGAAACTGCTTTAATGATTCCCATTATTTATCCTCCTAATGAATGTTCCAAAAACACTATCAAATATGATTATAATCCACTTCGTAAAATTTGTGAAGAGACCAAACCTTAATATTGATCGGAGTTACACCGCTTCCGCAATATTCACAGATCATATTGCCAAGATTCTTGATCGGAGCACCGCAATGCGGGCAGCGTGTACCGTAAGCATTGTCGAAGGAAAACTCCGACGCATCCTGAATATATACCAGCTCGATGTTGTATCTGGTCTGCTCCTTGCGCTCCGTCTGTCCCTCCACGACCGCCTCATCCTGCTTCTTATAATGATAATAACCGACTGCTGCCTGAATGACAATCACACATTTTCCTTTTTCGTGCTTGTAATTGGCAATCTCGGTCTGATGGATCGTGATCTCGCTGTAATTTTCCTTTATTCCCTCTGCCTTGTTCTGCTCGATCCGGCTTACGATCTGCTGCTTTACCTCATCCGATGCATCGCTTGCAAGCATTCCCGCATCACCGTTTGAGATCGCAAGCAAAGCCGACTTTAGCATATTTTCCGCTTTTGCCTTGAACTGCGGCCATGAGAAATCCGGGAAATCACGCATGATCTGCGGCTCCATGAGCTTCGTCATGCCCGTCACGGATTTCGGTATCTCCGACAGGATATCCGCCTGACGGTTCCAGCCTTCCATAAAGCTGTCCGTGCCGAAAATTTTTCTCGAAAAACCGCGCACCTTGTGGCGCACATAGATCACGCCGGCTGCGGCTGCACAGATACACGCCGCAAAAAGGATCAGAAAAATCCAGCTTCCGATTGAAACACTGCCCAATATAGCTCCCGCCATCTGCATGTCTACGCCTCATTATCCCCCATATTTTTCGGGCATCCGAGTGATACCCACTTCAGATATCCATTGATGAACGGATCGATCCCGCCATCCATGACCGCATCCACGTTGCCGGATTCCACGCCGTCGCGGTGATCCTTGACCAGCGTGTAGGGCTGCATAACATAGGAACGGATCTGGTTTCCCCATCCGATCTCGGTCACTTCACCGCGGATTCCCGCTGCCTTTGCAGCATTTTCCTCCTGCTTGCGCAGATACAGCTTTGCCTTTAACATCTGCATCGCCTTGTCCTTGTTCATGTGCTGTGAGCGCTCATTCTGGCACTGCACGACAATTCCGGTCGGGAAATGCGTGATCCGGATTGCGGAGGAAGTCTTGTTGATGTGCTGTCCGCCGGCTCCGCTCGAACGATAGGTGTCGATACGGATGTCCTCATCCTTGATCTCCACATCCACATCCTCCTCGATATCCGGCATAACATCGCAGGATACAAAGGAAGTCTGGCGCTTGCCATTCGCATTGAACGGGGAAATTCGCACCAGACGGTGAACGCCCTTCTCCGATTTCAGATATCCGTAGGCATTCTCGCCATTCACTTGGAACGTAATCGACTTGATCCCGGCTTCGTCTCCGTCCAGAGAATCCAGCACCTCCAGGGTAAATCCCTTCTTGTCCGCCCATCTGGAATACATACGGAAAAGCATCGCCGCCCAGTCGCAGGATTCGGTTCCGCCCGCTCCCGCATGGAGTGAGACGATTGCATTATCCGAATCGTACTCGCCCGATAAGAGCGTCTTCATCCGGATTCCGTCGTAAGTATTGATAAATTCGTCCAATGACTCCTGAATCTCCGGGATCAAAGAGGCATCATTCTCCTCATAGCCCATCTCGATCAGAGTCTCAATATCTTCATACTGCTGCTCAAGAGACGCATAGGTTGCAACATCATCCTTCATGCTCTTAAGCTCTTTCATCTTGTTTTGAGATACAACCGGATCATTCCAAAAGTCTCCGGACTCCATCTCACGTTCTAATTCCTGGATCTTTTGCTCTTTGCTCACCAGGTCAAAGTGAATCCCTCACTTCCTGCAGTGGGGCTTTGTACGTCAAGAGCGTACTTTTAAAGTTGTCAAGTTCAACCACAGAATCACCTCTTTCTTTATCGCCCTGCCAGCTTTTTGTTTCCCAGCATGACGGATTGTAATAAATGTACACAATTTTTTAGTTCTGTGCAACCCTCTTCTCTTTTGCGGGCTTCTTTTTTCTATGTAACAGTGCCAGGCGGATCAGCCAGATGAGAAACAGCATGATCAGCCCGCCCGCTGTGTCGATCAGAACATCCCGAAACTGCCCTGAGCGCCCCGGAATAAAAAGCTGATGAATCTCATCCGATGCCGCGTAAGCTGCTACAAGCAGAAGTGAGAGCACATACCGCTTCCTTCCGTCCGCCATGCCAAGTGCGCACAGCATATTAAACGCAAGCAGTGCAAGCAACGCATATTCGCTCATGTGCGCCGCCTTTCGCACCGGGAACTGGATTCCATCCGCAATGGTCTTGATCTGTGTCTCAGAGAGATCCTTGTGGGACAGATTGTTGTATTCCGTTGCGATGGCATAGCAGATCTTCCCGCTGACACCGGAGGACTTTGTCCCCTGCTGCGAAGAGAACCGGAAGATCACAACTGCCCAGAGGATAACCGCCGCGACTGAAAGGATCTTCCATATCGTCTGCCGGAGCTTTCGTTTCCCGTTGTTGCCTTTTTTCCTGTCGCCCATTCTATTCTCCGCTTAAAAGCTCGATTGCTTTTTGCAGTTGATTGTCATACTGCATCTGGTACGCTTCGTCTGTCGGACCGCTGTACTCATACTCCAGCTCGATATCCGGATCGATTCCAACGCCGTGTATATAGCTACCGTTCGGGGTAAAGTATTTTGCCGTTGTCACTTTTAAAGCATCCCCGCCGGACAGATTAAAGATTGACTGCACAATGCCTTTTCCGTAAGTGGTCGTTCCGATCAGTGTGCCGTAGTTATAGTCGCGGATCGCGCCTGCAAAGATCTCGGATGCGCTGGCGCTGTTCCCATTGATCAGGACTGTCATCGGATAGTTCAAGCATTCCTTATCCGAGGTATAGTTCTGGCGGTTGCCGTACTTATCCTCCGTATACACAACCGTTCCCTTCGGCAGAATATAATCGAGCACATCCACTACCGAGCTCAGCAGTCCGCCCGGATTGCTCCGCACGTCAATAATCATGGACTCCATGCCCTCTCCGGCAAGTTCTTCCACGATTGCCTTGAACTGGTCTGCCGTTCCCTTCTGCCACTCGGAGATCATAATGTAGCCGATATTGTTGTCGAGCATCTGTCCCTCCACACTCGGAAGGCTGACATTTCTCCGCGGCACATCGAAATCGAATGTCTCACCAGTGGAAGGGCGATATACCTGAAGATGAACCGTCGTTCCTTCCTCACCGCGGATCTTCTGAACCAAGAGCGTAAGCTCCATGGAGGTTGCATCAATATCATCTACATAGAGGATAATGTCATTCTCCTTTAATCCGACCTCCTCCGACGGTGTCCCGGAATAGACCTTTGAGACAGTGACCTGCATCGTATCTGCCTTCTGCTGCAAGCCTGCACCGATACCATAGTAGGTTCCGGTGGTCGAGATCTGCAGATCCTCGTACTCCTCCGGTGTGTAATATACCGTGTATTTGTCGCCAAGCCCTGAGACGTAGCCCGCAAGAAGCGACTCCTGCACATCGCTGACATCATAATCATCCATATAGTAAGCATTGATGTAGGAGGTCAGCTCCGAAAGCTTGCTTATCGTTTTTTCATCGAGCACCTCTGAAAGAGTCTGCTGCTCGTTCTGTGACTTCTGTGTGCAGTAGGAATATACCCCTGCCCCGACTGCACCTGTTGCAACAAGTCCCGCAAATAAACCGCAGAACAATCCGCCTAGAAACTTTTTACTCATAATTGCCTTCTTTCCAAAAAGGCGGCGATTCCGATTGAACAACCGAGACCGCCGCGCACTTTTATACTTTTAAGTGTTTCCGGATCGTGAGCGTACTTCCGACAAATCCGATACCGATTCCAAGCAGTATTGCAACCGGAACCAGCATCTCAAAGATTGTGGAGATCGGCAGGAAATGGAACATTGATCCGATAAAGTCAAATTTTTCACTGATATATATAACGATTCTGCCATACAGCACATAAAGCAGGGTCAGCGGAATAAATGCACCAATCAGACCGATCACAACGCCTTCCACGACGAACGGGGCGCGTACCAGAAAATCGCTCGCACCTATCAGCTTCATGATCGCGATCTCCTCGCGGCGCACCGAAATGCCGACCGTTACCGTATTGCTGATCAAAAAGACCGCAACACACAGCAGGATCACAATAATTCCAACCGATATATATCCGATGAGGCGGTTAAAATCCGAAAGTGTCTCCGCAACCATCTCCGACTGCTTGACACTTCGCACGCCATCAAGACTCTCCAGATAAGTAACCAGTGAATTTTGCATGGACACATCGCTTAAATAGATCTCATAATGTGCAGAGTTTGCAACCGGATTATCTCCCTGAAAGGAAGCTGCAATATCTTCATCTCCCTCAAAGTAATCCTGCTTAACTTCTTCCCACGCGTCCTCCGCCGAGATAAATACCGTCTCGGATACCTCCACGCGCTTGTTGATCTCCTGCCCGATCTCGTCGATGCGATCCTGTGACAGTCCTGGATCAAAGAATACCGTTACCGCAACGCCCGCTTCTGCCTCTTTTACCATACTGGTAAAGTTCGTCACAATAATGTAGAACAATCCGAACATGAAAATACATGCCGCCATGGTCGCCATGGATGCCAGCGAGAACATCTTGTTCCGCCCGATATTGCGGATGCCCTGGTGAATCGAATAAAAAAATGTGTTAATCTTCATCGTATTCACCTGCCTTACTGTCGCTTACGATAACGCCTTTCTTTACCGTAATGACACGTTTTTTCATCACTTTAACGATCTCCATGTTATGTGTAACAACAACCACTGTCGTTCCTCTTCCGTTGATCTCCTCAAGAAGTTTCATGATCTCCCACGCATTGTTGTTATCCAGATTACCTGTCGGCTCATCCGCAAGCAATATCTTCGGCTCATTGATAAGCGCTCTTGCAATCGCCACGCGCTGCTGTTCTCCACCGGACAACTGCTTCGGGAATGACCGGTACTTCGGTGCAAGCCCCACCATGGACAGCATCTGTGGAACGCGCTTTCTGATATTGTGGTTGGGTTCACCGATGACCTTCTGCGCAAAAGCCACATTGTCATAGACGTTCCGATCCTTCAATAACCGGAAATCCTGAAATACAACACCTATGTTACGGCGGAACTTCGGGATCTGCCGTCTGCGGATCCTGCTAAGGTTCTTGCCGTTTATCGTGATCGTGCCCTCCGTCGGTTCAAGCTCCTTCAAGAGCAGCTTGATGAGCGTGGATTTACCCGATCCACTGTCACCGACTATAAAAACAAATTCTCCTTCGTCAATGTTCAGGCTTACGTCATTTAACGCAGGAATTCCTGCCGAGTATGACTTGCTGACATGCTCTAGTGTTACCATCTTGTTCTCCTTAAATAGTTACCTTAACTCTAATAATCCAAGGATTCCATATACTTCATGTATTTAACAACCATAAGTGCGATCTTGAATGTGATCGCATCCTCGAACACACGAAGGTCAAGCCCTGTACTCTTCTGCAGCTTATCCAGCCGGTACACCAGCGTGTTGCGGTGGATGTAAAGCTGTCTGGAGGTCTCAGACACATTCAGGCTGTTCTCGAAGAACTTATTGATCGTAGTAAGAAGCTCCTCGTCAAATTCATCCGGCGACTTGCCATCAAAAATCTCCTTGATGAACATCTTGCAGAGCGGGATCGGCAGCTGATAGATCAGACGTCCGATTCCAAGCTGTGAATATGCGATAACATCGCGGTCCTCAAAGAAGATCTTGCCGACATCAAGCGCCATGCGCGCCTCCTTGTAGGAGCGTGATACTTCCTTTAACTCGCCCACGATCGTACCATAAGCCACATGAGCATTGCAATCACTATCCGACTTGAACAGGTTGATGATCACCTCCGCGGTCTTATTCAGCTCCGCATAGCTCTCATGCTCCCCAAGCTCCTTGACAACGATGATGTTCTTCTCATCGACCGCTGTGACGAAATCTTTTGACTTACCACCGAATATACTTCTGACTCTCTCAAGCTCGTTGCCGTCCTTCTCGCGGTTCGTCTCAACAATAAATACCACACGTCGGCTCTCTGTTTCAATATGGAGCTTCTTGGCACGATTGTAAATATCTACCAGAAGGAGATTGTCCAAAAGGAGGTTCTTGATAAAGTTGTCCTTGTCGAAGCGCTCCTTGTAGGCAACCAGAAGATTCTGGATCTGGAAGCTGGCGATCTTGCCGATCATATAGACATCCTCGCTGTCCCCACGAGCGAGTAGAATGTACTCCAGCTGGTGATCGTCAAACACCTTGAAAAACTGGCAGCCATTCACTACCTGGCTATCTGCCGGAGATCCCACAAATGACTGTGCCGGAGCAGCAAACTGTTCCGCATCCGGGAATGTAGCCGCAAGGATCTTTCCCTCCACATCAATGACGCAAAGATCTGTTCTGGTTATGCTCTTCAAACCATCGATCGTATTTTGAAGTATCTGATTAGATATCATACCTTGTTCTCCTTCGCCCCATAAAAATTTGCATAAATACCTTTTTCTATTTTAATGCAGAAGCACAAAAAAAGAAAGAGTAAATCTGCATTTATTTATGCAAATTTTCTCTTTTCTTCTCGTTAGCTTAGTAATTTTTACTAGATATTGTTGCTTACACCGTTCCGATTTCTTTATAATCCAAAAAGCCCTCGCCCAAAACCTCGCGCACATCGGACACGATGACGAACGCTTTCGGGTCAATATTTACCACGATTTCTTTGAGTGTAACGATCTGCTTCTTTGAAACAACGCAGTACAATACGCAGCGGTCTTTTCCAGTGTACATGCCGGTCGCCTTTAATCCGGTCGCCCCGCGGTCAAGCTCCTCCATTAAAACTTTCGCCACTTCCTCGTACTTGTCTGTGATGATATATGCCGCCTTGGAATACTTAAATCCCTCAAGGATCGCATCACTCACCTTGGTCGTCACAAAGATCGCAACGATCGCATACAGACTCGGGCGAAGTCCGAATACGAAGAAACCGAAAATAACGATTGCTCCATCTAGGATCTGCATGATCTGTGCCACATTATAGTGGCGGATTTTTAGCTGGATGAGTGCGGCAACCATATCTGTTCCGCCCGTTGTCGCGTTGGCACGCAGAACCATTCCCATGCCCGCTCCGGAGAAAACACCACCGAACAACGCTACCAATAACATATCACCCTGCGTCAGATCAATGACCGGCAGAATATACAACCATACTGACAACATGACGGTTCCAAACAGGGTCCGTCCGATAAACCGCTTACCCATCTTAATATATGCCACAATAAATACCGGGATGTTGAGCAAAAGGTTCGTCAGCCACAGTGGAACTCCTCCCGGAACAATATGCTCCGTCAGGCTCTTGATAATAATGGCAACGCCGGAAAAGCCACCCGTTACAAGTCCGCAAGGGTCATACATGCACTGTACCGCAAACGCGACACCCGCCGTTCCGAATATGATCAGCAGAAAATAGCTGAGCTTCATTTTATATACATTATTCATCCTTTGACGCTTCCTGTTCCTGATATTTTGTCAAATGGCGGAGTAAGATCCGAAGCCGCTTCCGTTCGTGAAAGAATGCTGTGAGCTTCGACTTATGCTCTACCGGCTTCTCGCTTCCCATCGCATACCACAGCTTTGCAAAAATCTTGTCCCTGTAATCTAAGAAAAAGTATTCCTGCTTCGGGCTTGGAAGAATGCTGATGATCACATCCGGTGTCTTGATATTCACTTCATTGATCACGTTGTCCAATTCTCCGATACACTGTTCCAGTATCTCCATTCCGACAATATTCATGCGTGGGAACCGCTCCATCAAAAGCTCCTGCATGGAGTTTGTCGCCGTTTCCGTCTCCCCTAACAGGCACACTGACAGATGATTTCGCTCCACGCGTTTCATAAGCTCATAAAAGAATGTCCGATCCGCAATCTCATGCTGGCGCTGCATCGTACAGCGGTCTACCGCCTTTAGGATATTGTCCTCGGCGATCACCGTGTGGTTCAGCCGCTCCACAGCTTCTCTCACCCGCTCATCCGTTCCCGCGCGCAGAATGGTATCCATGTTGATCTCCGCAATCGAAAAAAAAGTCTGCTCGGACATTGCTCTCTCCAGCAGCATGATGGATTCTCTCACGGTACAGTTATCCAGTTGTAACCCCGCAATATCAATCTTCTTATTCATAAAACCTCAACTTCCGGTACATCAAATCGCCCGCAATGCTTATAGAATGCAATTTTTATAAGTATATCAAACAGTTGGAAATTTAGCAACACTCTTCATTTTGAGTATTTTGTCCTAAATTGTCATACTATTTTCGACAAGTTTTTCCATTTTTTTACATTTGAAATGTCAATAAATTTTGGAATTTATTTGGAAAAATGTCAAACTTTATCATATATTCACAAAACGCACGTTCTGTTTTGTGTTGTTTTCGAGACGAAAATCCACCCTTTTTTTCGTGGATAACGTGAATAACTTCGTGTATAACTCGTTTTTATTGCATTTACAGCATTTCCGCTGTGGATAACTTTTTAAAAGAAACTCGTATCAACCGTTTGTCGTTCTATTGCATTTTTTAAATTTTGTGCACCTTGTATACGAGCTGCTTTTTAGGGAGATTTTATCGATGAATTTTTCCTGCATATCCGAAAATCAAAAACGCCAGCCCCATTCGGGCTGGCGTCATTGGTACTTCGATTATAAAATTCTGCGAACCGCTAAGATTCTCTTGTAATTGACATTGCTTCCGATCTTGATACCGGTCTTCTTGGTACTTGCATGGACGATCTTGCCGTCACCGATGTAGATTGCAACGTGTCCACTGTAACAAACAATGTCACCCGGCTGCATATCTGACTTATCAACTGCAGATCCAACCGAACGAAGTGATCTTGAGCTGTGTGGAAGGCTGATGCCAAATTCCTTGTATACTGCCATTACAAATCCGGAACAATCAGCTCCCTTTGTAAGGCTTGTACCACCGTACTTATATGGATTGCCGACAAACTGTAATGCGAAATCAACAACATCCTGTCCGCTTGATCCGCTCGGTGAGGAGTAGCTCTGTGCTCCGGTTTCCTTCTTGGATGAGCTGGACTTGCTGGTCGCCGCAGCGGCTGCAGCGGCTGCCTCCTTGCGCTCACGCTCTTCCTTTGCAAGTCTTGCAGCTTCCTCTTCCTTGGACTCTGCATAAGTGTATTCGGTAGAAAGTGTTACATATTCGGTAGAAACATATCCTGTTCCCTCTTCAACAGATACTCCAATCCATCCATCGATGGTCTCGTCTGTCACGGTAAGATCCTCATCCCTTGGGATGACGGTCAGGATCTTTGACTCGGTGTTTGGCTCTTTTCTGAGACGAAGCCCGTCCGTATTAACGGTAGCAACACGGCGGCTCACGCTGTTGATCAAAGCAAGATCTCCGACAACCATATACTCAGCCTTGGCATATCCGGTAACAGAACCGGAGGTGATCAGATACCAGCCGTTCTCCTCTCCGAGAACAGTGGCAACGCCCTCATTGTACAGCTTGCCAAGTACCTCCGCATCCTCATTAGCCTCTGCGCGGATGTTCAGGCTCTTAGTTACCTGTGCTACTGCAATCTGCGGACTGTCATTCTCCGTAGTCTCGGGTTCCACATAATCCAAAGCAACCGGCTCAAGACCACTTTCACTTACGTCTACGCTCTCATCGCTCTGTCCCGCAATCTCTGCGGATTCGTCATATTCACTTGCTACGACCGGTGTGTCATTCTCAACGATCTCCGGCTGCGCACTTGCTAAGATAACAGCCTTCTCCGTGTCAGACATGCACTGGGAAAATGCAAGCGAAACGCCTGCTGTCGGCATAGCACCTGAAACAAGCAGGTTCGATGTATATTCGGTAACTCCGGCATTCACATTGGCTGCAATCGGAACGGACGCTGTCTCGATTGTCATTGCTCCGGCTAATGCACATGCCGCAAGTCTTAATGCGTATTTGTTCATCGTTTCCTCCAAGTGGAATCTAATTTGTTACAAATCTGTTACAAATTATAACAAAGGATTACGCACCTGTCAACATTTCAGCACATATTTTTGCTGATTTTCCGTGATGTTTTCGTTATATTACCGGAAACTTCTTGATTTTTCCAGTTACACATGTCATAATGAAACTATCCGATAGATGTTAATTGTTTTGTACCCAAGTGATAAGGAGTACATGCTATGGATCTTATGAATGTTAATTCCGCGCTCAGCGCCGCACAATCATATTCGTCAGCCAACAGCGTCAGCAGTGCCGTCAGCGTCAAGATGCTGGACAAGGCATTGGATATGAACGAATCTTTAAACGACAGCATGATCAAGATGATGGAAAATTCCGTCACACCGTATCTCGGCGGCAATTTTGATATGTCTGTCTAAGTACACTTTTAAAGCACACCGGAGGTATCTGCGTTTCGCAGATATCTCTTTTTATTTTTTCTAGAATCTCTTATAGAGGCAACAAAAAAGCCCTGACACCGGTAAGTGCCAGAGCTTTTCTCTACTTTTCTTATGCTTCTTTGATCGCAATCGCTTCGATCTCAAGCATGACATCCTTCGGAAGTCTTGCAACTTCCACACAGCTTCTGGAAGGAAATGCCCCATTGAAAAATGTCGCATATACTTCGTTGATCGCTGCAAAGTCATTCATCTCCTTGATGAATACCGTGGTCTTAACTACGGAATCCATGCTGCTTCCTGCAGCCTCAAGCAGATGGGAAAGATTGGTGAGTGCCTGCTTTGCCTGTGCAGCAGAGCCCTCCGGAATCTCACCTGTTGCCGGAACAACCGGAATGATACCGGATGTATACACCATACCGTTGACCTCGATTGCCTGTGAGTATGGTCCGATCGCTGCCGGTGCCAGTTCTGTGCTGATTACGTTCTTCATAGTTTTGCCTCCATATCTTAAATTATATTTTTCGTATTTTGCCCTCGTTCAAGGAAATCATTCTTTCCTTATATAAATGACCGACCGCACGCTTGAATGCGTTCTTGCTCAGTCCGGTCTCCCTTGCAATAACCTCCGGGCTTGCCTTCTCGGAAAAAGGAAGTACCCCGCCGTAGGAATCTAAAAGCGCTAAGATCTTCTCCGCATCGGCATCCATCTGGATATATGCTTTTTCGCGGAGTGTAAGGTCAAGCTTGCCATCTTCTTTGACATCGGTGATCTTCGCCTCGATCTCATCCCCGACCTTTAGGAAGCTATGATCCTCAAACCGTGGAATACGCGCGGAATATTTGTCATCTACCGCAACAAACGTTCCAAAGTTATCACTAAACTCATATACTCTTCCGGTTACCGTATCGCCCTTCTTGTACGGGGAATCCTTTTCCAGCAGATGATAAATACCCTTCATGCTGGCACAAAGCCTGCTGCTCTTATCGATATACAGCGTAACCAGGATCTCATCCTCCGGCGACACTCTTGCCACCATCTCTTTATATGGAAGAAACAGATCCTTCTCCAAGCCCCAGTCGAGGAAAGCGCCGATCTTTCCGACTTCCTTCACGCGAAGCGGCGCATACTGTCCAAGCGTGAGCTTCGGGTGGTTGGTCGTGGCGATCAGGCGGTCTTTGGAGTCCTTATACAAAAACACCTCTACCTCGTCATAGAGCTTTGTCCCCTCCGGAACCTGCTTCGCCGGAAGCAGTACCTTATCCTCTGCATCCTTCTTCTCGGCAAGGTAGATACCAAACTCTACCTGCTTAATACAAATCAGCGTCTGAAATTCACCTAATTTCATCATAACATACCTCTCGTCTATCCGTTCTATCTGTTTATAAGCACGCTTCCCATGCATCGCAAAATGCCTGCATAAAAAGCAAAAGCACTACATTTGCATGTAGTGCTTCAAGCTGGCCCACAAGGATTCGAACCTTGAAATGACGGAGTCAGAGTCCGTTGCCTTACCATTTGGCGATGGGCCAATGTTGTCTCAACAAATGGTAGTATACATGAACAAGCATGCTCTGTCAACTATTTTTTTAAAAATTTTTCAAGGTCACCTTGTGGCACTCAAATCCGTTAATTTTGTAATATTCCCTCCGGTACTTCCTCGTCGATGTAGTTCGACTGGTTGCCTTCTCCGGTTCCGTCGCCGGTCTGCCCGTCGTCGGTCTGTCCGTCATCCGTAGGAACCTCCACGATCGGCAGGGAGTTCTCATCGTGTACGTTGCAGATGGAATCTAACTGTTCCTCTGTTATCACATATTCTGCCTCGCTCGTCTTGCTGGAGTCTTCAAGTCCCGTCCGCTTGTCAACGGCGGACTTTACATATACCTGCTGGACGATTCCGTCCGTCGGGCAGAATGCTCCGGCGATCATCTTAGAGGTCTCACAAATATTGACTGCAACATGCAGATCGCACACCTCTGTCGGAAGTGTATCCTTCTCAAAATACTCTGCGTACAGCAGATTGCCACGCGGGTCCTGCTCGCACACACCGTCGAGCGGCAGCTTGCCGGATTCCTTACATACGATCACCGTCTCAATTCCATCCGGCTGCTCGAAGCTCTTGTACTCAAGATTTTCGTGGATGCGTCCCATGACTGCTTTCCACAGATTCTTCGGATATGTGGTCTCTCCGCTTGCCTGAAGCGAGTTATCGTCATTGCCGCCCCATACAACACAGGTGTAATACGGTGTGAAGCCTGCGAAAAGGCAGTCACGATTCCCGGTCGTCGTACCGGACTTACCTGCCTGTGCCATGCTTGCTCCAAAGTACGCTCTCGTACCGGTTCCCTCGGTCATAACATCCTGCATCGCACTGGTGAGAAGCCATGCCGTTGTCTCCTTCAATACGCGGTGGGATTCCTGCGTGTGAGTCTTGTCCAACAGCACATTGCCGTCATGGTCATACACGACCGTGTAGAACTTCGGCTGTAAATACTCTCCCTGATTGGCAATGGTCGCATACGCTGCCGTAAGCTCCAGATTGGATACGCCGTTCGTCAGTCCTCCAAGGCTTAGTCCTAAGTTCTTGTCATCCTCACATAAGGTCGTAAATCCAAAATTCTGCGCGTATTCATATCCAAGGTTGACTCCGATATCCTCAAGTGTCTTGACCGTCACGATGTTGATCGACTTCGTGATCGCGGTACGGATATTGGTGTAACCTAAATATTTGTCGTTGTAGTTCTTGTACGTCTTGGTTCCGATCGTATACGGTGCATCGTTCTGCACGCTCGCAAGTGTCTTAAGCCCGGAATCAAGTGCAGGTGCATAAGCGCCGATGATCTTAAAGGTAGATCCCGGCTGGCGGAGTGTATCCGTTGCGCGGTTCCAGGTACGGTTTCCGCTCTTGTCACCACGGCCGCCGACAAGCGCCTTGACCTCTCCGGTACTCTGATCGATGATCGTCATTGCAACCTGTGGCTGAAGCGTGATGGTGTAGCTTATCGTGTCCTCCAGGAGGGTATCCCCCTCCTCCAAAACATCCTGTGTGTACTGCTCGATCGCTGCAATACAGTCTTCTTCCGTACTGTAATTGATGTTGTAAGTATCTTTTCCGGTAAGATTTTTATAGAAGGAAAGCATCGTCTGGTTCGTGTAAGTGTGGTACGTTCCATCCGCCTTTTTCACCTGAAAGCTCAAAGAGCAGGAATACTTCGGATCACTCGGATAATTGTCCAGATTGTTTGCTTCCTCGTCACAGATCTTCTGGATATCCGGGTCCTGTGCCGTATGGATCTCAAGTCCGCCCTGATAGATTGCCTTATAGGCTTCGGTCTCCGTCCATCCAAGGACGTTGATCAGATCATCCAGCACATCATCAATCACAGCGTCTGTGTAGTACGAGTTGACCGACTTCTCCTCGACCGCATTGTGCTCGGAAATCCGCTCATAAACCGGATCTTCCACCGCCTCGTCATACTCAGCCTGTGAGATATAGCCCTGTTCCTTCATCTTGGTCAGGACCTCGATCTGGCGCTCCTTGTTCTTCTCCGGAAAACGGATCGGATTGTACCCGTAAGGGTTCTTGGTAATTCCCGCGATAACCGCGCACTCCGAAAGCGTAAGCTCAGATACGTCCTTGCCAAAATAGCGCTCGGATGCAGCCTGCACACCAAGTGTATTGGCTCCGAGGTTGATCGTGTTAAGATATTCCTCCAGGATCCATGTCTTGCTGACCTGCTGCTCAAGCTTGACTGCAAGATACTGCTCCTGCACCTTTCGCTGCACGCTCTCGATCAGCGAGCTTTCACTGATCCAGGTCTTTTCCAGGATACTGTTCTTGATCAACTGCTGCGTGATCGTACTCGCACCCTGCTTGGTACTCATCGTGGCAATATCTTTTGCCAGCGCACGGAAGATACCCTTGATATCGATTCCGTTATGGTCATAAAACCTTGCATCCTCGATCGCCACGACCGCATTCTGCAGGTTTATCGGTATTTCATCAATCGTAACATATTTTCGATTGGCCCCCGCCGCTACGAGTGTTGCCACCTGGTTCCCCTTGCTGTCGAGGACAGTCGTGGAATAGCCGGTCGGAACGACATCAATAGCTGATATATCCGGAGCGGAATCGATAATGCCCTTCCAGACTCCGATTCCGACACTGACACCGAGAACTGCCACCAACAGGAGACAGACCAGTATCATCTTCCGGATGATTACGCCAATCTTCTTACGAATCTTTGTGCCGGTAGCGTCAATCTCCTGCTGGCGACGCTTGGCGGCTCTTTTTCCGTAATTCATATTCGGCCTCCTTAAAAACATCCTTATGTATTCTTCTCTGAAGTATCGCGGTTTTGCCGCTCAATAATCATAAAAGCAGGTTGACCCACTTTTGAACATTATAGCAAAGTCTCTGTGAAATAGGAAGAAAAATTTGAAAACGTACCCTTTTCATGGTATGATATTATTGAGTTTTTTTATTGCAGGCAATGCGTTCTGCGACAATATGGTTATGTACATATTGTGGAAAAAATATACATTTTTCATACCGAAGGAGGGCTTATGGCTAACGGTACCGACGGAACTGTCCGCATCATATACAAAGACGGCGAGGGCGAGATTGTCGAAAAGAAATCGCACTTTATCGCAACGATCCGCGCAGTCAGCTCCGAGGAGGAGGCATCTGCTTTTATCAATGAGATGAAGAAAAAATACTGGGATGCCAGACACAACTGCTCTGCCTACATCATCGGCATGCATCAGGAGCTGACACGCTGCTCCGATGACGGTGAGCCGGCACAGACCGCCGGAAGACCGATGTTAGATGTCCTTATAAAGGAGCATCTTACCAATGTTGCGGTCGTTGTCACCCGCTATTTCGGCGGTGTACTTCTTGGCACCGGCGGACTTGTGCGGGCATACCAGTCCGCTGTCCACGCAGGACTTGATGACTGCTGTATCCTAGAGCGGCAGGAGGGCTACCGGCTTTCTGTCCAAACCGACTACAACGGTGTCGGAAAGCTCCAGTATCTGTTCGGTCAGCAGCAGGTCGCAATTCTAAGCTCCGATTATGGCGCGGATGTTACCTTCGAGGTACTTCTTCCTGCAACGCAGAAAGAGTCGCTGCCCAAGGCAATCACCGAGGCGACAAACGGTACTGCAGGTCTCTCCCTCGGAGATACCGTCGCATACGGCATTGTGGACAAGCAGCCGGTTCTTCTTTAAGACTATAAGAAAGGCAAGGAAATATAAATGTACGAATTTGACAGCAGAGTCCGTTACAGTGAGGTGGATTCCGATCAGGATCTGACGATCTTAGGACTGATCGATTATTTTCAGGACTGCAGCACCTTCCAGTCCGAGGATCTCGGCATTGGCGTTGACTATTTAAATGAGCACCAGCTCGGCTGGGTCGTAGTCTCCTATCATGTTATGATCGAGCGCCTGCCTCGTCTCGGAGAACATATCCGCATCCAGACATTTCCATACAACTTAAAAGGGATGTTCGGTTCCCGCAATTATGCCATGGTGGATGATGACGGCAACCGCATCGCCTGCGCCGATTCGCTCTGGGTGCTTGTAGACCTTGCAACGGGCAAGCCAACCCGCATCCCGGCAGATATCGGCGACCGCTATGAGCTTGGTACCCCATTTACCATGGAGAAAACCAACCGCAAGATCCTGCTGCCGGAGGATGCCGTCTGTGAGGAGCCTGTTCCGGTACAGCGCTACTTTTTAGACACGAATCACCACATGAACAACGGCAAATACATCATGGTTGCACAGTCATACCTTCCGTCTGATTTTCCGGTTGCCTCCTTCCGCGTGGAATACCGCAATCAGGCTCATCTTGGGGATCTGCTGCATCCTTATGTGACAATCACTCCGGACAGGGTTGTTGTCAATCTCTGCAACGAAGAAAAAGTGCCGTATGCATCTTTGGAATTTTATCGGAGAACTGATTTATAAAGGAGAGAATCCTGCATCTGTTTTTTTCGATTTTATCCTTGGCTGCTCCTTTGAATTTTACAATGTTACCGAGGAGGTTCACACACGCTGCGAGTCCCTCTATCAAATGACGCACGCCCCGCTGACCGGCGTTTACAGTCAGGCATACTTTTTCCAGACGGTTCAAAAGGAGCTTCGGGAGCACTTTACTATTCCAAGCCGATCCCGGTCAATGAATTTGAGCAAAAGCTCTCGTAGCCTTACTCTTTTACATAACGCATTACATCCTCGTAGATCGCTACATATCCTTCCTTTTTGATATGCATACCCTCGATGGTGTATTCCGCTTTCAGGCGCCCCTGCTCGTCCTTTAGGTTGCGGTTTACGTCGATGTAACGCTGCTTATGTGCCCCTGCCAACTTCTCTACGGCTTTATTTGCCTCGTTGATCTTCTCATTTGTCCGCACCTTAAGACATGGCTTCATGTACTCCTCCGCCGCCTCATAATTGATCGGATAGTATGCCATCAGATAGATCTGTACTCCCGGCACCTTGTTCTCGATTTCCGTGAGGATCTTGCCATAATTCTCCATGAGGGCGCTGATTGGAAAATCTGCCCTGCTCAGGTCATTCGTGCCGATATTGATAAATACCTTGCGCGGCGCCAGATCCGTAACCAGCGCATCCACATGTGCCAAAAGCTCCTCCGAGATATAACCGCCAATTCCGCGGTTGTAGATGATCGTCGGATCATTGTGCTCCTCAAGCAGTTCATTGATTGGGAACATCTCCATCAAAGAAGATCCCGCGAATACGATCTGCCCTTTTTTCGCACTCTGATTCGCCTTAATGTAGTTCTCCAGCTTCATTTCTTTGTCATCCATTTTTCTGCCTCCCCATTATCATGCATTTTTCTTATATTCTAGCACAGATTATAAGTGCCTGGTACACGTATTTTTTTGTTTCCCTGCGGGGCATTTTCCTATAACATGAAAAGACCCCGGATTATCCGGGGTCTTTCCATGCTAATGTATATTAAAATCTAAGGGGATTAGATTCACTAACCACTTAGGATTAGTGCAATTTATTCGACATCCTGAAGAGCGGCAAAGCCTTCTTCTCCGGTACGAACTTTAACAACTTTTGCAACATCATATACAAAAATCTTGCCATCTCCGATATGTCCGGTGTAAAGCGTTCTCTTTGCTACATCAACAACATCCTCAACCGGAATCTTGCTTATAACGACTTCTATCTTTACCTTCGGAAGCAAGGTTGCATCCATCTCAACACCACGGTACTTCTCACCGGAGCCTTTCTGTACGCCACAGCCCATAACCTGAGTTACGGTCATACCGGTTACCCCGAGGTCATTGAGCGCCTTACGAAGCTTGTCGTAGCGGCTTAGCTTTGCAATGATAACAACCTTGTAAATACCGGTTGCTGCGGAAGGTACTGTTGCGGAGACAACCGGAACTGCTGCTGCCTTCTTTGCAGCGGAAGCAGAATCGTAATCATCTACACCAAGGTCTGTGTTTTCATTTACAGACATTGTAGAATCGGATACATCCATGATGGAGAATCCTGCATAAGCAGAGGAAAGACCATGCTCGGTAATATCAAGACCTGTGATTTCCTCTTCCTCAGATACACGCAGACCGACAACTGCTTTGATGATCAAAAATGCAATCGTAATCGTAACAACTGCCCAAGCCATTACAGTGATTACACCAAGTAACTGGATTCCGAGAAGCTTGAAGCCGCCGCCATAGAATAAACCTTTCATTACATTTCCGTCAGCATCTGCGATAGAATATCCCGGTGCTGTATCGGTTGCGAAAAGACCAACTGCGATGGTTCCCCAGATACCGTTCATAAAGTGAACAGCTACCGCACCAACCGGATCGTCTATATGAAGCTTATAGTCAAGAAGCCATACGCCAAAGCATACAAGTAAGCCAGCAACAGCGCCGATAATGATAGAACCAAATGCATCCGTTACATCACACGGAGCGGTAATTGCTACGAGTCCGGCAAGGGAAGCATTCAGACACATGGATACATCCGGCTTGCCATATTTGATCCAGGTAAAGATCATACATACAACAGTTGCAAC
>CAVDTR010000016.1:0-55603 GCA_963612015.1 Lachnospiraceae bacterium | reverse complement strand
TTCATATGTTCTGCACTGCCAAACCAAATTTCTTTCTTACCAATAATCCCACATAATGCATTTATATCTGTATAATGCCAAAGTGTTTTTCCATGCTTTTTTACTGCATTTTTCACTCGTTCTTCCCTGTAGTCATCTCTCCCCATAGAATTCATCTCCTATTACTCTACCAGACGGTCATCAAGGAACAGGGCATCCAGCTCCTGTGTATTCTGTAACTGCATAACTTTCTCTCTAACTGCTCTTTTGGCGAGATTAAGTCGTTTCATGCGTTTTTTACCCGTAATGCTGTCTTTACCCTCACGAATCATCTGTAATCTGCCAATCGGTGCACTCGGTTGCTTTTGTGCATAATCAACCAGTGCTTTTGCCTTGGAGAGATTGTCTGTCAAGTCACCACGGTGGGGTTCAAGAATATCGATGACATATCCGATTCCCACAACATTTCTTATGATGAGAAAATCAGGATAAAATCCCTTAACAATTCCATTTTCCAATCTTTGCAAGCAAAGTCCCCAGCCTTTGGACGGGTTGCGAATCCAGCAAATAAAATCGTCCCTCTTTGACTCTTCCTCAATCACGGCTTTCTCCCAAGAATCCAACTTTATCTTTGCGTAACCGACTTCCTCGTTTACAAAAAAGTGGTTATAGTATTTTTCACCATCCAGGTCAACTATTGGTCGGATTTGCTCCGGAAGATGGAAACTGTGAGCACTGACCTCATTTCCGTTTGAAATGATTGCATCATACTGTTTGCGGTACTTTTCACTCTGCATGTGAGCAAATTGGAGTCTATATGTGTCGCTCATTTCATTAAACTTGTTTTTAGCATAGAGATGCAGTTTATCTACGCAGTCTTTTTCTGCCGCAAACAAAATGACATGAACCATATACTCGGACGGATTCTCTGGGTTAAAGTGCAGAGTGCCGTATGCCGCGCCAAGTCCAAATCCACCAAGTATCTTTTCTGCAATTCGAAATTTACGGTCGATGTCCTCGTCCGAAGATGTGTAGTAAATATATTCCTTATCATCGTTGACCGCCTTACCAAACGCATCAAAGACCTTCCACGACAGGTTCAGCTTTTTTACTTCAGAAGTGAGAACGTCATACTCACCGTTTTCTTTCAACCTACCGATGTATTCCTTTATCATTCTGATGCCGTCTTGCTGAATGCTGTGTAGCGCATAGGAATCAAGACCGGTGTTCTTAATAAGCGAGGCAAGTTTGATCAATGACGGCAGATAATCCGTTGTCTTGAACGGTTTGATTTCATAGGTAATGAGAGCGGTTTTGTTAATGAATGTTGCAATCGCCTCTCTGTCAATACTGTCTGTGAAAACAAGTTGCTCCTGTTCCAGCTCTGGTGTGCTTGACGCAGCCACATCGGATTGCTGAGGTGCAAATGTTGTGTCCTGATTTATACTCTGCGGTGCAGGCACATTCCTTACAGATGGATTGTCGATGTTGGTATCAGGCTTTTGCTGCTGTGAGGATACAGACTCTTCCTGCGTAGCCCCACCCTCAGTCGTATCACCTGCTTCACTTTCTGGTGCTTCAAACAGCGGATCGGCAGAAATACCCAGTGATTGTGCAAAACCCGCCAAAGTCATCTGATTCAGTTCAACCTTAGGCTGGCGTTTCCTCGGACGGTATCCCCAAGTCTCATGTGAATCATTTCCGTAACTCTCACCCTCAACATCAGCTGGAATGTCGCTACCCTCCTCATCCTGCAATGCTTTCATAACTGATTCAACATTATCCTTGTTAAAGTGTGGTAAGAAAAGACGCACTTCATTTAGCGTTTCATCCACGTCGATATGCCGCTGCAACGGTGTGCGAATCATTCGACCAAGCAACTGAGCAATATATGTAGCGTCCTGTGCATGACGGAAAGACATCATGGTTTCTGCTCTTGGACAATCCCAACCTGTCGAGAGATTTTCTTTGAAGAACACAACTCGTATTTTCTTATTATCAGCAATGTCCGAGGCATCCACATGGTGTATCTTCAGACCGCCCGCTTCAATGGTCGCAGTCTGTCCGAAAGTGTGAACAACCTCATATTCAGAGAATCTTGCACCTGTCCGCGTTTCAATGCGCGATAGACATTCTCCGATTTCGGTAGCAGAGGCACTGTTACTATTACGGTTTTCAACCTGTATGACCAATATCGGACGCACTTGCTGACTTTTCTGCGTCGTACAGTAGTAATTCCAATGTTCACATTTGTCTTTCCACTCATCTGCGGCCGCCTGGAGGATTACCATATCGTCAATGGAGTCCTGTTCCGGGTAAGTGATAATAATTCGATCCTTCAAAAGCCCTGACGCCCTGACTTCATCCGGTCTGACGTCCACATCATGGCGGACAGAAGAAATATTGCCCACAAGCCTGCGGAAACGTTCATCTGTAGCACTCATGCCTATAACGACAGGCATTGCGTCAAGACCGTCAGCTTCGCTACCTTTCAGAAATTTCTGCATAATAGATGTTGCTTTTGCGGCGTCTCTATCTTGCATTCCACGATGAGCCTCATCAATGATCACATACAGATGATTGCCTTTCCGCTCGGCGGTATTTTGCAGAGACTGCCAGATGGTATATGTACGGCTGTCACCGCCGTTGACAAGCCGGCTTGCTTTTCCGAGTTTTTGCGTGTTCAGGAAATAAATCATACCATCATCAAGCATTTCCTGATCAAAAGAATCATCCTCAATCGTGACGCATTGATTTGGACGGATTTTGTCTGCCTTCTGTATAATCTTCGTTTTTGACTGTTCGTTCAGTTGAGGAGAATCGGAAAGCCATACAAATATAGCCTCCGGCTGCTCAACGGTAGTCTCCGTTCCGTTTAAGATATCTTCGATAACCTCCGTCATGACAATGGTCTTACCGGAGCCTGTCGGAGCGCGAAATGCAATCACCTGCGGACGTCCATCTACTCTATGGTAAGCCTGTGCACTGTTTATCTCGGCAAGTAGCTTTGAAACAGCTATCTGCTGAAAGGATATTAATTCATCTCTCATCACGGTTACCTCCTGCTATTTATTCTAAAATTATCCAGATAATCTCTGTATAACTGATATGTCTGCTTTACATTCAATTCCTTGGACATACTGCGATAATCGGCATCGGAGTCCGTCACAAGATAGACAGTTTCAATTTTCGATGTATTCCTAACTTCTTCGGCAAACTCTGCAAAGCAACTGTTGTCGTTTAAAATAGCAATTCGGTTCTCCGGGAAAATCATATATTCGGGAATCTTCTGGTCTATGAGTGACGGGCAAGGTCCAAAGCAGCCTGCTTTCATCCACAAGATAGGAAGCATTTCTCTAAACTGCCTGCCGATGCGTACGGATGCCTTGTCAAGAAACCCAAGTTTGAAGTAGGCAGCATTCGCTTTAAATCCAACTGCCATAGAAATCTTCTCAATCTTCGACACGGCTATTGCTCCCATAGCTTCAATAAGTTGCTCTTTTATCTTCTTAAACTCTTTGTTACTAGTAGTGACAACATATAATTCAGTTACGTGATCTTGACCATCCAAAGCAGCAATCCATTCTTCATAAGCGGATGGTGAAAAAAGAATAGTCGCATTATACTTCTCAGATACCACGAAATCAATTCCTGGCTTTACCAAGCTTTGGGGCAACTTATCCTTTCCAAGCAAAGAAACGATATCCTTGCGTATTTTGATGTCTACAATTTGCTCAGGATTGAATCTTATTTGTTTTATACTTCTTTCCGCTTCATCTTCTATAGTACGTGTAGTAATATAATCTTTTTGCAAAGGCGTACCATCACTATGAACACCAAGAATGCTATACTTGGTTCTTGGCCATGTAACAGAACGACAGATTCCGTGATTTTCCCATATTTGTGTTCCTGGAACATTACCATACTTGATAAGTTCCTTCGCATCAGAGTCTGAAACCTCATTATTAGTTATAAGAATACATCTCCTTGAGCCGCCATCCTCGCAGTTAAGAAGGTTTATAGCATTTAATGTTGTACCACTACCTGCAAAGAAGTCCAAGATTAATGCATCCTTTTTCCTACGAACAATTGATGCAATAGAATCGTGAGTCGCATACAACGATTTGGGGAAAGAAAACGCGTTTGTCTGTCCTATTATCTCCGTAATAAGGTCAGTTCCGTAGGCTCCAGCATCATGTGATGTTCTATGCCATACGGTTTTAATAACCCTGTTGTTATCACTCGCATATTCCACCGAAACTACATTTGTCTTTGGATCTCTTCCTGTAATTACAATTCTACCTTCTTCAATCAACTTTTGATTTGGCTGACTTATATATGAGATTCCCCATGTTTTTCGCGAGGAATCAAACTTTCCACATGAGACATAGCCTTTGTCGATAAGTTCACGCAAAGTTTCAGCCCCTACACTCCATCTACCATAGGAACCATCTTTTCGTATCGGCCATGCTGTGGCATAACCGTCAATTTTCTCTTCAAGATTAGGAACTTGTGGTAATGGCAACGATTGTCCTACTCCAACAACTTTTCCTAATTCGGTATCTATGAGAACAGGATAAAACATATTTTCTCTATCTTCTCTTTGTGCATCCGTTCCAGATCTCAAGAGACCCTTCCAACGAGGAATCTTTTTCTTATCTGGAGGATTTAACAAATTATCTTCGCTATCGGCAACAAAAGCTTCTGGTGCAAAGCAAAATATATTGTATTCCTCAACACGGGAAAATCGTCCTTGAGTAACCCCCTTGGGATTGATAACATCGGTAGTCATCTGAATATAATAATCAGCAAAAATCTCTTCTAATAATACTCGGAGATGATGCACCTCATGTTCATCAATCGTAACAATAAGAACTCCTGTCTTTGGATTCAACAATTTCTTTGCAATGTGGAGTCTTTTCTCCATAAACGATAACCACTTGCTGTGACGGTAGGCATCAGAACCATCCACATAATCGTTGTTATATTTCCAATCTCGCGCTCCCGTGTTGTATGGTGGATCAATGTAGATGCAGTCCACCTTGCCAGCGTACAAATATTCCAGCAGTTGCAAAGCATGATAGTTGTCTGCTTCTATCAGCGTATGCCAAAGGTCGCTGTTAGGTGCATTGCATACCGTATCAATCGGCTTAAGATACGGATAGATTGGTTCACCGAATTCCGCAATGGCAACAAGTTCGTCCAGAGCGAACTCCGCCTGGGTATGATCTATCTTGTGTTCGCAGATTGCCTTATCTCCATCAATGGTATTCACAATGTAAATATCTGATATCTGTCCGTTTTTCAATGCCACCTTGGAATCTCTTCTGATTTCCATATCATATAGTGGCGTGCACTCCGGCAGATGTTCCTCAAAGACTAAGCCGAACTTTTTCTGCTTGGTAAGCTTACCCACCTCCACCATAATTCGCTGTTTAAGCGTCTCATCATCAATCTGTTTTATCAAATCCTGTAGTAATGCCACAGTTATTTACCTCTTTCTTTCGTTTATATTTTTGCTCTTATATTTTAGCTTATACCGCGTTTCACACAGAAAGTGATAACTTTCTCTGCTCATTATAAAAATGCTTATTCTCCTTGTGAAGACCGTTGCAGAGAAAACGACCAATCTCCTATTAAAATTGCGTATTTATCATTTTTTCTATCAGTAAATTGGATAATTTATTGCTAACAGTTACGAAAAAGTATATCATGAAAAAGCGAATTCTTCAATCTTAGTAATCATCCCATCCATCCTTATCTCTCGATTAGATAAGATAGATATTATTCTTATCAGTCTTAGTATTCTCAGTTTCATTACCTTGTCCTTTGGACACTCCAAGACAACCAAAAAGGACATCCTTTGACCCGTAATAATTACGGTTCAGAAATGTCCTTTTTACGTTTCCTATCAGTAAGATAGACACACGATGTTCATTTATCCACAATCAAATCATTCCAAAATGCTTAAACGCCTGCATGATTGCTTCTTCCTTTCCCGGTGTGCATTGTGGCTGTCTCGCATTCTCTGATTTTTGCAAATTAAAGTTTTCTCCCACATCCAGTCCGCATTTCTTCTTAATCTGTGCAATATACAGCGAAGAAACCTTAAGTCCAGTCTGTTCCAACACATATGCCTTTATCTGCTCATAAGTTGCTTTTCCCTTAAATTCAGCTAGATCCATATCCTCCAACGAGAAATCAACCTTCACTTTCCTGCTGTCGACCATTCCCTTGGAAAGAAGAACCACCGTCTCGATATGTCCCGTCATCGGGAAGCAGTCAAACGGTGTACATTCCTTTGCGCGATACCCGTGCCGGGTAAGGTACTTTAGGTCACGCGCCAGAGTGTCCGGTCCGCAGGAAACATACACGATCCGATCCGGTGAAAGCTTGACTACCGAAGATAGAAATGCCTCATCGCTTCCGGTTCGTGGTGGGTCCATGATAACAACGTCCGCGTGCTCATTCTTTTCTGCCATCTCGACCATGAACTTGCCGGCATCCTCGCAGAAAAAGCGGATATTATGTACCTCGTTGCGCTTTGCGTTTTTGATTGCGTCCCGGATTGCGTCCTTGTTCAATTCCACGCCGATAATCTCCGCAGCGTGGCGGCTTGCAATGATACCGATCGTTCCGGTGCCGCAGTATGCGTCGATCACGCGCTCTTTGCCGGTGAGTCCCGCGCAGGCGATCGCCTTTTCATATAGAAGCTCCGTCTGCTTTGGATTTACCTGATAAAAGGACGATGGAGAAATACAAAATGTATTTCCGCAAAGTTCATCCTCAATGTAGCCTTTTCCGTAAACGACAATATTGCGGTCGCCGAGCACCATGCTCGTCTTTTTGTTATTGACATTGACTACTACCGTGCTGATATTCGGGTGTTTCTGGCGAAGTGCTTTCACGAAATTATTCTTTGACGGAAGGATCGGTGAAGCAAGTACCAGAACCACCATGATCTGTCCCGTATGATAGCCTTTGCGCACAAGCACATGCCGGAGCAGTCCGTATCCGGTATCCTCGTCATAAGTTTTGATGCGAAATGAGCGCAATAATCCCTTGATGTCGCGGATAATCTCGTCCGCTTCCGCATCCTCGATCATACAAGACTCTACATCCACAACCTCATGGGATTTCTTGCGGTAAACGCCCGCAACGATCTGCCCTTTTGTCGTACAGTCGAATACTGCATGTACCTTGTGACGATAATGGTAGGGATCATCCATCCCAACGATCTGAGCCACCTTGCAAAATGGCTCCATCAGTTTCTTCATATACTGCTGCTTCTGTTGTAGCTGCTTCTCGTAAGCCATTCCCTGATAGTCACAGCCACCACACTTTTTTGCATACGGACACTCGTTACCATGTGCCTGCTTTCCCACATTTTTATTTTCTTTTGCAAACCTATGATTCTCTCTCTTATCTCTTCCTACTGCATTACGCTGCGCACCCATGCGATCTCCTTTGCATATCCTGCATCATCATTTGGTGTTTCAAGGATAAACGGCTTGCCCTGAAGTCTCGGATGGCGGATCACCGCTGCAAGCGCATCCTTGCCGATATGTCCCTCGCCAAGCAACTCGTGCCGATCCTTGTGGGCTTCGATCGGATTTTTGCTGTCGTTAAGATGAATTGCACGAAGCCGATCCGCCCCGACGATCTGGTCAAACAGCTCCAACACCTCATCCAGCTTTGTAACAATATCATATCCGGCTTCCCACAAATGGCAGGTGTCCAGGCAGACGCCAACCTTGTCCTTTAGCTCTACTTTATCAATAATTGCGCGAAGTTCCTCGAAATTTCTGCCGATCTCACTTCCCTTTCCCGCCATGCCTTCTAGCAGCACCATCGTCTTCATTTCCGGGAAAAGTACCTCGTTCATCGCCTCAACGATATAATCAATTCCGGTTTCCACGCCCTGTCCAACATGGGAACCCGGATGAAAATTGTAATAATTGCCCGGCAGATACTCCATCCGCTTCATATCATCCGCAAACATATCCTTTGCGAATTTGCGGATGTCCACCTTGTCCGAGCACAGATTCATCGTGTATGGTGCGTGTGCCACCAGCGGTCCGAAATTATGTTCATCCATAATCTGCTGCAATGCGGCAACATCCTTCTCATCAATGTCCTTTGCCTTTCCGCCACGCGGATTTCTTGTAAAAAACGCAAAGGTGTCTGCGCCCAGCTTCAACGCTGTTTTTCCCATTTCAGCAAAACCGCCGCTCGCTGAGATATGGCTTCCGATATAGATCATGTTTATTTCCTCCGATTATTTTTCCTGTGTTTTTCTCATTTCGATGTATTTTCTGACCACCGGGGCGATCGGGTCTGAAATCTCCGCCGGGATGTCCGCAAGTGCAAAAAAGCGCAGTTCCTCCACTTCCTCTTCCTGCCGTTTCAACGTGCCGTGGTATTTCCTGCAAAGGTAAATGATCTCCACGTTATAGACCTCATCCCCATTCGGGTAAATGTAATGCACTTCCGATCCTGAATTGACCATAAAAAATTCAAGCTCGTCTGCAATCAGTCCCGTCTCCTCAAAAAGCTCTCTTTTTGCGCATTCTTCCACCGTCTCATTCAATTCGATCGAGCCGCCGGCGTACCCCCATTTATGATTGTCCGTCCTTTTTCCTAAAAGGATCTCTCCGTTTTCATTCTCGATAATAACGCTTCCCGCACACTGGAGCAGCGGGGCATGTCCCACCACCTTGCGCAGATCCATAATATAGTTGCTCATGTGCTATTCCTCCTCGCTGCGTATCGCCCAGCGCATCTTTGTCGATCTTGCACGCCCGTTGCTCCGGCATTCCTCTGCGGATGGGCGGATGACATCGCGCGCGACCTCACTGTAAATTCCCTGCTTGCACAGTTCCTTAAATGAACGCTTTACCAGACGGTCTTCCCCGGAATGGAACGTCAAAATGGCGACACGTCCTCCCGGATTTAACACTCCCGGCAGCTTTTCCAGAAATGAATGCAGCACTTCAAACTCGCTGTTTACGTCGATGCGCAGCGCCTGAAACGTTCTCTGGCAGGACTTCTTGACCGCGTCCTGCCGCTCTGCCTTCGGCAGATAAATAAGCGCCGCCTCTATCGCCTCGCGAAGCGCTGTCGTTGTATCCATAGGATTGCCCTGTCTCATACGGAAAAATACCTTTTCCGCAATCTCCTCGGCATACGGTTCATCGGAATTTTCCGCGAGCATTCCGACAAATTCCTCCTGCGTGATCTCATGCAGCCGTTCTGCCGCACTGCTGCCCTTCTGCGGATTCATGCGCAGATCCAGCGGTCCGTCAATCTTATAAGAAAATCCGCGCTCCGGGTTATCGATCTGCATGGATGACACGCCGAGATCCGCAAGCACAAAATCAAATTTTCCAGCCTCTTTTGCAACTTCATCGATATTTGCAAAGTTGATCAGCTTTACCGTCAGGATATCCTCGCCAAACCCAAGCTTGCGCAGACGCTCTTTCGTCTTTTCCGACTCGATCGGGTCCACATCCAAGCCGTAGATGTGTCCTCTGCCCTCCAGCTTTTCCAGCATCCGCCGCGTATGTCCGCCGTATCCGAGGGTTGCGTCAAGCCCTCTTTGTCCCGGCTTGATCTGTAAAAAGTCAAGGATCTCGTCAACCATGATCGAGATGTGCATGCCCGCCGGCGTACTGCCCTTTTCGATCACATGTGCCACGGTGTCGGCGTATTTTTCAGGGTTCTGCTCTTTGTATTTTTCCTCGAATTTCTTCGGGTACTTGCCGGAATAGTGGACTCTCCGCTTGTGCGGTGTCTGCTGATTCGGTGTCTGTTCCATGTATCTTTATCCTCCAAACTGAACTATGTGGAAAAGCACTTCGTTCTGCCTTTCTTATATGTCTCCGTTTTGTCTGACGAGCGACCGCTTCGTCTCAAAGCCTTGCGGGTATCGCTTCCTCAGCTTATCGATATTCGCCTGCAAAATGTCCTCCAATGGGATGTCCAGCGCAGTCGCCGCCTCCGCCAGATACCAAGCAATGTCCCCAAGCTCCTTCGCCAGATGTTCCTTGTCCAGTTCATGTCCCTGCGCCAGCCACTTTTTTACAATGTCGATCGCTTCCCCGGATTCTCCGCACAAGCCCATGACACTGTTAATGAGTACCTCCTTTTTATCCAGTGCCGGATTTAGGGTTGTCATGGCAAGCTGCTGGTATTCGTTGATGTTCATTTGAATCCCCCATTTTATATTTCTTTATATTTTTTTATACTTCTTTATACTTTTTCTACTATTTTATACTTTTTTATACTTTTCGCAATATTTTCCCATAAAGAACAAAGAGTCGCTTTGTAACTCTTTGCGCGCCCGTGTGGGCACGCAAGTGCATCTTCAGCTCCACACGGGTCGCATCCCTGCGGAGCTTTTTCATTTTACTAGGAAAAGGAATTTCCTAGTAAAATGAAAAAGGCGGGAGACTTCACATCTCCCGCCCAAGAAATATCTATTCTTCTGTTTTCTTTTTTCCTGTCAACATTGCAACGACTGCAAGTATTGCATTGAGCAGACACCAGCCCGACCAGATTGCCAGATCGGAATAGCTGCCGTAATTGCAAAACCCGATCAGCGCTGCCAGTCCAAAAAGAACGATCAGTGCGATATTGCCACCTTTTCCCTTTGAATTGCGCGTAGCAATCGAAACAATACCGCCAACCAGCATAAGTATCGCTACCAGAATACCCGCGGTTCCCGATATCTCGCCGTTATCCTCCAATGCATTTGCCACGCCTGCCGCACAGGACTGGAACGATACCAGAACAAATAAGATAATTGATAAAATCCCCGAAACTAACTTCCAAACCTTCATTTTAACTTCCTCCGTTTTGCTGTATTGTACTATTCTGCTGAAAATGTAATAACATCCGAATCCGTGATCGTATCGTAGCTGTCTGCATCATAAATATGAAATTTTAACTCTACCTGTTCAATCGATTCAATTCCGTTATCTTCCAGATCGGATGAGAATATCGTAATGTCATCGATCGCCTTTTTTCCATCATACACAGTTGTTGAGAAAAACGGCTCCATCATAAATCCATTGATAGACACATCATCTACACTGATTCCTACATTCCGACCGGATGTGTTTTCAATGTAAAGTAAGATTGCGGTTCCCCAGAACGAATTTTCATCAACCGTTTTTCCGATAATACGGATTCCATCTGCATTGTAAAGCTCCGCTCCCTCATCGTTTGGAGTGGTATCCATATTTGCAAATTCTGATGTCTCGATCTCACAATACTCGTTCTGAAACAGATTGTCCCAATCAGAGTCGTATGCGTGGAAATACATCTCCACCTTGCCTACTACATCAATGCCCGCCGCCTCCAGCTCCGAGGTTGACAGTTGCATGGTTTCGTTTGCCTTTTTCCCTGCAGCGACATCTGCGACAAATAGGTCTGAGATCATATAATCATTTACGATCAGGGCATCGCATCCGATCGTATAATCCTTATCAGTATCATTTTCGATCAGCAGTTTGATTCCATCACCCCATATACTATCTGTTTCATACTCTGTTGCAGTGATTTTAATTCCACCCTCGTCAATAAGCACCTGCTCCTGGATCGTCACTTCTGCCGTTTGCGATGCTTGATCGGAATCCGATTTTTCCTCGGTGGTGCTTTCCGCTCCATTTTCTTCAGTGTCACTTCCCACCTCATTTTCGTTGGAAACATCCCCGGCTTTATCTCCCGAATTGACGACTGTCTTTTTGTCTCCATCCGTTGAAGCGCATCCCATCAGCGATACTGCTGCCATGGTAATACTCAGCACCAATGCGATTATCTTTTTTCTTTTTTTCATTCACTTGATCCTCCTGCGTGTTTTCTTGAAATATTATACCATCGCATATTCCAATCAGTTCTCCCCGCAGAGGTGGCAAGTTGTATTTTATTCCTGCACGCCGCTTGTTCTGAGTATTTCCACTCCATTTTTCTGAAGCAGCTCATTTACTTCGATAATACCGCCCGGACGCTCATTAAAAATAAGCATAAGCAAAGCATCTCTCGGTACTTTCGCATAAAGCTGCGGCATCTCATATTTGCGCAATGCTCGCTGCGTCTCGTCAAGCGTCAGCCCTGCTGCATAGCAGATTCGCAATATTACATCTCTTTGCCTGGTATGCTTCTCGCCGGACAAAAGCTTGTATCCGTAACGCTCCGGAATATCCGCTTTTAAAAACACCACCTGCTGTGTAATCTTTTTTTCTTTCAATAATTGCTTTATGTATTCGGAGAAAGCATGATCTCCGGTAACCATGCTCTCCTTTTGTTCCCTGCAATACCGGTCAAATTCCGATACATGCGTGTTGCCTAGAATGTCTACAAGTTCTTTTGTATTTTTTTCGTTCACAATTCTCTCCTATCTGCTATACTTATGCTATTACTACAAATGAACATGAAAGGTATGCCTTCGCATGGACGCTTACAATACAATATCCACTCTGAATGAAGCACATAAAATATATATCGTACAACACACAACCACACACAAAATATATGTGGAAAAGATACTGGATGTATATAATATCAGTGTATATGAGCAGTTGTACCGAAATCCCATTGCAGGTATTCCCCGGATCATTAACTACTATGAACAGGATGGACAACTCATTCTTATTGAAGAATATGTAAGCGGGGTTTCCCTGCTGGATAAAATCAACAATTCCGAGCTGACCGCTCCCGCCATCCGAAAATATATGCTCATGCTATGTGATACCCTCCAGCTATTGCATTCCATGACGCCATCCATCATCCACCGCGACATCAAGCCCTCCAATATTGTTATTACGGCTTACGATTATGCGATATTGCTGGATTTCAATGCTGCAAAGCAATTCCACAAGGATGCACCTTCTGACACAATCCTTTTGGGTACGCCGGGCTATGCTGCCCCTGAACAGTTTGGTTTTGGTTCTTCCTCTCCGCAGACAGATATCTATTCGCTGGGGATCGTCCTTCGGGAAATGGTCTCAAGCCTTGCATATCCCACAAGTGAGTTTGATCCAATCATAGAAAAATGCACCCAGTTAACGCCGGCATCCAGATATCAGTCTGTGTCGGAACTGCGACAGGAATTAGCCTTTCCGGTTTTTCCGGCTGCACAGGCTCGTAACGTTCCGAAAAGGCCGCAGCGCACGGTTCCTGATAAAACCATCGCCAAGCCGAGCGCCCTTCCTCCCGGTTTTCGTACCAAAACGCCTTGGAAAATGGTGATAGCCTCCGTTGTATATCTCTTTCTACTCTGGCTCTGCCTGTCGCTGACCTTCAAAGACACCTACGGAGCTCAGTTGTGGCTGGAACGCTTTTTCGTGCTTGCAATGTTTTTGTCTATCATTTTTTGCCATTTTAATTACCTCGATGTACAGCGCACGTTTCCGTTATGTAAGAGCAAGTACCGCCTGCTGCATTATCTTGGTGTCATACTGCTTGATATTACAATCGTCTTTTCGCTTCTTATCATTCTCGCCATCATAGAGGTTTTATGCTTCCGCATATAACAACATTTTAACACAAAAAGCAATCCGTGTTGCCACCATTGCAGTGGAAACATGGATTGCCTTATAATTGTTTGCATATATAATATTACGAAAGTCGTATTCAAACACATTGACTTTTCATTCTAAACGGGCATTTACCCCTCCGTCTGTAATTGTGATTTGTAAACATACTGGAGAAAGGCACCATATTTCCGCTATTTCCCAGTCCTTACTTCTCCTCGACCACCTGAAAAACCAGAAATTTCAAATAATAACTCTCGTCCGCCGCCCACAGAATCGGATGATCCTGCGCCTGCGTCCGGAACTCGATCTGGCGGAGGCGCTTATGCGCACTCTGCGCAGCCTGACCGATCACCTTTGTAAAAAGCTCCTGCGTCATAAAGTGGGAGCAGGAACAGGTTGCAAAATAGCCACCGTCCCTGACCAGCTTAAGTCCTTTAATGTTAATCTCACGATAACCCTTGATGGCGTTCTTGGTAGCCTCCCTCGACTTTGTAAATGCCGGCGGATCAAGGATCACCAGATCGAACTTCTCCCCTGCTGCGGCAAGTTTTGGAAGCTCGTCAAGTACGTTTGCCGCGCGAAAATGCACGCTATCCTGTAAGCCATTGCGCTGCGCATTGTCACTCGCCTGCGCCACCGCAAATTCAGAGATATCCAGTCCCGTAACATCGGTCGCACCCGCAAGCCCACAGTTGAGTGCAAATGTTCCCATGTGTGTAAAGCAGTCAAGCACCTTAAGCGTGCCGGCACCTTTGATATTCTCCTCACGCTGCAATGCCCCCTTTACGATTCCCTGCATTGCCAGACGATTGTATTTCTGGTCAAGGAAAAAGCCTGTTTTCTGACCATTTTCCACATCGACAAGATAACGGACACCGTTTTCAATGATTTCAACTTTGGTGTCAAACTCCTTGTAATTAAAAAATGCGCCTCTATTCGTGCTGCCGTCCGCCTTCGCGTCCGCAATATTTCCGGTGTTCTCCGGTATTCCGACCATATCAGCCGCATATAAAAATCCCTTGAACGGCTGCAATCCCTCCTTCTTCCTGACTGGGGCATCTGAGCGCTCATAAATGCCGCGGATCTTGATGCCGTCCTGCTCCATCAGTTGAACGAGATTTGCAAGGATCATCTCTTTTAACGCTTCCATTCCAAGGGCAAGAGATTCCACGACAAGTACATCATTGTATTTGTCGACCACCAACCCCGGAAGCCAGTCCGCTTCGCCGAATATCACGCGGCAGCAATTCAGATCCGGGCATCCGGTTGTACCAATTCCCGGTATCTTTGCCATGCGGCTTTCGTTGCCGCCATGCATCACGCTCTTGCGGTAATCCCACGCATTTTTCACGCGCATGCGTAAGAAAGCCTCATTGATGTCCACGTCTGTCTTTCTGCTTAACAGGCGCACTCTTATCTTGGAATTTTGATTGATAAAGCCCTGCCCCATCGGGTAGCCGTCAAAGTCGTGTACCGTTACGATCCCACCATTCTTAAATGCTCCGGTGATTGTATCGATCTCATTGTCAAATATCCAAAGTCCGCCGGATTTTATCCCGCGTCCCTCGCCCTTTTTTAATGTTATGATGGTATGATTCTCCATTTATGCCGTTCTCCTTATCTGTCTCTGCGCTATCTGTTGTGACCGCGCTGTCGCGCAATTCCTGCTACTTATTAACAATATATATTCCGGCGCACACAAATGCAAGCGATACGATTGCGCCCGCGCCAAGGCTTTGCGACTCCTGCAGCAAAATTGCAGACAGGATCACACCAAATACCGGATTCATAAAACCAAAGACTGCGACCTTGGAAACCGGATTGTATTTGAGCAAAATCCCCCACAGGGAATACGCCACGGCAGACACCACAGCAAGCCATAACAGCATTGCAACCGCCCTCGGACTGATCTGGGTAATCCTTCCGCCAAACAGCAGCCCACAGATTATCATGATCACACCTCCGAGCAGGAACTGGTATCCGCTTAGCATGACCGGATCATGCTTCTTGGAATATGATTTTAAGAACACGGAGGAAAATGCGTAGGACACCGTAGAAAAGAAGATAAATCCTTCCCCAAACAGCGATATCCCACTCTCACCCGCAAACGGATTCTGCAGGACAAAACCTCCGGCAAAGCTTCCACCTAGTATGTTTACTAAGATCACACCGATAAATCCGATGACACAGCCGACCAGCTTTTTCGTTGTGACCTTTTCCTGCCGGAAAAGATACCCCGCAACGAATACCGCGACAAACACGTTCATCCCTTCAATGATCGATGCCTTCACGCCCGTGGTATGTGCCAGTCCGACATAGAAGAAAAGATATTGCAGAACCGTCTGCAAAAAGGAAAGCCAGATGACCTTCGGCAATGCCTCCTTTTCAGGGAACAAAAACCGCTTCTGCAAGGTGCTTCCGATCGCGATTGCAAGCACTCCTGCAAGTGTAAACCGTATTCCCGCATATAAGATCTGTGTCGCGGTGTCCGATGCCTCGATCTGCATCCACTTATATCCCAGCTTAATGCACGGAAATGCACTGCCCCACAGTACGCAGCAGATCAGTGCGCCCGCCCATACAACGATTGTTTTTTGTAAAAAAAGTTCTTTCTTTTGCGTTTCCATTTTTCTTTCCTTTTAATTTTCAATTTTAGAATTATCATGCTGATTCTACGCTTTCATCCATTTACATGTCAATGAAGATATGCTGTCGCTTGCAAAATTGCGCAAAAAGGGTAAAATTAAATATAAGATGTCTTTCCTTATGAAAGGAGCTTTCCATGATTACCATCAGCTTATGTATGATCGTAAAAAACGAAGAAAAGGTGCTGGCTCGATGCTTAGATTCCCTCAAAGGTCTCATGGATGAGATCATCATCGTGGATACCGGTTCCACCGACAACACGAAGGAGATCGCAAGGCAGTACACCGACCTCGTATATGATTTCTCCTGGTGTGAGGATTTTGCCGCAGCGCGTAATTTCTCGTTTTCCAAAGCGACGATGGAATATATCTATGCGCCGGATGCGGACGAGTATATCGACGAGCTGAATCGTAAGCGTTTTGCCATGCTAAAGGCTGCACTACTTCCGGAGATCGAGATCGTACAGATGCCGTACATTACCCCGGCAGAGTACAATACCGTGCAGAACGCTGCCAAGGAGCTTCGCCCGAAGCTGTTCCGCCGGCTGCGCACATTTACCTGGATCAATCCGGTACATGAGACCGTCCGGCTCGATCCTGTCGTGTACGACAGCGATATTGAGATCCTGCACCAGCCGCAGGCACCTCACGGCAAGCGGGATTTTTCCATTTTCCGTCATTCGTTCTCCAAGAATGGATTTTTGCCGAAAAATATCATTACCATGTACGCAAAAGAGCTTTTAAAATGCGGCACTCCGGAGGATTTCGCAGACGCAGCGCCAATCTTTGAAGGCATGTACCGCGCCGGGGCATCCGAGGAGACCATCTGCATCCTCGCACGCTATTACCGGCAGATCAATGATGGAAACCATTTCTTCTCCGTCGCACTCAAAAACGTTGCGGAGGACAGCTTCAGCGAAGTATGCTGCGAGCTGGGCTTCTACTATCAGGATCAGAAGGACTACGAGGAGGCGATCCTGTGGTTCCGCAAGGCGGTCTATGAAGCGCACCCGGTTCTCGATATCGAGACCGGCGGATGCATCCCGCTCCGCGCACTTGCCGACTGCTATGAAAAATGGGCAGATTCCAAAGAGGAGGCATTAAACGCCCTTCCCCCTGCGGCGCGCTTAAAGCTTACCGCGGACAACGAATGTATCGAGGACTACCGCATGCAGGCAGCGGACTTTAAAAAGCAGGCAATGAAGTGGACACTGCCGGAGACGTTGTAATCTTCCCCGCAGCACTTGTGTTGCAGCTTTTCCCATGCTACAATCAATAGGGCTGAAGTCAGATTCCTTATCTGCTTCACCCGATTGTTTTGTCTATCACATATATCAAAAAAGCATCTTACCGATGCGACACATAAAGGAGGCACTATGAGTTTTTTAGAAGAGTATAAGCAGAAACTTGTCTCAGCCGACGAAGCTGTAAAGCTTGTAAAGTCCGGCGACTGGGTAGACTACGGCTGGTGCAACGGCACCCCAGATGTTCTCGACAAGGCACTTGCCAAGAGAACCGATGAACTTAAGGACGTTAAGCTGCGCGGTGGTATCCTTTTAAAGCCACTTGCCATTTTTGAGCGGGAGGATGCGCCGGAGCATTTCACCTGGAACTCCTGGCACATGTCAGGGATCGAGCGCAAGCTGATCGCCCGCGGCTGTTCCTTCTATTCACCGATCCGCTACTCTGAGCTTCCTCGCTACTATCGCGATGGCGCAGCAACCACAGATGTTGCCATGTTTCAGGTTGCACCGATGGATGCACACGGCTATTTCAATTTTGGTCCGAATGCATCCCACCTTGGAGCAATGTGCGAGGGCGCAAAGAAGATCATTGTAGAGGTTAATCAGAACATGCCGCGCTGCCACGGCGGTTTTGAGACCGGTGTGCATATCTCACAGGTTACTTACATTGTCGAGGGCGACAACGCACCGATCGGCGAGCTTGGCGCAGGTGGTCCTGCAACCGAGGTTGACAAGAAGGTTGCCGAGCTTATCGTTGATCAGATTCCAAACGGCGCATGCTTACAGCTTGGAATCGGCGGAATGCCAAACGCAGTCGGCTCCCTCATTGCTGAGTCTGACCTGAAGGATCTCGGTGTTCATACCGAAATGTACGTTGATGCTTTTGTTGACATTGCAAAAGCCGGAAAGATCACCGGAGCACACAAGTCTATCGACCGCTATCGCCAGACCTACGGCTTTGGTGCCGGAACCAAGAAAATGTACGATTACATGGATGAGAACCCGGAGCTTATGAGCGCACCGGTAAGCTACACGAACGATATCCGCTCCATCGCTGCTTTGGACAACTTTATCTCCATCAACAACTGTGTTGACTTAGACCTCTTTGGTCAGATCAGCTCAGAGTCCTCCGGAACCAAGCACATCAGTGGTGCAGGCGGACAGCTTGACTTTGTACTCGGCGCTTATCTGTCCAACGGCGGAAAGAGCTTTATCTGCTGTTCTTCCACCTTCACAGACAAGGCAGGCGTTCTACATTCCCGCATCCGCCCAACTCTGGCAGAGGGCTCTATCGTAACCGATACGCGCGCCAATACCCACTACATCGTTACCGAGTACGGTATGGTCAATGTTAAGGGCTTGTCTACCTGGCAGAAGGCAGAGGCAATCATCAGCATCGCTCACCCGAACTTCCGCGACGAGCTGATCAAGGAAGCAGAGGCAATGCACATCTGGAGACGTTCCAACCGGTAATATTCCGGTGGACGCCTTGAAAGTAAGAGGATAACATCTGTATGAAGAACACACACACCCATGTGCTCAGTGACGGTACAGTTGTCGAGCATACCCATGACGATAAGCTGCATGACGAACATCACGGTCACCACCATGAGAACACCAAGGCAGTGATCAACCGCATGAACCGCGCGATCGGGCACATGGAATCCATCAAGACAATGATCGAGCACGACAGGGACTGCACCGAGGTATTGATCCAGATTGCCGCCGTGCGGTCTGCCATCAATAACATCGGAAAGATCATTCTCGAAGATCACATCAATCATTGTATTATCGATGCGCTTGAGACAGGCGACCAAAAGGCGCTTGATGATTTAAATGAAGCCATCAACAAGTTTGTCAAATAACAAAAGGGAGCATACCGATACGGTACGCTCCCTTTTTTATGGTCACTTCCAATTATTTATTCTCTTTATTGTTCTGTGGACTCTGATGCCTCTTCCGGTGCGTTTCCAAATACTACTTCATTGGAATCACGGAATCTTGTACTGCTTGATCCCACCTGGCTGACAACGATCGTATCGCCGTCTGTAACGCTGGACTTGGCAATTCGCAGGCAGGTATCGGAAAGATATGTCGTCGATACTTTCTCATCGTTTACATATACCTTGCTCCACTTGGTAAAGTTGCTTCCATAGATATATACGAATGGGCGGGTCTCCATCGCAAGCACCTTGCCGATCACAACATCATCAATACCCATCACAATGTCTGTTGCCGGATATGCATCCTCGCCATCATAGCAGTAACGGGAACCGTACAGAATATCATATTGCAGATTTTCAAGTCCACTTAAATATTCGTCGGAAACGGTATAATCCATTGCCTGATGATATCCAAGGATGGTTCCCTCATGGATGCCGACAGCATCGGTGGTCTTTGCCATAAGCTGATATGCATAGAGGTCTGCATCCTCTTTTGCAAGTCCCATATTGTTCCAAGTGATGTATTTTGTCTTGTAAATATCGCCGGAGCGCATATCCTCATCGGTAAGCCCAAGTGTTGGAAGATGGTCTCCAAACATAACAACGATGGTGTCCTCATCTCTCTCGGAGAGCTTCTCGATCAGGTTTGAGATAAACTTGTCTGTTTCCGCCAACTGGTGTACATAGTAGCCCCACTGGTTATTTGCCGCTTCATCTGCCGCGCCGCTTACCACATACTCCGGATTCTCAAATAGAGACTCTGTCGGGTAATCTCCGTGTGTTCCGACCGTGATTGTGTATGTGAAGTCCGGCTGATCCGGTGTTGCATCCAGAGTCTTGATCGTCTCATCAACTAAGATATCATCGGTAGCCCAGCTTCCGTTCGGTGTAATTTCCGTAATATTCATCAATTCCTTGCTGGTAAATGTATCAAATCCCATCATGGAAAATGCATTCACACGGCTGTAAAAATTGCCGCCGTTATTGTGTACCGCATGTGTTGAGTATCCCAAGGCAGCAAGATCCGCTGCTGTACTCTCGCAGTCCGTCTTTTTCAGAATGGTCTTGTATGGATACTCGCCCGGTCCGAAATACTGCATGCTCATACCAGTAAGCACTTCAAACTCAGAGTTTGCAGTTCCTGCACCTACAACCGGCACTGTCAGATAACCGGCAGAGAAATTCTCCTCCAGATAATGGAATGTCGGGATCGGATCCTTATTCACCTCAAGGAAGTTGATCTCATCCGGATCACAGAAGGACTCTAAAAGTACGCAGATGATGTTCGGCTTTTTCTCCTCTGTCTCGGAATCTGCGTCCTGCTTCTCTGCAACCGCAGCCTCGATCTGGTCAATAGTCTCCTTGGAGTATGTAGCCGGCTTGCTCATTCCGGTCGCCACAACACTGGAAGAAAATCCATAGATAAATCCGTAATTCTCATAACCCTGTGCAATATTAGAAAAATAGCTCTCTACTACATGCGTGCTCTGTGCAGCATCTGTCGTGAACGGTATACCGATAAACATCAGCGCAAGAATTGCAATCGGTCCAGCGATCACGCGGCGTTTTCCCGCGTATCGAGGTCCCTTTATGAAAAGGATGACACAGAACAAAACAAATGTTCCGATACCAAATACGGTCATAGCCGCCTGCTCTGCCGTAAAATAATTGGTATTTTTCATTGCAAACAGATCCGGAATGCACTTCAGATCCGTGTATCCGAACGGCGTAACGCGGTTGGAAAGCACACAGCCGTTGATGATTCCGAGGATCGTCCAGAAGCCGCAGATGATTACGCGGACAAACGCACGTTTGCGGAACAGATATACCAATGTAAGTGATGCAAACACGATAAATGCATTATAGAAGAATGCAAGCGTATGCATATTCAAAAATGTACATGCAGAGACAAAACTTCTTCTTGAGATTGCTTCTACACAAAAAACGATTCCACAGGAAAGCAATGCGTGGAATACGAGTGAATACTTATTAAAAAAATCAACTCTTTTATAATATTTATCGGAATGCTGTTTTTCTTTTTTCGTGAAAAGAACTTCTTTCACTTTCTTAAAAAATGCGTTCATTTTACCCTCCATCTTAACAAGCGTTAGTTTAATGCACAGATTGCGCAAAAGCAAGTGGTAAAATTTATGAAAAAAAGCCATAAAAAGAAAGTGAATTAGAAAAAATATCCAAAAAGAAAGCTCCCTGCAACATGGGTTGCAAAGAGCCTTTTCTACCAGTTATTTATAGGCTGCGAATTGCCTCGACAGCCGCATCCAGATACGGATTTTCGATGTTGTAGAAATCCTCCGCATCTGCCTGCTTTGCGTACTCCGGATCAAGCGGGAGCTTGCCGAGTACCTTAATTCCCATCTCAGCCGCAGTCTCATCTACATGACTTTCACCAAAGAGCTTGATCTCCTTTCCACAGTCCGGACACTTCAGGTAGCTGAAATTCTCTACCACGCCAAGCACCGGGATGTGCATCATCTCTGCCATATTGTAGGCTTTCTTTACGATCATCTGCACAAGCTCCTGCGGGGATGTCACGATCGCGATTCCGTCAACCGGGAGCGACTGGAATACAGTAAGCGGAACATCACCGGTTCCCGGCGGCATGTCCACGAACAGATAGTCAACATCGCCCCATACGGTCTCATTCCAAAACTGCTTTACAACGCCTGCGATCACCGGTCCTCTCCATACAACCGGAGCCTCCTCATCCTCCATCAGAAGGTTGATGGACATGATCTTGATTCCATCCTTGGACTCTAACGGGATCATTCCCTTTTCGTCCCCGACAACGTTGCCATGCACACCAAACATCTTAGGAATGGATGGTCCCGTGATATCGGCATCCAAAATTCCTACCTTATAGCCTGCCTTTGCCATGAGGACCGCAAGGGAAGAGGTTACGAAGGATTTGCCAACGCCTCCCTTACCACTTACAACACCAATGACATGGCGGATGTTTGAGTATTCGTTCATTTTTTCTAAGAAGCTTTGCGGATTGCTCTTGCTTGGGCAGCCCTCACAGCTTGACTTTGAGCAGGTTGCTGCTCCGCTGCAGCTTGTATTTTCCGGCATATTTATACCCTCCATAAAAACTTGATATTCTAACAGCCTAACGGCTTTTGCCCGCTACCGCAGGCTCTTTATATGATCAAACGGATAGTAGATAAATTCTGCTTTTCCGATAATCTGATCCTTCGTGACATAAGTGTTGATCCAGAACCGGGCATCCCGTGAGTCATTGCGGTTGTCCCCCAGTACAAGGTAACAGCCCTCCGGCACCTGAAATTCAAATCCGTCATTTGCGACAATCCATTCCTCTTTCAGGTAGGATTCGTCCAACGGCTCCTCGGAATCATTGATATAGATCTTGGCATCCCGGATGACGACCTTTTCTCCCGGAAGTCCGATGATTCGTTTGATAAACTTCTGGGATTCATCGTCCGGGTACTTAAAGATAACGACATCTCCGCGCTCCGGCTCCGAGAATATATATGACAACCGAAATCCCAGCAGATCATCCTCCGGCATAATGGTATTCTCCATAGATCCGGTCGGGACCGTTGCATTGATAATCACAAAGTTCTTGAGCAAAAGTGCTGCACCGATCGCGATCACAAATGTCATGATCCAGCTGAGAAGCTCACGCTGCCAGGATATCGTCTCCGGCTGCTTTGGTGAGTTGTTATCCGCGCTCTTTTTTGCCTCTGAGGTGGAACCTTCCCCACTCTCCTGTACATCGTTCAAATCCAATATTTCCATTCTTATTATCCTCTACTTCCATTTGCGACCTGTCTTGTCATTATATGCCTTTTTTTGCTTTCAAACACCCCCATGTATCCCTCTGTTTTATAAAAAGGACAATCGGAGCGCCTATTTTGGCATATACCACCAGTTAATAAATTCTTCCTTATGGAAAACCAGCCCCTCCAGTCCGTATGCGACCAGCTCTTCCATCGTCAGCTTTTCCCTGACAAACTCATTGAGCGCCATAGCAAAATCATCCTCCATGCACCAGACGGACTGCACGGTGATTGCACTCTCCGATGTCCATTCATCTACAAAGGAACCACCGAAATCAATGATCTTATCCCACGGCTTCCTGGAGTTGATGATCCGCTGCTTAATGTTCTCGATGATGACCTCCCTCAGGTTTGCCACCTTCGGGTTGCCCGCCGCCCGCTCAAGCATCCGTGCATTTCTGTTGTTCTCGTTGAGGATGATCTGCAACGGTCCTGTCTGCTCATTTGTGACAAAGCAAAACAGCATATCGTCCACCAGATTGTCCGGGTGCAGCCGAATGCTCTTTCGGTATGGGGACAGGTTCTTCTTAATGTGAAGATCTGCCACAAGCTCTGTATAGATCACACCCGGTATCTCGGATACCACATATTTCTGTCCCTTCAGATAGGGTGTCAGAAATTGGGTAAACATATCCCGATTTTTTTCAAATACGATAAGCTGATACCGCCCGAGGAAGGTCTTAAAGTCCACGGAAAAGTTATCCTTGAAATATTCAAAGAGCTTATGCGAAATGTACGCAATCCGTATCTCCCTGCCGAGAAATCCATTGAGCACCGTATCCATCAGCAGTTCCATATCCTGTCCCTTTAGGTACACATGGATGTATGCTGCCTGCTGCACCAACTGCATCTCCGGCTCATACTCGGATAAGATGCACTTGCTGCCATCCTCCAGATACTGTCCCAGATTGAGCGGATTCTTCTGAAAATACCCAATGATCAGTTGTCCGATCGTCTCCCGCAGCGTCTTTAAGCTGTCATCCTGCGCTACTCCGTCCCTTGCCATCTTTAAGTTCAATATCCGCTTCTTTAGGTTGATCCTAAACATGATGTGCCTCAGCCATTCCGGCTTGAGCAGCTTGATTACCCGCTCATCCGCGATCCGAAACCCCTGTTGGTAAAGCTCACTCTCACCGATCAGCGACCGGTGCTTGGAATTGTACAGTGTAAGGTATCCCTCCATCCAGTCATTGTCCACATGCAGCGTCGTGATCCCCCGCACATACGCAAATGCATCCATCTCCAGCTTGGGCTGAAAAAGCACTTCCTTCTTCTTATCAAAATAGATCTCGATTGGGATCGGCTGGCACGCCATAAAGCTCTTGACGGTGTTTACCAGATATGACAGCGTCATATTCATCGCGTACTTCGGTTGAAGTGCAAGCGTAACCCGTGTTCCCGAAAATGCGCGGTTGGAATTGATATACTCGATATTTTCCGCGCCGTTGAACCATTTGGCGGCAATCGGTTCTAGGTTCTGCCGATCCATCACGTTCCAAGCGGTGTTGATCGACTTGTCCTTCTTGGATTCGATCAGGATAGCCCTTGAGACGCGGAAGCAGGAGCACAGTCCAATCCCAAACTGTGAGATTGGCTCATACTTTAAGCGCTGTTGCTTGAACTCCTCGCTTGTATAATAGCTGCTCCCCACATGTGCCACGAACTTGTTCAAGTCAGCTTCATTCATGCCTACCCCGTTGTCCTCCACAAAGAGCATTCCATTTGAAGAGTTGTAGGACACAACGATCTTACCTTCAAACGGGCGGCGCACCGAGTTGACTTTCTCTGCCTCCTCAAGCTCCAGAAACTCTGTTCCCCAGCTCCATTCGAGCGCCTGTCTCGTATAGCAGGCATCGTATGCGTTCTGCAACAGCTCCCGCAGGAAAATATCCTGCGAGTCGTAGAACTGGTCACTCGTCAGAAGCGATATTAGATTTTTGTAGTCTGCATCTATTTTAACTGTTTGCATATATTAAAATTCATCGTTAACTAATACCGCCTGCACCAAAAAGCGCTCATCTGACTGCTCTGTACAGGTAGAAAGCGTGACAATATGATTCTCTGTTGTAATATCCACATCATCCCTGATATAACCTCCCGCAGGAGCATCAGTTTTTATTTTTTCAATATAGGAAGCAAATCCCTGCTCTGTCCGAAGATCGTATGTATTTAAAATGTGTGCGTCCCCGGTATTGTATGCCGCAAATATTTGATAGACGAGCACGCCATTTTCCGTATAAATATAGAAATAAGGATTATTGTAAAAAAATTCCTCATTCTGATAATAATGTAATGTCCGGAACATCGTTCCGTCTTTCATATTGTGTCCATATAACACTGTATTGTAGTCATCAAAGGTTTTGCTATTGAGTATCTGCGAAAAAATGCATCCCGGATAACCATAGCTTCCGTCTAAATTATGCATCAGATAATACTCATCATCTTCCGCATCCTGAAGCACTGGATAATCAACATTTGTCTCCGGAATATAAATCCATGCATATATATCCTCATTCGCTGCTCTTAATTGTTCCCAATTCAAATTTTTTTCCGGTATTTCAGCTCCATCTGCCGCAAGAAAATCCTCTTCTGTTGTTACTTCTTCCGATCCGGTATCTTCTGTCATCCCAGTATTTGTGTTATCAACCGTAACTGTTGGCGATGCAGAATTTACCTGTGATTGAAGATCCTTATAAATATCCCCTGCTTTGTTCTGCGTATAGTTGCGATACCACATTGCCGCGATGACGATCACTAAGACAACCACCAGCACCGCACATAATATCTTGTAAAAGTTGAGTTTCTTCTGCATCTTTCTTTGTTAGTTCCCTTCGTAAAAATTGCATATCCCCCATGCCCACTCAGGCATGGGGCAGATATGCAAACCACATGTTTGCTTATAGATTCGAATCTACCTTTTTATCAAAGGTTGCGCGCTTTTTTGCCGCAAACTGCAATTCCCATTACGGAAAATACAGCAATTATCGGCAATACCGGAACAGATGCCCCGGTCTTTGGAGAAGTTGTGGAAGTGGATGCTCCGGCCTTTGCGGAACCACTGCCGCTTCCATTTACGTTGACCGTAACGGTCTGCGTATTCTTGTTGCTGCTGTCCACCTTTACGGACTCGTCCTTTGAAACGCTCGTCTTAGTAGTATCCTTCTTGGTTGTATCCGTCTTAGAAGTATCCTTCTTCGTCGTGCTTGTCTTGGTGCTCGTCTTTTTGGTGGTGTTTGACTTGCTTGTGGTATTCTTCTTTGTTGTCGCAGCATTGTTGTTAGTCGTGCTTGACGACGTGTTGTTTGAATTTGTCATATTGCTTGTAGAAGCATTATTTGAATTCGTGTTATTGCTCGTTGAGGCATTATTGGAATTCGTATTGTTATACGTGTTATTCGTCGTATAGTAGTTGTTCACAACTGTGGATGAATCTACGCTTCCATCGCTGTTGGATGGTGTAGAGTCATACTTTACAACGAAGAACGGGGACAGTGAATCAAACTTAGCTGTTACATATCCGTTTCCGACAAATGGGGTTTTAATCTCCCAGCCGGAAGCTGTCTTATGATAAATCCGAACATTGCTTGTGCCCTGTTTCAGTCCAGCTACATTGAATGTAATCTGAATTCCGCCGGACGGAAGCTCGGTTGCTGACGAAAGCTCTACCGCAGCAAGCATCGTAAATCCGGTATCTTTTCCAACCTTTTCTGCCACATAATCGTATGCATCAGTCAGATCAGATGATCCTACTGTTTTCGATGTAAGTGCCACCGAATCAGATCCGGATTCAACCGTAGTTACAAGCGATTCCGCTTCCTTCTTAAGATCTGAGTCCTTGTCAGAAGACGGAGCTGCAAATACGGTTGTTCCCATGGTAAGAACCATAAGTACGGCAAGTATTCCTGCTAATTTCTTCTTCATTGGCTTCTCCTCCTTTCCTTTGTTATTTACATGTGGTTATATCAAGCACATCCTGTGCAAGATATCAGATTATCGCCGGGAGCCGGATTCTCCCCAGAAGTGCCCTTATCTTGCGCCTACTTCCTCGTAAAATACCTGAATGATCAGATCATAAAATGCATCCTCATCCACATAGTATTCTTCGTGTCCGTCAGAGCCAGCCTGTGACTCTCCCGGAACGGTATACAGATCATCTCCCGAATACTCGTAGTCTAAAAGTGTATTCAGAAGCTTCGTAAAATCAATATCCGTCACTGTATAATCACTGATCGCATTGAACACCTCCGTCACTGTGGTGCTGCGATCCTCCTGTGTGCTTAGCTTTGTAAGGAATGCGGTAATATACTGCTCCTGCCTGCGCAGACGCTCCGTGGAGCTGTCAAAATCATTGATATCTCTGCCTCGCAGATAGCAATAAGCTTTCTGACCATTTAGGGTAACTGTCTGTCCCGCCTTTAAATCCACGCCTCTGTTGTCATAGCTTAGATCATCCATTACCTCTACAGTCACGCCCCCGATCGCATCATTTAACCCCGGAAGTGCGCCCATATTCATCGCAATGTACCCGTGGATCGGGATATTGAAAAACAGATTGGATATCGCATCCTCCACGCGGGAGCAGCTTAGCTTCTTGCCATCCCCGTATGCGTGCTGCACACAGATCTGGGACTGCGCTTTTCCCATGCTGACACCGTTGCCGGTAAACCGCTCGATCTCTGTAATGGTATTACGGTTGATCGTAATCACGGACAGCCTCTGGTTCATACTATCCGCAACAACAAGAAAAAGTGCATCCGACTGATACCCGGTATCCTTGGTATCCATGTTGTACACGGCATCATCGGTATCGATTCCCATAAAGAGGTATGTCTTTAAGTGGTTGTCATAGCGGTAGTTCTTCCCGTTGTATGTGATCGTTCCCTCCTGCCATTTTTCGACCGGAGTGTTCTCCTGTGCCGTCTCCGATTCCGGCTGGGCTGTACTTTGTACATTGCCCGCCAGCTCTGAACGGTCGGAGGCATCTGTGTTCTGTGCCTTGGTCTGCACGCTGATCACGAGAGTTGCCAACACGATCACCGACATCGCACCCGCGAGAAAATACAGGACATTATTCAGTTTTTGTGAAAGATTTGCCCTGCCCTTTCTTCTCATGCTTCCTTATCTTCGTCCCTTCCGTAGTAGCTGCCGTAATAGCTTCCATAATAGCCACCGTAATAGCCACCCTCATAGCCGTTTTTCTTGATCTTCGCCTTGTTGAGCACAGCGCCAAGAATCTTGACACCGGATGCCTCAAGCTGCTTCTTTACATTTAAGATCAGACGTGCGCTTGCCATGCCCTGTGCGACAACAAGAATCGCGCCGTCACACTGCTTCGCCACAACAGCGGCATCGATTGCCGCCCCGATCGGTGCGCAGTCGAGTATAATATAATTAAAATGTTCCCGTCCGAACTGCAACAGTTCTGAAAAGTACCGTTTTTCAAGGATTTCTGTCGGATTCGGCACCGATGGTCCTGCAAATATCATAAACAATCGCGGGATCTCTGTGCCATACAGCACATCCTCCAGCTTCTTCTGTCCGGACAGATAGTGGGAAAGTCCGCAGATCTCCCCGCCCGTCGATGAAGTTGCACGCAAACGGCCGATAAAAACAGATTTACGCATATCCGTATCAATTAACAGTACACGCTTTCCGGACTCGGTGAGGGAACGTGCCAGATCCATCGCCACCGTGCTTTTGCCCTCGTTCGGAACCGCACTCGTGATCAGAATTGTTTTGACATCATCGCCGCAAAACTGAATGTTCGTTTTCAGCGCTCGAAGGGATTCCTTCATCGTATAGCTTTGATTTTTCAGTTTTCCGAATTTTACGACTTCCATTTCCGCTTAAAATCCTTCCTATGCACTCTTGGTTCCAATGGATGACTTCTTTCGCTTCTTCTGGCTTCGCTTGTCTCCGTCATCCTCGCTCTCCTCAAGCGGCAGCATACCAAGTACATTCATGCCGAGCTTCTTTTCAATATCCTCCGGTCCCATAATAGAATCGTTAAACAGATAAGCCATCACAACGATGATGATTGCAAGCATTGCACCCGCAAGCCCTCCTATCGCTGTATTCTTCTTAATGTTCGGACTGACCGGTGCGCCGTCCGAATAACCATACTGGACAACCTCCGGTGGGTCCTGTACCAGCTTCTGCGAGATAAATGCAGAGCCGACATCCGCGATCTCATCCGCGATCCGCTTTGCCTGCACCGGATCGGTATCCTTTACGGTGATATCAAGCAATCGGGAATTGGATGGGTTGTTCACGGATACTCGATCCCTAAGTGTCTTATAGGTCTCATCCAAGCCCAGATTATCGATCACCTGTTCCAGAACCGGACGTCCTTTTATGACGACGATATAGTCGTTGGTCAGGCTCGTACTCGTCTGGATGTCTGATAGGCTGGTAAAGGATGTACTCTTCGTAAGTACATACAGCTCGGATGTTGATTCGTACACCGGAACCATCATGAACTCACTGACCGCAAATCCGATCACCGCCGCCAGAACTGCTGCCACCAGAATCAGCTTCCAGTAAGCCAAAAGCTCCAGCAGCAGGTCTCTTAAGTCGATCTCTATTTCATTATCTGAATCAAACTGGTTTTCCATCGTCTGTTCCTCTCATTGTAACTCTGGTAATGTTATCGCTCTGCCAGGATCTGTGCGGGATTGTCGTAAAACAGTCTCTCCGCAGTCTCGCCGCCATATTTCTTAGTCACATAGTCATAGCACCTTTTCAGATTGCAGGGACGCTTGTCCACTCCGTGACTATCGCTTGCAATAAAATCTGCCAAGTCCGCTTTTAGTATCCACTTGCACAGCTTCTTGGCACCGCGTCCGTCCAGTCCGAGCACCGCGTCCGCGTTGATCTGGATCAGCGCACCCATGTCTCTTAGCTCCTCCAATATCTCCGGATCTTCCATCACAAAGTCATACCGCTCCGCATGTGCGATCACCGGAATGTAGCCATAGCGAACGGCTTCCGCCGTCATCTGCCGCGCCATTTCAGGTCTTGTGCTATGGGAATACTCTGTCAGTATGTACCGGGTATCCGCAAGCGGGTGACAGCTGCCCTTGGAAAAATTCTCCATCATCTGACTGTCCACATGATACTCGGTGCCTAAATATACCGTGATTCCCAGTTCCTTTGCATATTGGCGGACGCTCTCGTAGTGTGCCTCGATCGTATCCTTCGGATAAGGAAACATCCCATGCCGCCAGTGTGGAGTCAGAATGATGGCGTTTATCCCCTGTTTTGCAGCTTCTTTGAGCATCGCAGCGGCTTCTTCCATTGTTTTTGCTCCATCATCCACCCCATACAGCAGGTGGCAGTGTATATCAATCATTTGTTGCTCTCCTTCGTTTGGGCACACTTCTACTTATAATTAGTTTTTATGATATTGGAGTCAAAACCATAAATAATTTTGCCCCTATTTTTATAGTACCTTGAAAAATTCATATTTTGTAGTATGTTACCTGATTTTAAGGATACATGCGGTGTTATTTCCTACCTTGTTTTATACAAGTACCGGATTTGGAGCATAGTTTCCCAAACCCTTCACATAATTGAAGAATTTTCGGAAATTCAATGCTGCTATTTTGCAACCCGCTTAAGAACAGCTTTTCGGTGTATGACCTGCTGGACAGCGAAAGACATATGAACTTTTCAAGGAACTATAGAGGGGCTTTTGACCCCAACATCTTTTTATTATACTATATCGGCTGTTTGAATGCAAATTGTAACTGCTGTTTGTATATACGGTCAAACTCGATCGGCGTAAATGCGATCTCCTTAATATTGTTCAGGACGATTTCCATCTCCATCTTCGTTCCGATGGTAATCCGGATATAATCCTTTACCTTTTCTTCATCGTAGTGTCGAACCAGTATGCCCCGGTCGCGCAATTCCTCGGTCATTTTTTTCGCACCTATTCCCTTCGGTTTGAAGAAGGTAAAGTTTGTCGTGGTGCGTATTACCTCAAAGCCCAGTTCAGAAAGCTCATCCTCAAATTCCTCACGGATTCGTATTATCTCCGCGACGCATTTATGAAAATATTCCTGATCCTTGATGGCAGCTGTGCCGCCGGCGATTGCAAGGGAGCTCATGTTAAAGGGGTTAAATGTAAATTTAATTTTGTTCATATCCCCAATGATTTCCTTGGACGAAATCGCAAATCCGATACGCGCGCCCGGCATGTTGCGGGATTTTGAAAAGGTCTGGACGACAACCAGATTATCATATTTCTGTACCAAAGGCAGGCACGATTCGTTTCCATAGTCCACATAAGCTTCATCGATGATCACCATGCGGTGTGGATTTTTCGCCACGATCCGTTCGATCTCAGACACTGACAGGCTGAGTCCTGTCGGGTTGTTCGGGTTTGCCAGAATCACATCACGGTCTGTATTGATATAATCTTCCACATCCACGGTCATATCCTCCCGGATTGGGAATTGTTCATAATCCAGCCGATATGTCTTGGCATACGTCCGGTAAAAATCATAAGTAATATCAGGGAAACACACCTTCATTCCCGGTTTGAAAAATGCAAGCATACAGAAGCCAAGCACCTCGTCTGCTCCGTTTCCCACAAAGACCTGATCGTATCCAAATCCAAATGCTGCACCGATTGCCTTGCGCAGCTCTATGCAGTGCGGATCGGAGTAATGTGACATTCCATTGATCTGTGCGATCGACATAGCCTCCATTACCTTCGGTGAAGGTGGAAGCGAGGACTCATTTGCATTCAATTTAATGTACTGTCGATCCTTCGGTTGTTCTCCCGGAACATATGCCTCCATGTTTTTGTATTCATCCAAAAAGAAATAACTCATTGCTTTATAACTCCTTTCTTTGTTTCTTGTTCCTCTGTTGTTTTGAGTTTGAGCCCAACATACTTGCATTTAATTTTGTGCATAAAAAAAGAAATGCTATGCCCCATTGCACTTCATCTAAACAAAACCAGATATAATACAATGTTGACACAACATTTCTTTTTCAATTCTTTGAAATATCTTAATTACAGCACTTTCTTCAGGAAAGAGATAAGACGATCAGAGCTCGGATTCTCAAATATCTCCTTAGGTGTTCCTTCCTCAATTATCTGTCCCTGATCCATAAAGATAATACGATCAGCGACCTCCCGGGCAAATCCCATCTCATGTGTTACCACGACCATCGTCATGCCCTGCTTTGCCAATTCCTTCATTACATCAAGTACTTCCCCGACCATTTCCGGATCAAGCGCGGAAGTCGGTTCATCGAACAGCATAATCTCCGGATTCATGCAAAGCGCTCTCACGATCGCAATTCTCTGCTTTTGTCCTCCGGATAGCTGGCTCGGATACGCCTCAGCACGATCCGCAAGGTTCACCCGCTCCAAAAGCTCCATCGCCATCTTGTTGGCATCTTCCTGCCTCATCTTTAACAGCTTTGTCGGAGCAATCGTCAGATTTTTCAAGATGTTCATATTCGGGAATAAGTTAAAGTGCTGGAACACCATTCCCATTTTCTGCCTATGTAGGTTGATATTTGTCTTACTGTCGGTAATATCACTTCCATCCACAAATATCCTGCCATCTGTCGGAAGCTCCAGAAGATTCAAAGAGCGAAGCAGTGTGGACTTTCCGGAACCGGATGGCCCGATAATGACCACAACCTCTCCCTTCGTGATTTCCAGAGAAATGTCATCCAATGCTTTGATGCTTCCATCTTTATAATGCTTTTTCAGGTGTTCCACCCGAATGATTTTCTCATCGCTCATTGGTACGCAATCTCCTCTCTAACACTCCGACAAGGCTGGTCAGAACCACAACCAACGCCAAATAAATGGCTGCCACGCCCAGCAGCGGCAGCATCGCCTCGAAGGTTCTTCCCCGGATTAGGTCACCGGCTTTGGTCAGGTCGTTGACTCCCACATAACCTGCAACAGATGTTTCCTTAATCAAAACGATAAATTCGTTACAGAGTGCCGGCAGCACACTCTTAAACACCTGAGGAACGATCACATAACTCATTGTCTGAATGTAATTAAAACCCAGTGAACGGCTCGCTTCAAATTGTCCATTTGGAATTGACATAATTCCGCCACGGAGAATCTCTGCAACGTAGGCTCCGGAATTTATTCCGAAAGCGAAAATTGCAACCGGTACACCATTTGTCGCAGATTCAAATATAACGAAATACGCGATCAACAGCTGTACTACCGTCGGCGTTCCGCGGATCACTGTCAGATACAGCTTTGCGATCACATTTAATATAGATAAAACAATCAGCCCCGGACCTCTTTTCCTTTTCAGGACTTCCACATTTTTATCATACGTTGAGCGGATGGTAGCAATCACCACACCGATAACGATACCGATGATAAGTGCAAAGAATGTGATCTCTAACGTTGTCCACAATCCGTTAAAAATCTGCTTATATCTATTGCCTTCGATAAATACAAAGTGAAATTTTTCGCAGAAATTTATAAACCATTTCATATCTTTTCCCCAATGACGTTATGCTTTATTTGATGTATTTTGCAACAATCGTATCGATCGTTCCGTCTTCCTTCAGTTCTTTCAATGCGTCATTGATCTTTCCCAGCAGTTCGTCATTCCCTTTCTTGACACAGATAGCGTATTCTTCTTCGACGTATGAGGTATCCAGGATCTTAAGTCCGTTGTTTGCCGCAACAAAAGATTTAGCCGGCTCATTATCAATAATGACGCAATCAACTTTTCCGGATATCAAAGCCTGTACAGCGTCTGCTCCTGCTTTAAATCTTGTCACAGAATCCTCGCCGTAGTCATCGGTAGAATAAATATCTCCTGTTGTATCCTGCTGTACACCTATTTTGTTTGCAGATGAAATATCATCGACGGACTGAATATCAGAGTCTTCCTTAACAATGACAGACTGAATACCGGTTGCATAAGTGTCAGAGAAATCTACGCTCTGCTTTCTCTCGTCCGTAATAGTCATTCCCGCCATTCCCATATCAAACTTTCCACTCTGAACACCAGCAATGATAGATCCAAATTCTACATCCCGAATATCTAACTCCATTCCAAGCTTATCTGCGATAGCCTGCGCGATCTCAACGTCAATTCCCTTATACTCCTCACCATCCACGTACTCATAAGGTGGAAAAGCCGCGTTCGTTGCCATTACCAGTTTGTTCCCGGACTTTGATCCACCACAAGCTGTAAAAGCAGAAACCACAAATGCTCCAACAAGTGCCATTGTTAAAATCTTTGCTAACTTCTTCATAACTCTGTTCTCCTTTTCTCTTCACACAATGAATAAACAGATAAGAAAAAGGTGCTTACGCCAAAGCGTATGCACCTTCGCATATCCACTATATCTTTGTGTTTTATTATGTTTACGATTATAGCAGTATGGCATAGGGAAGTCAACCCTAGCGATTATACGTTTATACAGTTCATAAAACATGAAGAAAAACTTCTTATGACTTTGTTTCACGTACCTTTTGTGGAATATTGTTCTTTATTTGCTCCAGCAAAAGGCTGCAGGCCTGCAGCACATGTTCTATTGCTTCCTTTGATATTCCGTCATAATGAATGCCTGCCGTAACCACAACCGGCACATGAAAGTGATTATGCAATGCATGCATCCATTGATTACAAATAATTGTTTCCCTATGTCCCGGCAGAGTAACCAGCCTTTCATTTTCTTCATTATCTATGATGCCAACTGCTCCAATATGAGTCTGATCACCGCCTGTCACCGTCACCAAAATGCCCATATCAAGAATCTGCACCACTGCTCCTATTTCACGATCTAACACCATCTGGGAAAAATGATATATTTTATCCATGCATCAACTCCATCTGCGATAAGCATCCATCTCATATCCGAATTGATCCATTATCTTACCCACAATATGCTTATTACAATCTGCAATATTTTCCGGCTGATTATAATAACTAAGCATAGGCGGCAAAATAACTGCTCCCATTTTACCTGCTTCATACATATTCCGCAGATGAACTAACCCTAACGGACACTCCCTGGTCACAAGCACCAGCTTTCTTCTCTCTTTCAGTGTTACATCCGCTACACGCAATAACAGATTATCACTATATCCGGTTACAATTCCTGCCAAGGTCTTCATACTGCAAGGAATAACTATCATACCGATCGTCATAAAGCTGCCGCTTGCAGGTCCTGCCCCTATATTTTCATTATCATACCAGCAATCTGTCAGTTGTTTTAAGTCTTCTGCCTTATAGGGTGTTTCCTGAGCTAATGTCCGCTCAGCTCCCTTAGTCATTATGAAGTGCAATTCTGTATTTTCGCGATATGTTTGCATCTGCTGCAATAATTCGATTGCGAGTGGCGCTCCTGATGCGCCACTCATCCCTATGACAAGCCTCTTCCGATTTTCTCCCATTGCATGCTCCTTACTGAATAAAATCAGCCCATTTCTGCTTATCTATGTCCATAAATTTAGCTCTTTCAAATCGTTTTTTCTGTTCAAACGGAACCGTACAATCAAAAATAGCCTTACATGCATTTCCCCGTGTCCGCAGATGTGCATTATATTCCGGGCCATTAGAAGGATCCAACGGGTGACACTGCACCCCCGGTATTGTAATCAGATCTGTGTCTGCCTGAAATCTTGTTGTCATAGCCCACATCACATCATTTATATCAAAAATATCTACATCCTCATCTACGAGAATTACATGCTTCAATTCCGCAAAGGCAGAGAAGGCAAGCAATGCGGCCTGTCGCTGCCTGCCTTCGTCTGACGGAACGGACTTTTTAAATTGCATAATTGTTACATATTTTCCTCCGCCAAAAGAGGCATTATATACATTCAGACATTTACCCGGTAATGCTTTTTCAAGCATGGCAAGAATACTTGCTTCTGTTGGTATCCCCGCCATGGATACATGTTCTTCACTTGGTCCTATGCAGGTCTGCATAATAGGATTTTCCCGCGTAGTAACTGCTTTTACCTTTATCACAGGAAGTTCCGGGTTTGCCGGGCCATTATATCCTGGGAATTCCGGCATTGCCTTTCCGGTATTACTGTTTTTATCCTCTCTGACTCTTACATCCGGAAGTATTTCTCCCTCTATAACATACTCGGCGTTTGCGATTGCATGCTCATTGATTGTCATGCACTTCACCAGCTCTACCGGCTGTCCCCGCAAAGCTCCTGCCGCCTGCAGTTCATCGTAGCCCAGCGGCGTTGTGGGCGGTTCAAAGCAAGACGCTATCTCTATAGCCGGATCTACTCCGATACTGATGGATATCGGAAGTGGCTGCCCTTTAGCCTCTGCCAATTCCCTGAAATACCCGATATGTCTCGCTCCAGGCTGTAAAAAAATAGAAATTTCATCCTTTGATTGTAAACACATTCTATGAATTGTCACATCACTGCTTCCGGTTTCCGGATTTGTTGCATAGCACATCCCAAGTGTAATGTATGGTCCTGCATCTTCCGGGGTATTCGTCGGTGCCGGAATCAATTTTCTAATATCAAAGCCCTCTTCTGTAGCCAGATGAACAACTTCCTGACACTTTGCCTTATCGTTTGATATAACGACAGGCGGAATTGGGTGTTGAACGCTGTCCTTTAATAAAAAACCCAGCCTTTTAGGATCGCAGTCTAACAGGTAGCCTACCCTCTTTCGGCTTGCCAGAAGTCCTATCACCACCTTAGCCTGCGGATGATCTTTTATATTAGAAAAGATCATCGCCGGTCCTTCCTTGGTTGGACGCTCTATCGTACCGCCTGCTCCTACATAACGATATACCCCTGACAGCTCTGCATGCGGATTCACCTCTATGTCTGTCTCCATTAACTGTCCGGGTATTTTTTTCAAGCATTCCAATGCAGAACGCAGGTCATCTATTTTGCATTCCTTCTCCATATTTCACCGACTTTCTATACTATTTCTCAACGTGTCAATGTCTACCTGCTCAAAGCCCGGAATCACCAGATCAGCTTCTGCAAGCATATCCTTCTTACCAATCCCTACAGCTTTCATACCACCGTTATGGGCTGCTTCAATACCAGCTACAGAGTCTTCAAATACAATGCAGTCCTCCGGCTGGATTTCCAGCTCTTGTGCACCCTTTAAGAATACCTCCGGGTCTGGCTTTGCCTTCTCTACCTTCGTTCCGTCTATGATTTTGTCAAATAATTCTGTAATAGATAATCTTTCCAGAATCAACGGTGCATTTTTGCTCGCAGAACCCAGCGCAATTTTATATCCCTTTGCCCTAGCATCCTCAATAAATTCCCTTACACCCGGAAGTATTTCCTCCTGCTGAAGCTTATTGATATAAGCAACATAGATATCATTTTTCTTCTTACAGCATGCTTCCTTTTCTTCCTGTGACATGGTTCTGTTATCCAAAGATAAAATGATCTCAAAGCTTGCCATTCTGCTTACGCCCTTTAACCGTTCATTATCTTTTTCGTCAAATTGGATTCCAAGTTCCTCTGCAAGCTGTTTCCATGCCAGGTAATGATATTTTGCTGTATCTACAATTACTCCATCCAAATCAAATAAAAGTCCCTTTGTCATGTATTTCTCCGCCTTTCTACAGTCTTGCATCCCATTTTCCACAGAATGCGTCTACCGGGCTTTTTCCCTTAAATGTACTTCTGCCTAATAATTTCTCTACCAGTTGATGTATGCAGTGATCATTGTTGCTGTAGCAGTTGATATAGGTCTTCACACGCGGGAAATCCAGCAGATGATATGGATTCTCCAAAGATACGAAGACTGTTGGAACATCATTTATGTACAGACCGCAGTCTGCTCCCATAGGCTGCTTCCATTCGATACGTACGACCGTCTGATTACTCTTGGTGCTGAGGTTTGCAACATACAGGATCAGGTCATACTTTTTCGTAATTTCTTCGTATTTTGTCGTAAAGCCTTCTCCATATGGCTGTGGGACAAAATCGTCAACTTCAAAGCCTTCCTGCTCCAATAGTTCCTTTACTTTCTGAGCGGCTGCATTTACCTTATAATTTCCCTCTCCGCCTGCCGCTGGCTCAATCGTATAGAACAGGATACGCTTATATTTCTCTGGAGTAATAGGAAGTACACCCGGCTCCTCTTTTACTAGTGTGATACCCTTATCTGCACACTCCTCAGCCCACTTCTGGTGCAACTGACATCCTACGATTTGCTCAGCTTCTTCCAGATTTACATGAGGAATATTCTTGTGTAAGCCCAGTGCTGCCTTGGTAGCAAGTATTCTCGTCACAGCCTCATCCAGACGTTCGGATGTAATGATTCCTTCCTTGATTCCGTCTAACATAAATTGATAATCTTCCTCAAGATTTCTGGCAAAAAGGAACATATCACAGCCTCTGGCAATACTCTCCGGAACAGCTCTTCTTCTGCCCATTGCCAGCATATATCCTGCCATTGTTGTTGCATCTGTACAAATCAGGCCATTAAAACCAAGTTCTTTTCTCAAAAGCCCATTTAACAGCTCTCTGCTAAGAGTACCAGGCATAATTTCTTCATCCTTAATATCCGGATTGATTTTTTTCGTCCATGCCGGCTGCATGATATGACCAACCATGACAGTCAGAGATCCTGCCTCAATGCATGCTTTGTATGCTGCACCATATGTATTCATCCAGGTATCGCAGTCCATACTGTTGATTGAAGTCACCAGATGCTGGTCTCTTTCATCTTGTCCGTCTCCCGGAAAATGTTTAATCGCTGCTGCCAGTCCAAGACTTTGCACCTTTTTCACATAAGCCTCACCCATATTTCTGACGCGCACCGGATCTGACCCAAAGGTTCTGGTGTTCGTAATCGGATTTCTGAAATTACTGTCGATATCAATGATAGGCGCAAATGCCCAGTTCGCACCTACTGCTGTCGCTTCTTTGGCGCATGCCTCTGCCATTTTGGCTGCCATCTCCACATCATCCGTTGCTGCTATCTCCATAGGAGAACCTACCAGTGTTCCCTCCTGGACAATGCCATTGCCGCCCTTTTCGAGATTTGCAGCTATCAGCATAGGCACCTTGCTTCTTGCCTGGATTGTGTTGGAGGCATTGACTGCCTTCTGTGTCGGAACAACACGGTACATGCAGGCTCCAGGCTCCAGAATATGGAATACGTAATCAAATTCCTCCTGCTTTGTCTCCTTAAAGAGTACACAGAACAACTGTCCTGCCTTCTGCTCTGTTGACATACCATGTAAGGTTGTATTTACCCATTCAACAGCTTCGTCATCCAGATAAAATGGTTTTGCTTTTAAATCTATCATTTCTTTAACTCCTTCCGTTTATAATCTGTAATATTGATATAGTTCCTGTGGGGCATCGTTCTCTTTTAAGATTCTCTTCATTTCCGCCAACAGTTTTTTTGTAATTACCTCATCACGAATCGGCCTGTCCTGTGAAGGATCTGTCTGAAGATCATACAGCAGATTTTCCCCAAAAGGTATGCTGCTGACAAATCTCGGATTCACATTATCCGGGATCTTCAATACAGGGACATTGTCGGAAAATCCGTCTCCGCTGACTAACTCTGCTTCCTTCAGTTCTTCCTTTGTAAAGAACGTTTTCATATGCGTAGGCATCAGCGTGTATTCATATGTCTGTACAGAAGCATCAGCCACCGCATGAAGCAGTACATATTTTCCGTCTGTAATGCCAATCGGACCGCTATGGTATCCAAATAAAATATAACGGTCCCTATCTTCCGCATTCTCACATAGCAAACTCTCTCCGCGCATTGAAGCCGGTATCTCTACATGAAAATAATCCAACAGCGTAGGTGCGATATCTATAGTCTGCACAAGTCTGCTGCTCTTAACGTTTTGCTCCTTCGTTCTCGGGTTCCACATGAAAAATGGTGTATGCACAAGTTCTTCATAATTTGGCATAGAACCCTTTCCCCACCAGCCATGCTCACTCAAAAAGAAACCATGGTCTGTATTCACAATAAGAAGCGTATCCTTCCACAAATCGAGCCTGTCCATTTCATCTAACAACATTCCAAGCTGTTTGTCACAAAAGACAAGCATCGCCTCGTATTTCTTTCTCATAAGCTCCACCGCCTCAGGTGCTTCTGAAACCTGTGCATAAGGTGGCCAATCAGGACTATTCATTTCATCCGGAGATAGGAAGTGTGCCTGACATTCCTCCGGCGAATCAAAAGGCTCATGAGGATCAAAGGTCTCTATCTGCAGCATCCAGTTATCATATTTGTAATTCTCCCTCAGGAAAGTAATGCCATTCCGGAAGGTCTGCACCATCGGATAATCTTCTTCCTTATGTATCCTCTTTCTGTTCTTGTAATTCTGCCATCCACCGGCTTTGCGCATTTCCCTTGCCCTGCCCTGCGTCTGCTGTGGGCTTAACTGCGTGGGTGCAAATTCTTCCTCTGGCACCATCATATCTGCTGCCCAGGCATCACTTTCCTGTCCACGATAACATTCCCAGGTATTATACCTGCTGTGATAGGTTGCTCCGCCATCCTGCAGATAGTGGTAATGGTCTGTTGTAAGATGCGTATAGATCCCGTTATTTTTCAGAATTTCCGGCATTGAAGCATCAAAAGGCTCCAGCGGTCCCCAACTGCGATGCAGGAAATTATAACGGCCTGTATGAATTTCCCTCCTTGCCGGCATACATGGCAGGCTTCCCGCATAGCAGCGTTCATACTGCACCGTATGTTCTGCCAGCCTTTCAAAGTTTGGCAGCTTGACACCGCCTCCATAGCAGGACAACATATCTCTTCTCAAAGAATCAAACATTAAAATTATAGCTTTCACACGTCCTCCTTTTATTATTTAATTTAATTAACTATTATTTTTCCTTGATTATAGCACGAAAAATGCTATACTAAAATATGAAATAGTTACAAATTAAAATAAAAAAAATTAGTAATTATGCATTCAGGAGGAAAAAATATATGCAAGGTGGAAACCTGCCCCGGATTAAAATTCAAAACCAGAGTTTAATCCGGAAAATGATATACATGAAAGGTCCTATACTACGTTCCGAGATTGCAGAACGGCTGGAGCTTACCGTACCAACGATTACCACAACCATAAACAGCCTGATAGAGCTTGGCATTGTCGGCAATGTAAAGAATGCTGCTGTGCCATCCAATTCCCTTGGGCGTAAGGCAAGCCCCGTCGACATTATCCCGGATTCCAGATATTTTATTGGTATGGAGATGCGGCGCACCTTCCGTCATCTATGTATCATTGATTACCGTGGCAAAGTGATTTTCTCATCTTCTGACCGTACGGTTTATACAGATTATGATGATAATGTACACAGCGTCAGCCAGCTTTTGAAAAATGCTTTACAAAATCTGCCTCTCCCTTCTGAGAAGATTGCCGGTGTAGGAATTGCCTGCCCCGGTATCATTGATTCCGGTAATGGAATCCTTCAGACACACAAAAAATATGATTGGTACAACAAAAATATTCTGGCTGATATTTCTCACCTGTCAGGTTATAAGGGACCTATGGTGGTAGGCAACAATGCCTATGCAAGAGCCTTGGGGCAGCAGCTTTTTCACAGGGAACTGCTTCACAATATGTCTTCTTTTGTTTATTTATTTATTTCAAGTGGTATTGCGTGCCCTTTTATTCTGTGTAATCCGGATTTACTAAGCATCCCTGTTGGTCCTGGCGAACTAGGTTATATGATTATGGATTCCAAGAAAAACCCAGATGGAACAACGTCGATTTCAACCTTGAGTGATTTTTCCGGAGAACGTGCACTAATCGAACGCTGCACAGAACTTGTAACAAGCGGCAAAGCACCATATCTGGCTTCCCTATGTGGAAACGAGACACCGAGCCTGTCTCAGATATTACAGGCACAGGAGTACGGAGAGGAGTGTGTGGACGAGGTTGTTACCAACTCCATCTATTATCTGGGACTTGCGCTGGCCGGCATCGATAATTTCATACGCCCCAGTGTCTTGCTTGCAGATGCTCATATTTTTGCCATACAGAAGAACCGGGACGCATTTGTCCGAACAATCAATGATCATGTATTTCTTCCACAGAGTACAGCTCCAAATATTATATTTGTTGAATACAATGAGTATTCTGGCGCTCTTGGCGGAGCCGCTTTGGCGATTCAGAAAGACTTTGAGCAATATTTAAGTACGGAGGATATAGAATGAAAAACACATATATGATTTATCCCTTCAAATTCTGCATTAGTGTCGCAACTTCTCTAACCTCTTTTCTATTGGCGATATCCATGCTCCTTATAAACCGCCTGGGTTCCTTTCTGCTATTTCTGATTATAGCGATCGTATTTCTGGCAGTAGCGCTCATCAACGGCAGTAAGCTTACCATTGACGATAAGGGTGTACGCCGTACATTATTCGGCAAGACACTGCATCAGTATTCCTGGGAAGAAATTGCAGAAGTCGGTGTTGTCGGCACCAAAGTATTTAGAAATGATGATAAAAAGGACGTAGGCAGCCGTCATCTGTACTTTTCCAGAGAAGTCCTGACAGACGAAGAACGCTTCCGGATGGTTTTGCAATGGCCACCTCGCAATAAGCTCTACATGCTCTATAATACCGAGCGGCTTTCTGCCGTCCAAAGCTATTGGAGCGGCAAGATTGAGACCTATAAAGCCGGGGATGTATTCTTTTAAGTTTCAAAAAAGGTTATCAGTAAGCATTACGCAAGCTGATAACCTTTTTTGATGTCTTTCAATTTTATAATTTTTATTTCTGGTAAATCTCATCCACTCTGCAGCAGGTCACAAAATGGCCTTTGGAAATCTCTTTCTGAACCTGTGGCTGGTGACATTTTTCTGTAGCATGAGGACATCTTGCAGCAAATCTGCACCCTGGCTTAGGATTAATCGGAGAAGTTATCTCTCCTTTTAGTATCTCCCTCTTGGTAGGATGATGGATATCTACAGATGGTATTGCAGAAAGCAGTGCTTTCGTATAAGGATGTACTGGATTTCGGAACAATTCCTTAGCTTCACACTTCTCTACCACCTGTCCTAAGTACATAACACATATATCATCTGAGATATGTCTTACAACTGACATATCATGTGTAACGAACATATATGTAAGGCCTCTCTCCTGCTGCAGCTTTTTAAGCAGATTCAATACCTGTGCCTGAATGGATACATCAAGCGCTGATACCGGCTCATCACAGACTACAAACTCAGGGTCAAGTGCAAGTGCTCTTGCAATACCGACTCTCTGTCTGCGTCCGCCATCCAGCTCATGAGGATATGCCCTGCGGAGTCTCTCGTCAATACCAACCAGCTCCATCAGCTCCTGAGTCTTGTTTTCGATATCCTTCTTGGAATATTTTCCGGATACCATCAGGGGCTCTCTGATTGTGCTGTCAATGGTCTTTCTCGGATCCAGAGAAGAATAAGGATCCTGAAAAATAATCTGCATTTTCTCTCTGGCTTCTCTAAGTGCCTTGCCGTTTAATCTCGTAATATCCTTACCATCCAGCAATATCTGTCCTGCTGTGCTTTCATGCAGATGTATGATCGTTCTTCCAAGTGTTGACTTGCCACAGCCGGACTCACCAACTACGCCAAGGGTGCGGCCTTTTTCAATCGTGAATGTAACGTCATCGACGGCATGAAGCTGACCATGAGGGGTAGCAAAATATTTTTTCAGATTTTTTACTTCAATTACCGGTTCCATTATGCCTGCCCCTCCTTTTCAATCGAATCCAGTCTGCAGCATCTGCACTGATGGCCATCTTTTGTCATATGGATGTCAATCGGCTTCTGCTTACATTCCTCTGTTGCATATTTGCATCTAGGGCTAAACGAGCATCCCTTAGGCAGATTCGTCGGATCTGGTGGAAGCCCCTCAATCGGATGCAGCCATTCCTCGTCCTCACTCATGCTCGGAATAGAATTGAAGAGTCCAATCGTATACGGATGGCTTGGATGGTCAAAAATCTGCTCCTTGGTTCCATATTCCAGAATATTTCCTGCATAGATAACTGCTACTGCATCGCAGACCTGTGCTACCACGCCCATATCATGTGTAATCAGCAGCATTGCCGTCTGATATTTATTCTGTAAGTCTTTAATCAGATCCATGACCTGTGCCTGAATTGTTACATCCAGCGCAGTCGTTGGTTCATCTGCCAACAAAAGGTCAGGATTGCAGGCAAGTGCAATAGCAATGACAACTCTCTGCTTCATGCCGCCAGAGAACTGATGTGGATATTCAGAGTATCTTTCAGCCGGAATGCCAACAATTTCCAGCATTTCCTTTGCACGCTTCTCTGCATCCACATGGCTGTCATTGTGCAGTCTGACTACCTCTGCTATCTGATCTCCGACTTTCTGTACAGGGTTCAATGCAGTCATAGGATCCTGAAATATCATGGATACTTTATTACCACGGATCGCACGCATATCGCTTTCCGGACATTGTAAGAGATCCTTCCCATCCAGATGGATTTCTCCGGATACAATCTTACTTCCCACATCCGGCAAAATCCTCAATATGGATTTTGCGATCGTTGTCTTGCCGGCACCGGTCTCACCTACCAAGCCAAGAGTCTTGCCTTTTTCAAGTTCCAGCGAAACACCATTTACGGCATGGACAATCTGATCGTCTGATTTATATTCTACAACTAAGTCTTTTATAGAAAGAAAAGGCATACTATTTCTCCTCCCTTTAATTCTTTAGCTTCGGATCAAGCGCATCACGCAGTCCGTCACCCAGAAGATTCAGTGCCAGTACAGTAACCGCAATCGCAAGTCCCGGGAATATAACCAGGTGTGGAGACTGTCTGATAAACTGTCTGGCTGATGAAAGCATTGCTCCCCATTCCGGAAGCGGCGGCTGGACACCCAGTCCGATAAAGGACAATCCTGCTGCCATTGTAATTGTCTGTGCAACACCCATCGTTGCCTGTACAATCAAAGGCGAGATACAGTTTGGAATCAGGTGGCTAAAGATGATTCTTCCCTTACTGCAGTTGATCGATAAGGCAGCTTCTACATATTCATTATCTCTCTCCTTCATCATCTGGGCACGAAGCATACGTGCCATACCTGATATACTGCTGACAGATAATGCAATAATTGTATTGAAGAAGCCAGGTCCAAGAACTGCCGAAATAACAATCATCAGGAGCATACCCGGAATCGCCTGAATCACATCCAGTATACGCATCAGGATGTTATCTATCCGCCCGCCAAAATATCCGGCAAGCGCGCCGATTATCATACCAAATGCTACTGAAATCATAACAGCAATAATACCGATGGAAATAGAATATCTGCCTCCATAGAGGATTCTGCTGAAGATGTCACGTCCCATATCATCACAGCCAAATAAATGTGCGGATGAAGGTGTGGCAAATGCGGATGTCAGATCCATTTCTGCATAATGATAAGGAGCAATATAAGGTGCAAGTGCAGCCAAAATACATTCCACTACCAGAAGAATCAGGCCCAGCATCGCAACTTTATTCTTGCTAAGCTGCTTCATGACTCTTAGAAATTCGCTCTGTTTCTTTGCTTTTTTCTTTTTCTCAATCATTTCAGGCATCTGCTTTCACCTTCTTTCTCTTTTTACCGGAAGCAATATACTTCGCTTTGATTCTCGGATCTACTGCTGCATAGAGAAGGTCAATGAGCAGCATAGCAATACTGAAGGCAATCGCCAGAATAATAGAACCTCCCTGTACAACAGGGTAATCTCTGTTATTAACAGCTCCGATAATATAGCTTCCCATTCCTGGGATTGTAAAGATTGTCTCGATAATCATAGCTCCGCCAAGAAGACGGCCAAATGTCGTACCCATCATGGTTATGATAGGGATCAGCGCATTTTTCAGGGCATGCTTTGTTACTACGACACGCTCCGGTACACCTTTTGCTCTTGCTGTGGTAATGTAATCAGCCCTGATAACATCCAGCATGGAAGATCTTGTCTGTCTTGCACAGTTTGCCAATGCACCCGCACAGTTAGATACCGCTGGCAATATGTAATACTTGATACCTGCTAAGCCTACACCAACACCCATAGCCGGCAGCCATCCAAGCTTAACTGAAAATAGAATAATCAACAGTAATGCAAGCCAGAAGTTAGGAATTGCTACCCCGACTAATGCAAGAATCATGGATACATGATCCTGCCATTTATTCTGATGTGTAGCAGCCATGATTCCAAGAGGGATACCAAGTCCATATGCAATAATCAGGGTTACTAATGCAAGCATTAGAGTTCTTGGCATACGCTCTCCGATAGAGGACATGATATCAATATTGGTAGTCCAGGAACTTCCCATATCAAAATGCAGGAAAACATCGCTCATATATTGAGCAAGTCTTATTAAAAACGGCTGATCCAATCCGAGTTCCGTTCTCTTTGCTGCCAGATCGGCTTCCGTTGCTGTTGTTCCCAATATGATTTGTGCCGGATCACCGGGACAAAATGTCATCATCGTAAATACTAAGATCGTTACTCCCAGGATAATGGGAATCATCCATAATAATCGTTTTAAAATATATTTGCCCATATTATGTCTCCATTCAAAGTGACCGGGCGCAGCGGACTAGAGGCTGCGCCCAATTTCCTTACTTAATTGCCGCGGATCTGGCATGCAGACGGAACTACATAGCCGCTGATTCCACCATCTACTTCCTTCACCAGGTTCAGGTCATTTCTCCAGATTGAAAATACCTGTGGGTTTACAAGTCCATATCCATAAGCATGTTCTTTAATGTAATTGTGTACTTCATTGATGTTTTCTTCTGTGTAACCATCTACAGTCCAAGTCTTATATAGCAGCTCAGCTAACTCTTCATCGTTTCTGCTGGTCGCGTCACCTGCCGGATAAGAAGCAGGATCAAAACGAATAGACCAGAAGTCAGGCAGATAAGATCCACCAACTGTACCAAGTACCATGTCATATTGTGTTCCATCAAGACGGCTTGCGGTATACAGAGCCATATCAACACTATTGAGTTCGACGTTGATGCCGATTGCTACAAGATAATTCTGTACTAACTGTCCTAATCTGGATGAGGATGCACTAGAGGTTCCTAAGATTGTAAGTGTCTCTCCGTTGTATCCGGATTCCTTTAATAATTCCTGTGCTTTTTCAATATTATAATTGTAATAATCCTCGTTCTTCCACTCCTCATTGAAACCAATCAGCTTTGGTGATGCAACATCATACATTGGTGTACCATATCCCTGGCTCAAACCACTTACCAGTCCGTCTGCATCAATCGCATAGCAGATTGCCTGACGAAGCGCCTCATTATCAGCTACTGCTCTGCCTTCTGCACCGGAGAAGAATAACTGCCAGCCCTGTGGTCCATCCTGTAAAGATACTGTATAATCGCTGCTATCCACGAACTGCGTACCTGTTGAGGATGCCATATCGATTGCCATATCAATCTCACCAGTCTCAAGTGCAATACCTAACTGGGATGCTTCTGTAATGATAGAATAAGATACCTTCTTCTGAACAGGTCTTACACATTCCGGAAGATTTGCGATATCCTGCCAATAATCATCTCTTCTCTCAAAACTGAGGCTTGCACTCGGTGTAAATTCTGTGCATACATATGGTGATGTTGTAACTGCTGAAGATCCAAACTCATCAGAGCTTGCTTCAAAAGCTGCCTGGGATACAATATAAGTATCCTGAAAAATTGCTTCGATTGTACCTACTACGTTGGAGTTCAATGTAATCTTAAAAGTGTAATCACCTGTCTGCTCTACGCTGTCAATTTTTGCAAAAATAGGCTTCAATGCTCTTGTCATGGATTCATTGATAAACCATACTACATCGGCTGCCGTAATCTTGTTGCCTGCGCTGTCAGATACGGTATCCCAGATTTCAACATCATAGCTGAAACCATTATCTGAGGTCTCCCATGATTTTGCCACATATGGCTGCAGTTCCTGATTCTCATCCAGCACTGCCAGTGTTTCATACAACTGAATAAAATAAGGTGCATTTCTTGCTGTCTGTGCTCTGAATGGTGTTAAGGAATCAATCGCGGTTCCAAAACCCACCTTAATCTCATTGTCGGAAAGCTCCGTAGTTGCTTCCACATCCTTTCCAACAACTTCTGTCTTCTGTACTTCCTCAGTACCTGCTGTTTCTGCTGTTGTGTCAGATGATGTACTGCCACTATTACCACAGCCTGCTAGTGATGTTGCAGCCATTATTGCTGCCAGTGTAAGTGCGACCATTTTCTTCTTCATATTTTTTCTCCCTTCGCTTTATATGATCCTTAATAACTTACTTTATATTCTTCAGGATGACGGTTCTTTAACTGTTGTGCCAATTCTCCCCTACCGGTCTCCTCAAGCCGTTCACAATACTTTTCAAGATATCCTCTGCAGTGGAACGGACCTCCATCTGCAATGACACTCCATAGTGGATCTATATCCGTTCTGTATATATTGCTTAACATGTTATCTGCCACCCAGTGTTCCAGCAGATAAGCACCCTTCCAGCAAACTTCCGGATATTTTTCTGCCACATTTTCTGTCTCATGAGGGTCCTCTTTTATATTGAACAATTCATCCGGTTCCGTCAAATGGTATCCATCATGATATGTTCTGATGTACATCCAGTCCTCAAATCTGACAGCTCTCTGGCACACATGTGCCATCTGGCTTACTACCAGATAATCTCTGCCTCCGTCTGAGCCATTTCTGATACAGTCCGCAAAGCTGGTGCCATCATATTTTACCGGATTAGGAAGTCCCACTACTCTGTTACAGGTAAACGGTGGAATATCTCCTATCATATCCATCAGTGTCGGAAGCAGATCTACGTTATAATGGAGTCCTTTTGAAACTGCATTTCGAGGACATCCCGGCCACTTGATAATCAACGGAATATGTGTTACCGGTTCATCCGCTTCTCCATGCTCACAATAGCTTCCGTTCTCGCCAAGGCTCTCACCATGGTCTGAGCTTATGATAATTACAGTATCTTCATAAATCCCCTGTTCCCTAAGTTTATCAAAAATCTCACCCAGCCGCTTGTCTGCATACCAGATGCCGGTGTCATATTCATCCACCATAGACTTATACTCATCCAGATTTCTGATTTCCGCAGGCTGTCTCGGTGTCTTCGGATTATAATCCGGCGCATAACCATTCACTTCACACGCACTGTGTGCACCCGGCTTCTGTTCTCTGTGGTATTGCAGAATATCCTCCGTCATCCACTCATCATCCAATGGCACATCTTCAAATGGCTTTCCATATTTCATAGGTGTGCGGTATGGGATATGCGGATCCCACAGGTGTACATGCAGAAACCAATCATTTGTATCCTTCTTCCTGTCAAGCCAGTCGAGCGCTATCTCGAGCACATCGTCTGCCGGCTCCAATCCTCTTTTGCCTACATTATAGGTCTCATCAAAGCCGCCATTGAACCACCATGCTGCATGTCTGTCAGGAAAGCTGCTGATGGATGCTGTTTTCATTCCCGCTCTGCGCATTACTGCAGGCAGGTTATATCTTCCATTGAAATCTGCCATGCCTCGCAGATGTCCTTCCGTTCCCATCTCAGCATTAAAGCCTCCATGCCCCACACAACCTGTATGGATTCCAAATCTGCCAGTCATCATAGCAGCCCTGCTTGGCAGGCAAGGAGCATCGGAACAATAATAATCTGTAAATCTCACGCCGTCTTTTGCAACCATATCAATATTATGACTGGTATTCCGGCTATAGCCATAGCATCCCAGATGATCTGGTCTTAACGTATCTATGTCTACATATAATATTTTCATCGTCTCCTCCTTTGTTTTATATTAGTTATTTAATTTATTTAACTATATATCATTGACAGCTTTCTCTCAATATGTAAATGTCACATATTTAATTTTCTTTTTTGTATATTTTTGCCAAAACAAAAAGCAAAGCGTAGACGTGTCACATAAAATACTGACTATCTAGCTTTGCTTTTTCTAATTTCGAACCTGCCGTTTATTATATTTTAATCATTTAAAAATATGTCATTTCATCTGATAGCTTGTGCAATTTTCTCCATTCTGTCCATGCATTCACCAAAGAACATCTGATAGCTCTCACAAAAATAATTATGATATAGCCCGGTTGTACTGTCCAGATCCCTGTTTCTCTGGCACCCTCCCCGGCACATCTTATAAAATCTGCATTCCAAGCATTTTGAAGCCAGTCTGCGGGAGCGTTCCACAAATCCTATTTCGTTCCTTTTCGCATTGATTTCCTCCATTTGATTCACATTGAAATTTCCCAGACAATATTTGTCCAGCATGTAAAAATCACAAGGAAATACGCTTCCATCCGCCTCGACAACATTCTGTATACCACAGCAGCCTCTCTGGTCACAGGCTTCCGGCTGATAGCCCAGCAGAATACCGATATAATTCTCAAACCGGCGAATATATGGCTGCTCCCCATTCTTCCAATCCTCGTACCAGAGGTCAAACAGCTCAATCAGAAATTTCCCGTACATCTGCGGCATTAAAGCATAATCGTTCTGTCCTTTTTTCTCATCAAGCGGATCTAAGCAGGCAATATACTGCTGGAATCGCCAACCCCTTTTCTTATAAAAAGCATAAATTTCCCGGATATTCTCTGCCACCTGCCTGTTTACTACGGTCAGAATATTATAGTCCACACCATGTTTGTCCATAAGCTCTGCCGCATGAAGCACTCTATCATACGTAGGTTCTCCATTTTTCGTATGGCGATGTTGATCGTGTGTCTTCCTGATTCCATCGACTGACAGTCCTATCAGGAAATTATTCTCTTTAAAAAACTCGCACCACTCGTCATCTATCAGATATCCATTTGTCTGCAATGCATTGTTTACCCGGATGCCGTGCTTGTTATACTGTTTCTGATATGCCACAGCCTTTTTGAAGAAATCTATTCCTCTAAGTGTCGGTTCACCGCCCTGGTAAGCATAGCTCGCAACGCCTTCCGCACGAAGTACCGTCTTGCGTATAATATTCTTCAAAGTCTGTTCTGTCATAAATCCATAAGATTCCTGAAGCCTTTTCTGTGTTTCATCACAATAAAAACAATAGTCGCATGTCATGTTACACATTCCTGATGAAGGCTTCATCAAAATACTGATAGCTGCCATCGCATATCCTCCTAAATTGCCCCTAAATAAACTTATAGATATTATATATATTTACAATAATCATCACAACCATCAATCCGATAAACAACTTATCCACGGTATCAGACTCTATTTTTTTATTGATCGCACGTCCACAAATCCCTCCGGCTATACCACCTGCAGCCATAAGAATCAGCACCCCTGCAGCAAAATTTGGCACACTTCCTGTTACAATAGAAGACAACAGGCTTGCAATTTGTGAGAAAAATATAATATAGAGAGAATTTTCAGCCGCCACCTTAGTGGTCATGGAAAAAAAGAAGAACAGTACAACCAGGTTAATAGGCCCTCCCCCAATGCCAAGGAAGGAAGAAAGTATCCCCAGAAAAACACCTATCAAAATACATACAATGGAATTCTCAATCTGATAGGTCTTTATCTTATCCTTATATATCGTATAAACCAACGTCCCAATCGTTACAATCAGCAGACAGGATGCCTGTACTGCGCCCACACGGTTTTGATCATCACTTAGGGATTTGACATAGGAAAACAGCCATTTACCAATTAGACCGCCTGCTGCTGCCCCTACCGCCAGCGGCAGCCCTGTTTTCTTTGTCACATTGGATTTCCCGCCAATCTTGTTATTCACAACAGAATATGTAGTCATGGATAATACCGTACACCCCGATAAGAAGCTGATTGCTGAGACATCCAGCACGCCAAAGGAATCCAAAACAGGTTTGATAATGACTCCACCACCGATCCCGCAAATAGCACCTACCACTGAAGCTCCAAAACAAACAATAAAAAAAATCAGATAAATCATAATAGTTCTACCTCGCATGCATATGTTTTTTCGCACATATATTAGCAAACAGATTTTAATAAAACAATTATTATGTTATTATAGAATATATAAGAATTTCTGTATGTATTCAATTTGGAGGAACTGAAATGACATTAAAACACCTGAAAATTTTTTCTGAAGTATGTCGAAACGAAAGCATAACTAAAGCTGCTACAAGCTTAAATATGGCTCAGCCTGCCGTTAGTACTGCAATTCATGAATTAGAGGTTTTTTATCATGTAAAATTATTTGAACGAATGAATAGAAAAATTTATATCACCAATGCCGGATCAAATTTGTTAGAATATGCAGACTCTATTTTATCTCTATTTGAAGAATCTAAGGACGTTCTGCAGGACATTGCTGCTTCAACTCAGATTCGCATAGGAAGCAATGTCTCCTTTGGTATTAATTATTTATCCAAAATAGTTAGTGACTTCAAAATAAAATATCCTGAGATTCCAATTTATTCGCTGATTCAGAATTCCAGCCAAATAGAAGATCGACTGCTTCATAATGAACTGGATTTTGCAATAGTGGATAATTTAAGTGAAAATCCCAGCATTAAACAAACACTCCTTGCCTCTGATACCCTTATCGCGCTTTACAGCCCGGAACTGGAATTTCCTTCCGCTCAGATGTCGTTCTTTTCCAATGGACATTATCACAAAGAAGTATCTGTTTCAGATTTCTCAAAAATTCCTCTCCTCCTTCGTGAACCAGGCAGTGGAAACAGAGACACTCTTGACAGAATTTTTCATCAATACGGAATCCATCCGAATATCGCACTTGAAAGTACCAGTACACAGGTCCTTGTTGAATTTTGCCTAAATGGTCAAGGTGTTTTATTTCTTCCCATTACACAAGCCAGACCTTTTCTATCTTCCGGTCAACTATTAGAACTATCTGTCCAAAATATGAACACCAAACGAAATTATTATTTTTCTTACCATTGCAAAAAATATCTGACTAAAAGTATGCGCTGCTTCTCTGATTACATATTGCATGATTTCATACGCTCTTTATGAGGATAGGTAATCGTGTGCGGCAGGAGCGCTTAATTGTAAAAACTGGGAAAGCGCAAATACCTTCCCAGTTTTTCATAATAATCTCGATATACATCTATGCTTATCATCAAAGATTTTATTTGGTCTTTCGTTCTTTCAGCACATTAGGATCATGATCTGCCCAATATTTGTTCTTACATTCATAAAGCATTTCATCGGCCCTTTTATATGCATCGTTAAAATCACATTCCTTATTAAAGGACGAATAGCCGCAGGAAACTCCAAACGGAATATCATCTAAATTGATCTTATCTTGAATTGTCTTTAAAAGAGCATCTACATCTTCTTTTTTTGCTTTTGAATATACAATAGCAAATTCATCGCCGCCTATGCGATACAGACGTGCTCTTCTTGGCAATGAAGACAGAGCACTATGTCCAAATTTACTAAGTGCATTATCTCCATACATATGGCCTAATTCATCGTTTATATGTTTCATTCCATTCACATCATAAATAATAAAATACCTCGAACCATCACACTTTATGTCATTGTAAAATTTGTTGCGCAATAAGGCACCCGTGAGTGCATCTCTTGTATTATATTCAATGTATATAAAGATATAATAAAAGATCATGCCAAGAAGACATGCCATAGGTAATGAGCCAAGCAAATCATGTTCAGACTCCAAATAAACGGATACGCCAATGGAAATTGCCACAGGTATCAAAACAACCCATTCCTCTGAACCATTACGCCTCATATCTGCAACAAACAAAGCAAAGTAAACAACCAGATACAAAAAGCCTACCAAAAACGGCGTATACCTCATAGGTCCGCTTACAAAAATATTATTATCATCAAAATAATAAACAATTCCACATAATGGAGAGATCAATAATAATATCGTATTAATAACAAGCGGTAATGTCATGACAGGATAGACCCATTTTTGTTTCTCTTGATTCCGCATCTCACTCAATACCACAATAAATGATATCATAGGTCTGAGAATATAAGCGGCAATAGAAATAACCCACCGTTGCCAATTAGGATATAGATAATTGGGTGATTTAAAAAACGGCTCTCCTAGTTCTAACAAAATAATTCCCAAAATTATAATTGTCGCAGTATAGAAATATCTTGAAACCTCTTTCATAGGAGTTTTCCTGCCGCCAAAAATAAAGGTAAGAAAACAAATACACGTCATTACCGGAATTGCATAATTTTGCATCTGCTCTAGCATAAAAAATCCCATACCTTCTCGAAATTAATCACACTTTTATAATTATGGTTTTTTATTGATTGTACCACCATTCATCTCATATGTCAAAAAAATACTTCTGAGCATGATTGCCAAGCTGCCAGAATGCAACAGCGCTGATTCTCGCATAAATATCAAGTTCCGGTACACTAAAATCCGTGATTCTGATCTGATTTGTCATACAATTTGTTCCCCCTTATTTTCACCCCATCTCACCAGTTAAGCGTATGAGTAAGAACTGAGAATGGCACAAAAATAGAGCCATTTTAGAGCCAATGCAGCATTGGCTTTAGTCTATGCAAGTGTAACTTGTTAAAAAAAGGGTTTCAAGCCGAAGCTTGAAACCCTTATAAATACTAGCTTTATGAGCAATTATCAAAGATTACTCGATAACTGTAGCAACACGGCCTGATCCAACAGTACGTCCACCTTCACGGATAGCGAATGTAAGACCCTGCTCCATAGCTACTGGATGAATCAAGGTAATGGTCATCTCTACGTTATCACCAGGCATGCACATCTCTGTACCAGCTGGTAACTCGCAAACACCAGTAACGTCAGTTGTTCTGAAGTAGAACTGTGGACGATAGTTGTTGAAGAATGGAGTATGACGACCACCTTCATCCTTTGTTAAAACGTAAACCTGAGCGGTGAACTTGTGGTGGCAGGTAACTGTTCCTGGCTTAGCAAGAACCTGTCCACGAACGATCTGGTCACGGTTGATACCACGAAGAAGAGCTCCGATGTTATCACCAGCCATAGCCTCATCCAACTGCTTACGGAACATCTCGATACCGGTAACAACAGTCTTCTGAACGTCTTCCTTAACACCAAGGATCTCAAGTTCCTCGTTGAGGTGAAGAGTACCACGCTCTACTCTACCAGTTGCAACAGTACCACGTCCGGTAATAGTAAATACGTCCTCTACTGGCATAAGGAATGGCTTATCTGTATCACGCTCTGGATCTGGGATATAGCTATCAACAGTATCCATAAGCTCCATGATCTTGTCTCCCCAAGGTCCCATTGGATCCTCAAGAGCCTTAAGAGCTGATCCCTTAACGATTGGGCAATCGTTGAATCCGTACTCTTCAAGCTGCTCGGTAACTTCCATCTCTACTAACTCGATAAGTTCCTCATCGTCAACCATATCACACTTGTTAAGGAATACAACGATGTAAGGTACACCTACCTGACGAGAAAGAAGGATGTGCTCCTTTGTCTGA
>CAVDTR010000015.1:0-58914 GCA_963612015.1 Lachnospiraceae bacterium | reverse complement strand
ACACTTGGGTTTTCTTCCCATAAAAATACCTCCAAAGTAGATTTTGGTTATTTACCTTGTCTACTTCAGAGGTATCATATCACGGGAAGGTTCTTTTTGTTATATCTTATTTTTCATAAGGCAGGATATCCTCCGCGTAGCAGCGTAGCACCTCGCCGACGCTCCAAGCCTGTGCATAGCAGCCACGGCAGTGATGCGGGGCATCGCCGTCGAAGATCTCGGAGATCGAGCCAATGCCGCCCTCGTAGAACTGCGCCTGTACCGGAGCAAGGAACTCCTTTGCCTTGGCGATGGACGCAGGGCTGTGATCGTTTGCCTTGGTGTAGGCGGTGATGAAGCCGCCGAGCAGGAAGCCCCATGCGGTACCCTGATGGTAAGCGGCATCACGCTTGGAAAGCGCGCCCAGATAGATCGGATGATAATCCGGGTGATCCGGTGACAGGGAGCGGAGTCCTCTGCCGACATATAATTTGTCTGCGACAACCTTCACGACCGCACGCGCTTTTTCATTATCCAGCATAGAATATGGAAGCGAAACTGCGTAAATCTGGTTTGGACGAAGGCTGTTATCGCGCTCATCCCCATCGATGACATCGTAGAGGTAAGCACCTTCCTCGTACCAGAACTTTTCGCAGAAGGAGCCTTTTACCTTCTTGGCAAGTGTGTGGTAAGGTGCTGCATCCTCGCCGAAGAGCGTGGAGAGCCTTTCCATGACACAGAGCGCATTGTACCAGAGCGCATTGATCTCGACCGGCTTGCCGTGGCGGGGCGTTGCCACCCAGTCCCCGACGCGGATGTCCATCCAGGTGACCTGATCCAGACCGCTTCCGGCATGGATCAGACCGTCATCCTCCATGTAGATGGAAAAATCAGTACCGTGCTGGTATGCGTGGATGATCTCTTTCAGGCAAGGATAGATGGTTGTCTGCACAAATGCGCGCGCCTCATCGGTGTCCACATAGCGCAGATACTGATCCGTCGCGTAGAAATACCAAAGAGAAGCATCGACCGTATTGTAGAGCGGTGACTGTCCATCATCTGGGAACATGTTCGGCACCATACCGTGATGTACATAGCGGGCAAAGGTCTCCAGAATCTCTTTTGCCTCTTCGTAGCGGTGCGTTGCGAGCGTAAGTCCGGTAAAAGCGATCATGGTGTCTCTTCCCCAGTCGGTAAACCACGGAAGTCCGGCGAGAACTGTCATAAGCCCCGTGGACTGTCGGTATGCCAGAAACTGGTTTGCAGCGACCACAAGCGCGTTGGCAAAATCATCCTCACCATAGCCGCCGAGCTTTAACAGGTCTGCAAGGTGCGTCTGCTCAGCCCTTCGGACATCGAAGGAATAGGAAGCAGGCAGCGCCTCGCTGCAAGGCTTGTACTCGCTGGCAGGAAGGATATGGCAGATCAAGGAAAACTGCTTACGGCTGTGCGCCGGAACCATGAAGGTAATATCGTATGGGGTATAATGGCAGTCCAAGCCGTCCACCTCATTGTCTACCTCCGTCTGAAGCTGCATATCAATATCAAACAGATTGTCGCGCTCTGTAAGCTCTCCATCACTGTAACATACCTCGATGCGGTAGTCCTTTTTACGCTCCGGGATCAGGACGAAAGAACCCACAGCAGTTTCCCTGGAAAAGAGCAGTGTGCCGGGTGTCGAACTCTCGTTATGCTCACGGAAATTCATAAGCGGGGTGATCGTAAAAACGGCATCCTCCCCATCATTGCAGAAGTCGTAAGCCAAAGCGACTTCGTTTTTGCCCTGAACCAAGCAGATATGCTTGTCAAAGGTAAGCTCCCCGGCTTTGTAGGAGTAGGTAACTGTTCCGTCGTAGGTAAAGCCGGTCAGGAAACGGTTGCCGTCCTTGATAAACGGCTCATGCGCGTGCTGGGATGTCTCAAGATCGTAGGCGTTCTGTGACTGTATAAACCGCTCGTTCGTCTTGGAAAAAACGACAAAGCGCTCCACCGGAGGGTGGAGGCTTGCAATCAGATAGCCCTGATGTGTGCGGTTATGTGCGCCGAGAATGGAGCTGCCGGCATAACTGCCAAGCCCGTTGGTGATCGCCCATTCTTTGCGGATATTTCCGGAAAAATCGGATAGTTGTTTTGAATCAAAATGAAATTGCATGGAAATTCTCCTTTATAGTGCAAGGTATAATAATTTTATTCTAACGGATAAATTATGAAAAATCTATAATCTTATGGCAATAATAAAGAAATAGGGATATAATGAGAGTATTCTATACAAAGGAGAGAATCATTTTGGAAATTTATGTATTAGTAGCACGCAAGAAATCAATCGCCGTACAATTAGTGGCATACTTCTTTTTCTTAGTAGCGGTAGTGCTGTTACTCTGTAGCAGCACGTTCTTTTTACCGTTTGCAGTGTTGATGGCAGGACTGTGGTATCTTTTCCAGTTCCGTTTCAACAAGGAATTTGAGTATTCTTATTTTGATGGGGAGCTGCGTTTCGCAAAGATCATGAATAAGAGCCGCAGAAAGAGGATCGGATCATATAATATGGAAGAAGTATTGCAGATCGCTCCGGCGGGCGACAGAAGCATGTATAAGTATGAGAACGATGCCAACACCCGCAAGCTCGATTATACATCCGGACAGAAGGGCGTACCTTATTATGAGATGGTGCTTAAGCATGAAAATGAGCTGAAGCTCATCAAGTTCGAGCCGGATGAGAAGTATCTGGATGCTGTCTGCGTCAAGTACGCACAGAAGGTAACACGCGCCTAATCATCATGGCGGATGAAACGCATGCGCTCATCGGAGGAGCTGTTTTGGGTGATGCCGTAGCCTTTGCCTGTCCCGTTAAGCAGCTTTAAGCACTTGGGGCAGATCGTACCGAAGGTAACGGGAGCACCGCATCTCTGGCAGTGCATGTTGAAGCATCCGCCATTTTCTTTTGTGCGGTATTCGATCCTGCCTTCGCGGATCCAGTTCTTGACGGTACTGACGGGGATGCTAAAATGCTCGGCAACCTGATATTCGTTGACATTATTTGCGCGGATGAAGTCCTTGACATCGTGCAGAAGCTGATCGTTTTTACAGCTTGGACACAGATCCTCGTCATAGGCTTCCGGGAGGCGTCTGCCGCATATCGCGCATGTTCTGAAATTGTGGAATATTCCGGTGTTAGTCGCTTCTGACATGGCACTTATCCTCCGTCTGTTATCGTTTGTGACAGCTTTATTTTAGCAAAAATAATTTTTTAATTCAACTATCGGAAAAGGACATCTATCTATGAGCAATCATCCATGTAACCAGCCAATCGCAGTGTTTGACTCCGGAATGGGAGGCATCAGTGTGCTGCGCGAGCTGGTCGCGGTCATGCCAAATGAAGATTATATTTATTTTGGGGATTCGGCTCATGCGCCGTATGGAACCAAGAAGCTGGAGGAGGTGCGCGAGCTGACCTGTGCGCACGCCAAGCGTCTGTTTGACGAAGGTGCCAAAGGACTTGTCGTTGCCTGCAACACGGCGACCAGCGCGGCGGTGCGGGTGCTGCGGGAGCAGTATCCCAATATTCCGATCGTCGGGATCGAGCCTGCGGTCAAGCCGGCTGCACAGTGCAAAAAGCACCCGCGTGTGCTTGTCATGGCGACACCGATGACGATCCGCGAGGAGAAGTTTAAGAAGCTGATGCAGCGTTACGAGAAGGACGCGGATATCATACCGCTGCCATGTCCGGGACTTATGGATTTCGTGGAGCGCGGGGATCTCGACGGAGAGGATCTGCGCAAGTATCTGGTGGAGCTGTTGTTTGCTTACCAGCATGAGCAGGTGGACGCGCTTGTGCTCGGATGTACACATTACCCGTTTGTAAAGCCGATGATCCAGAAGACGCTTGGCGAGCATGTGATGGTATTTGACGGGGGCGCAGGGACGGCGCGCGAGATGAAGCGCAGGCTCCGGGAGGCAGATCTTCTGACCGAGCGCACGGAAAAGGGAACGGTCGAATTTCAAAACAGCCTCGATAAGCCGGAGAAGATCGCCCTGTGCAAGCGTTTATTTGAATTATAAAATGATTTTATAAAATTTTTCTGGTTTGGACACATATTGAACACATTTTATGAATATACTAGATAATGTCAAATGGAAGAGATTCCAGAGACATTATTCCCTTTTTATTAATAAACATTTTCATAACTAAACTCCTCGAAAGGAAGTCATTCCTGCCAGACCGGCAGAATGGCTTCTTTTCCGTTTCAGCCGTATTTTTTCCCCGAATCTGTCAAAAAAACGTACAAACCTTGAAGAATCTTAATAGAGTTCTTAATGTTTGCTTAATACGTGCCGCAACCCCTTGAAAAAGGGGATTCCTTCCTATATGGTAGTAAGTGTAACAAAAAGAGAGACAGACGAAGGTAGCAGATTTTGAAAAAGGAAATGACATCCGGGATGGATACTGGAGGCTATCGGACAGTATTATAAGGGTGCAATCCTGTGCCTTATGATGGCAGGGCTTTGCGATATGTTTGACGGTGCGGTTGCATCAACGAAAGAGCGAAAGCTATCTGGGTGTTTCGGTTAAGACGATCGCCTTGCTGCTTCCGGCGGTATATATATTGTACAGCAGCCCGATCATTAACAATGAGCGGTGCTTATGACACTGGTTGGAGTGGCAGAGGCAGTGATCATGGTTTTGTTATAGAATAGAGGACCTATAACGGAACGGCGCTTATATTCCGCCTGACACCGGCAAACTATCACAGATACAGCTATGCGGCAGACGGAAGAGTGTGCTGGAATAAAAAGATCCCCGGTGTACTGCACTGTGTGCGTCCTGTTGCAACGCGCACGTTTCCGGTTTTTACGGAGAACAGCAGGGAGTATCAGGTGATCGATACAGACCGGTTCGGCAAGATGGTACAGATGGAAGTGGGAGCACTCCTTGTAGGGAAGATCACGAACGACCCACAGTTCGATGCGGAGAGCATCGTGTGGGCGGGTGATGAAAAAGGATATTTTGAGTTTGGCGGTTCCACCATCATCCTTCTGTTTCAGGCGGGTGTTCTTGAGATGGATTCGAGCCTTGAACGGCGGCGCGATGCCAGTTACGAGACCGCGGTGCGTGCCGGAGAGGTGATCGCAAGGGTGCGCAGACCGTTATAGGAACCAGATCGCAGAGTTGGTAGAGGATACGCTGATGACACCGGCGTTGAGAAGCTCCATGATGTCCTCCTTCTCGGAGACAAGCCCTCCTGCGATGACGGGGATATCCGTCATCCGGCAGATACGGGAGACGACCTTCGGCATGAGTGCCGGAAGGATCTCGATCAGATCCGGGTGGGCATTTTTGATCTGGCGTTCGATGTTCTCGTAAGCCATGGAATCAATGACGAACAGGCGCAGGATCGTAGACAAAGACAATTCGCGGGCACGCTTGATAAGCGCAGGCTTGGTGGTAATGATACCATCTGCCTGCGTATATTTTTTGATAAAATCAACCGCGATTTCCTTGGCGCTAAGCCCCGCGATCAGGTCGATATGCACCATAGCGATCCTGCCGGAGGCTTTTACCTCGGCAACGATATCCCCGATGCTGCAGATATCCCCGTACAGAATGAAAATGACCTTGCTCTCGCTGGTCTTACATTTCTTTAATCCTTCCTCATCCTTAATCGCGGCAATAATCGGTGAGTCCTCAAGCGCTTCGCGAAATTCTTTTCTCATAAGATATTCTCCGTTTCCAATTAGCAGTCAACGTCTGTTCCCTGATACTGTAAGCGGTACAGCTCATAGTACGCGCCCTTTTTCTCAAGCAATTCAAAATGATTTCCCTGTTCAAGAATCTGACCGTGTGAGATGACCATGATCTTGTCCGCGTGCTGAATGGTGGACAGGCGGTGCGCTACAATGAGCATGGTTCCGATATTCATGATCTTTTCCAGAGAATCCTGGATCAACTGCTCAGTCTCCGTGTCGATGTTGGCGGTCGCCTCATCAAGGATGATGACATCCGGTTTGTGGATGATGGTGCGGGCGAAGGAAAGAAGCTGGCGCTGACCGGCAGAAAAGTTGTTGCCGCGCTCGCGCACTTCCTCGTCAAGACCATCCGGAAGCTGGTTGATGAAGTGATCGGCATTTACATAATGGCAGGCTGCAAGCACCTCCTCATCCGTAAAGGAATCCTCACGCAGAACGATATTGCTCCGGATCGTTCCGGAAAACAGGAATACATCCTGCAGCATCTGCCCGAAGTGGGAGCGCAGGCAGGAGATTCTGATATGGCGGATATCGATGCCGTCCACAAGAATTTGTCCTTTCTGGATATCGTAGTTGCGGCAGAGCAGCGACAGGATCGTTGTCTTGCCGGAGCCGGTAGAACCGACAAAGGCAACCGTCTCCTTCGGATTGATATGGAACGATACGCCCTTTAATACCCACTCATCCGGCTCATACGCAAACCATACGTCCTTGAACTCGATCTCGCCGCGGATGGCATCAAGCTCGATGGCATCCGGTTCGTCCACGACCTCCGGAACCATATCCATGACGGAGAAGATCTTTTCTGCGGAAGCAAATGCGGATTGCAGCCAGTTGAACTGCTCTGCAAGCGTCTGGATCGGGTTGAAGAACTTGGAAATATACATATAAAAGCTGACTAAGGTTCCGCTGGTGATGACCTGTCCCATAAAGCTGGTGTTCTGGATGTAGCCTTTGCCGCCGAGATAGAGCAGGCATAGCACGGAACTGATGTAGAGCATGTACACAATCGGGCGGAAAATACTGAATACAAAGATCTGCTGCCGCTTCGCCCACGAAAGATAGTCGTTCTTGGAACGAAACTCACGCAGCTTTTTCGCCTCACAGTTGAAGATCTGTGTGACCTTCATGCCGGACAGGTTCTCGGACAAAAAGGTATTGATATCGGTCGTTCCGTCCTTGACACGCCGGTATGCCTGACGTGAGAACTTCCGGAAGATGATCGTAAAAAGTACGATAAACGGTACGAAGCACAGTACCATGAGCGTAAGCTCAAGGTTTAAGAACAGCATAGCCGCCACAACTCCGATGATGACAAGGATGTTCTTGGCAAGGCTGATAATAATGCTCGTAAACATCTGTGAGATTGCGTTGGTGTCGTTGGTGACACGGGTAACAAGCTTTCCGACCGGAATATGGTTGAACTGATCGTGGGAAAGCTGCTCAATATGTGTAAACAGATCCTCTCTTAAATTGGAAAGGATACGCTGTCCGATCTTCTGCAGAACGACTGCCTGAATGTAGGTACATATAGAAGAAACAACGAGGACACCGGCGTACATGCCGACAATGCGAAGCAGCTCGGACATTGCAAAATTGCCCTTTACGATCTCCTCCGCCTGACCGACGAGGTACGGGGAGAGAATATCATAGGCGATGGACACGAGCATGACCACAAAGACAAAGAGGAAGCTTTTCCAGTATGGTTTCGCGTAGTAGAACAGACGGCGGATGATTTCGCTGTCCTTCATGTTGCGGTCAAAGCCGATGGCTTTTTTCTTATCCTTCATGAACACATAGGCGAGTGTAAAAATAAGGGTAAAGAGTCCGACAATCGCGCCGACTAAAATCAGAGGGTAATACTCACGCATTGGCTTCTTCCTCCTTCTTAAGATCTTCAAGTTTTTGCAGCTCTACCATCTCGGCGTATGCCGGGCAGCGGGCGAGCAGCTCTTCGTGCGTGCCGACATCGACAAGCGCACCATCATCGAGAAAGACGACCTTATCCATCTGCTCGATCGTGGAGATACGATGGGCGATCAGGATTGTGGTAAGTCCCTTGCGTGTGCTCTTTAGGTTATCTAAGATCACGCGCTCGGTCTTGGTGTCGACTGCGGATACGGAGTCGTCGAGGATCAGGATCTCTGCCTTTTTCATGAGTGCGCGGGCAATGGAGATACGCTGCTTCTGACCGCCGGATACGGTCACACCGCGCTCGCCGAGCAGGGTGTCGTACTGATCCGGGAACTCTGCGATATTATCATGGATATCGGAGAGCATTGCCGCGTGGCGTATCGCCTCGGTGTCGCTGCTGTCCTCAAATGCAAATGCAATGTTGTTTGCAATCGTATCGCTGAACAGGAAATTGTCCTGCGGCACATACGCGATATGGCGGCGCAGCGCTTCGATCGGTATGCGGTTGACATCCGTGCCGTCGATAAAGAGGCTGCCGTCCGCAACATTGTAGGTGCGCAAGATCAGATCCACAAGTGTTGTCTTGCCGACACCGGTTCGACCGATGATTCCGACATTCTCTCCGGCATTGATCGTAAACGAGATATGGGAAAGCGCCGGTGTCTCATTTCCCGGATAGGTAAAGGTCAGATCGCGGAACTCGATCGTTCCGGCAATCTGCTCTGCGGTGTTCTCCGCCACCTCAAAGGTGTCGCGGACATCTACCTTATTGTCTAACAGCTCACTGATACGCTTTAAGGAGGCATTTCCCTTGGCCCTCATCTCGATCAGCATTGCAACTGCCTCGATCGGCCATACGATCGCGGTAAAGTAACCGATGAACTCGATCATCTCTCCGGCATTGAAAACGCCCTGATGCACCAGATAACCGCCATAACCTAAGATGACGCAGACAACAGATTCCACAAACAGGGTGATCGTAACCTGCAGCAGCATGGAGACCTTGGTGTAGTTGATGTTAGCGTCCTCATTTTCGACATTGAGCTTGCGGAATGCGATCAGCTCCTTTGTCTCCTTGGCGAACGCCTTGATAACTGCGATTCCGGAAAAGCTCTCCTGCGAAAAATCGGACAGCGCGGAAAAGGCTTCCTGACGTGTCTCCCAGCGCTTGGACATCGTTCTTCCGACAACGGAGCCGGCAAAGAATAAAAGCAGCATCGGGATCAATGAGAGCATGGTAAGACCGACATTCATGCGCAGCATTTTGACAAACGCGAGTGAGCCGAGGCAGAGTGCGTCAGCAAACATCAGCACTCCGTTGCCGTAGCAGTCCTGCACGGTCTCAAGGTCGTTGGTAAAAAGACTCATGAGATTGCCGACCTTATTCACCTGATAATACTGCTGGGACAGCTTGCTGCAATGCTCAAACATACGGTCGCGCAGATCGGTCTCTACCTTTATGGCTGCGCCGAAGAAACAGACACGCCACAGAAAACGTCCGACAACGATCATGCAGATTACAAAAATGAGCGGCAGGCAGACATGATCTAAGAGGAAATTCATGTCAAATGGCTGTGAAACTCCATCGGTGACCACCACCCCGGTGTTCATTCCGTTTACGACTGTGCGGTAAAGCTCAGGAACCTTCAACTGCCCGAAGTCTACGGCGACGAGCGCGAAAATGCCAAGCAACAACATCCAGCCGTATTTCAGATAATAGCGGTTAATGTGCTTTCCAAAAATCATCAGTAAAACTCCTTCTATAAATAGTTACGCCTAATTTTCTATTATACAAGAACAAATGTTTTGCTGTCAACTTATTCACAGCTTCTTTTGCTCGGCAGGAGTTTAAAGTAATCCTGCGGATCATTCATGGAATACGGGACGGGCGAACAGCAACAATAGGCTTGTAATTCTTAAATGTTTTGCTACAATAATACAAAGAAGAGAAAGTAAGCGCATAATCGCGGAAAGAGGCATTTAGGTGAAACTTACACCGAACGAAGAACGGCATATCCGCAAGGTTTTAAAAGATTATATGCAGGACGAGAAGGTGCAGGAGATGAAGAAGTACATCCAGCACGGCTCCGTCACAACCTTTGACCACTGTAAGAGTGTGACCAGAGTAAGCTTCTGGCTCAACAAGCATCTGCATCTGGGGGCGAACACAAGGACACTTTTGCTCGGAGCATTCCTGCATGATTTTTATCTGTATGATTGGCATGATTCATCCGAAAAGTGGCACCGGCTTCACGGCTTCCGCCATCCGGAATTTGCAAGGAAGAATGCCGAGGCGCATTTTCATATTGATGAGAATGTGCAGAAGGTTATACGAAGCCACATGTGGCCGCTTACAATCACCAAGGTGCCGACGAGCAGGGAAGCGCTTATCGTGTGCCTGGCAGATAAATACGTCTCGTCCATAGAGACGATTGGAAAACGGAAAGGAAGAAAAGCGAATGTGGCTAAGTAAGTATTTTGTGGACTTTGTGATCTTTAGTTGTATGGGCTGGATCTACGAGAGCACGTTCTGTACCATCAAGGGCAAGAAGTGGGAGAACAGAGGCTTCCTCTACGGACCGGTATGTCCGATCTACGGTGCAGGCGCGATCGCCTGTGAGATCCTGATCGATCTGTTTAAGAAGCCGGGAGTGGAATACTCGTATACATGGTGGCAGATCTTTATCATTGCATTTTTCGGAAGTATTGTCTTAGAGTATGTGACCTCATGGGCGCTTGAGAAGCTGTTTCACGCATACTGGTGGGATTACAGCGATATGCCGCTCAACATAAAGGGACGTGTATGCTTCCCGTGTTCCGTGGGCTTTGGCTTTGCAGGAATACTGGTTGTCTATGTGATCCTTCCGTTTACAAGCAGGATGACGGGCTGGATGTCACCGATCGTGACCGAGCTGTTTGGACTTATTTTTATGGCGGTCATTGCAGCGGACACGACACTTACGGTATCTGCCCTGACACAGTTCGCAAAGAGCGTGGAGGCGGCAGAGGAAGCATGGAATGCGCACATGGATACGTTCGTCAAGAATGTGCAGGAGGGCAAGTACGCACCGGAAAATATGCTCGAAGGTGGCAAGAAGGCTGCCGGCGCGATGCTCGAATCCAAGAAGCAGGCATTTACCGCCAAGCTTGCGGAGGAGCGCGAGCGCTTTGCAAAAGAGCGCATGGAGCAGTCCTACGCATCGATGGGCGCAGGAACCCGTATGGCTTTGAACCGTGTGCAGGGCTTCAGACCGCGCAAGGGTGAGAAGAAGCTCGAAGGACAGAAGGGTGAATTTACGATTACCGTGCGGATGAATAAGGCACTGGATGAGATCAAGAGCCGTATCTCCCGCAAAAATAAATAAAACGGAGGAAGAAAGATGTACATTGTTTGTTTGGATTTGGAAGGCGTACTTGTTCCGGAGATCTGGATTGCATTTGCGGAGGCAAGCGGAATACCGGAGCTGAAGCGCACAACAAGAGACGAGCCGGACTATGATAAGCTGATGCGTTGGAGACTTGGCGTCTTGAAGGAGCATGGACTCGGACTGAAGGAGATTCAGGAGACGATCGCAAAGATCGATCCGATTCCGGGCGCGAAGGAGTTCTTGGATGAGCTTCGTTCCTTCACACAGGTGATCATCATCAGCGATACGTTTTCACAGTTTGCAGGACCTCTTATGGAGAAGCTCGGCTGGCCGACCATCTTCTGTAACTCACTGGAGGTCGCAGAGGACGGAGAAATCACCGGATTCAAGATGCGCTGTGAGCAGTCAAAGCTTACAACGGTTAAGGCATTGCAGTCTATCGGATATGAGACGATCGCCAGCGGGGACAGCCACAACGACCTTGGCATGATCGAGGCGAGTAAGGCAGGCTTTTTGTTTAAGAGCACCGATGCCATCAAGGCAGCACACCCGGAGCTTCCTGCTTATGAGACCTACGATGAGCTGATGGCAGCCATCAAGCGTGCAATGGAATAAAAATAATAGAGATAAAAAAGTCCCGTCACGGTGTCCGTTTGTGAACACTGTGGCGGGATTTCTTTATTTATAATTAGTCGATCATTCTTTGCCGTTCCAGCAGTAGGTACAGAGATGGTCAGGATCGATGCCAACCGTCTCAAGCATATCGTCGAAACGATGGAAGCGAAGGGAGGTAAATTTTAACTTCTTGCAGATTCCGTCGATCAGGTTATCCTTCTGGTTGATGATAGCGGCGACAAGCTCGGTCGGATTGATCTCGTCTGCATTGTTGATCTTGCTGACAGTGGTGATGGCAAAGGTGCCGTGATGTGAACGGACTAAGATCGGCTGAGTCTCAAAATCCGAAATACATCCGATTCCCATCTCACCTTCGAGTGAGCCAAGTTCATGCTCAAACTTGGTACGGAACGGAGTGCCCTCGATATTGTGGATGGATTTTGAAAAGTCAATCAAAAAGTTATGGGTAGGACTTGCATTTTACATAGAGATTTGGGATGATAAAAGATACGAAAACAAACATGGAGATGAAGGTTATGAAAGCACCGGGGATGAAGAAAAGAATATGCGGATTTTTGATGGCACTGATCTGCCTGCTGTCCGTGATCGCAGCGCCGAACGAGACCTATGCGGCTGTCACACAGCCGGCGGATCTGAAGGAGCATTATGCGTATGCGGTCATTGACGCGAGAACGGGAGAACTTCTGCTGGGGGATCAGCAGGATGAAAGGGTGTACCCGGCGAGCACGGCAAAGCTTATGACGGCACTTGTGCTTTTGGACAATGCCGAGACTGACCGTGTGGTGGAGATCACAAGCGACATGTTGACGCAGGTTCCGGTCGGCATCAGCAAATACGGAGTAAAAGCAAGACAGAAATATACGCTGGACACCTTGCTGCACATGATTTTGATCGGTTCTGCCGGGGACGCGGCAGTGTGCGCTGCGGTCGATGTGTTCGGTTCTGTGGATGCGTGCGTGGACGCGATGAACGAAAAGGCGGCGGAACTTGGGCTTGCCAATACGCATTTTGACAACCCGGTCGGACTTGACATCGGGGACAATTACAATGATATCTATTCCACAGCGTATGACGTTGCGATGCTCACCCGGTATGCGATGGCTTCCGAGGAGATCGCCGCGATCGTCAGGAAGGAGAGCTATACCGTAAAGCAGACGAACGGAACAGCAGGGAAAAAGCTCGGCAGCACAAACAGCTTCTATTCGACAATGGAATACAGCAAGGATCTGTACACCATCATTGGATCTAAGACGGGAACGACAAATGCCGCGGGCTATGTATTTTCTGCGACAGCAGTCGACAAAAAGGGTAGGGAGGTCATCTGCACCTATATGGGTAAGAAATCCAAGGCGCAGACGTTTACCGATATCCGCCAGCTTCTGGATGCTGTATACAAGGCACAAAAGTCCAAGGATGTTGTGCTATCCACCGGCAAGAAGATCATTAAGACCGAGGTGGGCGCAGAATATGAGACAGCGTATGAAAAGGGCAAGAAGATCTCCCTGGGCGCATATCTGGTGGATTCCAAGTCGGGCGCACGCCTGTCATCGTATGACGGCACATTTACCTACAAGTCAACGGACAAGTCGGTGGTTACCGTAAACAGCAAGGGCGTTGTCAGCGTAAAGGGCACCGGAACTGCGGTGATCATTATCCGGTCAAAAAAGACATCGTACTACGCGGCAACTGAAAAAACGATAGAAATACATATTACGGAGGTAGTCGAATAACGGCTGCCTTTGTGCTGGTTTTTTTTGTCGAAAAATATTATAATAGAAGCCGATACTTAAAATGATGTAGTGGGACTGGATGACAGAAACGGAGCGAGACGTACAATGACGGAGAGGGAAATTGCACTTGAAGCGGTTTGGAACGAGACGAAAAAGGTGATCTGCTGCAATTCACATACAGGTGAGATCGTTTTTTTGAAGGAGCTTCCTGCGGATGAGGACGAAAGCTGCAGACAGGCAAAGACGATCGATGAATACGCAAGACGCATGGTGGCAAGTGGGCTGATCCATAAGCAGGATGCGGAAAGCTTCCTAAAGCATGTGGATCTGCACTACGTCCGGACAGAGCTTCAAAGGACAAACGGAGTGCTTGTACACAGCTACCGCAGAAAATGCGGGGACGGTTATCAGTGGTATTCCCTTGAGACCTTCTGGGCGAAGGCAGAGCACCCGGAGGAGGAACGGATCGTATTCATGGGAAGGCTTGCCAATACGGATACCTGTGCCATGTTAGATGCGATGCGGACGCTTTCCGGCATTTATCATAAGATACTGCGCATCGATTTGCAGGATGATACTTACGAGATCATTAAGACATACAGCAGTGAACAGAACACGGAGTATGGAATTTCCCCGAAATGCTCCGAATGGTTCCGTGACTTTGCGTTGCGGGGCTATGTACATGAGGAGGATCTGGAAGCTTATCTGACGTTTACCGAGCTTGGGGCGCTCCGCGAACGATTCAGGAAACACCCGGAGAAGTGTTCACTGCGCTACCGCAGACTTACGGACAATAAATTCCGATGGGTGTCTATGGAGCTTTTGCCGAGCATAAGCTATACGGATGAACATCAGGAGATCATGCTTTATATCCGGGATCTGGAAGAATCCTAGACGATAAAAGGAGGAGTTTGTTATGTTTCAATGTCCTAATTGCGGGGGCAACGCCAAATTTGACGTGGCATCCCAGCAGCTTGCGTGTGACTATTGCGGAACGAAGATCGATCCGTATTCCTATGAGAACAAGACATCGGATGCACAGGAGGGCAAGGATCCGGACAATTATGAGGTAACCGTGTTCACCTGTCCGCAGTGCGGCGGCGAGATCCTAAGCACGGACGATGCGGCAGCGGGCTTTTGCAGCTTCTGCGGTGCATCGACGATCCTTTACAGCAGGATCAGCAATGAGCACAGACCGAATTTCATCATTCCCTTCCAAAAGACGAAGGAGGATTGCAAGCAGGCATATTCTGCGATGATGAGAAAGGCAATCTTTGCACCGAAGGAATTTAAAGATCCGCAGAAGATCGACAGCTTTCGTGGAATTTATATGCCGTACTGGGTGTTTTACGAGACGCAGAAGGGGCATTTTGCAATAGAAGGAAAGAAGTCCCACCGGAGAGGCGATTATATCATCACCGATCACTACGATCTGACCGGTGAACTGGATTCTTACTATAAGGGCTTGTCCTACGATGCTTCCTCCTCATTTGCGGACAATATCAGTGAGGCAATCGCCCCGTATGATGTAAAGGGAATGAAAGCCTTTACCCCGGCTTTCTTAAGCGGCTTTTATGCGGATACGGCGAATGTCGGCGCTGAGGTATACCAGTCGGATGCGGAGAAGCTTGCGCGGGATGAGGTCATCGCAAAGATGAAGGAGGAGCGCGAGTTCCGCGGATTTTATCTGGATGATTCCTCCTTCCAGCGGATAAGATCCAAGACAGAGGCGGTCGATCAGGCAATGTTCCCGGTGTGGTTCATGTCCTACCGCAACGGCGACCGTGTTGCGTATGCCACGGTAAACGGTCAGACCGGAAAGGTTGTTGCGGATCTGCCGGTAGATATCAAGAAGTTTATCGGAGGCTCGCTGCTGCTTGCGATTCCGGTGTTTATCCTGCTGAATTTGTTTTTGACATTAAAGCCATCCACACTTCTGATCTGGATCGGAGTTCTCGCGGTTGCGGCGATGATAATCTCCTCATCCATGATAATAAAGATCGCTGCGGCTGAAAACGGAGAGAATGACAAGGGTGTTCTGGCGCGCACAAATCAGGAGAAGCTAAATGAGGTAAACCGCAAGAATGCCATCAAGATTTCCAATAAGAAAAAGAAGAAATCGTGGGATGGAGTGACAACGGCCATCTGCACGGTCATCGTTATCGGTATTGTGACGCTAGGACTTGCGTCAGAGTTTGAAGGACTTTTCGGCGCCGGACTGATCTGGTTCGGTGCGCTGGTGGCTGCTGGAATCTGCTTTGCGGTGACAAAAAAGCAGCTCGAAAGTGTTCCGCACAAGATGGGAAAACGCGGAATGCTTGCAATGCTGGCAGGACTTGTGGTTGGAACCGTAGTTACGGGGTTTAAGCCGGTTTCAGACTTGTACTATTATGGTGCGGCGATCCTTCTGATCGCAACGATTATCTTTATGGAAAAGGAACTGATCGAGCAGTACAATCTCACGGCAACGCGGAAGCTGCCGCAGTTTGACAAACAGGGAGGTGATGATCGTGCGTAATTTTCTTACGGCTGGTATGCTCGGAATTGCAGTATGGACAGGAATTGCTGTTGCATGCACGACCGAGCCTGTACATGCAGAGACTTTATATACGAACCCAGATACCGGGTATGAGGCAGTGATTGAGGATGAAGCGGATCTGCTTTCCGATTCAGAGGAGGATGATCTGGCTGACATCCTAATGAAGGTAACGGAATATAGTAATGCGGCTTTTGTTGCAATCGACGAGAATCCATACTATAATACACAACGTTATGCGGAGAGTTACAGCGATGATACCTTCGGGGGAAGCTCTGCGGTTGTATTTATCGTGGATATGGATAACCGCTATCTGTATCTGGACAGCACCGGAGCGGCGCGCGGGCGTATCACATCGTCCTACGCGGATACGATCACGGATAATGTATATCGGTATGCGTCCGATGGGGATTACTATTCCTGTGCTTACGAGGCGTTTGATCAGGTGTATACCCTGATGCGCGGGGAGAAGATCGCACAGCCGATGAAGTATATCAGCAATGTGCTGCTCGCGGTTGCGATCGCGATGCTCATCAATTTCTTTGCAGTCATCGCTTTTTCAAAGAAGCGGAAGGCATCCGCAAGAGAACTGATCTCCGGCATATACAGCAAGTATAAGGTTACGGATGTAAGGTCAACCTTTGTAAAACAGACCAAAACATACAGTCCGCAAAGCTCTGGCAGCGGCGGAAGCTCCGGTGGCAGCAGCGGAGGCGGCGGAGGTGGCGGCGGTCACTCCGGCGGCGGACACAGTTTTTAATTTTTGGAGGAAGTCATGTTTCACATAAACTCCCAGACATCAAAGGGATTAAGGATTATTATTGTCGGCTGCGGCAAGGTCGGAAAGACCTTGATTGAGCAGCTCAGCAGGGAAGGGCATGATATCATCATCATCGACCACGACTCTGCAAAGATCGAAGAAATAACAAATATGTATGACATCATGGGGATCACCGGCAACGGCGCAAGTTATAGCGTGCAAAAGGAAGCCGGGATCGAGTCGGCGGATCTGATCATTGCGGTGACCGATTCGGATGAGCTGAACCTGCTGACCTGCACGATCGCAAAGCAGGTCGGTAACTGTGCAGCCATTGCGCGTGTGCGCACACCGGATTACAGCAAGGAGGTCGGATACCTTCGTGAGAAGCTCGGTCTTGCCATGATCATCAACCCGGAGCTCGAGGCAGCAAAGGAGGCGGCGCGCATCCTGTATCTGCCGACCGCGCTTGAGGTATCGACCTTCGCGCACGGTCAGGCGGAGCTTATCAAGTTCAAGGTGCCGGAGGACAATGTGCTCGACGGCATGACGATCGCCCATTTAGGTGGCAAGTTCGCACCGAATCTTTTAGTCTGTGCGATCGAGCGTGACGGGGAGGTTTATATTCCATCCGGCAATTTCCAGATCCAGAAGGGGGATATTTTCTCCTTTGTTTCCACGCCGAAGAGTGCGCGCAAGTTCTTAAAGACGATCGGTTTCAATACCAAGCAGGTCAAAAACTCCATGATCATCGGTGGAGGAAAAGCTGCCTATTATCTGGCAGACCAGCTTATCCACATGGGAATCGATGTCAAGATCATCGAGAGCGACCGCAAGCGCTGTGAGGAGCTTTCCGTGCTTCTGCCGGAGGCGGTCATCATCAATGGGGACGGAACCAATCAGGATCTGCTCAAGGAGGAGGGAATCGAGACGATCGAGTCCTTCATTCCGCTTACCGGAATCGACGAGGAGAATATCATGCTGACGCTCCACGCAAAGAGCGTTTCCAATGCGAAGGTCATCACGAAGATCAACCGCATCACGTTCTCGGATGTCATCAGCCAGCTTGACCTCGGAAGTGTGATTTATCCGAAGTATATTACTTCGGAGGCGATCGTTGCGTATGTGCGCGCGAGAACCGCGTCGATCGACAGCAACATCGAGACTCTGTACCACATGTTTGACCAGAGGGTTGAGGCGATTGAGTTCCGCGTATATGAGGAGAATCCGAAACTGACCAATATTCCGTTTAAGGATCTTGCGTTAAAAGACAAGCTGCTTGTCGCATTCATCTGCAGAAACGGTTCGATTATCATTCCGGGTGGACAAGACTATATCCAGGTGGGTGATGCTGTCATGATCGTGACGGCACATACCGGATTCCGGGATATTCTTGATATTCTCAGGTAGTGGAGGCATGGTGAAATGAATCGATCAATTATCCGCTATATTCTTGGGCAGGTGCTTAAACTGGAGTCAGCTTTTTTGCTGCTGCCCTGCATTGTGGCGTTAATCTACCATGAACGGCAGGGAATATACTATGTGATCACGATCGCGATCGGTCTTGTGATCGGCGTTCTGATGACGTTTGTTAAGCCGAAAAACATGGTCTTTTACCTGAAGGAGGGATGTGTTGCGACCGCGCTGAGCTGGATCGTGATGTCTCTTCTGGGATGTCTGCCATTCTGGTTTTCGGGGGAGATCCCATCGTTTACCGATGCGCTGTTTGAGACGATTTCTGGCTTTACGACCACCGGAGCAAGTGTCTTAAGCAATGTGGAGGCACTTTCCCATTGCAACCTGTTCTGGAGAAGCTTTACACACTGGATCGGAGGAATGGGCGTACTTGTCTTTATGTTAGCGATTATTCCGATGAGCGGTGGTTCCAATATCAACCTGATGCGTGCAGAGAGCCCGGGACCTTCCGTTGGAAAGCTTGTTCCGAAGATCCGCTATTCCGCGCGTATCCTGTATTATATCTACATCGGACTGACGCTGGCGGAGATCATTTTCCTGCTTGCGGGACGGATGCCGCTGTTTGATTCTTTGTGTACGGCACTTGGTACAGCGGGAACCGGAGGCTTCGGAATCAAGGCGGATAGCTTTGCAAGCTACTCCGTATATCTGCAGTGGGTTGTGACGATCTTTATGATCCTGTTCGGTGTGAACTTCAATGCGTATTACTTCCTGATCTTCGGCGAGGTCAAGAAGGCAACGGCGATGGAGGAGGTCAAGGCGTACTTTACGATCATCGGTGTTGCGATCTTAGGCATCGTGATCTGTATCTGGAATACGACCTCCGGATTTTTCGACGCGCTGACCAAGGCTTCGTTTCAGGTTGCTTCAATCATCACCTCGACCGGATTTGCAACGGTTGATTACAATGCATGGTCGAGCACGGCAAAGACGATCCTCGTATTTTTGATGACGATCGGTGCCTGCGCGGGAAGTACGGGTGGCGGAATCAAGGTGTCGCGTTTTATCTCTGTTTTCAAGACCGTGAAAAAGGAGCTGGATTCCTACATCCATCCGAAGAGTGTCAAGAAGATCAAGATGGACGGCAAGCCGATCGAGCATGACGTGGTTCGCTCCATCAATGTTTATTTTATAACGTTTATTCTTCTGTTTGCTGTGTCCCTGTTTCTGGTATCGTTTGAGGGACACGATCTGACAACGAATTTTACAGCGGTTCTCGCTACGATCAACAACATCGGACCGGGACTTAACATGGTAGGTCCGGCGGAGAACTTTGGATTTTTCAAGCCGTTCACGAAGTATGTTCTGATGTTTGACATGCTTGCAGGACGTCTGGAGCTGTTCCCGCTTCTGATCCTGCTTCATCCGGCACTGTGGAAACAGGCGCTAAAGCGTCCGTCCGCATGGAAAAAACGAGGGGGAAAATAATGAATTACAGCAATATTCTGCAGTTTAAGGGAAAATGGCGCAACTATCAGGCAAGGGTGCTTGCCAATGCGCAGAAATATATTGCAGACGGCAGGATCCACATTGTTGCTGCACCGGGTTCGGGCAAGACAACATTGGGGATCGAGCTGATTGCCCGCATGAAGGAGCCGGCACTGGTGCTGACTCCTTCTATTACAATCAGGCAGCAGTGGGCGGCACGGATCGAGGAGGGCTTTTTAAAGGAAGGGCTAAATCCGGAGGATTACATATCACAGAATCTGAAAGAGCCGCGCTGTATTACGATCGCAACGTATCAGTCACTGCACAGCGCGATGCGCCATTACAAGGGGATTTTGGATGAGTCCGGGACGACGATGGACTCCCTCGAATCGGACGATGCCATCGCCAAAAAGGAGCTGGCGGCACAGAGCGAAGAGGTGGATTATTCCAAGTTTGATGTCATATCCGAGATGAGCCGCGCCGGAATCGGGGTACTGTGTCTGGACGAGTGCCACCATCTGCGCAGCGAGTGGTGGAAGGCGCTGGAGGAATTTCGACAGGCGTTCGGAGAGGCAAAGCTGATCGCACTTACGGCGACGCCGCCATACGATTCGACACCGGCGATGTGGAAGCGCTACATGGATATGTGCGGGGAGATCGACGAGGAGATCACTGTCCCGGAGCTTGTGAAGGAGGGCAGTCTCTGCCCGCATCAGGACTATGTCTATTTTAACTACCCGACAGAGGAAGAACTGGCGGAGGTAGAGAAGTTCACGGCAAGAAGCAATGCCATGCAGCAGAAGCTGTGGCAGAATGCACAGTTTTTAGCGGCTGTCAAGACACACGGAGCTTTGGACGGCAGTATTGCAGATGCCGAGCTTGCGGAAAAGGCAGACTACCTTGTGGCGCTGCTTAGCTTTTTGCAGGCAAAGAATGAACCGATCCCGAATAATCTGCGGCGGATCGCCGCTAAAAACGGCATCCCGTCCATGACGATCGAGATGATGGAGACGCTTTTGCAGGGCTTTTTGTATGATGATGCGGACTCCTACTCCTGTGATGAGGCGTACCGGGAGGAGCTTGAGCGGGAGCTTAAATCGCAGGGGCTTATCGAGAAGAAAAAGGTAGCGCTGATCGCCAGTGAGGCGATCGAAAAGATGCTTATCAGTTCAAAGGGCAAATGCAAGAGTATCGAGGCTATCGTAAAGAGTGAGTACAGGAGCATGGGTGGAAAGCTCCGCTTGCTGGTGCTTACGGATTATATCCGAAAGGAATACGAGAAGGCGGTCGGCGATCCGGACAGCGATGTGACGTCGCTTGGCGTGCTTCCGTTCTTTGAGCAGCTCCGCCGCCTGACCGATAAGGCTTTCGGACAGGAGCAGGCTGCGCGCGTGGCGCCGGCAGATGGCACGCGGGGAACGCAGGAGGACGATCTTTCTGCGCTTCGGATCGGTGTGCTCTGCGGATCGATCGTTATCATTCCGGCGGAGGCAAAGGAGGCTCTTATTGCCACGATCAAGGATGCCGGAAAGGTGAATTTCTCCTCCGTTGGAAATCTCTCCGAGAGTGACTATGTGAAGGTTACGGCGATTGGGGACAATCACTTCCTGACACAGGCGGTAACGGATATTTTCACACAGGGGTATATGCAGGTGCTTATCGGAACGAAGTCGCTTCTCGGCGAGGGCTGGGATTCGCCCTGCATCAATTCGCTGATCCTTGCCAGCTTTGTAGGGGCGTATATGCTGAGTAACCAGATGCGCGGACGCGCGATCCGCGTATTCCGGGATGTTCCGGATAAGACCAGCAATATCTGGCACCTGATCTGTCTGATACCGGATGGCATATTGCAGAAGCTTCATTATGCAGAGCCGACGGCATCGGAAAACGATACGGACAGTCTGGGACGGGATTTTGCAACGCTAAGCCGCCGTATGGACAATTTCCTGGGACTGCACTATGAGCAGGATGTGATCGAGACCGGAATGGAACGGCTCTCGATCATCGGGGAACCCTATAATAAAAAGCATGTGGATCAGATGAATGAACAGACGCTGGCACTTTCCAAGGAGCGGACGACACTGGGGGCAAGGTGGAATCGCGCACTTGACAAGGCAAAGAAGATGGAAGTGGTAGATGAGACCTCTGTGGTGGAGAAGAATATTACCGCGACAGAAGCCAACCGCTCCAAGCTCCGGCTGGGGCTGGCGGGAGCAGGAACTGCCGCAGGCGTACTGCTTTCTTTTACACCGCTGGGCTGGATTGGCGGTGCTGCCGCAGCCGTCTGTGGAATTTACGGGCTTGGCAATCTGCATAAGGTAAGAAAGATAAATACGCCGCAGGATCGCCTCAAGGCGATCGGCGAGGGAATATTCCTGTGTCTGGAGCGGCAGAACCTTCTTACCACGAAGGATGCAACTGTCTGCGTGGAGGAAGGAAAGAACGGCAGGCAGAGTGTCTACCTAAACGGCGGAACCGGTAAGGATCGGCTGCTTTTTGCACAATGTGTCCGCGAGTTCTTTTCCGCGATCAACAACCAGCGCTATCTTCTGGTAAAAAATGGACACCACGACGGAGTGGACGGCTTCTACTGTGTCCCGGAATGCTTTGCGAAGCGGAGGGAGGACGCGGAGCTGTTTTACAGCTACATCAAGTCCTACATCGGTAAGTACGAGCTGGTATACACGCGAAATGAAGCGGGCAAAGAGCTTCTGCTGGAGGGGCGGATGCGCTATATTGATGCGCCGGACTCCCACAGCGTAGTGCATTAATCGGGAACGTCCCCACTTGCCAACTGGAGCATTTCGTATTAAAATAAAAATATTGGGAGTACATAATTAAAAAAGGAGGACAAAAAATGTTATTCCAAATCGACAGTTTATGGCAGATATTGGGCTGGGTACTTGTATTTGCCGGACTTATCATCACCAATGAGATCGGCCGCCGCACCAAGGCAGGCGGAATCCTTCTCTTTGTTGTGATTCCAGTTATTCTCACAGTTTACTTCATCCTTGCACACGTTGGACTGTTCGGAGGAGCAGATAACCCGACCGTTGCTTACATGGATGGCTGGTTCCACTACTTCAAGCTTTATGCGGCAGACATCGGATGTGTCGGCTTCATGATGATCAAGTACAAGTGGGGCATCGGCAAAGAAAAATGGTTTGCATGGTTTCCTTGGTTCATCGTTGCAGCCAACATCATGATCGCAGTTGTATCTGATTTAGAGTCTGCATTTGCTGCTTACAGTATCTCCGGAGATTTCGCAGGTGCATGGTGGGCATCCAACGAAGGTGTATTCATCTACGGTGGATGGTGGAACATCTTAAATGCACTCGCAGGTGTGATCAACATCTTCTGTATGACCGGTGTTATCAATCTTTACACCTCCAAGGACAAGAACAAGAGCGATATGCTCTGGCCGGATATGACCATCTGGTTCATCGTAGCTTACGACATCTGGAACTTTGAGTATACATACTTGAACCTTCCGACACACACCTGGTACTGCGGTGTTGCACTTCTTCTTGCTCCGACATTTGCTAACGCATTGTGGAACAAGGGTGCATGGATCCAGAACCGTGCAAACACACTTGCACTGTGGTGCATGTTCGCCCAGGTTGTTCCGACCTTCCAGATCAGCAAGCGTTTCTCCGTTCTTCCGTCTGTTTATGGCGGAGCACAGAAGGGCTTTGCAGCGATCGACATGTATGACAAGGCAATCGAGCTGTATCAGGCAGGCGCTGGCAAGACCGCCGCTGCCAATGAGGCAATGGCTGCATTTGGCATCACAGCGAACCCGACAGCACAGGGCGTTGTTGCGATTCTTGCTCTGGCAGCGAATGTTATCTGCATTGCAGTTATCATCAAGAAGTCCATTATCGCTGGCAAGAACCCATATTCAAACGATGTATGGGTTGGAACCAAGGACTACATTGAGGCAATGGAAAGAGCTGAATAAAAGCAATCCAGTGGAAAGCGACTCTGAAAGGAGTCGCTTTTTTTTGCCCTTTAAATCCGGCTTTTTTGCCCGCCATTGTGAAAAATGTAAAGACGTGGTAAAATATTGTAAAATCTGGAGGAATTGATATGAGTGATTTTGTAAAAGCAAACTACCATGCCCACACGACACGGTGCCAGCATGCGTATGGCACGGAGCGGGAATTTATAGAGGCAGCGATCGATCTTGGAATCGAGGAGTTCGGTTTTTCGGATCATATTCCATGCCCTTACAAGGACGGCTTTGTATCAGGAATCCGTATGCGGATGGATCAGGCGGAGGAATACCGCGACTGTATCCGCCGCCTTGAGGAGGAATATAAGGATCAGATCCGCATCTATGCAGGCTTTGAGGCAGAATATATCCCGCGTTTCTTCGACGAACAGATGAAGATGTTTGATGATCTGGGCTTTGACTATCTGATCATGGGGCAGCATTTTCTGGATCTCGGCGAGGTGAACGGGGCATACACAGGCGCGCCGACGAGGGACGAGGCGTATTTTAAGAGCTATGTGGATACGGTGATCGAGGGGATGAAAACCGGTGCCTTTTTGTATGTTGCACATCCGGATATTCTGAATTATCAGGGATCGGAGAGCGTGTATGAGGAGCAGATGGGACGCCTCTGCCGCGCGGCAAAGGAAATGAATATCCCATTAGAGATCAATGTTCTCGGAATGGATGGGAACCGGCAGTATCCGAGCGAGCGTTTCTGGAGCATCGCAAGCCGCGTTGGCAATGATGCCATTTACGGGCTGGATGCACATGCGGTCGAGCACATCCGCTCATTTGACGCTTATGAGCGCTGCGTGAAGCTGGCAGAGCGCAATCATCTTCACATATTGGAACGATTGGAGGTATAAAGGGGTATGAAAAAGAGGGGGACATGTAAAAAGGTAGTGCTTGCGGTTGTGGGAGTGATCCTTGCGGCGATCGTCGCATTTTTGACCTTGATCCTGATCCTTTCCATAACGGAATACAAGCCGGAGGAAGTGGAGAAGGTTACCACCAAGGGGAACTATTCACAGGCGCTTTCGGTGGGGGAGTCTCTCTCCGTGCTGACATGGAATCTCGGTTACGGTGCGCTTGGCGACAATGCGGATTTCTTTATGGACGGGGGAAGTCAGGTCAATACCGCGTCGGCGGAGCGCGTGCAGAGCAATATGCAGGAAATCGCAGATACCGTGCAGGAGATCTCACCGGATATCGTCTTTTTCCAGGAGGTGGATACCGACTCCAAGAGATCCCATCATATTGATGAAGAGCAATCCCTCATGGGTGCCCTGACCGGCTATCAGGAGGCGTATGCCATCAACTATAAGTGCCTGTATGTGCCATATCCGCTGCCAACGATCGGCAAAGTGACGGGCGGCATCATGACGCTCAGCCGCTTTGAGGTCAGCGCGGCAGACCGCGTCCAGCTTCCGTGCCCGTTCTCGTGGCCGGTACGTCTGGCAAACCTGAAGCGGTGTCTGCTGGTGGAGCGGATCCCGATTGAAAACAGCGACAAGGAGCTGGTGATCGTGAACCTGCATCTGGAAGCCTACGACAATGGCGAGGGCAAGGCAATGCAGACTGCCATTTTGAAAAACGTGCTTGAGACAGAGGCACAGGCGGGCAATTATGTGATCGCCGGCGGAGACTTTAACCAGCAGTTTTCCGGAACGGATACCAGTGCGTATCCGGTCATCAGTGAAGATTACTGGGAGCCGGGCGTGATCAATGAGGACGAATTTTCCGATCTGTTTTCTTTTGAGACGGATAACTCTTCGCCGTCCTGCCGGTCACTGGATGAGCCGTATGAGAACGCAGATAAGGACAATTTCCAGTATTATCTGATCGATGGATTTATCGTTTCCTCCAATTTAGAGGTCAACAGCGTGGAGACTTTGAATAAGGAATTTCATGCGACGGATCACAATCCGGTACTTTTGTCTGTGTCTTTACCACTTGAAGAGTAGCACTACCTTATTTCGTCTTTTTCGTCAAGTGGAAATTTTGACAAAAGACAAACAACAATTTGGTTGTTTTGACTTATAGCTTTTAAATACAACATATTGTATAATCGAACTCGTTGGAAAACAAAACATAGTGAGGAGTGCGGTTATGTCAGACGAAGTACTTGACGAAGTTATGATTAAGGGAGCTTGTAAGGGAAAGGCAGATGCGATTGTAAATTGCCAGTGCAATATCGAGAGCGCACCAGGACGCTGCGAGCAGGCAGAGCATTGCATGTTTTATTCTTACTACAAATGCAGCAAACAGTGGAAGCGATTGGCGTAGTGAAGAAAATATTAGTATTGAGTGATTCGCACGGGAATGTAGAAAATATGATATATGCAGTCCGCATGAACTGTCCGGACATGATCATCCATCTGGGTGATTGCTGGGGCGATGCCACGAGACTGCACGCAGCCTACCCGGATATTCCGATGGAGCGGGTGCCGGGAAACTGTGATTATCAGCAGGAGCCGGAGGAGAAGATCCTGCTTGTGGAGGGAAAGAAGATCCTTATATGCCACGGACATCGGTATGCGGTTAAATCCGGATACCTGACCTTCGAGCTTGCAGCGCGGGAAAAGCGCGTGGATATGGCGCTGTGCGGACATACACACCGTGTATTTTACGACCGCCACAATGGCGTTGCACTATTTAATCCGGGCAGCATCGGTTCGCCGGGATTTGGCAATCCGCCTTCCTACGGGATCATAACACTGGATGAATCCTCCAGACTGTTCCAGATGGATGTAAAATACATCGAGATGGGAGCAGAATAAAATAAGAATACCAAAATCCTTTTGGGAGTGGATTTTTCAAGAGCAATCTTTTTTCGCCACACAGTACAGATACTGTGTGGTTTTTTTATGTGTAATTCCCGGCGGCATATCTGCTTAGCAGGGCAAAAGGAGCGGAGGGCGTATTTTTCGCATTCCCGGTCACCGAGGCGGCAACCGCAGTCGTGGCATTTTTGATTTATCGCCACAGCAACCATAGAATTTCTTGACGAACGGAGAATATAAGACGTATAATATCTTGGTATGTTTATTCTCTAGAGGAGCAAAAGAAAATGGTAAAAGTGGTTAAGTTTGGCGGAAGCTCGCTCGCAAGTGCAGAGCAGTTTATGAAGGTCGGCAACATCATCCGCGCCGATGAGACAAGAAAGTATGTGGTGCCAAGTGCGCCGGGAAAGCGTAACTCCAAGGATACAAAGGTAACCGATATGCTGTATGCATGCTATGCGCTGGCAGATGAGGGACAGGATTTCAGAGTACAGCTCATGAAGATCAAGGATCGCTACGACTCCATCATCAACGGCTTACAGCTTAAGATTACACTGGACGAAGAGTTTAAGACGATCAGCCAGAAGTTCAAGGAGAAGGCTGGCGTGGACTATGCGGCATCCCGCGGCGAATATTTAAACGGAATCATCATGGCAGACTATCTGGGCTATGAATTTATCGATGCGGCAACTGTGATCTTCTTTGACGAGGACGGCAATTTTGATGCAGACAAGACCGACAAGGTGTTATCTGCCAAGCTCGCAGAGACCGAGAAGGCAGTTGTTCCGGGCTTCTATGGAGTACGTCCAGACGGAACTGTCCATACATTTTCAAGAGGTGGATCTGACATCACAGGCTCTATCGTGGCAAAGGCTGCAAGAGCCAGCATGTATGAGAACTGGACGGATGTTTCCGGCTGTCTCGTAGCAGATCCTAGAATCGTAAAAGATCCGGAGCCGATCCGCGTGATCACATACCGTGAGCTTCGTGAGCTTTCCTACATGGGTGCATCCGTACTGCATGAGGATGCGGTGTTCCCGGTACGCAAAGCCGGTATCCCGATCAACATCCGCAATACCAACGATCCGGAAGCAGCGGGAACGCTCATCGTTGAGAGCACCTGCCAGAAGCCGGAATTTACCATTACCGGTATCGCAGGAAAGAAGGGCTTCGTTGCAGTCAACATTGACAAGGATATGATGAACTCCGAGGTCGGCTTCTGCCGCAAGGCATTGCAGGCATTCGAGGAGAACGGAATCTCCATCGAGCACATGCCATCCGGTATCGACACGATGACCGTATTTGTACATCAGGCAGAGTTTGAGGGCAAGGAGCAGCAGGTGATCAGCTCACTCCGCAGACTTGCACACCCGGATATTATCGATCTGGAGGCTGACCTTGCACTGGTTGCGGTCGTAGGACGTGGAATGCGTTCAAACCGTGGTACTGCAGGACGTATTTTTTCCGCACTGGCACATGCCAACATCAACGTGCGGATGATCGATCAGGGTTCATCCGAGCTGAATATCATCATCGGTGTCAGCAACGATGACTTCGAGCAGGCGATTAAAGCCATTTATGCCATTTTTGTAGAGACCAGATTATAATAAGCCGCACAATTTAATAAGCTGGAACCATATAAGGCTCCCTTTCATACAATATATGGAAGGGAGCGTTTTTTATGGATTGGTATACCGTAATATTTGTGACTGACAAAAGGCAGGCGGCAATCTGTGATTTTTTGCCCGGTGCGGTACAAAGCTGTGGATGGAAAACAGAAGAATGCGAAAATCGGTGCATAGCAGCTTTAAAGAAGGCAGATTGCGTAGTCCTTCCGACACCGATCGGCAAGCTTACCAGACAGGATGACATGGCACAAATATTAAAAGCAAACCTTGGCAGCTGCAAGATCCTTTTCGGAGGGAAGATCGACGCTAACTGGCGGGTGTGGTGCGATATGCGGCAGCTTCCTTACTTTGACTTCATGGACGATGAGGAAGTGGCACAGAAAAATGCGTGGATCACGGCGGAGGCAACAGTCGCGGAGATATTAAAAAATGGCGCGTTTTCCATCCGGGGACAAAAGGTGGTCGTGACCGGATACGGAAGGTGCGGAAAGGCGATTGCGGATCTACTGTATGCGATGGGAGCGAAGGTAACGGTGCTCGCCCGGAGCAAGACGGCGCGCATACAGGCTTGCAGGGACGGACACAATGCGGCGGATTTTGCGTATGGACCGGAAGAGATGTATGGGGCTTACAGCATCGTCAATACCGTGCCGGCATGTGTTGTGACGGAGAGGCTTATCGCGGAGATGCACAGGGATGCCGTCATCTACGACATCGCGTCACTGCCGGGAGGAACAGACCTTAAGGCGGCGGAAAAGTATCATATTCCGGTCGTGCAGGCGCTCAGTCTCCCCGGAAAGTACACCACAAAAAGCAGCGCAAAAATTCTGGCGAATGCCATCCAAAGACAACTGCTCCCGAGACGAGATGTGAGAGAGGGAAAGTCATGGATTTTTCAAATTATAATATAGGATATGGAATCACCGGCTCGTTCTGCACGTTTTCAAAGGCGAGAAAAGCGGTAGAGCATCTGAAAGAATTGGGGGCAAATGTGGTCCCAATTTTTTCTTTTAACACGCAGACCTGTGATACGAGATTCGGAAGTGCGAAAGAATTTGTGGACGGGATCTGTGCGATCACGGAAAATGAGGGGATCAAGACGATCACACAGGCAGAACCGATCGGACCGAACAATCTGCTCGACATCATGGTGATCGCGCCATGCACCGGCAACACGGCGGCAAAGCTGTGGAGCGGGATCGTGGATACACCGGTACTCATGGCGGCAAAGGCGCACATGCGCGGCGGAAAGCCTCTGGTAATTGCAATTTCCACCAACGATGCGCTCGGCACGAACTTTAAGAATATCGGTGCTCTTATGAACATGAAAAACGTGTATTTCGTGCCGTTTGAGCAGGATAACCACAAGAGCAAGCCAAACTCCGTTGTGGCAGATCTTACGCTGCTTCCGGACACGATCGAAGCTGCGATGAAGGGGAAACAGATCCAGCCGGTGCTGATCCGGTAGAAGGTATGGCTTGCAAAAGAAATAATTTTGTGATTGCCTTGACACCCAAAAAGTATCATGTAAAAATGAGGTTACGGTTTTTATGCAATCAGAAACAATCTGCACTGCAGGGAGACCTGCAGGTGCAGATTTATACGAGGAGAGGGAAGATGGAACAGATCAAAAAGAACAGCAGACCGATTTCACTGCGCGAGTTTGAGGTGAAAAACGAGTTCTGGAAAAATGAGATGGAGATGGCTCATATCCGCATCGCGGAACACGATTTTCCTGCAATCCGTGCGAAGGCAAAGCGCCGCAAGCCGGTGGTGGCGAATCAGCTTTATACCGCCTATCAGAAGCCGGAATACGAGGACGCAGAGCTGCTTCTGATCCCGTATTATGCATGGGCAAACCGCGGGGAGAACGAGATGTGCGTATGGCTCAACGTGCATGAATCGTAGGATAAGTGCCTGCAGTTAATAAAAAGTTCATAAAACGTTTACGCGATGTTATTGTGAAAATACCACAAAAGTGGTAAAATAAGGGCATTGTGTAATAAAGATAGGAGTAAATATATGAGTGCATTAACCAAAATTTTTGGTACACACAGCGAGAGAGAGTTAAAACGTATCATGCCGTTGGTTGACAAGGTGGAGTCCTACCGCGATTCCATGAAGGCTTTGTCGGACGAGCAGTTGCGTGACAAGACGAAAGAATTTAAGAACCGTCTGGAAAAGGGAGAGACTTTGGATGCCCTGCTTCCGGAGGCATACGCAGTTGTAAGAGAGGCAGCGGTTCGTGTCCTTGGCATGGAGCATTACAGAGTACAGATCATCGGTGGCATCATCCTGCATCAGGGACGTATTGCAGAGATGAAGACCGGTGAAGGAAAGACACTCGTTGCAACACTTCCGGCATACTTAAATGCACTGGAGGGAAAGGGTGTACACATCGTTACTGTCAACGATTACCTTGCAAAGCGTGATGCTGAGACTATGGGAAAAGTACATGAGTTCCTCGGTCTTACTGTCGGTGTAGTACTTAACAGCATGGACAATGATGAGCGCCGTGCGCAGTACAACTGTGACATCACATATATTACCAACAACGAATTGGGATTTGACTACTTAAGGGATAACATGGTCATTTACAAGGAGCAGCTTGTTCAGAGAGGACTCCACTATGTTATCATCGATGAGGTCGATTCTGTACTTATCGATGAGGCGCGTACCCCGCTTATCATTTCCGGACAGAGCGGCAAGTCCACCAAGCTTTACGAGGCGTGCGATATCCTCGCAAGACAGATGGAGCGTGGAGAGGATATCCCGGAGTATTCCAAGATGGATGCCATCATGGGTGTCGAGCAGGAGGAGACCGGAGACTTTATCGTCAATGAGAAGGACAAGGTTGTTAACCTTACCCAGAGAGGTGTCCACAAGGTCGAGCAGTTCTTCCATATCGAGAACCTTGCAGACCCGGACAACCTGGAGATCCAGCACAATATCATCCTTGCACTGCGCGCACACAATCTGATGTTCCGCGATCAGGATTACGTTGTAAAAGACGATGAGGTACTTATCGTTGACGAGTTTACCGGACGTATCATGCCGGGACGCCGCTATTCCGACGGTCTGCATCAGGCGATCGAGGCAAAGGAGCATGTAAAGGTTAAGCGCGAGAGCAAGACGCTTGCAACCATCACCTTCCAGAACTTTTTCAACAAGTTTGACAAGAAGGCAGGTATGACCGGTACAGCGCTCACCGAGGAAAAAGAGTTCCGTGACATTTATGGAATGGACGTTATCGAGATTCCGACCAACATGCCTGTTATCCGCGTGGATCATCAGGATGCGGTATACATGACCAAGAAGGAAAAATTCCGTGCGGTTGTCGAGATGGTAAAGGCTGCACATGCAAAGGGGCAGCCGGTGCTTGTCGGCACGATCACCATCGAGACTTCCGAGCTGATCAGCGGCATGCTCAAGAGAGAAGGAATCCAGCATACCGTTTTAAATGCAAAGTTTCATGAGATGGAGGCGGAAATCGTCGCACAGGCAGGTGTGCATGGTGCTGTAACGATCGCAACCAACATGGCAGGACGAGGAACCGATATCAAGCTGGACGAGGAGGCAAAGGCAGCCGGCGGTCTCTTGATCGTTGGTACAGAGCGCCACGAGTCCAGACGTATTGATAACCAGCTGCGCGGACGTTCCGGTCGTCAGGGAGATCCGGGAGAGTCCAAGTTCTTCATTTCTCTGGAAGATGATCTGATGCGTCTGTTCGGTTCTGAGCGTCTGATGACAATGTTTACGACACTCGGTGTTCCGGAGGGCGAGGAGATCCAGCACAAGATGCTGACCTCCGCGATCGAGAAAGCACAGCAGAAGATCGAGAGCAACAACTTTGGAATCCGTAAGAATCTTCTTGAGTACGATCAGGTCAACAATGACCAGAGAGAGATCATCTACGCAGAACGTATGCGTGTATTAAACGGCGAGAACATGCGCGATGTGATCTTCAAGATGATCCAGGATCAGGTAGAAAAGGCAGTAGATACCTGTATTTCCGGTGAGATCGAGCGTGAGGAGTGGGATCTGAACGAGCTTAACGAGCTGATCCTTCCGACAATTCCGCTTGCACCGATCACGGAGAAGAGTATCGCTGATATCAAGAACAATAAGCAGTTAAAGCATTACTTGAAAGAGCAGGCAGTTCTCTTATACGAGGCAAAGGAGACAGAGTTCCCGGAGCCGGAGCAGTTCCGCGAGATCGAGCGCGTTGTCCTTCTTAAGGTTATCGACCGCCGCTGGATGGATCACATCGATGATATGGATCAGCTTCGTCAGGGTATCGGACTTCAGGCATACGGACAGAGAGATCCGCTTGTTGAGTACAAGATGGCAGGCTTTGACATGTTCGATGAGATGACCGCCTCCATTCAGGAGGATACTATCCGTCTGTTGTTCCATGTACAGGTACAGCAGAAGGCAGAGCGTGAGCAGGTTGCAAAGGTAACCGGAACCAACAAGGACGATACCGCGACCAACGCGCCGAAGAAGCGTGAGGCTGCAAAGGTATATCCAAACGATCCATGCCCATGCGGAAGCGGCAAGAAGTACAAACAGTGCTGCGGACGTTTCTCTAAGTAAAAATAACCCCCACCGGGGCTTGTGCCTCTCCGTTGTTTATATTACTTTTATATAGTCGGCTTTGGACGACAGAATAAGAGAGATATAACAATGGAGGGGTTTTTATTATGCACATGGCAGACGCTTTGGTAGTTCCGGCGGTAGCGGGAACGATGTACGCTTGTTCCGCGGTCGCAGCAGGTTATTCAGTGAGAAAGGTAAGACAGGAGAATGATCCGAAAAAGATTCCGGTCATGGGAGTTATGGGTGCATTTGTGTTCGCAACACAGATGATCAACTTTACGATTCCGGGAACCGGCTCAAGCGGACATCTGTGTGGCGGTATGCTGCTTTCCGCGCTGCTTGGACCGTATGCGGGATTTCTCACAATGATCGGTGTGCTTCTGATCCAGTGCTTTTTGTTTGCGGACGGCGGCATTCTGGCGCTGGGCTGCAATATATGGAATATGGCGTTTTATGGCTGCTTTGTCGGGGCACTTTTGATCTGGAGACCGATGATGAAGCACGGAATGTCAAAGGCAAAAATAATCGGAGTATCGATCTTAGGATGTGTGCTGACGCTTCAGATGGGCGCATTTTCTGTCACACTTGAGACACTTGCCTCCGGTGTGACCGAGCTTCCGTTTGGCACGTTTGTCGCAACCATGCAGCCGATCCATCTGGCGATCGGTCTGGTAGAGGGACTGATCACGGCAGCAGTTCTCGTGTTTGTCTATGAGGCGAGACCGGAGTTACTCTATGCGAATGTGCAGGAGAGCGGACAGAAGGCACGCTTTTCCTTCAAAAAGACGATCGCGATCCTGGCGGTTGCCGCAGCGTTTATCGGTGGGGCATTGTCACTGGTCGCATCTGCTTATCCGGACGGTCTGGAATGGTCGATCGAGCGTCTGACAGGTGCGACAGAGATCGAAGCAGCCGGATCTGCTTATGAGACGGCAGAGGCGATTCAGGAGACGACCTCTTTGCTTCCAGACTATGCATTCCGCAACTCTGACAGCCTTTTGGGTACGACCTTCTCCGGCATCGTCGGGGCAGCAGTTGTGGCGGGCGTATGTGTTGCCGCATGCTGCGCATTTAAGTTTTTAAGAAGAAAACAGGAAACAATCAGGCAGTTAAATGAGTAAAACAGATCATGCAATTCATCAAATCAACCAATTAAATACACTTGCATGCAGAGACCAGTGGGTAAACAGGGTTCACCCACTGGTTAAATTTGTATTGACGATCGTATACATTGCGGTCACCGTCTCTTTCCCGAAATATGATGTGATCGGACTGCTGGGAATGATGGTATATCCGCTGGTGCTTTTTCTGCTGTCGGATCTGGCCTTTGCAGAGAGCCTGCATCGGCTGCGGATCGTGCTTCCGGTTGTCTGTCTGATCGGTGTTTTGAATCCACTGCTCGACCACAATGTGATCACGGTCGGACAGACGCAGATCAGTGCAGGGCTGCTCTCCATGATCACACTGATCATAAAGGGCGTATTCTGCGTATTCGCTTCCTATCTATTGATCGCAACCACGACGATTGAGAAGATCTGCTATGCGCTGCGCCTGCTGCATGTTCCAAAGATCATGGTCAACCAGTTTCTGCTGACTTACCGCTACATTACCCTTTTGCTTGCGGAGGTCAGCCGTATCACGCAGGCGTACAGCCTTCGCGCCCCAAAGCAGAAGGGAATCCATTTTAAGGTGTGGGGCTCTCTGGTCGGGCAGCTCCTTTTGCGGAGCATCGATCGGGCGGATACCGTGTACGAGAGTATGCTGCTGCGCGGCTTTTGCGGCGAATTTCAATATGTGGGTGAAAAGCGGCATATTCAGGCAGGGGATGTTATCTTCCTGCTGGTGTGGCTGGCAGTTTTCACACTATTCCGCGCGTATCCGGTTTTGTTGGTGGTGGGGAATCTGCTGACGTAGAAAGAGAGAATAGAGAATGAGCAGTTTAGAAGTAAAAAATGTTTCTTATGCATACGAGAAGGAAAATCCGATATTGACAGATCTTTCCTTTTCCGTGGCAGATGGCGAATCAGTGGGAATCATCGGCGCGAACGGTGTCGGAAAATCCACACTGTTAAAAATGATGGTAGGTTTGCTGCTAGATTTTTCCGGTGAGATCCGGATCAATGATCTTTTGGTGACGAAGCAGAACCTTGCGGATATCCGCGCCAAGATAGGCTATGTATTTCAGGACTCGGACAGCCAGCTTTTTATGGCAACCGCCTATGAAGACATTGCGTTTGCACCGAGAAATTACGGCTTTTCGGAGCGTGAGGTACAGGAGCGCGTGGAGAATGCCTTGAAGCTGACACACACGGAGCATCTGCGTGACAAGCAGATCTACAAGATGTCCGGCGGCGAAAAGAAGCTGATCTCCATCGCAACGATCCTGTCGATGACACCGGACATTATCCTGATGGATGAACCGACGACTGCGCTCGATCCGCGAAACCGCAGAAATCTGATCCATCTGCTCAACTCGTTCCCACAGATCAAGCTGATCGCATCCCACGATCTGGATTTTGTGCTGGATACCTGCAGCCGGACGATCCTCATGGTGCAGGGCAGGGTGATCTGCGAGGGCAGGACAGAGGAAATCCTTCACAATAAGGAGCTGCTGGAGACGAACGGGCTGGAGCTGCCGCTGAGTATCCACGGATAGACCTGCCACACAAAAATAAAAAGAACAGATGTTCTAATTTGGATGGACAAAGTCCAATCTTTGTAGTAAAATCAGCATGTGAATGCATACTAGAAAGATATGGATTTTGTCTTTTTTATTATATTGCAGCTTTATAGATTTTAAGGAGGGAGCAAGTCCTATGGAGTTTAAATTACATTCCCCGTATGCGCCGACCGGCGACCAGCCGCAGGCGATCGAGAAGCTGGTGCAGGGATTTCGCGACGGCAATCAGTTCGAGACGCTGCTTGGCGTTACCGGATCGGGTAAGACCTTTACCATGGCAAACGTCATACAGGCGCTGAATGTTCCAACCCTGATCATCTCCCACAACAAGACGCTTGCAGGTCAGCTATATGGCGAGATGAAAGAATTTTTCCCGGAAAATGCGGTGGAGTATTTTGTCTCCTATTACGACTATTATCAGCCGGAGGCGTATGTTCCGCAGTCAGATACCTATATTGCAAAGGATTCGTCTATCAACGATGAGATCGATAAGCTACGTCTCTCCGCGACCGCCGCTCTGGCGGAGCGCAAAGATGTAATCATCGTGGCATCGGTTTCATGTATCTACGGCATCGGCAGCCCGGACGATTACATGAACATGATGGTATCGCTGCGACCGGGAATGATCATTGACCGGGACGAGGTGGTACATCAGTTGATCGATATGCAGTATACGCGCAACGAGATGGACTTTAAGCGAGGTACATTCCGTGTACATGGGGATGTGCTGGACATTTTCCCGGCAAATGAGGGAGAGACAGCGATCCGTGTGGAGTTCTTCGGGGATGAGATCGACCGGGTCGCGGAGTTTGACGTACTTACCGGAGAAGTCAAGGTACAGCTTTCGCATGTAGCTGTTTTTCCGGCTTCCCATTATGTTGTGCCGCAGGAGAAGATCCTTGAGGCGTGCGGACGGATCGAGGAAGAGCTGGAAGAACGGATCAAGTATTTTAAGGGCGAGGGCAAGCTTCTCGAAGCACAGCGTATCGCGGAGCGTACCAACTTTGATATCGAGATGCTGAAGGAGACGGGCTTCTGCAGCGGAATTGAGAACTATTCGAGACACCTTGCAGGGCGTGCGGAGGGAGAGATGCCGGCAACGCTGATCGACTATTTCCCGGACGATTTTCTTATTATCGTGGACGAGTCCCACATTTCGATTCCGCAGATCCGTGGAATGTATGCGGGAGACCGCTCGCGTAAGACGACATTGGTTGATTACGGCTTCCGGCTGCCTTCGGCGCTGGACAACCGCCCGCTGAATTTTGAAGAGTTTGAGAGCAAGATCAATCAGATGCTGTTTGTCTCAGCAACGCCGAATGTGTATGAGGACGAGCATGAGCTTCTGCGGGTAGAGCAGATCATACGTCCGACCGGACTTTTAGACCCGGAGATCTCTGTTCGCCCGGTGGAGGGACAGATCGATGATCTGATCAGCGAGGTGAACAAGGAGACTGCACAGCATCACAAGGTGCTTATCACGACACTGACCAAGCGGATGGCGGAGGATCTCACACAGTACATGGCGGAGCTTGGCATCCGCGTGAAGTATCTGCACTCGGATATTGACACGTTAGAGCGGGCGGAGATCATCCGTGACCTGCGGCTGGATGTGTTCGATGTGCTGGTGGGAATCAACCTGCTCCGAGAGGGACTTGATATTCCAGAGATCACACTGGTTGCGATCCTTGATGCGGACAAAGAGGGATTTCTGCGATCGGAGACTTCGCTGATCCAGACGATCGGACGAGCTGCGAGAAATTCCGAGGGACATGTTATCATGTATGCGGATAAGATCACGGATTCGATGCAGCATGCGATCAATGAGACGGAGCGCCGCCGTAAGCTGCAGCAGGAGTATAACGAGGCACATGGTATCACGCCGCAGACGATCCAGAAGTCGGTGCGCGACCTGATCGCGGTATCCAAGAAGATCGCCGCGGACGAGATCAAGATGGAGAAAGATCCAGAATCCATGAGCCGCAAGGAATTGGAAAAGATGATCGCAGATATTCAGAAGAAGATGCAGAAGGCGGCAGCGGAGCTCAACTTTGAGGCAGCGGCGGAATACCGTGATCACATGATCAAGCTCAAAAACGCGTTGCGTGATATCGAGCTTGGATAGATAGGAGTATACAAAAATGGCGAAAAAAGAAAGAAAATACATTAAGATCCGAGGGGCTAGCGAGCACAATCTCAAATCGATCGATATTGATATTCCAAGAGATGAATTTGTTGTGTTGACGGGATTATCCGGATCCGGTAAGTCCTCACTGGCATTTGACACGATCTATGCCGAGGGGCAGAGACGGTATATGGAGTCACTGTCATCCTATGCGAGACAGTTCCTCGGACAGATGGAAAAGCCGAATGTGGAATCTATCGAGGGGCTTCCTCCGGCAATCTCCATCGACCAGAAATCAACCAACCGCAATCCGCGTTCGACGGTCGGAACGGTAACAGAGATCTACGATTATTACCGATTGCTTTATGCTAGAATCGGTATACCACATTGCCCGAAATGCGGCAGGGCGATCACAAAGCAGACGATTGACCAGATGGTAGACACGGTCATGCAGCTCCCGGAACGGACGAAGCTGCAGATCTTAGCGCCGGTCGTCCGCGGACGTAAGGGCGAGCACCAGAAGCTTTTTGAGAAAGCAAAGAAGAGTGGATATGTACGTGTGATTGTGGACGGAAACCAGTATGAGCTGACCGAGGATATCAAGCTGGATAAGAATATCAAGCATAATATTGATATTATCGTGGATCGTCTGGTGGTAAAAGAGGGCATTGAAAAACGTCTCACCGATTCGCTGGAGAATGTATTTGCTTTAACCGAGGGCAACGCGATCGTTGATGTGATCGACGGGGAGCCGATCAATTTTTCACAGAGCTTTGCCTGCCCGGACTGCGGCATCAGTATCGATGAGGTGGAGCCGAGAAGCTTTTCCTTCAATAACCCGTTTGGAGCGTGCCCGGTATGCTACGGACTTGGCTACAAGATGGAATTTGATGAGGATCTGATGATCCCAGACAAAAGCCTGTCTCTGGCAGAGGGAGCGGTTCAGGTGATGGGATGGCAGTCGTCCACAGATCCGAAGAGCTACACCTATGCGACTTTGCGTGCATTGTCAGAGGGATACGGTTTCTCTTTGGACACCCCGTATAAGGATCTGCCGAAGGATATCCAGCACATGTTCATCCACGGCGGAGATGGAAGAATACTCAAGGTACACTACAAGGGACAGCGCGGCGAGGGTGTTTATGACCTTAACTGGGAGGGCTTGATCCGCAATGTGGAGCGCAGATACAGAGAGACGTTTTCCGAGACTGCGAAGGCAGAGTACGAGCAGTTTATGAGGATCACGCCATGTGCGGAGTGCCGCGGAAAGCGCCTTAAGAAAAGCTCGCTTGCTGTCACGGTTGCAGATAAAAATATCTACGACATGACGGATATGTCCGTAAAGGATATGTGTGATTTTCTTGATAACATGACGCTCACGAAGCAGCAGCACTTTATCGGGGATCAGATCCTAAAGGAGATCCGCGCGCGTGTGGGCTTTTTAAAGGAAGTAGGTCTGGAATACCTCACGCTTACGAGAGGTACGGCAAGCCTGTCCGGCGGAGAGGCACAGAGAATCCGCCTTGCAACACAGATCGGTTCCGGACTTGTCGGAGTGGCGTATATTCTGGACGAGCCGAGTATCGGACTGCATCAGCGTGATAATGACAAGCTGTTGCACGCTCTGATGAACCTGAAGGATCTGGGCAATTCCCTGATCGTCGTAGAGCATGACGAGGATACGATGCGCGCAGCGGATTACATTGTTGATATTGGACCGGCAGCGGGTATCCACGGCGGAAAAGTCGTTGCAGCAGGAACTGCCGAGGAGATCATGAAGTGTAAGGAATCCATAACCGGCGCATATCTGAGCGGAAGGATCAAGATCCCGGTGCCGGATGAGAGAAGAAAGCCGACCGGCTTTATCACCATAAAGGGCGCGAGGGAGAACAATCTGAAGAATATTGATGTCGATATCCCGCTCGGTATCATGACCTGTATTACCGGCGTATCCGGTTCTGGAAAAAGCTCCCTGACCAATGAGATTTTGTATAAGCATCTTGCCAGATCATTAAACCGTGCGAGATGCATAGCAGGAGACCATGATGATATTTTAGGCTTGGAGCAGCTTGATAAGGTGATTGATATCGACCAGTCACCGATCGGACGTACTCCGAGATCCAACCCGGCAACCTACACCGGTGTATTTGATATGATCCGTGACCTGTTTGCGGCAACACCGGACGCAAAGGCGAAGGGCTACAAGAAGGGCAGATTCAGCTTCAATGTCAAGGGCGGCAGATGCGAAGCCTGCGGCGGTGACGGCATTCTTAAGATCGAGATGCATTTCCTGCCGGATGTCTATGTGCCGTGCGAGGTATGTCAGGGCAAGCGTTACAACCGTGAGACACTGGATGTCAAATACAAAGGAAAGAGCATTTATGATGTGCTGGATATGACGGTGGAGGATGCGGTGGAGTTCTTTAAGAATGTTCCAACCATCCAGCGCAAGATCCAGACGCTATATGATGTGGGACTTGGTTATGTGAAGCTTGGACAGCCGTCCACGGAGTTGTCCGGCGGAGAGGCACAGCGAATCAAGCTTGCCACAGAGCTAAGCCGTAAGAGCACCGGAAAGACGATCTACATTCTCGATGAGCCGACGACCGGACTTCATTTTGCGGACGTACACAAGCTGATCGAGATCCTGCGCAGACTGTCCGAGGGCGGTAATACTGTCGTCGTGATCGAGCACAATCTGGATGTGATAAAGACCGCAGATTACATTATCGACATGGGACCGGAAGGCGGAGATGGTGGCGGAACTGTCATCGCAAAAGGTACTCCGGAGGAGATCTGCGAGGTAGAAGCCTCTTATACCGGTAAATTTTTGCAACCATATTTAAAATAGAAGCGATTAAACCTGAAAAACCATTTGAAAAATGGAAGTAATTGTATATAATGTTACTGTATAAGGGAAAATATGATTAACTGCCGTTTTGCACCCAAATGCAGAACAGGTGATCAGATATACAGTTCAGATGGATTTGGAAGGAGAATAACATGATCGGATCAGATATCGGTATCGATTTGGGTACCGCCAGCATTCTTGTTTATATAAAGGGAAAGGGCGTTGTTCTTAAGGAGCCGTCCGTAGTAGCTTTTGACAGAGACACCAACAAAATCAAGGCAATCGGCGAGGAAGCACGCCTGATGCTCGGAAGAACGCCGGGCAACATTGTCGCAGTGCGCCCACTGCGTCAGGGCGTTATCTCTGACTATACAGTTACAGAGAAGATGATCAAATACTTCATTCAGAAGGCTCTCGGCAAGAAGAGCTTCCGCAAGCCGCGCATCAGCGTATGTATCCCAAGTGGAGCGACTGAGGTAGAGAAGAAGGCAGTAGAGGACGCAACCTACAATGCAGGCGCAAGAGAGGTGTCCATCATCGAGGAGCCGATCGCGGCAGCAATCGGTGCCGGAATCGACATCTCAAGACCATGTGGAAACATGATCGTAGATATCGGAGGAGGAACTTCCGATATCGCCGTTATTTCTTTGGGAGGATCTGTTGTAAGTACCTCCATCAAGATCGCAGGTGATGATTTTGACGAGGCGCTGGTTCGCTATATGCGTAAGAAGCACAACCTTCTTATCGGTGAGAGAACAGCCGAGGATATCAAGATCAAGATCGGCACCTGCTTCTCCCTCGGAACCAATGAGACGATGGATGTTCGTGGACGTAATCTGGTAACCGGTCTGCCAAAGACCATTACCGTGACCTCCGAGGAGACCGAAGAGGCACTCCGGGAGCCGACCATGCAGATCGTAGAAGCAGTTCACTCTGTACTTGAGAAGACTCCGCCGGAGCTCGCAGCCGATGTTGCAGACAGAGGAATCGTTCTTACCGGTGGTGGTGCGCTTCTTCGCGGACTGGAAGAGCTGATCGAGGAAAAGACCGGAATCAATACGATGACCGCAGAGCATCCGATGACCTGCGTTGCGATTGGAACCGGAAAGTTCGTTGAATTTCTTGCTGGAAAGCGTGATGACGACTAATTTTTGCATGTGCTCCAGCAGGAAGAACGGAGCGGCGGAAACGCAGATTTAATTTGGAAATACAGTTAATAATCGCAATGAAATGACCGATATAAAAGTATAAGGACTATCTTGCAATAAGCGAAAGGACGGTAGCGGTATATGGTAAAAGGACTATACACAGCCTATACGGGAATGACCAACGAGATGAAGCGTCTCGATGTTTTGGCGAACAATCTTGCAAATTCAAATACTACCGGATACAAAAAAGAGGGAACGACCTCAATGTCTTTCGCGGAGGAATATGCGATCAAGATCAAGGACAGCTCTGATTACGGGCTGCATAAGAGACTTGGAACCATCTATATGGGTGCGCATCTCGGAGAGGTATATACCGACTGGCAGGAGGGCAGCCTCAAGGTGACGGACAAGTCCACGGACTTTGCAATCGGCGGAGACGGATTTTTTGCGATCTCATATACGGATAAAGACGGTAATACATCCATGAAGCTTACCAGAGATGGATCATTTACCTTGAATGCAAATGGGTATCTTGTAACGTCGGATGGCGACTATGTGCTCAATGCGACAGGCGCATTGAACGGAGATCCGGCAGAGGCAAATTACATCCAGATCGATCCGAATGCAAGTTTTTCGGTAGACCAGATGGGATATATATATCAGAACGAGCAGGTAGTAGGTACTATCGGACTTGTGAATGTTGATAATTACGATTACATCGAAAAGTACGGAGAGAATATGTACAACGTACTTAACGGCGGCAATCTTGTCGCGGCAGATGGAACGATATTGCAGGGGACGCTTGAGTCCTCCAATGTAAATGTTGTATCAGAGATGGTGAACATGATCACGATCCAGCGAGCGTATGAAGCCGGACAGAAGGTGATCACATCCATTGACGAGACACTGAACATTTCAGCAACCCAGGTCGGAAAAGTCTGATCCGAATGATAGGAACATCTAAGAAGGAGACCGATGCCTTATGATGAGAGCACTTTATACCGCGGCAACCGGTATGACAGCAGAACAAACAAATGTAGATACCATTGCGAACAATCTGGCAAACGTTAATACAACCGGATATAAGACGGAGCGCACAGAGTTTAAATCACTGCTGTATCAGGAGATCCAGACGGTGACAACATCTGCAAACGGACAGAATAAGCCGATCGGCGCTCAGGCGGGACTTGGTGTGCGCGTGGCGGCAACCTCCTCTTTGTATACACAGGGTTCCCTCACGGAGACAGGCAACCTGACCGACTTCGCGATTGATGGAGACGGATTTTTTGCGGTGAGAGGTCTTGACGGACAGACATATTTTACCAGAAATGGTAATTTCACTTGGAGTCTGGACGCTGACGGCAACACGATCCTCGCAAGTCAGGATGGATATCCGGTTTTGGATACAACTGGAAATGTCATTGCCGTACCGGATGGAATTTCCGCAGAGGAGCTTGTATTCAACCCGGATGGCAGCATTTATTATGTCACAAACGACGGAACATCCGTCAATATGAACCAGACGATGGCACTGTATCAGTTCAGCAATCCGGCAGGTCTTGAGAAGATGGCAGACAGCCTGCTTGCACAGACTCCGGCTTCCGGAGCAGCAATGCTTGAGGTTGCGACACCGGGACTGACACAGAGTGAGCTTCATCAGGGATATATGGAAGGCTCAAATGTTTCTGTCGCGGACGAGATGGTCAATATGATCATCGCGCAGAGAGCATACGAGCTTAACTCAAAGGCAATCACGACAGCGGATTCCATGCTGGATACAGCGAACAATCTGAAGAGATAGTAACCCGGTTTGATCTACGGAGGAATATATATGGATTTATCATCATTGAGCAGTTTATCATATTCAACAGCACAGACACAGGCAGGATCGGCTGCGGCAAACTCGCTTTCTTCAGCGGCAAGCAAGCTGTCATCCGAATCCAGTGAGGAAGAGCTTAAGAGCGTGCTCAAGGATTTTGAATCTTACTTTGTTGAGCAGATGCTTAAGGAAGCAAAGAAGTCACTTACTCTGGAGGATGAGGATAGTGACTCCACGATGTCACAATATAAGGACATGTACATGGATCAGGCGATCGAGATGGTGGCGGATCAGCTGGTAGATGATATGGGAGAGAGCGTAACACAGCAGTTGTACGAGCAGATGAAGCGCAACTACAATATTCAATAGGAAAGTACATGAATGAGAAGCAGACTCCGAATCGGTGAGCCTGCTTTTTTATGATAAAAAGAGGAATAGATTTTGGAAACAGTTAAGGGATATGTGGATCATATCATATACAGAAATACAGACAACGGCTATACAGTGCTGATCCTCATTGTGGAAGAGGAGGAGCTGACCTGTGTGGGAACCTTCTCAGACATTGTCGAGGGGGAGAACATAGAGGTAAAAGGTGAATACACGGATCACCCGACGTATGGCAGACAATTTAAGGTGGCTTCCTACGAGGAAAAGGCACCGGAGGATGAGCTGGCGATCGAGCGTTATCTCGGCTCCGGAGCAATCAAAGGAATCGGAATCGCGCTTGCAGCACGCATTGTGCGCCGCTTTAAGGAGGATACCTTTCGCATTATCGAGGAGGAGCCGGAGCGTCTTGCGGAGATCAAGGGAATCAGCGAGCGCAAGGCGATGGAGATCGCAGAGCAGGTCAATGAGAAGAAGGATCTGCGGCAGGCGATGATCTTCCTCCAGCAATACGGGATACACACGAATCTGGCGGTCAAGATATACAATACATACGGATCAGAGATTTACAGCATCTTAACAGAAAATCCATACCGGCTTGCGGACGATATCGATGGCGTGGGCTTTCGGACGGCGGACGAGATTGCAACAAGAGTTGGAATCCGGACAGACTCCGACTTTCGTATCCGAAGCGGCATACTTTATGCCCTGCAATTAGCTTCCGGGGAGGGACACACATATCTTCCGCTTGAGGAGCTGACACAGCGAGCGAGTGCGCTTCTTGAGGTTGAACCGGAGAACATTGAACCGCACTATATGAACCTTGCGATGGATCGCAAGATCATCATGCAGCAGAACGATGGGGTTACGCAGATCTATGCGACTTCTTTCTATTACATGGAAGCAAACTCTGCAACCATGCTAAAACAGCTTGACATTTCTTACAAGGTGGGCGATGAGGAGATCGAAGCCCGTATTCATAAGATCGAGAAGCAGACAAAGATGGAGCTGGACGAGCATCAGGTAGAAGCAGTCAAAGAAGCGGTCAGGAACGGACTTCTTATCATAACAGGAGGACCGGGTACCGGAAAAACGACCACCATCAACACGATCATCCGTTACTTTGAGTCGGAAGGACTTGATATTTTTCTGGCAGCGCCGACCGGACGGGCGGCGAAGCGTATGAGTGAGACTACCGGATTTGAGGCGCGCACGATCCACCGGATGCTTGAACTGACCGGCGGAATGGTTGACGAGACAAGTACAGGAAGCGGCATGACAGCGGCGGCACGCGCCGGAGCCGGCAGCACCGGAAACGGCATGGGAGGTGCGGGAATCCACTTTGAGCGCAACGAGACAAATCCTCTGGAGACAGACGTGATCATTGTGGATGAGATGTCCATGGTGGATATTTCGCTCATGTACGCCTTATTGAAGGCGGTTGCTGCAGGAACAAGGCTGATCCTGGTAGGGGACACTAACCAGCTTCCAAGCGTAGGCCCGGGCAGCGTATTGAAGGACATCATTGATTCTGAGCAGTTCCACACGGTAAAGCTGACGAAGATCTTCCGTCAGGCAAGCACCAGCGACATTATTGTAAATGCGCATAAGATCAATCGGGGAGAGCGGATCTCGCTGGATAACCAGAGCCGTGACTTCTTTTTCCTGAAGCGGTATGATGCGGACAAGATCATCAATGTCACGCTGCAGCTCATCAAGCAGAAGCTTCCGAAATATGTGGACGCCGGGGAGTACGACATTCAGGTGCTGACACCGATGCGAAAGGGTCTTCTCGGTGTGGAGCGCCTAAACCAGATCCTTCAGATGTACCTAAACCCTCCGGATAAGAAAAAGCGTGAGAAGGAATACGGCAGTATGGTGTTCCGCGAGGGCGACAAGGTGATGCAGGTAAAGAACAACTACCAGATGGAGTGGGAGATCCGGACGAAGTACGGCTTGTGCATCGACAAGGGAACCGGAATCTTCAACGGCGATACCGGGATCATTGAGGAGATCAACGATTTTGCAGAGACCATGACGATCTCATTTGATGAGGGGAAGATGGTAGAATATTCCTTTAAGAATCTGGAGGAGCTTGAGCTGGCGTATGCGGTGACGATCCACAAGTCGCAGGGATCGGAGTATCCGGCGGTCGTGATACCACTTCTGACGGGACCGCGTATGCTCATGAATCGAAATCTTTTGTATACAGCAGTTACAAGAGCGAAAAAGTGTGTTACTATTGTAGGAGATGAAAGCACCTTCGATATGATGGTGGAGAACAATTCCGAGCAGAAACGGTACAGCGGACTGAAGAATCAACTGATGAAGGAGTAATACAATGGCAGAGATAAGAATGCTTCAAATAGAAGAAATCCCACAGGCGGTAGAACTGGCGCAGGGAGTATTCGGATTTGACTTGAGACAGACGGTCACAGATCCACAGATGATCCGCTTTTTTGAAGAATACACAACGGTGGAAAACCTGACCGGTATGGTATCCCAGAAAAGATTGTATATGTGGGGCATATTTGAGGCGGCGCAGCTATGCGGAATGTCGGCTATGCAGCCGGAGGGACATATCACGATGCTCTATGTGTATCCGTATTTCCGCAAGAAGAAATACGCAAGACAGCTTCTTGACATGATGCGCAGATTTGCAAAACAGTCCTTGGGACTGGAGCGTGTGACAGCCTGTGCGCTTCCGGCATGGACAGCAACCTATTTTATCAAAAATGGCTTCTGGCAGATGCGGATGCAGCAAAACACCACAACGGCGCAGGCTGCTGCGGACGGATGGACACAGCAGGCGGGCGACAACGCAGCCGCGCAGCAGAGTGCAGGAGCAGCACAAAACCAGACACAGGGCTTTGTATATGTGGAGGCAAAGACCTTGAATGACGTGGTATATCCGGTAAAGAGAATCCCGCGAAAGGCGCTTGCAGCAACGGTTATTCTCACAATCCTTGCAATTATTGCAGTTATAGCAGCCTATTTTGGAATGTACGGGGCAGAATTATTATAAAATGCTGAAAAAGCTGAAAAATCCTATCAAAATCTCGGCATATTTTTCCTCTCTAAAACAGTTGAAAAACATGCCGGGGTATGATAAACTTTTTACAATTTAGGCATAACTGTATAGTAAAACACGATTCAAAGAAGAAGAGTTTCCCTCTTTTTTTTTGCCAAAAGACAGAAAAAATATGGAAAGGAAAGGGAGCAAAATGAAAGCGTTTTTGATATTGGAAGACGGAAATGTATTTACCGGAACCAGTATTGGTTCAACAAGAGAGGTTATCAGTGAGATCGTCTTTAACACTTCAATGACCGGATATCTGGAGGTATTAACAGACCCGTCCTACGCGGGACAGGCAGTTGTCATGACGTATCCGCTCATTGGCAATTATGGTATCACACCGGATATGGAATCACAGAGACCGTGGCCGGATGGCTATATTGTAAGAGAACTTTCACGTCTGCCCAGCAATTTCCGCTCAGAGGGCTCTATTCAGGATTTCCTAAAAAAGCATGACATTCCGGGTATCGCAGGAATCGATACGCGGGCACTTACCAAGATACTTCGTGAAAAAGGTACTATGAACGGTATGATCACGACGAATGAAAATTTCAATTTTGAAGAAATTCTCCCCCGTTTAAAAGCATATACGACAGGCAATGTGGTAGATAAGGTAACCTGCGCCGAGAAGAGCGTGCTGAAAGGAAACGGAAAGAAGGTCGCACTGTTGGATCTCGGTGCAAAGAGAAATATCGCAAAGTCTTTAAACCAGAGAGGATGCGAGGTAACGATCTACCCGGCAAGAACGACTGCTGAGGAGATCCTTGCAGCAAATCCGGACGGCATCATGCTGTCAAACGGACCAGGAGACCCGAAGGACTGCGGCACGATCATTGATGAGATCCGCAAGCTCTACGAGAGCGATGTGCCGATCTTTGCGATTTGTCTCGGACATCAGCTCATGGCACTTGCCACAGGCGCAGACACCCACAAGATGAAATACGGACACAGAGGCGGCAACCATCCGGTCAAGGATCTTGCGACCGGTCGCGTATACATTTCATCCCAGAACCACGGATATGTTGTGGATACGGATACTTTGGACCCGAAGATCGCAAAGCCTGCGTTCGTAAATGTAAATGATGGCACAAATGAGGGACTTGCTTATGAGGGCAAGAACATTTTTACCGTGCAGTTCCATCCGGAAGCATGTCCGGGACCGCAGGATTCATCATATCTTTTTGATCGGTTTATCCGCATGATGGGAGGAGAACAGTAATGCCAAGAAATTATGACATCAAAAAAGTATTAGTAATTGGTTCCGGACCAATCGTCATCGGTCAGGCAGCGGAGTTTGACTATGCGGGAACACAGGCATGCCGTTCCTTGAAGGAAGAGGGCATCGAGGTATGTCTCGTCAATTCCAACCCGGCGACCATCATGACCGACAAGCAGATCGCGGATCAGGTATATATTGAGCCGCTTACGCTGGATGTGTTAAAAGAGATCATCCGCAAGGAAAAGCCGGACAGCATCCTCCCGACACTCGGTGGACAGGCAGGATTAAATCTCGGCATGGAACTTGCAGAGAGCGGATTTTTGGAGGAGCAGGGCATCCGCCTTATCGGAACGACTGCGGAGACTATCTTCAAGGCTGAGGATCGTCAGGCATTTAAGGACACGATGGAAAAGATCGGGGAGCCGGTTGCGGCATCCCAGGTTGTAAATAATGTGCAGGATGGTATCAAATTCACTAACACTATCGGTTACCCTGTCGTACTCCGCCCGGCATTCACGCTCGGCGGAAGCGGCGGCGGAATCGCGCACAACGAGCAGGAATTGATCGATATCTTAACGAACGGTCTGCGCTTAAGCCGTGTCGGAGAGGTACTGGTCGAGCGCTGCATCGCAGGCTGGAAGGAAATCGAGTACGAGGTTATGCGTGATGCCAACGGCAACTGCATTACCGTATGTAATATGGAAAATATCGATCCGGTCGGTGTACATACCGGAGATTCGATCGTAGTAGCACCGTCCCAGACGCTCGGAGACAAAGAGTATCAGATGCTCCGTAGTTCTGCACTCAACATCATCAATGAGCTGCAGATCACCGGAGGATGTAACGTACAGTATGCACTTCACCCAGAATCTTTTGAATACTGTGTTATCGAGGTAAATCCGCGAGTATCCCGTTCTTCCGCACTTGCATCCAAGGCGACCGGATATCCGATCGCAAAGGTTACCGCGAAGATCGCGCTGGGCTATACGCTGGATGAGATCAAAAACGCGATCACGCAGAAGACCTACGCAAGCTTTGAGCCGATGCTGGACTACTGCGTTGTAAAGATTCCGAGACTTCCGTTTGACAAGTTCCTTACGGCAAAGAGAACACTTACAACCCAGATGAAGGCAACCGGAGAGGTCATGAGTATCTGCGACAACTTCGAGGGCGCACTTATGAAGGCGATCCGCTCTCTGGAGCAGCATGTGGACTGCCTGCAGTCCTATGATTTTTCCGACCTCACACTGGACGAGCTGGATAAGCAGCTTGCAGTCGTAGATGACCGCAGGATCTGGGTTATCGCGGAGGCACTCAGAAGGGGAATCTCCTACGAGCACATCCATGAGATCACCAAGATCGATATCTGGTTTATTGATAAGATCGCAATCCTTGTCGAGATGGAGGCAAAGCTTGCTGCCTGCAATCCGGCAAGTGCAGGAAGAAACAACGCAGCAGCCAAGGTTGCTCTGCATGCGGGCGCTAAGAGAGGAACATCCATCTTTGACGCAGACCCGGCAAATGACAAGGTGACAGAGCTTACCGTAGGACTTTTAAAAGAGGCAAAGCGTATTGGCTATCCAGACAACGTGATCGCGCGTCTGACCGGACACAGCGAAGAACAGATCAAGGATATGCGTTATGCGAACGGCATTACCGCATCCTATAAGATGGTAGATACCTGTGCGGCAGAGTTTGCAGCAGAGACACCGTACTATTATTCCGTATACGGAAGCGAGAACGAGGCGGCAGAGACACACCCGGAGAAAAAGGTACTGGTACTGGGTTCCGGTCCGATCCGTATCGGACAGGGTATCGAGTTCGACTTCTGTTCTGTACATTGTACATGGGCATTTGCAAAGGAAGGCTGGGAGACCGTCATCGTAAATAACAACCCGGAGACAGTTTCCACAGACTTTGACATTGCAGACAAGCTCTACTTTGAGCCGCTTACCGCGGAGGATGTTGAGAGCATCGTCAATCTTGAAAAGCCGGACGGAGCTGTTGTACAGTTCGGCGGACAGACCGCGATCAAGCTGACAGAGGCACTTATGAAGATGGGAGTCAAGATCCTTGGCACAAAGGCGGAGGATGTTGACGCGGCAGAGGATCGTGAGCTGTTTGACGAGATCCTCCAGAAGACAGAGATTCCGAGAGCGGCAGGCGGAACCGTATTTACCGCAGAGGAAGCAAAGGAAGTCGCAAACCGCATCGGATATCCGGTGCTGGTACGTCCTTCTTATGTACTTGGCGGACAGGGCATGAAGATCGCATTTAACGATGAGGAGATCGATGAGTTTATCGGAATCATCAACCGCATCGCGCAGGATCACCCAATCCTCGTTGATAAATATCTGCAGGGAAAGGAGATCGAGGTCGATGCCGTATGTGACGGCGAAGATATCCTGATTCCTGGTATCATGGAGCATATCGAGCGAACCGGTGTACATTCCGGAGACAGTATCTCCGTATATCCGGCACCGACGATCAGCGAGAAGGCGAAAGCAACGCTCGTAGAGTACACCAAGCGTCTTGCGCGCGCACTCCATGTAGTAGGACTGATCAACATCCAGTTTATCGATATGGATGATGAAATCTATGTTATTGAGGTAAATCCGCGTTCTTCGAGAACAGTTCCGTATATCAGCAAGGTAACCGGAATCCCGATCGTGGATCTCGCCGCAAAGGTTATCATGGGACATACCCTCCGCGGAATGGGCTATGAGCCGGGACTTGCACCGACCGCAGATTACATTGCAATCAAGATGCCGGTATTCTCCTTTGAGAAGCTGCGTGGAGCAGAGATCTCCCTCGGACCGGAGATGAAGTCTACCGGTGAGTGCTTAGGCATTGCAAAGACCTTCAACGAGGCACTTTACAAGGCATTTATCGGAGCCGGAATCTCACTTCCGAAGCATAAGCAGATGATCATGACCGTCAAGGACGCGGACAAGCCGGAAGCTGTCGGCGTGGCAAAGCGTTTTGAAGCGCTCGGCTACAAGATCTACGCGACGAGAAGCACCGCAAAATACCTGCAGGAACATGGTGTGAACGCCCTTCGTGTCAACAAGATTTCACAGGAGTCCCCGAACGTCATGGATCTTATCTTAGGACACAAGATCGACCTTGTCATCGATACACCGACACAGGGCAACGGAGACAAGACCAGAGACGGATTTTTGATCCGACGCAACGCGATCGAGACAGGCGTGTACTGTATCACCGCGATGGATACCGCCAATGCACTTGCGCGCTCGCTTGAGACAGCGGACGGCAAGCTGACACCGGTGGATATCGCAACGGTTAAGAACATCTAAATATAGAAAAACGCATTTGTGTATGCGCGAAAAAGGCGTTGCCGGTTATCAGCCGGCAGCGCCTTTTTATCATTCTTTCCTCTTTTTCCAATCTTTCTTAACTTTCCATACATTTGCAGGTATTGCAGCAATAACTGCCGCTCCTGCATATCATCTGACTCCATTATTTCAAGTACAAAAGTAGGCAGCGCGTAAGAGACGCGATTCGCGTCCAAACCATGTACCAGATAATCCATACTGCAATGAAAAAATCTGAAAGATAGATCAGCTTTTCCAAAGATAAAGACGAAACCCCTCGCTCTACCTCACTGCAATGTTTGACGGAAATATCAAGGATTTCCGCGAGTTTTTCCTGAGTAATTGCATTTTCTTTCCGAAGTGCTGCAATCCGGGCACCCATTTCGTAGTAATCCAGCATGGAAAACCTCCCTTCTACATTAAGCCTTTGCCAAATGATATTTTCTATTCTAGGTGGTGAGCGGCAAACAAAAATAACCCCAAAGGTATTGATAACTAAACCCCAAAGGTGTATACTTCGTTTGAGGTGCGACTATGATAATCGACATTCATTCCCATTTTTTGCCTAAAATTGACGATGGAAGCCATAGCGTCGAGGAGAGTCTGGCAATGCTGAAAACCGCATACGAACAGGGAGTTACACATATGGTGGCGACTCCGCATTTCTACGCTGACGAATGCTCGGTGGAACGGTTCCTTGTACGGCGCGGGCGGAGTCTTGCCCGCCTGCAGGAGGCGACAGAACGCGATACGCAGATTCCGAGGATTTTCTGCGGTGCGGAGGTATATTACTTTGGCGGCATGGGTAAAGCTGAGCTTCTGCCCAAGCTGTGCATAGGTGATACACAGCTGCTGCTCCTTGAAATGCCGTTTACGCAGTGGACATCGCGCATGGCAGACGAGGTACAGGAAATCCTTGAAAAGCAAAAACTTCAGGTTATTCTGGCACATATCGAGCGGTACTTTGAATTACAGAAGGATCGCAGCGTCTGGGACTATGTGATGGAGCTTCCGCTTCAGGTGCAGATGAACGGCGGAGTATTCCTTGAATGGAAGCGCAGGCGGATGGCAAATCATCTTCTTAGGGACTACAAACCGATCCTGCTGGGAAGCGACTGCCATAACATGACATCAAGGCGTCCGAATCTTGGGGAGGCGCGGAAGTATATCGAAAAGAAGCATGGCGCAGCGATATTGGCGCAGACCGATGCAATCGGGAAGGAGTTGCTTGGGTTATGAGAAACAAGAAAAAACTCTTTGCAGCACTTGTCACGGTCATAGCGGCGATCGCACTCCTTGCACTGCTTGCGCATGTCGTAGAAGAACACCGCGCAAGGGAACTGTCAGAGGCAGTGGATGCCACAGACAGCACGCAGACTTCCGGTAAAGACAGTGTCCTTTCGGAAAAGAAAGTCAGGCTTTACGGGAAGAAATATACATATAATCACCAGATCGAGACGTATTTATTCCTTGGAACAGACGGAAGCGGAGCCGAGGACGAGGAGGGAGAAGACTATGTGGGAAGCATGGCGGACTCCATTAACCTTCTGGTGCTCGACAAGACCGATAAGACTTATGCCATCATTCAGTTGAACCGTGACACGATCGCGGAGATCGACCTGATGACAGAGGATGGAGAAAGCTACGCCAGCGCAGAGCTACAGCTATGTACGGCGCACTGGTACGGCGGCAATAAACTGCAGAGCTGTGAGAATACAGTCGCCGCGGTATCCCGGTTTCTTGGCAAGATAAAGATCAATGGGTATCTGACGATCCCAATGACGCAGATCGGAGCACTGAACCACATCGTAGGCGGTGTGGAAGTGACAATCGAGGATGATTTTTCCGAGCTTGATCCAAGTCTCGTGATGGGTGAGACCATCCTGTTAAGCGATGAGCAGGCGGTGAATTATCTCCGGGGACGCATGAATGTCGGCGATGGGGAGAACACCTCCCGTATGCGGCGGCAGAATCAATATATGAAGTCCTTGACCGAGAGGGCAAAGCAGACGCTGGGAAATGACGCAGATGCACTGCTTGCAGCAGAAAAGGAACTGCTCGGCTTTTCAACAACAGATCTGACGGAAAAAACCTTATCTGGAATTGCGGATAAGCTTTACCAATATGAGAATCTCGGAATTTTTACACCGGAGGGTGAGACGGCTCTGGGATCACGCTTGGGAGACGGACTTGAGCATGTGGAATTTTACGCAGATGAACAGTCTGTTACCGATATGATGACGCGGCTCTTTCATCTGGAAGCAGCAGAGGCAGAGTAGCAGGCAATATACTTAGGAGGAAAGACAAACATGGCAAATCAAACCATGGAAAAAGCGAAGATAGATACAAATCAGACGCAGGCGCAGGCAGAGATCGACCTGATGGAGCTGGCGGGACTGTATATTTCCAGAATCCGCCTGATCCTCGTGGCTCTGGTAGCAGGGGCGCTTGGAATGGGACTTATTACCTTTTTCTTTATCACACCAAAATATACGGCATCAACCAAGATCTATATGGTATCCGCCTCCAGCGGATCCGCAATCGACCTGACAGATCTAAACATCGGAACCTCACTGTCCTCAGACTATGCCGTCCTTATGGACATCCGCCCGATCTATGAGGATGTGATCGCGGACCTTGATCTCCCATATACATGGCAGCAGCTTCAGGGGATGGTATCCATATCTTCAATATCCAATACCCGTGTTATCCAACTGGAGGTAGTCAGTGCAGATCCGCAGGAAGCGGCGGATATTGCCAATGACATGGCAAAGAAGGCGCTTTCGTATCTGCCGGAGCTGATGGAGACCTCCACCCCGCACATCGCTGAGACTGCGATCGTTCCGAAGAGTCCGAGCTCTCCGAGTCTGGTCAAAAATGTGGTGCTCGGTGCATTAGTGGCGGTAGTGCTTGTACTCGCATATCTGACATTTATCTATATATCCGATGATTCTATCACATCTTCGGAGGAAATGGAAAAGGCATTTGGAATCGTGCCTCTCACGGTGATCCCAGAGGGCGATATCAAGGCAATCTCAGATACGCGTGAGGAAGAAATCAGAAACGCCAAGAAGAAAAAGCACCAGCAGAAGAAAAAGAAGCAGTAGGAGGGGCGACAGAACATGAACGACAAGAATGAAGTTACGGATATCGACCGGATTGGTCTTGACCGGAATAAGAAGATTACCCGGAACGTCATGGAAGAAATCCGTCAGGTAACAATCAATAACATGCCGGAGCTACCGTATGCAGTAGAGGAAGCCATCAACCGCCTGAGAATCAATATCAACTTTCTCGGAAGCAAGGTGCGTAAGATCATGGTCATCAGCTCACTCCCGGATGAGGGGAAAAGCTTTGTTGCAACGCAGCTCTGGGCACAGATGGCAAAGGCAGGCACAAAGAGCATTCTGGTGGATGCTGACCTGCGCAAATCCGTCATGGTCGACAAGTACGACATCGAGACGAGTGATGGATCAAAAATCCTTGGAATCTCCGGATACCTTGCAGGTAATTATGAACTTAAGGATGTCATTTTACATTCGCAGTATGAAGCGGGAGATCTGATTCCGAACACTGACAATATCGTAAACCCGTCAATCCTGATCGAGGGCGGGCAATTTGAAAATATGTTAAATACCGTGGCAGAGGAATACCGCTATGTATTTGTGGACTCACCGCCGCTTGGAATCGTGTCTGACGGAGAGCAGATCGGACAAATGTGTGACGGAGCGATTCTTGTCGTAAGGGGAGGAACGACCACCAAGCAGGTCATCCGTTCGACAATGCAGCAGTTAGAGCGGTGCGGCTGCCCGTTGCTCGGAGTGGTGCTCAATCGTGTACAGGGTGGCAAAGGAAGCTATTACAGCAAGGGCTATGGAAAAGGCTACGACTACTATGGCAAGCATTATGGCTATGGCTACTACGGCAAGAGCTACACGGATCAGTATTACGGTGAGAAATAACGGTTATTAGAGGCTCAATCTGAGAACTTTAATAATAAATACTCGAAGAAAGGAGGAAAAAATGATGAAGGGAATTAAGAAATTCGCAGTTGTAGCATTGGCTGCAGTTATGACCATTGCTGGTACATGTACCGCATTTGCTGCTACCGGAAGCCCTACAACAAGTGTTACACCTGTTGTAAATAAGAAGGTTACAGCAACTGTATCTGCAGATGCACCAAAGGCAAAGGTAACCACTTCCCAGAAGGGTACGGCTACCGTAAACACTCTTGGAAAGACTACCGCTAAGACGGTCAAGGTCGCTTCTAAGGTTACTGTTGATGGTGTATCCTACACAGTTACCACACTTGGTACAGGCGCATTTGCAAAGTGCGGCGAGGAGACGAAGAAGGTTTCACTGCCAAAGACGATCACCAAGATCGAATCCAAGGCATTTACCGGAAGCTCCCTGAAGAAGATCGATGTATATTCAACCAAGTCTATCACCGTATCTAAGACCGCATTCAAGGGCGTAGATACCAAGAGCATGACCATTAAGGTTACCAAGAAGATGAGCAGCACCGAATTGAAGAAATTCAAGAAGGCGCTCAAGGCTGCCGGCTACAAGGGCAAGGTAGTACGGATGACGAGCCACTAATGGCTGACGGCACGCCCGCCGGGCGTGCAGGGAGTCAAAAAGTGATTCTTTGTCCAAGATCGCAGTCAGGGCGGGCGAAAGCTCGTCCGGGCTGGGTTCTGTGGCGTTTCTTATAAGGGGAGGAAAGGGAGCGCTTTACAGACAGGAGAAAGTTAGTAGGGATACCAAGATAAAAGGGAAGGAAATAAGAATGAAGGCGTTAGAGCATTCGATTGCAATTCGGACAGTAAAAATAATGAATATCGTAATGATTACGATACCATTTCTTTTATGTTGGTATCTCTATTATGCAAGCCGCATTACTTCTCCGTACTATGCGAAGGGCAACTGGCTGGTAGTCGCACTTTTTATGGTGCTGTATGCGGTGTTTTCCCATATCTATGACGGCTTTTTGATCTCGCTGAACCGCGTGTCGGAGATGATATACAGCCAGACACTCGCCTTTCTAGTGACGGATGGGATCATGTACATCGTCATCTGGCTTCTGACAAGGCATCTTCCGAATGTACTACCGGGACTTTTGGCGATAGCCGGACAATGCCTGCAGTCGGCACTCTGGTCAAGCGGAGCACACCGGTGGTATTTTGCAGCATTCCAGCCGCAGCGCTGTGCCATCATCTATGACAGCCGGGAAGGAATGGAAAAGCTGATCGAGGAATATGACCTCGCAAAAAAATTCCATGTGGAATATGTAGTTCCGGTTGAGCGCTGCCTGGAAAAGCTTGAGCAGATCAAGGATATGGAGTGCGTATTTCTAAGCGGCATTCACAGCCATGAACGCAACATCATCTTGAAGCAGTGCATGTATCATAACGTACGCGCTTATGTTATCCCGCGCATCGGGGATATGCTCATGAGCAGCGCCAAGAAAATACACATGTTCCACCTTCCGATGCTTCGGGTAGAGCGCTTCAATCCGCTGCCGGAATATGTGTTTGTCAAACGCTTCTTTGACATCATAGTCAGCTTTGCAGCGCTTGTGATCCTAAGTCCTTTTATGATCGTCACTGCAGCCGCAATTAAGCTGTACGACGGAGGACCGGTGCTCTACAAGCAAAACCGTCTGACGAAGGACGGAAAAGTATTTCGAGTCCTGAAATTCCGCTCGATGCGCGTCGATGCAGAGCGGGATGGCGTTGCCCGCCTCTCAACCGGAGATGCGGACGACCGTATTACTCCGGTCGGACATGTGATCCGCAAGATCCGCTTTGATGAACTGCCGCAGCTCTTCAATATCTTGCGCGGGGATATGTCCATCGTAGGACCCCGCCCGGAGCGCCCGGAGATCGCCGAGCAGTACGAGCAGGAGCTTCCGGAATTTCGTCTCCGCCTGCAGGTGAAGGCAGGACTCACCGGATATGCGCAGGTGTACGGTAAATACAATACCACCCCATACGACAAGCTCCAGATGGATCTGATGTATATTGCGACCGCCGGCTTCATCGAGGATCTGAAGATCTGCTTTGCAACGATAAAGATCCTTTTCATGCCGGAGAGCACGGAGGGCGTTGCAGAAGGACAGGAGACGGCGATGGGGGAGAAGAAGAAAACGGACGCGGAACAGCAGACTGAGGATGTTGTGGCGTAGGGACTTTTGTGCTATAATTTTATCCATAAAATGGGCTTTGAATGCATTTTGAAGCCGCTGTGAACAGAAGGATATCAGCACAAAGGAAAAGAGGCACACTCATGAGGGAATCAATACATTTAATTGCAATCCGCGCGGTAAAAATATGGAACATCATATTTGTTACCATTCCTTTTCTTTTGTGCTGGTATCTTTACTATGCAAGCCGCATCAGTTCCCCGTATTATGCGAAGGGAAACTGGCTCATTGTGGCTTTATTTATGATATTGTACGCAACCTTTGTCCACATCTATGACGGATTCCAGATTTCCCTGAACCGCGTATCAGAGATGGTATATAGCCAGATCCTGGCGGTACTGTTTGCGGATGGGATCATGTATATTGTTATCTGGCTGTTGACCAAGCATCTGCCGAATGTCCTTCCGGGATTACTCACGATCGCTGCACAGGGAATGCTCGCAGCACTGTGGTCGCTGCTGGCACACAGATGGTATTTTAAGACCTTTGCGCCGCAGAAGTGCATTATTATTTATGACAGTCGTGAGGGTATAGAAGAGCTGATCGAGGAATATGATCTCGCAAAGAAATTTAAGGTCATGGATATCATGCCGGTATCGGAGTGCTTACAGGATCTGGAAGCTGTCCGGTCAATGGAATGTGTGTTCTTAAGCGGAATCCACAGCCATGAGCGCAATATTATCCTAAAATATTGCATGTACCATGATGTGCGGGCTTATGTTATCCCGCGCGTTGGGGATATGCTTATGAGCAGCGCAAAGAAGCTGCATCTGTTCCATCTGCCGATGCTTCGGGTAGAGCGCTTCACCCCGTTGCCGGAGTATCTCTTTGCAAAGAGACTGTTTGATGTTGTTGTCAGCCTGATCGCGATCGTGATTCTTAGTCCGTTTATGCTTGTGACGGCAGTTGCAATCAAACTCTACGACCACGGTCCGGTGCTCTATAAGCAGCGTCGGTTGACAAAGGACGGAAAAGTGTTCTATGTGTTCAAATTCCGTTCAATGTGCGTGGATGCTGAGCAGGACGGGGTTGCACGCCTGTCAACCGGAGATGCAGATGCACGTATCACCCCGGTGGGACGTGTGATCCGCAGAATCCATTTTGATGAGATGCCACAGTTTTTCAATATCCTGCATGGGGATATGTCTATCGTTGGCCCGCGCCCGGAACGCCCGGAAATTGCGGAACTGTATGAGAAAGAACTTCCGGAATTTGCACTCCGTTTACAGGTCAAGGCAGGTCTGACCGGATATGCTCAGGTGTACGGCAAGTACAATACAACCCCGTATGATAAGCTCCAGATGGATCTGATGTATATTGCGACAGCTGGGTTTGTTGAGGATCTGAAGATCTGTTTTGCAACAGTGAAGATTCTGTTCATGCCGGAGAGCACGGAGGGCGTAAAGGAAGGACAGAACACCGCATTGAGGGAAAGCGAAAAGAAGAAGGACGAAGGCACAACGGAGAAAGGAAAAGAGAAAGACGTTGTGGCGTAG
>CAVDTR010000014.1:0-62333 GCA_963612015.1 Lachnospiraceae bacterium | reverse complement strand
ACATACTTGCTGTTACCCGTAGCTGAGAAATATAGAATCATGCATTCATCTCCTAACTATTGTTCTTCCATTCGCCACCATTTTGTAATTCGAATTTTCCTTTTCCTACTCCGATTTCAAAATGTTTCATGGCAATTCCAAGATCCACAAGATCAACAGACATTGTAATCGTACCGTTTCTATAGTAAAGTGTAGGATTTTGACGATTCACTGCACTGGGTGCTAATTTTACTGCGGCCATGCCATCTGCAATAAACTCAGGAATCTTCTCTGTGTCTGAATCGATACGTTCAGAGATATCCTTTCGATTTTTACTTCTTGCAAGGGAACGTATCACCTTATCCTTGATGGACGTTTCAATATTTCCAAAAGCAATAACAAGCACAAGGTTCTCACCCTCCGGTATGGAAAAAGCATCATTTTCATAAGTACCTCCGACCCAGCAGGAGCCAAGTCCCAGTTCTGTCATTTTTAAAACGAGCTCTTCTCCGTAATAACCGACCTTTGCCTTTACATTTTCATCTGCGGATGGTCCTTTCATCAACAACATAGATCTCACATTTGTAAACATACCGTAGCTTTTTCTGATACTGCCAAATGCCTCGCTTCCATCTGCAACATACTCAATCTTCAAGCCTGACACTTCATTTATTTCAGTAATCCATTTTCGTATTTCTTTTTCATTCTCAACGCTGACGGATTCCTTTGTGAAGCTGCGGCGTGAAATTCGTTTTTCTATTGCCTGATTCATCTTGCATATCTCCTATTGTTCACTTCTGTCTGGAAGCTGTGTCATAATCTTTGTCATGCGTTCCACCAGCGATGAAAGCAAGGTAATCTGATTATCATCCGGATCAAGATAATAAAAAATAAATGTACCTTCCTTTCGTGACTTCACTATTCCGGCATCTTTCAATATCTGAATATGATGTGATACCGCAGGTCTCGAAAGGTGGGTCATCTCTGTAATCTCTGTCACGCGCACACCTTCAACCGGACAATTTAGCATGACACAAAGAAGATGCTGACGATTTTCATCACCTACTGCTGTGAGCAACTTCCGACAATTTTTAAATTCTTCTTCTAATTTTCTTACCTCTTTGCAAAAAGGTGTAACTACATGTTCCTTCATTGGAGTGTCCTCCTATCTACTGTTTAAGCACTTAAACATATGCATTATACCATCTAAGATTAAAAAAAGTTCATTCGTCTAAAAAATCGAGATGCTTAATTTTATTTGACAGCACAGAACAATGCTTGTTGTATTGGAGCAATATGAAACCTTGGTGCTTAAACATCTGTCTGATACCTCTCTGGATTATGGTATCTGTAAGCTAAGTCGGGGTATTATTGATATGATGGAAGGTAAGCCGGAGCCGGCGGAGATGAATCTACTCGGAGCTGAGAGTATTATTGGAAATGCTATGGGTATAGATAATGACTATATGAAGACGACCTATCGGTACCTGAATAATCTGTATGCACAGTGGAAGAAGCCTGAGAAGGCGATTGAGTATAGGGATAAGTTTCTTGGGGTGAAACAATCACTTTCGAAGCAAGAATAATATTGATTTATAACGCATAAACTACTATCACCTCTAAAAATCCATTTGACAGCCTTCGCTTTCGATGGTATATTATCTTTAGTGGTTGCGCTGCGGAAACTTGCGATGCCCGCAGCCGGTGGAGTTCCATGCGTGGACTCCACTTTTTTTATGCCATAACAAAGGAGGATTCAGAGATGGGCATCCTGTGAGGGAAGAGCTTTGCGTCATGCGGGTTTTCTGCGACAGCTGCAATCACGCACACGCAATCCCTCCGGACTGCATCATCCCTTACTCCAGTTACAGCCGGTTCTTTATCCTCAGGCTTCTAGGAAAATATTCCACAGGGTTGTGTTCCGTTGAACAACTCTGTGAAAAGTTCGGCATTACCCTGAACCAACTGTACAAGTGGCTTTCTCTGTGGAAAGAACATAAGCGGGAATGGCTGGGGCTACTGGCAGACGGTCTTTGCACCGGACATCTCCATCTTCTGACCACACGATCATGGGATGGGCACCCCAGACATCCTCCTTTATGCTGTAAAAAACAGACAAAAATAAATGATACAAGTATGTGAACTTATTCCGATGTCCTGATATTTAGTTTCTGCCATTAGGTTGCAGGATTCTCCCAGACTGCTGATGAACTTACTGTTTCCTTGCCTCCATGTACGGAAATAGCGATTGGATCACCCTCCAGCAATTCAATCCTAGTTTTTCCTTTGTCCACCATTATCTGCATAAGCCTCCCCTGATAACGGAGCCGGAATTGATATCCGTCCCAGCCATCTGGTACAAACGGCTCAAAGGAAATTTCATTCCTGTCAAAGCGTAAACCGGCAAAGCCATATACAACAGCCATGTAGCAGCCGCCCATATTTGCTGTATGAATACCGTCTTTGGTATTATGATGGGTATCCTCAAGATCCAGTCTCAGGGAATCGCCAAAATATTCATAGGCCTTTTCTTTCATTCCAAGTCTGGATGCAACAATACTAAATACACATGTCGAAAGCGAGGAATCATGTGTCGTGATTTTCTCATAATAATCGTAACTTCGCTTCATCACCTCCATTGACTGTTCATTTTCATACAGAAAATAAGCAAATACTGTATCCGCCTGCTTACAAACCTGATACCTGTAGAGTGTCAATGGGTGATAATGCAATAACAACGGAAATTCATCTTTCGGTGTTTCTTCAAGCTTCCATACCGGTTTAGCCAAAAAAGAATCATCCTGTGGGTTAATTCCAAGTGTTTCATCATACAGCAAAAGCATATGATCTGCCGCATGCTTCATCGCGTCTGCTTCCTCTGCCGTAAATCCAAGCTTTGCAAATACCGCCGCATCCGGATATCGATTATAAAATCTAAAAGTCCATTCCAGATTAAATTTTGCACAGCAATTCGTATAATAATTATTATTGACCATGCAGGTATACTCATCCGGTCCGGTAACTTCATTGATATGAAATTCTTCCCCGACATAGTTTCCGACATCCATCCACACTCTTGCAGTTTCAACAAGTAATTCGATCCCTTTTCCCGTCATGAACTCTACATCAGCAGTTGCAAAATAATACTGGATCAGCGCATACGCGATATCACCATTCATATGATAGGCAGCCGTACCAGACGGAAAATATCCAGAGCACTCAACACCAGTAATCGTTCTCCACGGAAACAGTGCACCCTTTCTATGTCCCAGAAGTCTTGCGTTCTTTCTGGCTTTATCCAGACATGCATATCGATACGAAAGAAGCATTTTTGCAATTTCCGGGCTAGTCAAAGTAAAATACGGCAGGATAAACATTTCCGTATCCCAGAAATAATGACCCTCATACCCTTCACCGCTCATACCTTTTGCAGCGATATTCGAATATTCATCCTTACCGACGGACTGAAGCAGCTGATACATATTAAAATTTAGAGAATTATTTAGTCCATTTTCACCGTCAATTTTCATTTCTGTATTATACCAGAAATTCTTCAAATATTCCTGCTGCCTCTGATAATAGAAGTCCATCCCGTTGGCACGGACCTCCTTGTGCATACAGAGCGCAGTCTGTTTTAAATCTTTATATCGTCTCGAATCAAGGAAGATGGTATTCTTTACAAACGAAAGTGTGTCTCCATCGCTAAGCTCCTTTTCCATCTCGCAGACCGCTTTACTGCTATCAATCCAACAGCGTTTCCTGATGCCTGCTCCCTCTTGGTGACCAACTAATGTACAGACAGAAAGTCCGCTCTTCGCTGTGTCTGTGACTGCTATACTGCAATCCTCCTCCATGGAAAGCTCCCTGAGAAAAAGGTTCTGTCTGCTCTCCGCTGCAAGACGCGGATCTCCCGGATTACAATAATTTCTCACCTCCGGCAAATGGTATGATCTCACCAGAGTCTTACCGGCAAAGCCGACTGCCTTTACCTTTACCTCCATGACAAACAAAGGAAGCAGCTCAAATGAAGCCATTCTGGTGATTTCTATTTCAATTTCTCTTCCCTTTGGGGATACCCAGCATATGCTTCGCTTTGTAATTCCCTGATCCATGTCGAGGCATCTCTCATAGCTTTTCACATTGCCATTTAGCAGTGAAAATTTTTCTCCATCCACCTCAATGTCAAGCGATATAGTATCTGCCACATTCAACATGGTTTCCTTCTCTTCCACCAGATTGCAGAGACTCTCCGCCTGCTTCATTGGAATTATGTCATAAAAGCCATTGATATAGGAGCCGCGCATGGTGTTCCAGTTCCCCGGAACCCCCTCTTCAACAGCCCCCCTCACTCCAATGTATCCATTCGCATTATGAAATAATGTTTCACATAAGGCATTTTCGTTTTCATCAAAGGATGTAAATTTCTTTACAATAATTCTTTTCATATCCCTGTTTTATCCCACAAGATCATTTAATATGCTATAGTTCAATTTCCCAGTGCTTTCCAAAACCAGATCAGCTTCCTTCATCTGCTCCGGAGTTCCTACTCCGACTGCCTTTATCCCAGCCTTCTTAATCGCCTCAATTCCAGCTTTTGCATCTTCGATTCCCACACACTCCTCTGGCTTTGCACCAAGTACATAAGCACCAATCGCAAAAATATCAGAATCCGGTTTTGCATTTTTAATCTTTGCTGCGTCCGTAATATGATCGAAATATCCATTAAGCCCAAGCTTGTCAATGATAAAAAATGCATTCTTGCTGACAGAGCATACACAGGCTTTTACATTATGATCCTTCAATTCAATTAAAAGTTCTTTTATCCCCGGAAGAATATCGTCTGGAGTGATCTGTTTGATCAATTCTTTGTAATTATTGTTTTTTTCATCCGCCAGCGCATCCTTTTCCTCTTGTGAGTAGGATTCCTCCTTTCCACCATTTCTTAGAATCAGATTCAAGCTATCCATTCTTGACACGCCTTTTAACTTTTCATTGTATGCCTCGTCAAACGGTATATTTAGCCTGTCAGCAAGCATCTTCCATGCCTGATAATGATATTGTGCGGAATCTGTTATAACTCCATCCAAATCAAATAAAACTGCCTTTAACATGATTATTTCTGCCTCCTTATGATCTCCTGCGGGTTTAACTGCACCTTCTCTCCGCAGAAATTAAGCGTAACCTTTTTTGCTCCGCAATTTTCAAGGGCTGCCTCCTTATCAGTGATCCTGATTTTAAGAAGCTGTCCCTGCCAAAATATCTGAAACTGTAAATCGGTCCATTCCTTTGGTGTTCTCGGAGAAATCGAAAGTTCATCGCCAATCAGCCGCACTCCTCCAAATCCCATAACCACACTCTGCCAGATTCCTCCCATAGAAGCGCTATGGATTCCTGCGTTAGATGAAGACATTTCCGGACCAAGGTCAATGCCGGCAGAACCCTGATAAAACTCATATGCCTCCTGCTCAAGTCCAAGATCGTTTGCCATAATGCCATGCATGCACTTGCTGAGAGAAGAATCATGCAGAGTTCTAGCCTCGTAGTACTTATAATTCTTCAGTTTCGTCTCTCTGTCTACTAAATCTTCTAACAGATACAGAAGAACTACAACATCCCCCTGCTTAGATACCTTGAACTGATTAATCTGTTCCATATTGTAGTCGTGGTAAATGGTTCCGACAACAGAGCACTCCTTATACTTCGTAAGATCAAGATCCTTAAGTGCAAAGTAGTCATCAAATTGAGGAATGATGCCATCTGCATCCGGCTTTGGAAGATATAGTTTATCCTTTTTTTCCTTTAAATCCACACATAGCCGGTCAAGCTCCAAGGCGGTGCGAAGCTGCTCGTATTTCGCAGGATCTTCTTTTGCCAGCTCTTTTAGATACTTCTCTGCCAGTTCCAGATTATAATGTGCCAGATAATTTGTATAAGCATTATTATTTACATGCTCTTTATATTCATCCGGTCCAATGACATCTAAAATTTCATATTGGTTCTTTGCATCATTCCATACCATTTTAGACAGCCAGAAGCGTGCCGTGTCAAAAATTATTTCGTAGCCGTATTTCTTCATGAAATCCTTATCGCCCGTCACGGCATCATACTGATGTACCGCAAATGCAACATCCGCAGTAACATGAAGCTCAATTTTTCCGGTCAGTATCGGCATAGCCTCTCCTGTCACCACATCAACCTCTCCAAACAAAGGGGTAACCTCTCCATCATCAATCCATGCAGATTCCCATGGATACTGGGCTCCGGTCAGACCATTTTCCTTCGACTTCTTTCTGGCTCCATACAGATTACGATAGCGATATTCTAATAAAGTTCTTGCTGTCTGTGGCTGGGTATACAAATAATATGGGAACAAAAAGACTTCCGTATCCCAGAAGGAATGCCCCTTATATCCTTCTCCAGACATTGCTTTCGCACCAATTCCAACACGATTATCGTCTTTTTTCACCATGATATTTAAATGATACAAAGCGAAGCGGATTCCAAGCTGGTCAAATTCATTCCTGCTTGTGATCTTAATATCTTCCTCATCCCAGAAATTTTTCCAGGCTTCCCTGCTCTTTGCAAATAAAGCATCATATCCCTGATCTGCCCATGACAGAAAATCCTCTTTGCTGTCCGGCTGCAGGCATTCTGCGGCTTTTTCCGCTTCCGTATCCTTATATTTTAAATCGCGCGTCGTATAGATTCCGGAAATCTTATCAAGGACAACCTTTTTTCCCTTTTCCAGATTCAGGCTGTACTGATATTCTACTTTTCTTCTTTCGATCACAGGCCGTTTCTGGATATGTACGGATTCATCCACATAAAGCTCATTTTTTGCATAAATGACAGCCTTCACATGCGATTGCGTTGTTTCATTGACCGATTCAATATATTTTTCATCATAAATTCGGACATCTCCAACGCTAAAATGCTGTGAGCCGGAATTTGTCACTCTGGAGTTGATTCCGCTGACCAGTTTGATCTGTGCGCAGTCTGACAAAGCCTCTATCTTACACTTCATTCCGATTACATGATCATCTGCCAAGGAAACAAATCTATAAAAGGAAAATGCAAATTCCTTTCCCTCCGGCGATTTCCAGATTACATTTCTGGTTACCTCACCCGTATACAGGTTCATGCATCTTTCATAGGATAGGATTTCTCCGTATTCCAGAGAAAATCTCTTTCCGTCGATCCAAATACCAAGCTCTGTAACATCCGGAAAGTTCGGAAGTTCCGTCACCTCTTTATCGTCAAACTTATTGAAAGTTCCCGTAACAAATGTATTTCTTGTTTCACCAATATAGCTTTCTTCCAAGGCATTACGTACTCCGAGATATCCATTCCCCTGACAAAAGATTGCCTCACACTTTCCCAAATGATTCGGATCGAATACTGTTTCCGCAATGAGCCAGTTTTTCGTATCCTCTGTTCCTTTTGTATAATTAAGATTATTCACTACTTTTCAACTCCTTTAAGCATTACTTTGTGTAACCTTCCAGTTTCCACAAACCACAAGTTTTGCTGATGTCAGATTGTTAATCTTCAATTCATCCTTTTCGATTGAAATACTAATTTCTCCGTCGAGCACTCTTATATGCTCCAACTTTGCATTTTCCCATTTTGACGGCAGTTTTGGAGAAATATAAATCCTGTTATTATCCGGATCCGGACAGATTCCAAAAAAGCATCTTACCACCGGCACATAGACACCATATGCCGTCCATGCCTGTGTAAAGCATCCGTAATCCGGTGACATCTCAGAAATCGATCCCGGAGTTGCCTTCCCATAAGTTGCAAATATCCGCTCAATCAGCTCCAGTGCCCTGTCAGAATATCCATATCTTGCCTGTGCAACAGCCATTACACCTGTTGAGATTGTCATGGTATGGTTATGTCGCAACCCCTCCAGATACATCCCGTACGATCCGATAAATTCCTGTGTATGCAGACGTTCCAAGGCTTCATGCGCATTCTTTTCGGGAGCGAGTCCCATCTCCATAGGTGTATTGATAACCCAGTTCCGGTTCAGTAGCCAGCCGTATTCTTTATCCGGATCTTCCATACGCAAAGCCAGCAGCTTCTCAAACCGCATGATTGAAGTCTCAGATTTTGCTTCTTCCATCTGCTCTAAGATCATATCCTTCTTTTCCATAATCTTTGCAGAAGAAGCATAACAATCGCAATAACAATGCTCCTCCTCTGACCACAATTCCGTATTGATCGCATGCACGCATTTTTCATACAGACCATTCCATTTATCCTTATCAATGGTTCTCCCTATCGCATCCGCGATCTTTACATAGCAGGCATATGCGGTTGCAGTATATACTGCTGAATCAATCATTTCCATATTAAGTCCGGCAATTTCAATGATTCCATACCCGGTTGGGAAACAATCATTATCGTCATCCTGCTCCAACAGCCAGCCTACACTCATTGTAATATAATCAAAGGCTTCTTCCAGCATACGCTTATCACCTGTCCACTGGTAATACTCCCATAAAAGATTGATAAAATGAGCAGTTTCCTGACAATTTCCGAGATTTGGAGACACCCCATTCGGAAGCAATTCATGGATGATTTTTCCATTCCCGTTCAGCTTGCGGGAATATTTCAGAATCAATTGAATAGTTTCCTTACATATCTCAAAGTTTCCCTGAAGAAGCATTCCCTGCAGCGCATAGCAGCTATCGCAGCCAAACCACCAGACATACTCCGGGATTCCCGCTGTAATCCCGCGTCCAATGCCCTTAACGTCTAGCGTAAGCCAATCTGTATGAATCTTTATCCAGTCAAAAATTCTTTCAAATTCTGTATTTCCAACAAAAAGCTTTGTTTTTTGCAAAATTTGTGCTGTCTTTTCCTTTTTTTCTTCTTCAAAGCCATCTCCTGAAATCAGGCTCTGATAATTCTCCCTGCAATGCTCTTCATTCTGCAGCGAAGCCGCAATATAAAATGCAATTGTTTTTCTTTCTCCCGGTAAAAGCTCGAACTGATGGGATATTCTTGCTCCGGTTCCATTTCCCTGTACAAACTCACTTCCGTAAAGCTCATCCCCGCATTTGACATTTTCCGGCGATTCGCTGCAGCCAAGAATTGTATACCATGGATGATCACAATCCTTTGCCAAAAAGGTCTGCGTATCTTCGGAATATGTAATTTCATCTTTTGCACCGTCAAATACATTGATCTCCTCAGCCAGCCAATCCGGGTGCAGATTGATGCGTGCGGTAAACTCCGTGCATATAGTATGACTTTTTCCGTTGCTTGCGCGCTTTGGGAGATAAAAAGTATAGTAAACACACAGCCCGTCAATATGCTCCGGCACGAGCTGCGTCCGTTCAACAACAATCGGTGTATGTCCCATACTATTTCCATAACGAAATACATTTTTGTAGGGATAATTTTCAAATTCATCTGCCAAAAGGAAGCCATCTACTGTTTTTGCTTCCACATCCTTTACACGCATCCAGAATCCATCCAGAATCTTGACCGGATAAAGCCATAGTCCACCCATCTTCCCTTCCAGATGATGTCCAAAGTCAGGAAATAAACCATCCGTTGTTCCAATAAGCTTCATATGTTCGTTACCGCACACATATTTCGGTCTCGTACAAGCTACTCTTTCCTTCATAATGGATCTCCTTATCCTTTCGTTCCTGATGAGATGGATATTCCATCAATAATATAATCCTGTGCGACGAAGAACAGAATCAATACTGGAAGCATAACCAGCACTGTTGCTGCCATCATTAGATTCCACTGGCTGGTATACAAGCCCTTGAAAAATGCGAGTCCCAGTGCAATCGTGTACTTGCTCTGATCATAAAGGTAAATCAACGGTCCGTTAAAATCGTTCCAGACTCCCATAAAAGTAAAAATGCCAACTGCTGTTAATGCCGGTCTGCACATAGGCATGATCACCCGTGTAAAGATCTTAATTGGGCCAGCTCCATCAATACGTGCCGCTTCATCAAAATCCTTCGGAATTCCTGACATGTACTGTCTCAGCAGAAAAATGTTAAACGCTCCTCCACCAAAGAAGGAAGGCACCACCAACGGCAGTATTGTATTCACCCATCCGATTTTCCGGAAGATCAGATAGCATGGAATCATTGTAACCTGCCCCGGAAGCATCATTGTTGCAAGCAGGATTAAAAACCAGATTCTTTTTCCCTTAAAATCAAATCTTGAAAAGCCATATGCCACAAGCGCTGAGGATAAAACTGTTCCAATCATTACCGGTACAAGTATCTTACAGGTGTTGAACAGATAGCGGAAAAAATCGATTGATGTTACCGCCTTATAAAAGTTGTCCCACGCAATCTGCCTCGGGAAAAAGTTATCCGTGTAAATCTCCCCATTCGGTTTTAATGCCATACAGATAGTCCACAGCAGCGGAATCATAATAATAATCGCACCGACGAGCAAAATAACTGTCGCAATCATTCCGGAAATTTTAGCTCTTTTTGATCTGGATGCTATTCCTTTTGCTTTCATTTATCTGCCACCTCCTATATTTTGTCGTCATTCTGGTAATATACCCAGAAGCTTGAGCTTTTGATTACAAACATTGTTAGAACCAGAATGATAATGAACATAACCCATGCCATTGCAGACGCATATCCCATCTCAAAATCTTTGTAAGCCTTCTGGTATAGATACAAATTGTAGAACAGAGTGGAATTTAATGGTCCTCCTTCGGTCATAACATATGCCTGAGTAAAATACTGGAAGGAACCGATTACCGCCATTACCACATTAAAGAAAATAGTTGGTGAAATCATTGGAAGAGTTATCTTACAAAATATCTGATGCCCTTTTGCCCCATCTATTTTTGCAGCTTCCTTCAATTCTTCGCTCACACCCTGCAAGCTGGAGAGATAGATGATCATGGTATTGCCAATCCCCCAGATTCCCATAATCATAAGGGCATATAATGCAGTTCTCTTGTCTGTAAGCCATGCCGGTCCGTTGATTCCCAAAATGCCAAGTGCCTTATTCAAAATACCATCCTGTGAGAAAATTCTTGTCCAGATCATGGTACACGCGATGGTAGGGATAATCGATGGTAAGAAATAAACTAAACGATATATTTTCATCCCCTTAATATCCAATGTAAGGAGAAATGCAATCAATAACGAAATAATCTGATAACAAGGGATTGTAATCAAACAAAATTTAAACGTTACTTTTAAAGACTGCCAAAACTTTGGATCTGCGAACAGTTCTTTAAAATTCTCCAATCCAACAAACTGGATGGTTGAAGTTCCTGTAACAACATTCCATTTACACATAGACAGACCTGCTGAAAAAATCATAGGAATCAGTGTAAACAGGAAGAATCCTAAAAGCCACGGCATGATAAACATATATCCCTGAACATTTTGTTTTTTACTAATTGAATTTTTCTTTGTGTTCTTCAACATAATGCCTCCCGATATTTTTTAAAAAGGGGGATGTCTTACAAAGCCATCCCCCTTTTCAACAAACAATCTGTTATTCGATCTCTAATGAGCTGACTGCATCATTTAAAATATCAAGTGTTGTTCCATCATGGTTCACGATTCTTTCAAATACCTCATCCAGCTTCTTATTAACCGCACTGCCAACATTTCCTCTCATACCAACCGGTGATACGCTGTAATCAAGTGACTCAAGCATTGCCTTCTGGTCATCTGTGTAGCTTGCAGTAAGTGCCTCTAACTGTGACTGTGATGTCGGGAATACAGACTCAAGCTCTACTCTTAACTCAGAAGCCTTCTCTCCGGTAATCAGCTTCAAAACTTCCCAAGCAGCTTCCGGATTCTTGCAGGAAGAGCTGATCGCGTAACCTGATGCACAGTAATAAGCTCTGTGGCTTCCTGGGATCAGTGCTGTTCCATAGTTAATTCCTGCATCCTCCAAAGAGCTCTTCACCCATCCGCCGGAGATAAACATTGCGAGCTTGCCATTGATCATCATGGCTGTTCCATCTCCATAGGAATCTGTCTCTGCAGCATTCGGAGAAATTCTGTCATCACCCTCTGCCCATCCAAAATAAGTATCAAGGGCATCAGCCATTTCCTGTGAATTCAAATAGCCATCTGCTGTACTGTAATCATCGCTTACATAGGATAATCCAAGTGACTCCAGGTAGCAGGATACTGCATATGCCCAAGACTGTGCCTGGAAGCCAAATGTTGCATAATTTCCCTTGTCATCCTTTGTTGTAAGCTTTGCAGCTGCTGCCTGCAGGTCATCCCAAGTCCAGTCAGCAGTTGGATATTCTACACCCATCTGGTCAAAAAGATCCTTATTATACCATAAGCACATTGGGTTGTAATCCTTAACAAGATATGACTGAGAATTTTCAACCTTGCCCATATTCATAATAGAATCAGACATCGGATTTTCCCACTCCGTATCACTTGCAATCAGATCATCTAAGGACTGTACCATCCCCAGACTGCACCATTTATAAAAATCGCCTTCACCAGAAAGGAAGATATCATATCCATCTCCTGATGAAAAAGAAGTTGTAAGTCTGTCTCCATATCCATCGCTCGGAATGACGTCAAGCTGAACTTCGATGTTCTTGTCATTTGTTTTGTTAAATTCATCAATCAGCTGCTGCTCAACAGCACCGTCTCCCCATCTGGTCACCTTAATAACAGTCTTTTCCCCGGAAGTAGTCTGTTCTCCGGAAGCAGCCTGTTCAGTTCCTGTCTCAGATCCAGCTGTAGCAGTATCATCTGTTTGTGTACCGCATCCTGCAAGCAGTGATGCAGTCATTGTGCCTGCCATCAATAATGTCATTACTTTTCTCATGTTTTTCATTGTTAACCCTCCCTTGGATTATTATGGAAATAAATAAATTTAAATAATATGTTTACAAAAACGTTTTTGTAAACGTTTGAATAAATAGAAAGTCCTAATTCGAACTTTCTACTAATTCACACAATTCTCCAGCAGTCTGCAGCATTTGTGCTTTCTGCTTCACGGAACATCAAATTTCCTTTATCTGTATATCTTTTACGCTTTCCCTTTCACAAAGTTCAAAATCCACCTGTACGCTCAGATTCTGCTTTGGATCCTTGATCAGGCTGTTCAACAGCTTTGCGCTCTGATAGCCAATCTTCTTAAAATCCTGCGAAATCGTTGTTAGCGGAGGCATCATGTAGGATGCAAGCGGATTATCATCAAACCCTGTAACCGAGAAGTCCTCCGGGATACGATAGCCGCACTCTCTAATTGCTTTCATGCAGCCAAATGCCATCAGGTCACTCAGGCAAAGAAACGCTGTTACTTCTGTCATGCCATGCTTCTGCAAGTATTCCTTTGTAAATTTATACGCTCTCTCCTCGTTAAACCCACAGTAGGCGATATTCCTTTCCTCATGCACGATTCCATTCATAGCTAGTGTTTCTACTATACTATTAACACGTTCGTTGTTAACTGTGGCTTCTTTTTTTCCCGCAACTACCATTATTCGCCGATGTCCATGATCAATCAAATACTGTGTAATTGCCGCAGCAGCCTTGTAGTTGTCAACCGACACGCAGCCAAGACCTTTTCCTTTAAGATTTACATCAATCAAAACGCATGGTATTCCATCAGTCACCAATTCCTTGAAATACGGATCTTTTACCGTGATTCCGCTCAGTATGGCACCAGAAATATTATGCTGCATACAAAACTTTTCATAAGAAAGCTGTGTATGACTATTTTCATCCGACATATAAATGCTCGCATCGTATCCATGTTTCGATGCATATTGGTAGATCCCCTGCAGCATCGGTAATGCGGCATTATCCTTGGAGCTTGTCTGCTGAAAGTTCGTCAGAATAATCCCCATGTTCTTTGACACCCTTGACGCAAGACTCTTGGCAATCGTATTGGGAGTATACTCCAGTTCCTCCGCTGCCGTCAGAATCCTTTTGCGGGTTTCTTCGCTGATGTCAGCGTATCCATTGAATGCTCTGGAAACGGTTCCGACCGAAACACCTGCCTTCTTTGCTACATCCCTAATGGTCACTCTCATTTGCTATTCCTTTGTCAAAAACGTTTTTGTATGTTTAATATATCATCCGAAAACGTTTTTGTAAATATTATTTTTAGTGATTTCTACGGTTTGTTAATTATGTAAAATTTCAGCTTGCTTATTTTGTGCATCTTGTCTGACTTCCTTTCAAAGGAGAAATCCGTAACGAACTCACTTCTCCTCTTTGAAGATTTCATCCAGTACCCTCGCTATTACCGTGCAGACTTTGGAAACTCGTTCTTTAAGTAGGTGTTCCACACATCCATCCGGTCTTTCTCGTCCAGCATACGGATCACTCTCGCCGGAATGCCTCCGACTAAGCAGTTGTCCGGTACATCCTTCGTTACCACTGCCCCTGCTGCAACAATGCAGTTCTTTCCGATTGTCACACCTCCACAGATCGTGGCACTTGAGCAGATCCAGCAGCCGCTTCCGATATTGATCGGCTTTGCGTACTCAAGATCGTGAAATCCGTCCGGATATTGCTGTGGCAGTCGCTCCTCCGATAAAAACGGATGGCACGGTGTCGCGATCGTCACGTTCGCGCCAACCCACGCTCCATCTCCAAGCGTAATCGGCGCGCAATCCAGAAATGTACAATTATAATTGACAAAACAACCTTTTCCAAAGTGAATGTTGACACCATATTCACAGTAGAACGGTGCAAAAATTCCTGTTCCGCCCTCTTTTGCTGATGGGATCAGCTTCTCCAGCAGTCTGCGTTTGCGTCTATGCATCCACATCGGTGTCCGGTTAAACTTATCACAGGTTTCCATCCCGAATGTATGCTGCGTTGCAATGTCCGCGCTATCCGCATTGTATAGTTTTCCGGTCGTCATACGTTCCCAGTTATTCATGCTCATTGTCTTTTCTCCTGCTTCGTCCAAATGATAAATGCAGACAAAGTATAGCACAGACTCTAATCATTTGCTACATCGTTTTCTCCACGATCTTCTCATCCTCATTCTGAATCTCGTTTGTGCTTTTCCGCTTTTTAGACTTTATAAATAAAGTGCAAAAGATCAGTCTCGCAAGAGGTCCGACGATAATAAGCTGAAGCGGGAATGCCATAATGAAATTTTTGCAATAGGTTGTTAAATAATCCGGAACAAAATTGCCCGTAAAGCCGTATCCGTGATATACGCCAAGCACACTTGCAAACGCTACCTGCCAGATCACCGTAAAGGTCTGGATCGCAAAAATTATAAAAATCGGTCTGTCACCCGGCTGTACCACCCGGAACGCACATCTTTTTGCAAGATGACCGGAGACAAAATATGCAAGCAGTGCAATGATTATGTACTCCACCCACATTCCTTTTAGTGCAATTAAAAACGTAGCATTCGTAAATTGTCTGGTTGCAAGCACCGTGTTATACAAAGTCATGACATAGACCATCATCCACGCGGTGATCGCTGTAAAAAATATAGATTCTCCTCTTGTTTTTGGCATTCTTTTCATCCTTTCCGACCAAACAAAAAAGACAACAAATGCGCCAATCCGTCTGACAGTGGATCGGTGACATTTATTGTCTTATTCTTGTCTTTTATATTCTATTTTCAACCGTCATATTCTAACAGAAAAAAGAAAATATAGTCAAGCATAAAAAAAGGAATTTTTTTGTTCAATCGTCTGTGCGATAAACTGCTCCATATTTTCTTTCGGAATATCAAGCGCAAAAGAAAGTTCCGCAAAAAGAACAGATTCCGCCTGCTTAAAATATCTGTCATCCGTTGCAGTAGCCTTTTTCCCCTGTTCTAACCGCTCCTGTCTGCGGCTGTACAGCAGTTTTATAATACTTACAATTTTTTCAGGATTTCCGCTTAAAATTGCCTCTTTGTATTCCTTCTCGCGCATCTTCTCACAGGAAATCTCTTTTTCATTTATCCTCGGAATTGATTTTATAAGCCGCATTGCCTCCGCTTTTTTGATCACACTTCGGATTCGTCCTGCCGCGTTATCCGTTGGAACATATATTCTGGAGGATTGCTCCGCTATCGGCACCAAGAGATAATACTCCCTATCCGTTCCGGAAATATCAAACTGTCCAATATCCTCAATCTTACATACTCCCTCCGGAACTTTCACAACATAGTCTCCTCTTTGATACATGATCTTGCCTCCCTTTTTCCATTCAAAAATCTTACAAAAAAGAGACTATTTCACTCGGTAGCATTTGAATGAAATAGTCCCTTTCATGTAAATTGTACTCGGTTTATAACCTTATTTTATCATCTTTTTGCGTTTCATGTAAGTTTTTTCTTCTCACTCTAAGTATATCACCGATTGAGATTTCACCTGTTTTAAGAGATTTAATAGCTGTTATATTTTGTTATCAAATTCTCTGCAAACCCTTGAAAACACTAGATTTATCGCAGGTGAGCTTTCCCTTATTGTTTTCCTTGTGTTATATCGTCCCATCAGTGTTTACGAACTCTGATAAGGGCAAATACAAGGCTGCCACAACAGGCAGCCTTCTTGCTTCTTACTATTTACATATACACGATCGTGACCGCTCCAAAATTCGTATCGCCGTGAATGATCAGGCGGTGCGTGCTGCTTCCCTCCATGTGTCCTCGCTCATTGACACCTCCGAAGCCCTTCTCAATATCCTTTTCCACGATCCATGCCCGCGGCACATACAACCGTACCTCGCCGAAATTATTGTCGACATTCACATACGCGCATTCATTCTGGATGATGGCGTTATCAAAATACACCTGCATGGAACCGAAATTATTTTCAATATCTACATTGCACAGATCATCGGTGTTGACGTATTTGATTGTCTCCCCGAAGTTGTTCTCAAACCGTAGGTTGCTGCCATTGCACTGCTCCGTTCCCTTTGAGCCGAACGTTGCATTTTCTACATTTCCCTCAATGCGGAAGGTGTGCTTTTTTTTAAAGATCATGGACAGACCGATGCTTCCAAACAAGGCAGCTCCGAGTACCGGCCACGGTGTAAACTCCTTAATTCCAAGCAGATCGTCATAGATGATGCACAGGAACGCAATGGAGAACAAGATCTCCCAGAAATTGATCTGCCGGATACCGCAGATGAGCATCCATGCAAAAAAGATCGTAAATATGATGCTGAACAGGCTGATCTTCGGAAGCATCCACACTCTGCTTACGATCATGTAAACAGCTCCCAGAATAAACAGCAGTCCCCAGAAAATTTTGCCTGTGTTTTTACTTAATCTCATTGATGTAACCTCTTTTCTTCTAATTTACTGATCAAGGGCTTGTAATAATACCTCGACACCAGAACCTGCTTACAGGTTCCGGCGAATGTTACCGTACTCGATGCCGTCAGATTGCGGCTGATGGAATATATGTGGTTCGTGTTGAGGATCGCCGACTTGGATACTCTCATGAAAAATCCCGGCAGCATTTCCTCCAACTGGTACAGCTTATACTTCGTCTCGTAAACATCCTCCTTGGTATAGGCAAGGATCTGCTCTCCCTCCGTCTGGAAAAAGAGGATATCCTTCAGCGGAAGATAATACTCGGTGTTCCCCTTATAGAACACATATTTCTGCCCCGCATTGACCACATCACTGACCAGACGCTGGATCTGTGAGATCTCATCGGTCAGCTCCCCGCATCGGATGAGGACTTCATCCTCCTGCAGGCTCTCGTCAATCTCAATTTTAATTTTCATCGTTTACTCCTTGCAGATCTGCGCAGATCTTATCTCCTGTTCGGATAAACCGAGTATAGAAAAAAGCGCTCCCTCTGTAAAGACCTTTCCGGTAAGTGGTAATTTATCCGACCCAAGAGGTTACTTTTGCCGTATGCGGTATACCTTTCCCCCATGCGCCGGTACTTCTTCCGCGATGGCTTCGCTCGATATGCCGCGATTGGTTTTATCCCACAATTCATGCAGGCACACATCTCCATCCGGCTTTGCAATCGCAAGCGTCCGGCAGAGCTCATCCACACTTACCGCAACGCTTCTGTTGCTCGCACGCCGTACATATCCGGATTCCAGCCGCAGATGGAGGACGGATCTGCCACCATGTCGGCAGTCGCATCAGATCCGAGCACCGGACAGTGCTTGTGCGCCGCCGCTCTTGGGATACCGCGCATAATGTGTATGCCAAACTCAAGTCCCAGATTGTGCACATAGTCTGCCAACGGTTTAAAACCCTTTCCGTCCTTTGCGGATGGGAAACGGTTTGGAGACGGGATCAGCCGTCCATACGCATCCATCTCATCGTCTCCGAACGGAATGTACTGAAACTGCGGCTTTGTCCCGGCATCATTGGAATACCACTCGATGTCCACAACAATGTACTCCCAGCCGTACTTTTTCAGATGCTCTGCCATAAACTGCGCATTCGCGCGCACCTCATCCTCCGTTACCGCGGTGTTATAATAATCATAGCTGTTCCATCCCATCGGCGGTGTCACTGCAAATTTGTTCTTATCCACTTCCCCCTCTCCTTTATGCTCCAAAGATTTCTTTAGCGATCTGTTCTGCGATCCGTGCCATGCCTGCCGTATTCGGATGCCCATTCTGCTTGTCAATTCCCTCCAGATTGATATTTCGGATGGAAAAATGCCTGCACACCTCTTCCATGACCTCACGGATTGGTCCGGTAATCTCGTCATTTATCACATTGTATATGACAGAATCAGGATTATATCGTCTTAAATATTCCATCATGTAGCAGAATGCGGGAGCAAACGCCTTTTTATCCTCGTCTGTCTGTCCCTCATATTGAATGCTCCCCACCGGGCTGCCCGCCCAGAAATCATTGGTTCCGCCAAAGACAATAAGGATGTCCTGCTGCTCACTGTTCTCCCGATCCTCTCCAAGCTCCCGCTTCATGCGGTGGATAAAGGAAGTCCCGGAGGCATCCTGCGCATCATAACCAGTGTTGCATACCGTACTGCCGCTGTAACTGCAATTTGCGATCAGCTTCAGATCATACTTCTTTACCAAAAGCCGCCACCATGTATCCTCCACCGATGACATATCGTTTTCACAGTCATTGCCTGAATCGGCATACCAGTGCAGATAATCCTCCGGTATCCAGCCGAGATATGTAGAATAGGAATCTCCCAATATTGCAAGTGTTTTCATTCGTTCCCCACCCTCTTCTCAAATTTAAAATGATTGTAACATAAATGTTATTGCTTTGCTATACTTGCCATGCCCCCTGTCATCCGATATAATAGTGAAATGACGACTGCCCGCATACCTTGCAGACGTTGCCGTTCCTTATGGAAAACAAAAATATCTACCAGCTTCGCCGTGAAAACATGGATTGGACGCGCGAACGCGCAAGTGAACAGCTTGCCTTTATGTCGGCAGACCGCATTGAGAAAATCGAAAGTGAGAAATCTCTTCCGCACCCGGATGAGATCCCTGCCTCTCTCTAGTTCTTCTGAAAGTATTCCTGAATGGTATCAAATTCCAGCTCGTAAGGGATCTCCCCTTTTAAGAATTTCAGATCATCCTCGAATGCTTTCAGTCGTATGTCATCTTCCATCGAACGAGTCCCCCATTTGCGATACAGGTCACTTCCCTTTGAACTGCTGCGGAATCTCCGGAACGAATTGTACATCGAGCGATCCTGATAATAATGGTCGATCAGCTCCTGTTTTCTCTGGAATACAGTATCCTGCTTCTCCTTCGGAAAATATTCCCGCAGATACTGCATGCACTTGTAGAGATAATAGGCATCGGAAAGTGCGTTATGTTCCTGCTGCTCATCAATATCGCAGAAGAACATCAGATTTTCCATATTGATGGAAAGCCCTCCCCGGATTCCAAGCATCTGGTTGGAAATCAGTCCGGAAATATCGGTGCACATATCCATATAGCTCCATTTGTTTGCCGCCTGATGTCCGCTTATCTTGCGCTCCTTCAGCTCATCGCGTTCCTGCAGAAGGCTGTGCTTGTCCGCCGCTCCCCAGGTATAGATCTTCTTTATGTCATAGCGCCTGATCAGCTCCGTAACCTTTGCAGACATCTCCGCAAACGTCGGCTGTCCTTTCAGCATCTCCGTCGTGATTCCTGTCATCCGTGATATCATAGGAAATACCTTTGTCTGTGTCAGCGGACTTACCAGCGTATAAAACGTCTTGATGCCGTTGTAATCCTTGTCGCAGATGATGATCCCGATCGAAATGATCTCACTGATCTTCTCCCTCGTACGCACATTCATCCCCGCATTAAATTCGGCATCCAGAAATGCGATATTCCCCTCCGGGTAAAACAAACGCTCCATCTGATCTTCACTTGTCGGTCTGCTCTTTTTTCTTGACATTTTGTCTGCCTCCTTTTGCCCTTTGGGCTTGTATAAAAGTAAAAGGGGGCTTCGCACGAAATAGTTCGCACACAGCTCCCCTTCCTATCCATATATTAGAACTGTAAATATTCGCAAGAAGCCTCGTACAGGCTCGACTGCTGGTGTTGCTTCAACCGCTGCGCCGCAATATACGCAAAAAAGTGTGCCCGGCTGTAATTCATTACCACATTTTACACACTTCATCCTTTTTCACTTTTCTTTCGTCTTAATATAGATATATTCCCACTGGGAACAGTATCCAGATATATTGCATTGCCGGAACATAAGTCACTATATCAAATATCACCGGACAAATCAACACATTTGCCACAACATATACCGGCACGACCGCCAGCATCCCCAGATAATTGCGGAGCAACCGGTTCACCAGCGCACACCACAAAACCGTATACACCGTCTCCGCGACCGCAGAGCCTTTATTTGTGGTTTGGGAACTGTAAAAGCGGATGGAACCGGTCAGATTTCCACTCCCGATCATCCGGTCGAAATCCTCGTCAAATGCAAAGCCGCATTCTAACTTGGCGCGCTCCACGCTCGTCCGAAGTTCCTCCTCCCACAACCGCCGCGACTGCCGACACTGCGCACAGTCCAAGCGCATATCCCCAAGTCCACTCGCCGTAAAATATCTGCATCGTAAAGTTCTCCCACCATTTCAGCGGCATAAATCCGGAAATACGCTGCAAAACCTCCGGCATATAATCTCCGTGGATCCAGATTCCGGATACGAGGATCATAAAGAGTTTTACCGCAAATAAAAGCACGCACCCGGATATGTCACCGCCCGCGATCTCGGGCTCATCATGTGTGGTCATAATGATCATTCCATTGCCGGCAAGGTACTGCTTCATCCATTGGCGGATGCTCTCCTTGTAATACAGGTCAAGTGCTGTGGTCAGTTCATCCATGATCATGACCGGCGGCAGCTTTAGAAGTGCACTCTCCGGGCCTCGCACAGAAGCTGATGTCGGTAAGTATGCGTTTTCTGCCATAAGATTTTTGAACATGCGATACTTCTATCATTTCAGATGCCTTTCCCTTTATTCCTTGTAATCTCCGCGGTCCTCCACGACCTGATAGCCAATCCGTTCCATCCTGCGTTCGATGCAGTGATGACACTCCGCTGCCTCTTCCCCGGTACAAATCTTCCCGTCATACAGCATGTAATCCTTGCGCACACTCGTCGGGGAGAGGTTCGGCATAATGACATTTGCGCCCGCAAGCACGCCAAGCTCCCGCCCTCTCGGGTTGATCGTTCCGAGTGCGGTCGTCGCCGGAAGCAAAACATGTGGAAACACCAGTCTTAAAATACCCAAAAGCTCCAGCGTGTCCGTAAGTGTCCCCGCCGGCTCGTTCGCAAACGGCGTATCCTTATGTGGGATAAACGGTCCAATCCCGATCATGTGTGGCTTAAGCTCCTGCATGAACCGCACGTCGGCAAGGATATGCTCCTTCGTCTGATATGGTGCTCCGACCATGATCCCGCAGCCGACCTGGTAGCCGATCTCCTTTAGATCCCTTAAGCACTGTTTGCGGTGCGCACCAGAAAGCTCCGCCGGATGCAGCATTCCATAATGTGTCTCATCCGCAGTCTCATGCCGCAGAAGATAGCGCTCTGCCCCGGCTTCAAAGTATGCTTGATAGCTGTCGTGCTCCTTCTCCCCGATCGACAGGGTTATGGCAGCATCCGGACACTCCCACCGGATCTGCCGAACAATGGAACAGATCTTCTCATCGGTATAGTACGGATCTTCTCCCCCCTGCAAAACGATTGTCCGGAATCCAAGCACATATCCCTTTTTTGCACAGGCAATAATCTCCTCCTCCGAAAGACGGTAACGGTGCACGCTTGCATTTCCTTTTCGTATCCCGCAATAGTAACAGTTATTTTTGCAGATGTTGGTGAACTCGATCAGACCTCGCAGATAGATCTGCTTCTGGTAGGTCTTTGTAGCAGTCTGCCTCGCCCGCTCATACAGAAGCTCTCTCTCCTCGTTGGTCATGCCTCCAAGCAGGCACAAAAACTCATCATCGCTTAAATCCTGCGTCTGATACAGTTTTTCGATCAAATTCATCTTTTCCGTCATCATTTTAGTTCCTTTCGATGCGCGATCCGTAAATAACCTCTATGCTGCGCTCTAAAATTCCGTTCATGTAGGCGATTGCCGTCCCATAATTGGTAAGCGCAATGCCCTGTTTCTTCGCCCTCTCCATGCGCGAGAGCACTTCCCGCTCATTTAACATACAGCCACCGCAGTGGATGACTAACGCATACGGGCTTAAATCCTCCGGAAAATCCCTTCCGGAACAGGTCTCGATTGTAAGCTCTTTTCCGGCATGTGCCCGAAGCCAGCGCGGGATCTTCACACTCCCGATATCATTGCACTGTCTGTGATGGGTACACCCCTCCGCGATCAGCACTTTATCATTTTCCTTTAAATCGTCGATCCTGCGACAGCCCTTTACTGCCTCATCCAGAAATCCCTTGTGGCGTGCCATCAGAATCGAAAACGAGGTGAGAAGCACATCCTCCGGTACATCCTGTGCCACGCGCTTAAATGCCTGACTGTCCGTGATGACCAGATCCGGCTTCTGCGGCAGCATATCCTTAAGAATTCCCGCCAGCTCGGTTTCCTTCACACAGATAGAAACAGCCCCGACCTCCAGAAGCTCACGGATCACCTGCTGCTGTGGCAGGATCAGCCGTCCTTTCGGTGCCGACTCGTCAATCGGTATGACAAGAACCACCTTTGCCATCGGCTTTACCAGATCACTCACGATCGGAAGCGCCTCCTGTGACGGTGCCGTCATCAATGCGATCTTTTCCTTCAGTTCCTCGATATTGGCTTTTGTGAGCGCACTGACATACATCTGCTCGCAGCCGTCCGCAGCCGGAGCCGGTTCGCCCTCCCGAAGCAGATCCGTCTTGTTCCATGCGATAAGAAACGGTGTTTTCTGCTCCTTAAACACTTCGATCAGCTCCCGCTCACAGGCTCCGAGCCCTACACAAGCGTCTGCGACCAGCACTGCGATATCCGTTTTTCCAAGTACCTGCTTTGTCTTTTTTACACGCAGCTCTCCAAGACTTCCCTCATCGTCAAAGCCCGGCGTATCTATGATCACGACCGGTCCCATCGGAAGAAGCTCCATCGCCTTGCTCACTGCATCGGTTGTAGTTCCAAGTGTATCCGAAACAACCGACAGCTCCTGTCTGGTGACTGCATTCACCAGACTTGATTTTCCGGCATTTCTTCTCCCGAAAAATCCGATATGTACACGTTCCCCGGATGGGGTATCATTTAATGACATGATATTGACCTCCTTTTACCAGACCATTTTCTTGATATATTCTACAGCATTCGCAGGCGCCCCCACGGTGCAAAGCCTTTGCTTTGCAAAGCAGCGCCCGGAAAAAGCCTCATGGGACAGCGGAACAAACCGCGTATCTTGCGGCAGGATTGGTTCGTACAAGGGATCTGCAACAACGGTAAGCGGATCTTTTGCCAATTTTGTAAGCAGCTCCTCAAGATCCTCCTCCCCCTTGGTATGTGCATCCGTCCAGGATAAGAGTTCCACGCCATTTTCAAGCGGGCAGATCACCCGCCACAGCTCTCCCTTTTCCAGAGCGATTGCCGCAGCAACCGACCGCATCGCCACCGCTTCCCCTATCAGGACGCGGTTCTGTGGTTCTATGACATCCATCCTTGAAAAAGCCATTTGAAATGCATCCACATTTACTCCGGTCTGCGCCGCTTTTTGCAGTGCCTCAACCAGAATCTCAGCAAACGCTCCCGTCGGTGTTCCCACCACATACGGAATCTGATAACGTTGATACAGCTCCTTTGCCAAAGAAATCCCGGTCGCTGAGACTACCAGATTAACCTGTGCCCGCGCGGCACTCCTCCAATTTTGCGCATGTGCTCCCATTCCAAGATCTGCCACGATCTCAAAGCCATGCTCCGTCAGCAGTTGTTCTATTTTTTCGACTGCTCCTGCCGCATCAAAGTCAAGCGGTGTCACGCCTAGAAGATTGATCCTGACAGCAGCTTCTTTTTTCTCGCACGTTGTTATGTCTGTTGCATCCGCACAGCTTTTATCCATAAATCCCGCAAGTGCCGCAAATGCCGCTCCTGCCCCTGATGTATAGTCATGCATTCCGTTTGCCGGCACATAGAATGTCGGAATCCCGGTTCGTTCCCCTATGATCTTTGCAATGGCATGAAAATCCGTTCCGTTCATGAACGGGATCGGTGAATTGGTCAGCGCGATAAACGCCGGATGAAGCTCCATCGCCGCCTCCGTGACATCCTCGATCAGCTTTTTGTCGTTTCCCAAAACGGCATCCCGCTCCGCAAGCCCGGAGATAAAGATCAGGCTCTCCTTGCCATACCATCTTGTCTCATCGTGTGTATTGTAGGTTGAATTGCACCCGGAGGGATCATGGATCACCACCATGCCGCCAAGCTCGTACAATGCCGAGGCAACCCCGGATACGTCCCCGGTGTAAACAGGAATGATTCGATATGTATGGTTCATAGGCAGCTCTCACACCCCCATCCTTTGCGCGGCACAATGTCCCTCGTATCCTTCGGCTGCAAAAACGCAGCCATCATCAGCTCTGCAAGCTCGCGGATTCCCGGATAGCCATACAGGTTGCCGCCCGATACCAGATTGACAAACCACGGCGTATCTTCAAACCATGCCGCCTTCTGTCCGAGTGCAAGCACCTTCTGATCCCTGCCCCGCTTCGCAACGCGTTTCTGCACCTGTATGGTAGCGGAAAGCACAATCTCCGGTGCGTGTTCCTTCAGCCACGCGAAATCAGCTTCTTCCTCTTTGTTTATGGAATCTATATAGATGGTGTCCACCGCAAAGCCGTGGGACAACAGCAGCCTTGCCAGCCCAAGGGTGCGCGGATGCACCGTGTAATCGATCGCGACCGGAGTACTGCCGATGAGTGAGGCTGCCTGTTGCAACGCTTCCTCCGCAGCTTTTTTCTCCACTTTTATGCTCTCTGTCGAAGCACCAAAGTAACTTCCAAGCGTCTCCGCCTGCTGCTCGATCAGTTCATAGTCAAAGCTTGCCGGCAGATAGAAAAATGTACGGTTAAGCCGATCTGCCGCCTGTCTGACTCCGACCATCGCCGGAGGGTATACGCAGGCAAAGACTTCCGCCTGTGCCATCTGCAAAAATTCCTCGTAGGTGGTACAGGTTCTGCTCTGTACGATTTTGCAGCCTGCCCGCCGCAGCGCGCCAAACACACCACAGTCTGTATCATAGGCGAAATCGCTTCCCAAAACGGCGAGCTTTCCGGTCTGTTTTGGGCATTCCCGCAGCTTTTCCAAAACTGCCCGCCGCAGCTTCTGATCCGGTGTCAGCCCCTGCTTTTGCATGATCGGATCCATGTAGCACCGCACAAAGTCGATCTGCGGAAACCGCTGCTCCAGCTCCCGGTAGATGCGGTTGTAATCGCAGCCGAGAAAGTGATGCGCACATACCGTAAACAGCAGCACCGCCCGCGGAAGCTGCTGCCGCTTTTGCAGGACATCGATGACTCCACGGATCGTTATCTCTTCCACGTCCCCGGCAACCATATCCTTTTCCGACAGGATCACATACGAAAAGCGGTCGGCCGCGTTCATCTCCGCCGCTGTCAGGACAACTCCCCGCATACAATTCTGTGCGCACACATAAATCTGTATCGACTCCGGAAGCTGCATTCCGATATGCACGATGTTCCAGGTTCCGTGTACCGGGGCATTAAATTCAAGCCCCGCATGAAAAACTGCCGGAAATGCCGCATCCTGCATCTTTATTTCATCTTTTCGATTTTTGTCACACGTTCCGATCTGTCTTAGCATGTTTCCTCTACATCACTGATGATCTGGGAATAAACCGTCTTGCTGCTGATTCCCTGAAGTTGTCCGATCTTGCCGGTTAAGGTACTTGTAACATCCTGCGGTGCATCGATTGCCACGCTGATGATACTGATATTTTTCTTGCGGTAAGGGATTCCCATCCGCCCGATAATGTAACTTCCATACGCGCTGAGCAGATGGTTCAATTCCTGCGTATCCCCATTCTGCTCCACGATGATCGATATTACTGCCACTCTTGTTGTCATAGCATTCTCCCGTCCTTTTCCATTAACAGATACGCGGTAAAAGCTCTCCGCCCGGTCTTGGCAGCATTGTCTGCGAGCCGATCTCGGTCGTCATTACAACGCTCTTTGCATGTTCCTTCGTGATCTCACCGATGATCGCCGCATCCTTGGAATACTTGCAGTTTTTAAGTGCGGCAAGCACTGCATCCGCATGTTCGCCCGGAACAACCACCACAAGCCGTCCTTCACACGCCAGATAAAGCGGTTCGAGTCCGAGCATCTTGCATACACCCTTTACCTGTGGCTCAACTGGAACCTTCCCAGAGTCTATCTTAACGCCTACCTCGCTCTGTCCTGCGATCTCATAGAGAACCGTTCCGACACCGCCTCTTGTCGCGTCGCGGATAACATGAATGTCCTTCGTCACATCAAGCATCACCTTCACACATTCCCACAGCGGTGCACAGTCACTTGTCACATCCGCATCTATTCCAAAGTCTTCCCGCTCCAAGAGGATCGTGCATCCATGTCTTCCAATGTCTCCGGTCACCAGAACGACATCGCCCGGCTTTGCCTTTGCGCCGGAGGTCTCCACTCCGTCAATGATCTCGCCTACTCCGGTTGTGGTGATAAACACGCCGTCGACCTGACCTTTTCCTGCGACCTTCGTGTCCCCGGCTACGATCTGGACACCGCATTCGGCAGCAGTCTTTGCCATCGCCTCCGCGATCTGCTCTAGCTTATCCATTTCAAAGCCTTCCTCGATCACGAATGAACAGGTCAGGTACAACGGCTTCGCGCCCATGCAGGACAGGTCGTTCACCGTTCCGCAGATTGACAGCTTACCGATATTTCCACCCGCAAAAAATGCCGGTGATACGATAAAGCCATCTGTGGTCATCGCCATGCGTCCGACCGGCGGGGTGAGCACTGCTGCATCATCCGCAGTCAGATTCGGATTGGAAAAATGACTTTTAAATACGCGGTCGATCAGCTCACTGGTCTGCCGTCCGCCTGCGCCGTGCGCTAAGGTAACTGTTTCACTCATCTTGATTTTCTCCTCATCTATCTGTAAGTATCTGATTTTCTGTATTGGACAATCCTTACGCCAGCATATCCGCGTAAGAATAATATGCGCTGCATGCCCCTTCGTTGGACACCATACATGCTCCTACCGGGTGCTCCGGTGTACATGTCTTTCCAAATAGCGGACAGTCGGAGGATTTGCACTTTCCCTGCAATACCTCGCCACATCTGCACGCCGGATTTTCCTGTCCCTCGATCGCCGGGATCTGATATTTGCACCTTGCATCATACTTTGTATACGCGCTGCGAAGCTTCATGCCGGAAGCCGGGATCACGCCCAGTCCTCTCCATCTCGCATCGCACGGCTCCATCATGTCTGCGACGATCTTCTGTGCTTCTTTGCTTCCCTCTCTCGTCACGACACGCGGGTATGCATTCACAAAGAACGGTTTTCTCTCCTGTGATTTGATCACGGCTGCCGCGAGCGCTGTCACAAGCTCTTTTGCCGTAAATCCGGCTACCACTCCGCTGATTCCCTCCTCGACAAGTGATTCGCAAAGCTCGGTTCCAGTAATCGCATTTACATGCCCCGGATACAGATAAACATCCACCGAGTCCTTCAGTGCATGGTACGCACTCGGCATTGTCTTATTCGCTGTAAGGATCGAGAAATTAGATAGCTCGTCCTCCATCGCCTGTCTGACTGCCAGACAGCTTGCAGGTGTGGTCGTCTCAAATCCGACCGACAGAAATACAACCTGTTCATCCGGATGCTCTTTTGCATAGATTTCCGCGTCGAGCGGTGAATACACGACCTGGATATGTGCTCCTGCCGCTCTTGCGCCAGCCAGACTTTCCGTACTTCCTGGAACCCGCACCAGATCTCCGAAGGTGCAGATCGTCGCCTGTTTTTCCTTTGCAAGCCAGATCGCTTCGTCAATATATCCGGTCGGTGTTACGCATACCGGGCATCCCGGCCCTGAGATCAGCTCGATATTTTCCGGGAGCAGCTCTCGGATTCCCAGCCGGAATATCTCATGCGTATGCGTGCCGCACACTTCCATGATCCGAAGCTTCGGTCCTTTGTAGCCTGTTATGATTTCTGTCGCGGATCTCTTTTCGTTCGTCTTTTCCATTCTTTTTTCCTCTTCTGACCGTTATTCTAAGAGAGCAGTTCATCCATGACTGCATCAGATTCGCTGTCGTCCTCATCGGTGATCTTTGCGATCGCGATTCCCGCATGCACCATCACATAATCTCCCGGCTCCAGCTCATCCAAAAGTGATACCGATACCTCCCGCTTTGCACCGGATGCGTCAACAACCGCTGTCTTGTTATCGATCTTTACTACTCTTGCTGATAATCCTACACACATACTCTTTCCTTATCCTTTCTATTCCTAAATCGTCTCTGACCCTAATAGTTCCTATCCTAACTAATCCCCATCGTAGTAACCACAAATCTTAGCAATCACTCTCCTAAGTAATCACAAATTTCTCTATTCTCCCACACAACGCCTTACGCTTTTTCCCCTCTACCCCTTGGTAAAAAGCACCACTTCAAATTGCGAAATTCTAATTCAACCGACCGGCGGTTTATTTATCAGTTCTGTCTTCTAAAGGTTTGAGCACTCCTGCCCGGCTGTTCCCGGTAGACGGACTTTTCTTCCGAGGGCTTTCGTGTCTCCCTTGGCGGGCGTGCCGAGCAAAATGGGAGCATGCTTCGAGTTGTCTGAGCTTGAAGTTTTTCCATATAGAACACATAAAGCGCGAGTTTCGAGGAGCATGCTCCTAATATCAACTTTGCGAGACCGCCCGCTTAGGGAGACTAGGAAGTCCGACAGAAAAGTGCGCCTACCGTGGGACAGTCGGGCTTGGAGTGTCAAAGCCAATAGAAGACACAACCCTATCACCGCCGGAACGGTTGAAAGAATTTCTGCAATTTTTGTGGAATTGCTTTCCTACCAAGAGATACAGTGCAAAAAGCTTAAGCAGCTCTGTGGCAGGATGCGCATAAGTTCTGTGATTATTTATTTTGTATTTTGAATGATGTTTCGTGCTACAACTGCCTGTCCGAGTGCGAGTCCTCCATCGTTTGGCGGAACCAGATGATGGATCAGCACCTCAAAGCCACTTTCGGTAAGCTTTGCCTTGCACAGCTTAAGGAGCAGCAGATTCTGGAAAACGCCGCCGCTTAGTGCAACGGTATTGCGCCCGGTTCGGCTGCGGAGCGATCTGCAGGCTTCCTCGATCATCTGTGCAAGTGCCTCGTGGAAGGCATAGGCAAGTGCCGGAACCTCCATGCCCTGTTGTCTTTCATCTACGATCCAGTCAAAAAGCTGATCCGTTGGCAATACCAGACGGTCCGTGTCGCTGTTTCCGGATGCGGTCGGTTCGGGCTGCTTTTTCCAAAGCGGAGACTTTTCCTCCGGTGTTTGTTTCTCGTAGGCTTCTGCCGCGAATTGCAGTGCCGTGGATGCTTCCCCCTCAAAGGTGGAATGTGTGCAAATCCCAAGTACCGCACTGACCGCGTCAAATAGCCGTCCGGCACTTGTGGACGTAACCGCGTTCATTCCATGATCATACATCCGGATCAACACCTTTGCATCCGCCTCCGTGCAAAGTCCGAGTGCCGCTGCCGCAGCGAGGGTTTTCTCCTCATTTTTGTATCGCCCATGCAGCATGGAGACTGCGATCCTCCAGCCTTCCTTCGCGGACAGGTCTCCGCCGATCTGTACAAACGGCGCAATATGTCCGGCGCGCTCAAAGTCGCACGCATCCGCCAGCAAAAATTCTCCGCCCCATATCGTGTGATCGGTGCCATATCCGGTTCCGTCAAACGATACGCCAATCACCGGCTCCATGCGGTCATTCTCTGCCATGCAGCTTACGATGTGTGCGTAGTGATGCTGTACACGGATGATCGGGATATTGTATCCCTCCGCCAAGACTGAGGTGTTGTATTTCGGATGAAGATCACACGCAACGACCTGCGGTGTGACCTCAAGCATATCCAGGAAACGCGCAATACTCTCCTTCTGTGCCTCCACTGTCCGAATGTCCTCCATATCCCCGATGTACGGAGACATATAAAAGAGAGCGTCCTTGCCGACACAAAAGGAATTTTTCAATTCCCCGCCCATCGCAAGCACCTGTGTTTGCTGTGCGCGGTCAAAACGTACAAGCTGTGGAAGTGGCGCGTATCCTCTGGAACGTCGGATCATGTACTCTTTATTTTCAAACATATCCATAACGGTGTCATCGGCTCTCATGCGGATATCCCGATCATGTGAGAGGATGACATCGCAAAGGGAAAGAAGCTCTGCCTGTGCGTCTGCATCTTCCCGGCAGATTGGTGCTCCCGATGTATTTCCGCTTGTCATTACGAGTGTATCACTGACCTTAATCTCGTCCCTGTCATCAAAGAGCAGCAACTGGATAGGTGCGTACGGAAGCATGACTCCGACCTTTGGATTTCCTGGTGCGATTGCCTCGCAAAGACTGCTTGTTTCTTTCTTTTCTAAAAGAAGGATCGGCTTCTGGTGTCCGGTCAGAATAGCTCTTTGTTCTTCTGTGACTATGCACTCCCGCTCGACGGTCTGTATATCCTTCATCATTACCGCAAACGGCTTTGTCGGGCGTTGCTTCTGATCCCGGAGGCGCTGTACCGCCGATGCGTTTTTTGCGTCACAGCACAGATGAAAGCCGCCGATTCCCTTTACCGCGACGATACCGCCATCCCACAATATACGTCTGGCATAGCGGATTGCTTCCTGATCCTGCTCCTCTTTTCCAAGCAGATATACCCTCGGTCCGCACGCATTGCAGCAGACCGGCTGCGCATCGTATCTGCGGCTGTTTGGATCGTAATACTCGTCCCTGCATTCCGGACACATTGCAAACGCTTTCATGCTCGTCCGCTCTCTGTCATAAGGCAGTGATTCTAAGATCGTAAGCCTCGGTCCGCAGCAGGTACAGTTGATGAACGGATGCAAATATCTGCGGTTTGTTTTGTCGTAAAGTTCCCGCCTGCAATCCTCGCATATCGCAATGTCCGGCGGGATAAAGATCTCGCCCGTCTCCTTTTCGCTCTCTATGATCTCAAACGAGCGGTACAACGTATCATCATCCACCGGAACCGCATCTATTTTCAAGATGACTGCACGATCCGGCGGCTCCTTTTCGATTTTCTCCAGGAACTGTGCAATCGCCGCTTCGTCCCCCTGCGCAAGGATCTGCACATACGGACCTTTGTTGCACACATAGCCGCTTACGCCACATGCCGCGGCATGCCTGCTCACGGTCGGACGGAAGCCGACACCCTGCACGATCCCATATACTTTTATCTCTCTGGTTATATGCTTGCTCATGCTTCAACCAGCTTTCCCGAAACTGCAAATTGCGGGTATTCCATGAAAATTCCCGTAAAATTCTTTGCCATTTTCATAAACACTGCATCTGCGATAAGAATGTCAAAGCTGCCGCTGTTAATAAGCTCCTCACACTGGCTTTCCTCCGTCAGCCGGATATCCCCTTCCTGTGTAAGCTCCGGGATCTGCATAAAGAAGTTTGCCGCAACGACCTCTGCGGCTCCCCGCCGCTCTAACTCTTTGCGGAGTGTATGCGCGCTGACCTGCTGATGTATGATCAGCACACGTTTTCCTGTATAGTCAATGTCCATAAGGCAATCGAATGCGAGCGGATTGTCAATCTCATAAGGGATATCATAGTGCTCTTTCATATACTTTGCCGTCCTTAGCCCGGATGGTGCAACCACCAGATTCTTTTCCGCCGCGGAAGCCTCCGCAAGCCCCCTAAGTCCAGCACCCATTCCGTAGCATGCCAGCCTGCACGCATTCGGTTTACTTTCATAATACTGTTGCAGTTTTTGGGCTGCCATAAGGTCGCCCATATCCAGCGGATTTACACCATATACGCCGACAAGACCGGCTTGTGTCCTTTTTTTCTCCGTGCAAAACTGCCGTACCAGCTCTAAATATGCTGCCTCAGCGCCTTTGTCGTAGTACGACATTCCGGTCGATTCCACCGCAATGACCGGAAGCTTGACCTTGTGCCTTATCATTCCTGCAAGCGCATGATAATCGGTTGCGATCACCGCAGGCACCGGTGTCCCGATCACCGCGGCAAAATTGCCGGAGATCTGCTCCGCCGCGAGCGCCAGCTTCTTCACCAGCCGCTCGTCACGCCCCATGATCGCATCCATATCCCGGAGTCCTGCACTGAAAATAGCGCTCTTTGCCGTGCTCCAGCGCGGCTCATCAAAGCCACAGATATTTCCCGCACAGCCTCCGGCATCACAGATCACGAGCAGTCCGCCAAACTCATAAAGCACCGATACCACACCGGACTGATCCGGTGCAAACGGTGTCAGATATTTAAAAAGTCCCTTCATGCCCGCTCCTTTCTGCTGCCGGCTGCCTCTTTGTCAAGCAGCTCATACAGTGCATCAAAAAGCCCCTCGACCGCCTGATAGCCATACGGCTGCATATCCGCATTCCACGCCAGATTCGCGCATTCCTCATGGTAGTAGCCCGCATCCTTTCCGATCGTGACAAACAGGCTGCCCCACTGCTCCTCTTCATAGAAGATCATGGATGGGTGCAGATTGGAATACACCTTCGTGTCCGGGCTGATCTGCGCGATATGCTTAAGGTAGACAAAATTCTCCGCCGTGATCGTTCCGAAGATTTCCGGCACCGCATGTCCATATTGTAAAAGTGCAAGTGAAAGCTCAAACGGATCTGCGTTTAAACATTCACCGACCGAAAAAGTCACCTGACCAAACCGTTCCTTTAGCCGTCCGATTGCGCGCTCCGCACTCTTGTAGTAGTCCGCATCGTCGATCGTGCTGCCGAGTGCCCCCGCAAGCGCCGCATACTGCTTCTGAATACGCTTTATATCATAAAATCGTGTAAGTTCAATCGAAGGGATCAAAAGCCGCTCCTCAAAATCTTTTGCAGCAAATCGCGCCTCCGGATTTAATACCAGCGCAAAATTGGCTTCTGACATGTGCAGATATTCCCCGTAGGTCTCCATACGCGAAATCTCCATTGTCTTTTTCACGCCAAGTGCATGCAGGATATCGTATAGCTCACAGTTATCCGCCAGCGGCGCAAAAAATCCTAAGATATCTACCGCCACCGGATTTCTTTTTGCCGGGGTAAGCAGCGAGTAGATCGACTGCCGCACATGTACCATCGGCGGCTTGCGCCCTTCTCTTGTCAGGGCATACATGTAGCACGGGCGAACCGGTATTCCTGCCGCTTCTTGTGCCTTTCGGCAGACGCGATCCATGTCTGTACCGAGCAAAGCATCCACACAGGTAATGCAGATCATCACAACGGAAGGCTTTTTATCCAGAAAATCTACAATCTCCGTGACTGCCTGCGGGATCTTCTTTAGGTGTCGTCCCGTGATGATGTCCGCCTCATCCATCGTCAGATAGAAAAAACGGTTGTTATATTCTGGCATCCTGCTGATCAGTGAAGTGTTCCTTCCGCAGCACCCCGGCGAAACGATCAGCATGACCGATTCCGGAACCGCAAGTCCTGCGCGTTTTACTCCGAATCCCTCCGCGCCCGGCGAATTAAATGCAAGCGTTGCCGGAGAGCTGTAAATCAGATGCTCGTTTGAGATAAATTCCGTTGGGATATTCTCTTTTCCACGTTGAACCAGTTCTTCCGCGGTATAGTACACTGCGTGTTGCTTTTCTGTCATATATCATGCTCCAAGTCTTTTTGCTCTTATCTATTGCTAATTGCAGTCTGCAAGCAGTTGCTTTGCCAGTCCTATAAAGCACTGGCTTACCGGGATGTCGGCATCCGCCTCAACGACCGTCCTGCCCTCATCCTCATAGCGGTTGATCTCATTGCTTCTTGGGATTTCACCCACAATTCGTAGTCCCCGTTCCTTTACGAAGGCTTCCACCTTTTCGTTTTCATTTTCTACATTCCGATGGTTGAGGACGATTCCGTAAACACTCGCGTATCCTCTGTCCTCAAAATTCTTCACCGCCGCATGGATATTTCCCGCCGCGTACAATGCCATCTTCTCTCCAGATGTGACGATCAGAACATGCTCGGCATATCCCTCGCGGATCGGCGCGGCAAATCCACCGCACACAACATCTCCAAGGACATCATAGAGCACGACATCCGGCTTGTACTTTTCAAAAAGCTCCAGATCCTCCAAAAGCTGAAAGGTCGCGATGATTCCTCTTCCCGCGCATCCAAGTCCCGGAGTTGGTCCGCCCGTCTCGATACAAAGCACACCTCCAAAGCCTTCCTTGGAGATCTGTGTGTAATCGGTCGGATCTTCGTCATTCTCTCTCATGTAGGTCATAACCGGCTGCACTGGCACGCCGTGCAGCAGATTGATAGTGGAATCCGCTTTCGGGTCACAGCCGATCTGTATTACCCGCTTGCCGAGCGTTGCAAATGCCGCCGCCAGATTACTTGTAACTGTTGATTTTCCGATTCCGCCTTTTCCGTATATCGCGATCTTTAACATTTTTTACCTGCTTTCCCTCTTGTATTGTGTATGCTCTTACGCGCCGGAATATCCAATCCGCCATTCTGCCATATTGCATCCTCACGGAGCATTTTTGCTTTCCGGAAAAATTCCCCTTTAAAACAAAAAGCTCCCCCGCCGCAAGGCAGAAGAGTCCCTTAGTCCTTCTGTTTCCGTTCGGAAAAATCCTTGCAGTCATAGAATCGTACTTCCAATATGATCCGGCGCTTTCCGGTTAAGCATCCGCTTGCCCGGTCAGCATGTAGTATTCTATCTTTCATCTTACGAATGAAGCAGACCGCTGTCAACAATGTACTTCAAAAAATGCGAAAAAATGGCTGTGCGCACCTTAAATGCACACAGCCATCATTTTTTATTCTTCTGGAACGATCAGTTCAAATGTGATCGTAATGTTTTTGATGTCGTTGATCTCTGTCTTGTCGAGAATGCAAGGACCTGCCATTCCAAGCATACCGGATTTGTTTCTTGCATCATCCGGAAGATCCTTTACCCACTCGTTGTAGAGGTTAACTCTTGTACAAATTCCGTCATCGGAGCTTGTGTATGCAAGCTTCTGAAGCTGTACCGGATTGCCGTCGTAGGTGATCTCCTTGATATCAATGATGCAGCCCGGATAGAGAAGCTCCGCATCCGCGATTGCAAGTGCCGCAAATGTCACACCAGTATTGCCACCTGCGAAGTCAAGGCTTACGGTGTACTCTCCGGCGCCATCCACTACAACATCATGTGCGGTAATTCCTTCCGTGCTATCTGCCGGATTATAGGTATCGCCAACGGAGTAGGTTCCTGCACCGCCGTTCCACATAATCCATGCAACCGGAGTGCCCGGCTCGTAGGTTGTAACGTCCTCCCACATGTCGATCGCGTTCGCCTCGTCCTCTTCCATGGAAGCCTGTACCTCTGCAAGATAGTTATCTCCTGCCGCAGACTCCTCTGCATAGCATCTTGAGGTGAAAAGCTCAGTCAGACTATCGATAAGCAGGGTCTGGGTTGCCTTGTTATAAGAATCATTGGTTGACCACAGAAGCGGGCAATAATTGTAGGTGTCACTCAGGTCAAGCAGGTGCTTGGTGAACTCTGTCGTGTTCTGCTTTGCAGTGCTTGTTCCGGTTGCGGAATCATAAACAGGAAGCGCGCCGTACTCTCCGATGATCACGCCGTATCCTGCATCCGTGAACTTGGTAAGCTTTGCAAACTGTGTATCCATCAGCGCGTAATCATCCTTGATTCCCCAGCGGGCATCAGTCTCAGCACCGCAGTAGTTCCAAGGTGTATAGTAATGTACGGAAACGAATAATTTTCCATTTGCACTATCGGTCGGCATACTGAAACGATCGTCTACGGTCATGTCAAAGTCTGTATTGTAGCCTGCGATCAGAAGGAATCTGTCGTCATTGTTGCCGCCAGTAGAACGGATCAGGTCAACAAAGTGCTGGTTGATCTCGTTGGTAAGTGCGTAGCACTCATCCTGTGTAAGGCTGCCGGAATCCGACCAGTTAGCATTGTTGTTCAGTCCATCACCAAGTTCCTCGTTTGCAGACTCGAAGATCAGCATGTCAGAGTAATCCTTGAAACGGTCTGCGATCTGTGACCACATTGCCTCATACATGGTAAATGCGTTCTGTGCGGAGGTCTCGTCGGATGAACCGAACATTGCCCACCAGCCGCCATCCCAATGGTCGTTTAATACAACGAACATTTCAGCGTCAAGTGCATAATTTACGATCTCCTCAACACGATCTAAGTATGCGGTGTTGATCGTGTAATCTCCGGATTCATAGTCCATCATATTTGTCCATGCTACCGGAATACGAAGTGTATCAAAACCACAGTCCTTCATACCCTGGATCATCTCAGCAGTGGTGATCGGCTGTCCCCAGTAAGTCTCATAGTTGTTCACGGTGGAGTTGGTTCCAAGTGTTGCATGTCCGTATGCTTCCATGGTATTTCCAAGGTTGATTCCGTTGCCAAGATACTTGCTGAGTGTCAGCGCGTCCATATTGGTAAAATCGATGTCACTGAATACCGCAGTGTTCTTGTAATTGCTTCCGGTCGCCTCTGTGCTTGCAGAGTCCGCACTTCCCGCCCAGTCCAGATCAGACAGGGTAAATGTAACCGAGATCTTGGTCGGATTCTCAACAGTTGTAAAGTTTGCCACATGATCAGAGGATGCAGATACTTCCTCTACATAAGAGCCCTCCCATGCGTTGACCGGATCGTTGGTGTCAAAAAGTCCGGAGGACTTAAATGCACTCTTCGGCTCTGTCTGTGTAACGGTAAGCGCAACACCGTCAACCTCAACCGCATCATACTGGATCTGTGCGCCCTTAAGCGGTGACTGCTCGCCGTTGGCAGCACCCATATCCAGAATATATACTGCTGTCAGGTTGTTCAGATAGCGAACGCCCTTTGAGGTTGCATCCGCGGAAAGATCCTTCTCGCAATCGAAGCTGACTGTGTACTGTCCTGCTTCCGTTACATAGATGGAAGATCCTGCCTCATTGCTGTAATAGCCGGAATCACTATCGTTATAGTATACATTCAGGGCAAGCTCGATATAGTTGCCCTCCGGCTTCTCCGTTACCTCCGGCTGTACATCAGCGGTGTCCTGCTGTGTATCCGGCTCCTGTGTGTCCGATGCCTCGGTTGTCTCTGTTGTCTGTGTCGAATCCTTATCAGTCTCCTCGGTCTTGCCACAGGCAACAACGAAAAGAGAGAGAAGCATGACACATGCCAGAAAAACCGCCAAATGTTTTCTTCGTTTCATAATATGAACTCCTTTTCCTTTTTTCTTATCATACCATGACTTATATGAGAAAAAACACTCGACATTTTCGCACAAAAATACATCAAATACCGTACACTAGAAAATTTTTAATTTTTTTGTTGACATTTTTTAGATCTTATTGTATTATGCAATAGTTGACGCGGTTAAGCGTTGGTTTGCTGATATAGCTCAGGTGGTAGAGCGCTACATTGGTAATGTAGAGGTCACGGGTCCGACTCCCGTTATCAGCTCTTTTTTATGCCCTTGAGATCAATCGTCCCAAGGGCATTTTTGCGTCCATCCAAAAATGCACCCTGCCATCCGCAGGGTGCATCTTCTGCCGTATTCAAATCTCGACCACATATTTTTCAAAAGCGTTGATCACTTTGGTATCCCCGACTAAATCCTCACGCGGGAACTTCCTGCCATAATTCATGTGCACATGACCATGTACAAAATACTTCGGATGATACTGTTCAATCAATTCGTTGAACACATGAAAGCCCTGATGGCACAGATCCTCATCATCGTGAACGCCCCGCGCAGGCGAGTGTGTCACTAAGATATCAAAGCCCTTGCTTCTCCACAGCTTGTAGCGGAGCCTTCGGACACGCTTTCGCATCTGCTTGTTGGTATACTGATTGTCTCCCGGCTTGTAGCGGTGGGAGCCGCCCAGTCCAAGCAAACGGATTCCGTTAAATTCATAGATCTGGTCCTCGATACAGATACATCCCTCCGGCGGATCGATCTCGTACTTATCATCATGGTTGCCGTGCACATAAAGCACCGGTACAGAGACCATCGTTGCGAGAAATGACAGGTATGCCGCCTTAAGATCCCCGCAGGATACAATCAGGTCGATGCCTGCAAAATCCTCCTTGCGGAAATAGTCCCAATATGCTTCTGACTCTTGATCTGCAATAAAAAGTATCTTCATTATTACTGAGTTTCCTCTACCCCTTTTTCCTCAACAACCGGCTTTGCACCTTCTACCAGCTCCCCGATCGTTGGAATTGTTCCTATAATATTCTCCACAAGCCAATCCATCTCCATGATCGCTTCCGGATTCATTTCTTCTCGTTCTTTGTTCTTTAACGAACCGTCCTGCGCATAGATCTCTCCATAGAACGGAACGACATCGCCCGTGAAAATATCGTGTTTGATGTGGTCTGCCAGCCTCTGCACACCGGTCGGAATGTGGTTTGAACAGATCAGGTCGATCACCCCGGCGGACATTCCCCACCAGTAGTTTAGCGCCTTGCCTGCGGATTCACCCTCGGACTGGTATGCGCCCGCCATAATGCTCTGGATCAGACGCTCGTAAAAGACACCCCAGTTCCACACCGGCATAACCAGATTCTGCGTCGTCTTGTTATCATACCGGTACAATCCGTACTGTCTGGACGGATCTTTCGGCGTGATCATATCCTGATCGGATACAAAGTGGATATCATTGTCCGTAAGGAACTTATCCCTGTCGTAGTCCTTCTTGGTCGACCACTCCAGATAGACCTTCGCCCGCGGATTCGTACATGCCACACCGAGCGCAAATGCGTTGATGTTGGCGATCATGCCGTAAATCGGATAGTCCGCGATGTAGGCGATCTTGTCATTCTCCGCCATCGCTCCCGCGATCATTCCGGAGACAAATTTGGCTTCGTACATTCTCGCATAATAAGTTCTTATAAACTTGTGCGGCGTGTTCAGCGAGCAGTTTAAGATTTTGACCTCCGGGTGGTCTACCGCCACCTTAAGGCTCTGCTGCATGTGCTGCGGTGCGATCTCAAAGATAATGTCCGCGCCCTCCACGATGCACTTTGCAAGCATCTGCTCCACATTGTCCTGTGTCACATTGTTGTAATAGACGGTCTCCATCTGATCCCCGAAGGTCTCCTCCAGGTAATTGCGTCCAAGTTCATGCGCATATACCCAGTCTGAGGTGTCTGCGGAACGCGGATACAAAAAGGCAACCTTATATTTTTTCGGTGCGGAGGATAAGAAAAATGATAACAGCGGTTTCTTCTCCTGAACCTTCTTCGGATCCATGACAAGATTTACCTTATCCCGCTCACGCATCATCACGATCTCATTCCAAGCCTTGACCACGCGGTCATTGTACTCTGTCGGATTGAACAGAACCGCATTCTGGTAGCCATATACATTTAAGAATGCGACCAGCGCATCCCCGATCGTAATCGGAAGCTTCTTGCCGTTCTGGAAATTAAATGCCTTGGAAAAATGAAACAGCACCTTGGAAAAATCGTCCTTTGTCTTTTCATCCCAGACACCTTCGACACCGACCAGCTCCAAGAGCCGCTTTGCATTTCCAAGTCTTGTAAACTCGATGCTGTTGTACCCGGAGATCCGGTTAAATTCGATGTATTCGTAGTAGAGCTGGATATCCTCGTCATCCGTCATCTTCGGCATCTTTCGCGTAACGATAGCCGGGATCGAGACCGCCCCAAAATATTTGAGGACGCTGACTCTCTTGTTGCCCTCCACGACGTAATACCGGTTGCGGTATTCATACGCAATGATCGGATCGCGGATTCCTTCTGCCTCCTGCGCTTCTGCAAGATTCTGCCACTTGCACGAGAACTCCGTTCCCGCATCCAGAATCGGCATGAAATTGGAGGCAAATGCCTGCGTCCGACCAGCGGTACTTGTTCCGACAACGAAATCAAGCGGTGCCATCACAAGCCCCAGCGGAACCTCACCGCCGACCTCCTCGTGCGATAATATATCATCCAATACAGGCAGATACGGGAACTCTCCCTGCGTGATTTTTGATTTGTATTCTTTTTTACCGGCTTTTAAAGCCTCTAAATACTCTTGTCCATCCATATTTTTTCTCCTTCTTCGCCATCATTTTATCATATTCTCCATTTGAAGCCAATAAAAAACAAAAAAAACAAATATTTCCTTTCCTATTTGTAACTTCTCTGATATAATATAGCAGGAAATGTTTATTTGGGAGGTTATAAATGGAAGGGATAACCAAAGATCAGGCCGATGTCATCGGTGAGGTTGCCAATATCTGTATCGGCAACGCCGCGACGACACTCAGCCTGATGTTAAACCACACGACTAATATAACCGCACCGGTTGTCGAAGTTCTCTCGGACGAGGTTTCCCTTTCCGATCCGGATCGTATATTAGTTAAGATTCCTTACACCAAAGGGCTTGACGGAACAAATCTCATGGTTCTCCGTGAGCATGATGCCCTTGTCATTGTCAATCTGATGATGGGCGGTGACGGAACGGATGTATCGCAGATGACAATGGATGAGATGGCGTTATCTGCCATTTCCGAAGCGATGAATCAGATGTGCGGAACGATCGCGACTTCGATGGCTTCTCTATTGAACGAGCCAACCGATATCGGATTTCCACTGGTGAACTCAAGATATCAGACCTCATTTGAGATTCCTGACGAATTGTGCAACGGCACCGACATCGTAAAAGTAATCTTTCAATTAACCGTTGAGAGCTTGGTAGACAGTGAGTTGATACAGTTGTTTCCGCTCAGTATCGTAAAACAGATTATAAAACAGGAGGAAATATAAATGGCAAAGATTTTGATTGTTGATGACGCTGCATTCATGAGAATGATGTTGAAGGACATTCTTACAAAGGGCGGCTTTGAGGTTGCAGGAGAAGCCGCAGACGGTAACGAAGCAGTTGCCAAATACAATGAATTGAAACCTGATCTGGTAACTCTTGATATTACCATGCCAAACAAAGACGGAATCCAGGCTTTGAAAGAGATCAAGGCAGCCGATCCTGGCGCAGTATGTGTTATGTGCTCTGCAATGGGTCAGCAGTCCATGGTTATCGAAGCGATTCAGTCCGGCGCAAAGGACTTCATCGTAAAGCCGTTCCAGGCAGACCGTGTACTTGAGTCCATCCGCAAGATCCTTGGTTAATCGGAGGGCATAGCTGTATGCAACGGAGAACAAACGGGATTTCCCACACGCTCACAAAGATGACTGTTCTTCCGCTTCTGCTGTTCGGCATTGTTACAACTATTTTTAGTTTATATTGGGTATCCTCCTCTTTGGAGTCTGAGGTACAAAACGAGCTTAAGAGTCTTGCTGGTTCCGCCATCGAGACTCTTGATTTGTTATATCCGGGAGATTATGCAATGTACTCCAACCCGGATGAGATCCTCGTCGTAAAAGGCGATACGATCCTCAATACCCAGTCCACCTATGCCGTGGCAGATATACTCAAAGAACAGACAAATGTAGATTATACCCTATTCTATGGCGGAATGCGCATTCTTACCACACTCTACGACACGAGCGGTCAGAGGCTCATCGGCACCGAAGCCAACCCGACGATCGTAAAGGATGTCATCGACCACCAGACACCGGCGTTTTACAATGATGTGGATATTTTCGGGCAGTCGTATCTGTGCTACTACACGCCGTTATACAATTCCGACAGAAGCTGCATCGGCATGTTTGCTACGATCATCCCGGCAACGCGCGTCCGGCAGTTGACACTAAAGGCATCCCTTCCGATATTGATCTTAGCTTTCGCTGCAATCGTGATCGCTTTTCTCTGGTCATACCGGCGATCCCATGATTTTGTATCTGTGATCCAAAAGACGGAGCAGACTTTACAGAAGGTCTCCAAAGGACTTTTGTCCAATACCGTCCCACCGGATCTGTTGGCGCGCAAGGATGAATTTGGCTCCATGTCCCATTCGCTTGTCGATATGCAGGCATCCCTTCGTCTGCTCATCGAGCAGGACGCTTTGACCGGGCTTGCCAACCGCCGCTTCGGTCAGCAGAAGCTTGACCAGCTTATCACCAATACCAGCGGGACAAACAAGCGCTTCTCCCTCGCGATGGGCGATATCGACTTTTTCAAGAAGTTCAACGACACCTACGGACATGACTGCGGTGATCTCGTTCTCCAGACGGTCTCCCTGACCATGCGGGAATGCACTAAGGATCACGGTTACTGTATCCGCTGGGGCGGTGAGGAATTTCTGATCGTATTGACGCAGGGCAGCTATGAGGAGCATGTCAGCCTCATGCAGTCTGTGATCGACCGCATCCGAAACACGATCGTGGATTACAACGGACAGCAGTTATCCGTCACCATGACCTTCGGCTTGATCGATGCATCCGAATATGTATCTTCCGATGAGATGGTAAAGGTCGTTGATACGCTCCTCTACTATGGCAAGAAAAATGGACGTAACCGTCTTGTAACCCCGGAGCCACAAACGGATAATAACTAACAAAAAATCCTATTATAAAAGAAACGGCAGACTATCAAATACAGCCTGCCGTTTTTATTCGCCGTTTGCCAACCATATCAGTATGTCGGCTCACTTAAATTCATTATTTATAATTCTCTCAACTGCTCGATCGCATGATCTTTTAGGATCGGCTTCCCATGCTCCAGTATGAACGCCCTCTTGTCCGCGCCCATGCAGATGTCCTTCGCGTATTCATCCGTAAGTGCGGACAGTCTCGCAACATCCTCCTCACTGCTTTCAGTCAGATCCATGATCAAGCGGTATTCCTCCCGGTAACGATAGAGTGCATTCCACGGAAGCTGCTCCATATCTACAAGCTTTGCATACCGCGTCAGAATATCCAGATTCTCAAAAACGAACTGCACGATAACCGCAACCGGTTCCTGCTGTGAGGCATCGCCCTCGCTCTGCCGCTTCTGGCTGGCAGCCTTCTGCATTTCTGCCCATTTTTCCTTTGGGATGGAACCGATCAGACTGTTGACTAGATCCTTTAGCTGCTCCATCACACCGCTTGACCCCGGATGCTCCGAAAAGGTCAGCGACAAGGTATGATCGGACATAAAATCGGCGCGTACCGTCTTTATACCCATATCAAATTTAGTCTGAAATTCCTGCTCTGCAAGATCAAAGATATAGTTCATAAATTCCTGCGTGCGCTCACCGTTGCTCATGATCTCATCGAGCGTGTAGCCCAGATCCCCGATCTCTTCCTCCGTGATGATACATTTAATTGTGTGTTCTCCAATTCTGGAAAATCTCATTCTAATCACCCACCTTCAGATTTCCAATCTTCTGCCGGATTCTTTGAAGTGCATTGTCGATTGACTTTGGTGCTTTATCCATTGCTTCTGCAATCTGTGTATAAGATTCACCATTTAAATACCGCTGTAACACCTGCTGTTCCAGTTTGCTCAAATTCCCCCACAAACGATTCTGGAACTCATCCCAGACTTCCTGCTCGATCACCATCTGCTCCGGATTATCCATGTAGCCCGGAAGAAGGTTCTCGATCGGGCTTCCGTCCTCCTGTTCCTCCGCAGACAAGGACACATAGCTGTTGAGTGGCTGATGTTTTTTGCGATTTGATGCCTGCAAAGCTGAGTACAACTGCCGGTTGATGCACAACTCCGCAAAATGGTAAAAGCTGGTATCCTTATCCTCCCGGAAATCCCGCACTGCCTTAAACAGTCCGATCATCCCCTCCTGGATAAGATCCTCCGTCTCGCCTCCGATCAAAAAAAGAGCATTCGTCTTTTTTCGCACAAGCGGCTTATACTTTTCCATCAGATGATCTGTAATCTCATCCAGTCCCTGCTCCCGCAGTATATGGATAAGCTCCTCATCTGTATAATCGTCATATTTGTTCAAATACCTTACCCCTTTGTGATTCTTTGGCGGACAATTTCATAAGCCAGCACTCCTGCCGCAACGGATGCGTTTAAGGAATCGATGTCTCCCTTCATCGGAATGGATGCCACCATATCACAGTTTTCTTTGACCAGCTTGCTGACGCCCTCACCCTCGTTTCCGATTACAAGACCAATCGGTCCGGTAAGGTTTAAATCATACATGGAAGTTCCGCCCATATCCGCGCAGACAAACCACATTCCCTGCTCCTTCAGTTCCTTGATTGTGGCAGAAATGTTCGTTACCTTTGCTACCGGTGTATAGTTGATTGCTCCCGCAGATGTCTTTGCAACCGTCGGTGTCAGTCCGACTGCGCGGCGCTTCGGAATAATCACACCGTGCGCTCCGCAAAGATTTGCGGTACGGATGATCGCTCCAAGGTTATGCGGATCTTCGATCCCATCCAGAATAAGCAAAAACGGAGCTTCGCCCTTTGCTCTTGCAGCTTCCAACATATCCTCTATTTCAGAATATGCATAAGCAGCAGAAACGGCAATCACGCCCTGATGTTTTCCAGTCTCTGAAAGCTGATCCAGACGCTCTTTTGACACATAGTTGATAATGGTATCGTATTTTCTCGCCTCGCGCGTGATCGACTTGACCGGTCCATCTTGACATCCGTCCAGCACATAGAGCTTGTCAATGGTCTTTCCGGAGCGGAAAGCTTCAAGAACCGCATTGCGACCCTCGATATGATTCTCCTGAACACGCGAGATGCCCTCGTCTTTATTTTTTTCTTCGTAACCCATACCTATACTCCTTCCGGGGTGTTTTTCATTTCCAAAAATGGCAATGTCTGCTCAAAGCCCAAGTCCAAGCTCATCGGATGCAAGCTTCGTAAGCTCCACGACACGCGCAAATTGATCATTCAGATACAGATAACCGATAAGGGCTTCAAATCCGGTTGCCTTGCGGTAGTCCAGCATCGTGGCATTTTTTGCCATGGTCGGTGATTTGGCATTGCGCCCTCTGCGGTATATGTCAAGCTCCGTCTCCGTCAGATGCTCTTCAAGCACATCGATCATGCTCGCCTGCGTTGCCGCTTTTACAATACTGCTTGTCCGATGATGTAACTGGCTCGCCTTGGTATTGCCTTTGCCGACAATGACCGAGCGCACCACAAGGTCGAACACGCCATCTCCGATATACGCAAGTGAAAGTGGCGAATATGTACGGATATCCACCTCTTTCACTCCAAATTGTTGTTTGATATATGAATCAATTCCCTGTTCCATTTACACCAGTTCCCAGACAACTCCCTCTCGGGTATCCTTGATCGCAACGCCCTTTGCAAACAGCTCCTCGCGGATCGCATCTGCCTTTGCAAAGTCCTTTGCCTTTTTCGCTTCGGCACGCTCTGCGATCTTTGCCTGAATAAAGCCTACCAGCTCATCGTCTGCGCCTGCTCCCGCGTTATCCTTCAGATCCTTTGCTGTGCTAAGCAGATTTAAAGACAGAACATAATCAAGATCACCGATCAACGCAAGCTTTGTCTTGTCATTGATATCAGCTTTGAGAAGATCGTAGACAACCGTGATTGCCATCGCGGTGTTCACATCATTGCACAGCGCATCCTCGAAACGTCCTCTGTAAAGTGCATAAGCCTCTTTGTCCACTTCGCCCTCGTCCTTAAGCTCCGCGATACGCTTTACCAGCTTGTCGTAAGCGGCAGTCATGTTGTCAAGCACCTCATACGAAAATTCAAGCGGCTTGCGATAATGGGACTGCAAGCAGAACAGACGGTATACAATCGGGTTGTAGCCCTTCTCCTCCAGCAGGGAAACCGTCAAAAAGTCGCCCTTTGACTTACTCATCTTGCCGGATTTGTCATTTAAGTGATGCACATGGAACCAGTAATTGCACCACTTATGTCCCAGATAAGACTCGGACTGTGCGATCTCGTTGGTATGGTGCGGGAAGATATTGTCCACGCCGCCACAGTGGATATCCATGTATTCACCCAGATGCTTCATGCTGATGCAGGAGCACTCGATATGCCAGCCCGGATATCCGACGCCCCACGGGCTGTCCCACTTAAGTGCCTGATCCTCAAACTTTGACTTGGTAAACCACAGTACGAAGTCGTTCTTATTTCTCTTGTTGGTATCCTCCTCAACGTCCTCACGCACACCAACCTGAAGCTGTTCCTTCTCCACTGCGGAAGAAAATACAAAGTAGTCATCCAGCTTGCTGGTGTCAAAATAGACGTTGCCGCCTGCCTGATATGCATAGCCCTTTTCCAGAAGTACCTCGATCATGTGGATAAATTCCGCGATACAGTTCGTTGCCGGCTCTACCACATCCGGGCGCTTGATATTAAGCTTCTCGCAATCAGAGAAAAATGCGTCCGTGTAGAACTTAGCGACCTCCATGACCGTCTTATGCTCGCGCTTGGCACCCTTTAACATCTTATCCTCGCCGGTATCTGCGTCGCTGGAAAGATGTCCGACATCCGTGATGTTCATGACACGCTTTACGTCATATCCGATAAAACGCAGGGACTTTTCCAGTACATCCTCCATGATATAGCTGCGAAGATTGCCGATATGTGCAAAATGGTACACCGTAGGTCCACAGGTATACATCTTGATCTTGCCGTCTTCATTCGGGATAACGGTCTCCACCTCACGCGTTAAGGTATTGTACATGCGAAATTTATTTTCCATGATAACTCTCCTCTCCACCTATTACTCTTTCATAATTATAAGTAGTATACACAACAATGTACACAAATTCAAGCGTTTACGCCTTATGACCGGCATCCGCCGCAGCCGCTGCATCCGCCGCCTACGGCAACGCTTGCCTCATAGAGTCCGGAAAGCATACAGATTGCCTGTGAGGAGATGCCCTGCTCGGTTCCGGTAAAGCCGAGTCCCTCTTCCGTGGTCGCCTTTACGTTTACCTGCTCCTTTGCAATACCGAGTGCCTGTGCGATATTTATCTCCATCTGCTCGATATATGGGCGAAGCTTCGGCTTCTGTGCAATGATGGTCGCATCGATATTGTCGATCACATAACCTTTTTCTTCCAACAGCTTGCCGACATGCTCCAATAGCTTGATGCTTGAGATTCCCTCATAGCGCGGATCTGTGTCCGGAAAATGCTTTCCGATATCGCCCAGTGCTGCCGCCCCAAGCAGCGCATCCATGATCGCATGCAAGAGCACGTCCGCATCGGAATGTCCGAGCAATCCAAGTGTATGCTCGATCTCCACTCCGCCTAAGATCAGTTTTCTTCCCTCTACCAGTTTATGAACATCATAGCCCATTCCAACTCTCATATTCGTTCTCCTTTTCCTAGTAATCTCCGGCAGGTGCAGCCTCCATCCGCAACCGCCTTGTAAAATGTCACGCTTTTGCGCTGTCTTCTTTTTGGTAAAGCAGTTCCACAAAAATTGTAGAAATTCTTTCAACCGCTTCACAGGTGATATTGTTGTGTCTTATATCGGCTTTGACACTCCAAGCCCGACTGTACCACGGTAGGCGCACTTTTCTGTCGGACTTCCTAGTCTCCCTAAGCGGGCGGTCTCGCAAAGTTGATATTAGGAGCATGCTCCTCGAAACTCGCGCTTTATGTGTTCTATATGGAAAAACTTCAAGCTCAGACAACTCGAAGCATGCTCCCATTTTGCTCGGCACGCCCGCCAAGGGAGACACGAAAGCCCTCGGAAGAAAAGTCCGTCTACCGCGAACAGCCGGGCAGGAGTGTTCAAACCTATAGAAGACATAACTCATAGATAAACCTGTGAAGCGGTTGGATTAGAATTTCACAATTTGCAGTGGTGCTTTTCACAAAAGGAGACAGTGAAAAAGCGCTAATATATTATATAGGTCAGATGCGAATGAAGGCTGCATCTGCCTATCCGTTTCTATGCCTCCTGCGTCTTTTCAAAGCTGTGCAGCCAGTCCGCCTTAAAGAAGTAGATCAGGAAGATAACTCCACTGATCGACCAAGTGATCGGGTATGCGGCAAGCACCGGCTTGATTCCCGGCAGGAAATGCGTGATCGAGGTGACATACGCAATTCGGAATACGCACCATATTGCAAGCATGACATACATCGGAACAATCGATTTGCCTGCGCCTCGGAGAATACCCGCAATCGTATGTGAAAACGCGAGCAAAAAGTAAAACAGGCATACCGTATGTGCATGGATCGTTCCATATTCCACCACAGCCGGATCGCTGTTGAACAGGCGGATCAGCTGCGGAATAAACAGATAGATCACAATGCCGATCACCTCCGCGAGTGTCGTGGAGCACAGGATGCCGAAGGCAGCGCCCTTTTTCGCACGGTCGTATTGTCTTGCGCCGAGGTTCTGTCCGATAAAGGTCGTCATCGCCATCGCAAAGCAGGTGATCGGCAAAAATCCGAAGCCTTCAATCTTCCAGTATGCACCGCAGCCAGCCATCGCATCATCCCCGAAGGAATTGACGTTGGACTGGATGACCACATTGGCAATGGAAATGATCGAGTTCTGCAGACCGGACGGGAGACCGATGGTGATAATCTGCTTTAGGATCGGCATATTAAACCGTATCTCTTTTAATTTTACCTGATATACATCCTGCGTCATGATGAGCCGTCTCATACATAAGATCACGCTCAAAAACTGTGAAATAATGGTTGCAAGTGCCGCATAGCCAACGCCAAGCTTTAACACTCCGTTAAAGATAATGTCCAGAATGATATTGACGATGGATGAGAAGATCAGATAATACAGCGGGTGCTTGCTATCTCCGACCGCCTGCAGGATTCCGGTGCAGACATTGTAGAGAACAACCGCGATCGAACCGCAGAAGTACACGCGGATATACCATACCGATTCGTTAAATACATTCTCCGGTGTCGACATCAGCCGCAGGATCTGCGGCGCAAACACCAGACCAACAACCGTCATGACAATGCCGCAGACCAACCCGAATGCAATGTCCGTATGCACTGCGATCTTTACCTTCTTATAATCCTTGGCTCCGAAATAGCGCGCGATGATCACGCCCGCGCCCATCGCTGTTCCGTTAAAAAATCCGACCAGTAAAAAGATCAGGCTTCCCGTGCTCGTTACCGCAGCCAGTGAACTTTTTCCAAGGAAGTTTCCAACGATCAGGGAATCCGCCATATTGTATAGCTGCTGGAATAAATTGCCCCAGAATAACGGCAACGCAAACATAATAATTTTCTTAGGAATCGATCCCTCTGTCAATGCATTCGCAGATTGCATGTTTCTACCTCTTTTCTTCGAGTAAAAACAGGGTCTGCAAAATGCAGCCCCTGTTTGTTGATATCCTTTAAATTGATTCTGCCCTATGCAAGCGCGGCAGTGATGATTGCCATAGAGTATACCTCTGCAGCATTGCAGCCTCTTGAAAGGTCATTGATTGGTGCATTCAGACCGAGAAGAATCGGACCGTACGCTTCAAAGTTACCAAGACGCTGAGCGATCTTGTAACCGATGTTACCGGCGTTGATGTCCGGGAAGATAAAGGTGTTGGCATATCCTGCCACCTTGGAATCCGGGCACTTGGTGCGTGCAACTCTCGGAGATACCGCTGCATCAAACTGTAACTCTCCATCGATGAGAAGATCCGGATATTTTTCCTTTGCCTTGTGGCATGCATTGCGCATCTTGTCAACATCCTCTCCCTTTCCAGAGCCAAGTGTTGAGTAGCTTAAGAATGCAACCTTCGGATCAATACCGAAGATCTTTGCACACTCTGCGGTCTCTCCCGCGATCTCAACCAGCTCGTCCTCGGTCGGATGAATATTGATCGCGCAGTCGCCCATTGCAAATACTTCATTGTCTCCGGTTGCTGCTGCACGAACCAGAATGAAGCAGGAAGATACGATGGTATTGCCCGGCTTTGTCTTGATAAGCTGTAATGCCGGACGTACAGTATCAGCGGTAGAATAGGTAGCTCCGCCGAGAAGTGCATCTGCAACGCCCATCTTTACAAGCATTGTACCAAAATAGTTTGCTGCGGACAAGATACCTCTTGCCTGCTCCGGTGTCACACCCTTGCTCTTACGAAGCTCGCAGAAAAGCTCAACCATCTCATCCATGCGGTCATAGCTTGCCGGATCGATGATCTCTGCGCCACGGATATTAAAGCCGCTCTGCTCTGCTGCCGTCAAAATGCGGTCCGGGTTACCGATTAAGATCGGATGAAGGAAGGTTCCTGCCAAAAGACGGGAGGAAGCCTCAAGGATACGCGGGTCCTCACCCTCGGTAAATACGATCTTCTTTGGGTTCTTTTTCAAAATGTCGATTAACTGTCCAAATCCAAACATGTTAATATCTCCTTTATGTGTGTATTGTCTTTTTCAGAATAAAAAGAGCCGCGTCGCGACTCCTTTTACTCTTGCTCTGTATGTATTGTATACCCGTTGATTTAAAAACACAATGCCAATACTGTTTTATTTTGAGAACATTTTTCACTATTTCGTTTCCGGCAGAAAGCTTGCATTTCTCGCACACTTAAAGAAGAGGGACATGCCCTCCGAAATCGTCTTTTTCGACTCCTCATCCATCTGTATCAGAGAGCGCAGGACAAGCTTTGAATTTTGCTTCCAGTTAGAAAGCAGTCCGGAAAGTGTCTTATCCGGCGTATCTGCGATCAGGGAATATGCAGCCTCCACAAAACGCTCCCGCTTCTCGATGTCCATGCTCGCCAGCCAGTCCTTCATGGTGTGATCCAGATATACGCTCGCGCTGTTGACGCTCTCCTCGTACACAAACTTCGTACCGAGAACCTCCCAAGAATACATGTTGTGCTGGATCGGCACGCGCACCTCCGTGCTATGGACGACCTGATGCTGTTCCTTATGTCCGAGAAGCATTCCGACCATAGATGCCTGCGGCACAAATGTCCGGATGCGGTCATATATCCTCTGGAAGCCTTCCTCCTCAAGTATCTTTTCCTCAAAGCCCGGTCCATCATAGTTGTAGACCGTCTGGATGCGCTTCTGGATTTTTGCATTGCAGAACGCCGCCGCGTAGGATGCCAGATTGCCGCCCTTGGAATGTCCCGCAAGCAGCAGCTTTCCCTTGACATGCTCCGCAAAATCCTCCAGATATTCCTTCGCGAGCACCTGTGACCGGATCGGGCAGATAAATCCCATATTAAAATTTTCTTTCCATCCGATCAACGTACTGTCGGTTCCCCGGTAAGTCACACAGTGCAGCTTACCGCTGACCTTGACCACGCATGCGGCAAACTGTATCTCCTCTTTCTTGTCAAACAGGTCGATAAAATCGCCGAGATACAAATGCATAAAGCGCGGACTCTTTGCCAGCTCCGCAAAAAGCTTTACATCCTCTGCATCCAGAACCTTCTTCTCAATCTCCGGGACTGCCAGAAACAGCTCCATCACACTCTTTAGCTCATAATAATGCTCCCGCACCAGCGTCCGATCCGGCAGCTCGCTGCCAGATAGCTGCTCGCCGTCCGTCAGCACCAGTCCAAACGGTGCATAGACCAGCCGTGCCAGAATCATGCCGTCAATCTCGTTAAACGGCGACTGCTCCATAGTGACGTCCCCGCGCCACTTCAGGTAATCAAATAGATTTGCTTTATATTCCATATTCACAATCCTTATTTTTAAACAATTTCAATCAGGCTAAGTATCTTCTCTGCGCCATCGCCGGTGCGGTTGTCGATCACATGATCGCAGATCGGTCGGTTCCGTTTCTCCGCATCAATCGAAAGAATGCGCAGCGTCTTTTCCTCCGCCGGAAAATCATCCTCCACCACGTTTCGGATCAATTCCTCTTTATCCTTATCGACAAAAATGATCGCTGTCGGGAAATGCCGCTTCATCGCAACAGCTCCACACATATCAAGCGCCATCACCGCACACCGCCCCGCGTCAAGCACCTCCTGGATCTCCTCTTTCTTGTTGCCGTACTTGACACCTGCATACTGCGTCTTTTCAAAGAAATTTTCCTTTGCAAACTCCTCCTCGGTAAGATAGATGTGCTTGCTGCTCTTTTTCGTGCAGTAGGTCATCGGGCTTGTAAACCGTCGATCCTCGCACAGGCGCTTCGCGATTTCCGATTTGCCTGCTCCCGATGGTCCGACAAGCGCCAGCACACACGGGATCTCAATGTGCAGCGGCTTCGACTGCGACGCACGGATGATCTGGCGAACCAGCGACACAAATTCTGTCATGTTATTGACCGACAAAAGCCCGGTCATTTTCCAGTTCCACGGCTTGCGCATCATAACCGGGTATGTTGCCGGTGTCTCAAGTACATTGTGTACCGCGTCATCTAAGATAATGTCAAAATGTACTAAATTCTTCGCACTTCCGAGAATGATGTTCTCCGGCGGAAGCTCCGGGAATGCATCAAGAATCTGCCTTGCGCGAATCCCCATAAAATCCGGGCTGACCGCAGTGATAAAGTATACATCCGCGATCTCCATCAGCCTGCGCACCGCCTTTTTGTTGCGCTCCGGCACCTGCTGCCTGCGGTACAATTCCTCATCTTTATAAAATTCCTTGATTACGCCAGCACGCCCGGTGTTCTCCCAACTGTCGATTTCTTCGAGCGTAAGCGGCGGCTCTATCCGGTACTTTTCATTGGCCATCTGTATTGCAACACTGTTGAATGGCGCTGTCACGTCATCCCAGTCAAGGCCGATCTTGGGTCTAAGCATTTTTGTGTCTCCGTTTTTCTTTTCTTGCTTCCTATCCTACCATCACAATCGGGACACGGCAAGAGGAATAACAACAAAAAGAGATTTGCAAAAATTTCAAAAAAGCTGTTGACATTTGGACAAACTCAATATATACTAATCAAGTCGGTCAGCAATGACAGACGCTGGACATGGGATCTTAGCTCAGCTGGGAGAGCATCTGCCTTACAAGCAGAGGGTCATAGGTTCGAGCCCTATAGGTCCCATTTTCCACAGAAGATAATGACAAGATATTGTTGGTTGAAGTGGAAAATGTGAGGCGCATCTGCGATGCCGATGCACACATCACTGCGTGATGGCGCAGAAAAAATATTGAATATGGCGAGATAGCTCAGTTGGCTAGAGCACACGGTTCATACCCGTGGTGTCGAGGGTTCGAATCCCCCTCTCGCTACTAAAAAGAATCACATCGCAGGTGTGGTTCTTTTTTGCTGTCAGTATAAAAGGCTGGCAAAGCATTTTCTGCTCTGTCAGCCCACTCTCACTTACTTCGCCAAAAGCCGCTCTACCAGCTTCACGCAATCCGCCGCATCCTTTGAATACCCATCTGCGCCGATCTCGTCCGCAAAGCTTTGTGTGATGCATGCACCTCCGATAACGATCTTGCTGGTGCAGCCCTTTTCCTTGCACAGCTCAACAACATCCTGCATACGCATCATCGTGGTCGTCATCAGCGCGGAAAGTCCGATGATCGCCGCATTCTCCTTGATGGCAAGATTGACAATATCCTCCGCAGGGACATCCTTACCCATATCAAGTACCCGGTAGCCATAATTCTTAAGCATCAGTGCGACCAGATTCTTGCCAATGTCATGAATATCGCCCTCAACAGTTGCGATAACGATGGTCGGCATATTCGATGCCCCATCCCCTCTTACAAGAAGCGGCTCGATATAGTCGATTGCCATCTTCATGGTATTGGCGCTTCCAATCAACTGCGGAAGGAAATATTTCTTCTGATTGAAAAGCTCACCAACTTCATTGATCGCCGGGATCAGATACTCGTTGATCAGTGCATCCGGCTGCTCTCCTGCCGTGATCGCACGCTTCACTTCATCAAGGATCGTTCCCTTGTTACCTTTTAAAACGGCTTTAAAAACCGGATGCTCCTGAACCTGTTTCGGTATTCCCTGCTCTGCGTCTGCGCTTCCGGCAGCTCCTGCGCCGTTCGCAGCACCATTTGAACCAGTTCCCGCTGCCCCGGTTCCGGCGCTGCCCGCAACATCCGTGCTGTTCATCGCAAGCTGCAGCTTTCGCATCTGCTCCTGCTGCTCTGCCTCATGCTTTTCACCCATGCGGCTCATGTGCTCTATATAGCGGATATCGCTCTCCTGTCTGTGCAGAAGCATATCCGATGCAAACGCAGCATTCATCAAAAGCTCCTGCGATGGGTTTGCGATCGCCATCGTAAGCCCTTTTCCGATTGCCATCGTAAGGAACGCTGTATTGACATACCCTCTCTCCGGAAGCCCGAATGAGATATTCGACAGACCACAGATGGTCGGAAGCTTTCTGACATCATGGCAATAGGTAATTGTCTCAAAGCACTCGATTGCCGCATCCGGGTTGGCTCCGATCGTTGCGACCAGACCATCCACAACAATATCCTCGTGTGCCATTCCAAGTGCCATCGCACGCTCATAGATTGTCTCGATAATCTCCTGCTTTTCCGCAACATCCTTTGGAAGCCCCTCATCTGAAAGTGGAAGCAGAATAAACATCGCGCCATATTTCGCAGCGATCGGCAAAAGCTTGTCCACCTTCTCTTTTTCCAGGGAAATGGAATTGATCAGTGCGCGTCCCGGATAAATGCGCAAAGCCTCCTCGATGACATCAATGTGGCTCGAATCGATGCAGAGCGGACAGTCAACGGTTGAGGACACCTCGTAAATGACCTTTTTCATCATCTCTTTTTCATCGATTCCGTTCATTCCCATGTTGATATCAAGAATGCGCGCGCCGTTTTCTTCCTGCTCCATCGCCATCTGACGAACCAGATCCAGTCTGCCCTCGCGCAGCTCTGCCTGAAGCTTTTTCTTTCCGGTCGGGTTGATCCGCTCTCCGACTACCATAAAATTGCCGTCCAGATCAATCTCTACGCTCTGTCTTTCGGACGTGAGCACTCTGCGGTGCTTTGAAAGTGGCTTGTGAACCGGCATATTCTTCACTGCATCGGTCAATGCGCGAATATGCTCCGGTGTTGTCCCGCAGCATCCGCCGACAATGCTCGCGCCTGCCTGTACCAGCGCTGCTCCAGCGGTTGCAAATTCTTCCGGTGTCATGCGGTAGATGGTGTTTTTCCCATCCAGCTCCGGCAGTCCCGCATTTGGTTTGGCAAGGATCGGGACGGTTGCATACTCCGCCATCTTTGCAACCGCCGCAACCATCTCCATCGGTCCGGTTGAGCAGTTGATTCCGATCACGTCCACGCCAAGCGACTGCAGAACCGTTACCGCTGCTTCCGGCGGGGTTCCGAATAATGTGCGCCCATCCTCGTTATAGGTCAGCGTTACCATAACCGGAAGAGCACACACCTCATGGATCGCAAGCACTGCCGCACGGCATTCCTGCAGGCTCATCATCGTCTCAACCACCAGAAGATCCACCCCTGCATCCGCAAGGATCGAAGCCTGCTCCTTGTACACGTCCACCAGCTCGTCAAACATCAGATCTCCAAGCGGGAACAGCTGCTTGCCCGTCATTGTCATGTCACCGGCAACAAGTGCCTTGTCATCCACCGCCTGCTTGGAAAGTGCCACCAGTGAGCGGTTGATCTCTTCCAGCCTGTCCTCTAGTCCATACTCGGCAAGCTTGATGCGGTTGCCGGTAAAGGTCGGCGCATACACGATGTTCGTTCCTGCTTCCACATACCGGCGCTGCAAATCGACGATCACGTCCGGATGCTCTAAAATCCACATTTCCGGGCATACTCCCATCGGCATTCCCGCCGCCATCAGGTTGCTTCCGGTCGCACCGTCAAGTATGATAATATTTTTTTCTATCCAATCACGAAAGTCTTTTTTTGTCATTTTCGTTTCCTCTTAAATTTCATTTCCTGTATTGACCGCAATAATATGTTATATTATCATACAAACGATGTAAATTACAACCAAGAAACGGAGTAACATGCAATGAGTAACTATAAACTGGTTGCCTTAGACTTAGATGGCACTTTATTTAATAATCAAAGCAAGATCACCGAGGACAACATAAAAGAAATCCGCCGCGTATCAAATCAGGGCGTACACGTTGTCATATCGACGGGACGTCCCTATTGCGGAATCCCGTTTACCCAGATCGAGGGAACCGGGATTGAGTACGCGATCACGACAAACGGAAGCTCCGTTTACCATATTACGGACAGAAAATGCATCTACGAAAACAGCATGGAGCCGGACATGATCCTGCCGATCATGGATTATCTGCTTAGCAAGCGCATCCACTTTGATGTTTTTATAAACGGTGATGCCTTTTCTCCGGAAAAATGCGTTGCAGTCGGACAAAACCTCGCCGTTCCGGAGAGCCTCAAAAACTATATTTTAAACAGCCGCAAGCGTATCACGGACATGCCTGCTTATATCCGCGACAACAACCTCCGTGTACAAAAAATCACCATGAACTTCCAGCGGGATGCAAACGGAGTCCTTGTCGACCGCGAAGAGATCAAGGCATACTTCGACAGCCGAAATGATGTCACCTGTGTCTGCGGCGGCTACAACAATCTGGAATTTACGAAGCTTGGCGCTGACAAGGGCAACGGGCTTTGCCAGCTCGCGCAATATCTGGGTGTACCGGTTGCCAATACCATCGCGATCGGCGATACCGAAAATGATCTTGCGATCATTCAGGCTGCCGGAGTCGGCATCGCAATGGGCAATGCCACAGATGCAGTAAAGGCTGCATCCGATGACATCACACTGTCAAATGAAGAAAGCGGTGTTGCCGCAGCACTCCGCAAATATTTTCCGGAATAATCCCCTGACCTTTTGCCTGCCTGCATTCCGTCAAACCGCGCTGCAGTCTGCCGGCAGCACTTTTGTCACACCTGACGTAGCAGCGCAATATCGTTTTTTACTGCCTGTATCGTCCGATCAATTTCTTCTTTCGTATTTTCTGCGCCGAGTGTAAAACGAATGCTGCCCGGCGCATATTCTTTTGGAACATCGATCGCCATGAGCACATGAGATACCCTCGATTCCCCGGTATTGCACGCAGATCCCGCTGACGCACGGATTCCCTCCTCCTCTAACAGCACCAGAAGCGCAGATGCTTCCACTCCCGAAAAGCTCACGTTCACATTTCCCGGAAGCCGCCTGCTCGGATGTCCGTTGTAGCGCACGCCCTCACACTCTCTTAGCAGCCGGTTCACAAAATAATCGCGCAGACGTTCCACATACCGCATCGACTGGCGCATCCGCTTGGTGCTGAGTGTAAGAGCCTCCGCCATTCCTACAATTCCCGCCACATTCTCTGTCCCGGCGCGTTTTCCCCGTTCCTGTCCTCCTCCGTGAATAAAAGACGGCAGTGCCACGCCATCTCTTGCATACAGGAATCCGACTCCCTTCGGTCCGTGAAACTTATGTCCGCTGGCGCTTAGACAATCAATCGGCTGGTGCCGTACCGACATCGGGATCTGCCCTACCACCTGCACGGCATCCGTGTGGAAAATGACCTCATGCTGGTGTGCCAGATTGCCGATCTCCCGGATCGGTTCAAGTGTACCGATCTCGTTGTTTCCATACATGATAGTGATAAGCGTTGTGTCATCCCGGATGGTCTCACGAAGCCTTTGCACATCCACCAGACCATACGCATCCACATCCAGATATGTCACCTCATACCCCAGTTTCTCCAGATATTCACACGAATTAAGCACCGCGTGGTGCTCGATCTTTGACGTGATGATATGCTTTCCCTTACTCTTCTGTGTTCCCGCAAGGCATTTGATCGCCCAGTTGTCCGATTCGCTTCCGCCCGATGTAAAATAAATTTCTTCCGGCGACGCATCGATGGCATCCGCGATCCTTCCGCGCGCATCCTCCATCGCCTTTTTAGCCTCTTTTCCTATGTCATACGAAGTGGATGCATTCCCATATTTATCCGAAAGGTATGGCTCCATCACCGCTTTCACCTCTGACCACATCTGCGTTGTCGCAGCATGGTCGAGATAGATTTCTTTTTTCATATCCTGCATCCTTTCCACATAAAATATCTATCAAGGAATCCCGCAAAGGCGCATCCTCTATGAAAACAAACAAAAAAATCAACCCACTGATCCTCGGCACGGCAATTCTGTCCGCCGCCGGAGTTATCAGCCGTATCGTTGGCTTTCTATATAGGATATTCCTCTCACGCACCATTGGTGCATCGGCGCTCGGTCTTTACCAGCTCGTTTTTCCGATCATAGCGCTTTGCTATGCCATCTCCTTTGCAGGCATCCAGACTGCCATCTCCAAATATGTTGCGGAGGGCGTTGCCTCCGGCTCCGATGGAAAAAGCCGCGCTTCGCGCTCCATCCGCTATCTGCTCGCCGGTCTGGTACTCTCCATCGCACTCTCCATTCTCTGTGAGATTGTGCTCTTTCTCGGCTCTGACCAGATTGCGGTTCATCTGCTTGGCGATGTCCGCTGCGGCGCACTGCTTCGCATATTGTCGTACTCCATTCTTCCCGCGAGCATCCACTCCTGCATCAACGGCTATTACTATGGCAGGAAGAAAACCGCAGTTCCAGCGGTTGGTCAGCTCATGGAGCAGTTTGCCCGCGTAGGCTCCGTCTATCTGATGTACATCGTCACCACTGAGCAGGGCATCCCCCTGACCGCTACCCATGCGGTATGGGGAATTTTCTTCAGTGAACTGTGCGGGCTATTCGTCTGTATGACTGCAATCCGCATTACAACTGCACATCCAAGCGCTCCTGCCTCCAGAACACAGCAGCCAATTTCCAGCAATATGCTGCCGGCAACCAGCGCTGCCACACTTTCCATGCGAAGCGCGATCACGGCTGTCGGTGCAATGGCGCTCCCGCTGACGATCAACCAGACTTTGATGCATCTGTTTTCAAGCGTTGAGAATCTGCTGATCCCGCAAAGTCTGCGCCTCTATGGGCTGTCCGCGGATGAATCGCTCGCCGTCTACGGGGTACTGTCCGGCATGGTCATATCGGTCATCTTTTTCCCATGTGTGCTGACGAACTCTCTGTCCGTTCTTCTGCTGCCATCTGTTTCGGAAGCTGCCGCATGCAAAAACGCAAAAAAAATAGGCCGCATCATCTCGCTTGCGATCCGATACGGTCTGTTATTTGGTTTTGGTTTTACGTTTTTATTCCTGATATTTGGCACGTTCATCGGCGCGGTGCTCTTTGACAATCTGCTCGCCGGAATCCTGATCCGCAAGCTCTCCTGGCTCTGCCCCATGATGTATGTGTACAGCCTGCTCTGCAGTGTGCTGCACGGTCTTGGCCAGCCCAAAACCGTGTTGACGATCAATCTGCTCGCCTCGCTTATGCGCATCTTTATCATCTGGGTGCTCGTACCGGTGCATGGGCTGTCCGCGCTCCTGTGGGGCATGCTCTTAAGCCAGCTTTTTAGTTCCATCGCAGCGATGATCGCTGTCAGAAGAATAGCCCCTTGATGCTTCACATTGTCTGTGAAAAAAAGCTTTATACTGTAAAATCCAGACAGGATCTTATTGCGGTGTGCGGTCTCACCTTGCCATCTGCCACCGCAACATGCGCCGGATGCGTTGCATATCCCTTTAATGCCGCCTCGCTCTCAAAGGTAGAATCCAACATGAGATCTGCGTTAGAGCTTTCCAGGCAATCGGTCTGCACATGAATATCGATCAGTCCCGGAATCTGTCCCTTTAATCCTTCGAGTCCGGCTTTGATGCCAGCCTTGATCTCTTTCTTCTGCGCATCGCTGTATTCTTCGTTCAGTGTCCATAAAATGATATGCTTTACCATAGTCTGTCCTCCGTTTTTCTTATAAGTAAAAAGCTGCATGCGAAAATCGCACGCAGCTTGTCCTTTTGTATCTCTTAATGATTATACACGAGACAGGTACTCACCTGTACGGGTATCGATCTTGATCACATCGTTCTGCTCAACAAAAAGCGGAACCATAACCTGTGCTCCGGTTTCAACAGTTGCAGGCTTGGTAGCACCTGTTGCTGTATCGCCCTTGAATCCAGGTTCAGTGTCAGTAATCTGAAGCTCTACAAATAAAGGTGGCTCTACTGCAAATACATTGCCGTTGTGTGAGCAAATCTTAACCATCTCGTTCTCCTTAACGAACTTTAAGGAATCACCAATCGCATCTCTTGTAAGATCGATCTGGTCATAAGTCTCAACGTCCATGAAGTGATAGAAATCCTCATCAGAATATAAGAACTGCATGTCCTTACGATCGATACGAGCGGTCGGGCACTTCTCTGTCGGGCGGAAAGTCTTCTCAACTACACCACCACTGATGATATTCTTTAACTTGGTACGGACAAATGCTGCACCCTTTCCTGGCTTAACGTGCTGGAACTCAATAATCTGATAGATGTTACCTTCAAACTCGATTGTAACACCGTTTCTAAAATCTCCTGCTGAAATCATTCGATATCTTCCTCCTTGATTTGCCTCCACAGGTATCGTCTGATCCCAGGGGCTTTATAACTACGAGCGAACACTCTTACTAATCTATTTTACAATAAATGGCATTGTTTTTCAAGCCTTTATTTATTACGCTGCTCAATTTCAGAAAACATTGCCACACGGACAGCATGCCGCCCGCCTAAAAACTCTGCATCTAAGTATGCCTTAACGATGTCTTTTGCAAGCTCAACACCGACGATCCTCTCTCCAAACGCGATGATATTGGCGTTGTTGTGCTCCTTTACCAGACGTGCTGTTGTGGCATCCGAGCAAACCGCTGCACGCACACCGTTTACCTTGTTGGCAGCGATAGAAATTCCTACGCCTGTCCCACAGATCAAAATGCCGCATTCATATTCGCCTGCCGCTACTGCCCGTCCGACCTTCTCGCCGTACTCCGGATAGTTGCAGCTTTCCGTGGAGTCCGTTCCGAAGTTCGTCACCTCATGTCCGAGGCTCTGCACATATTCCATAATCTCCTTTTTTAAATTCACTGCTGCATGATCGTTTCCGATTGCAATTTTCATTCCTTTTGTTCCTCCTTTTTATTACGCAGCTTTCATTTCCTGCTTGACTCGTATTTAGCACCGAACAGTCTCCGGTGTAGCTTATAGCAGCCGATGATCGGCTTTTCCAAAAAACGCTTCAAAACGATCTGTATCTCTTCCTTCGGGTGGATCGGCTTAACCAGAATCGTCCGGATTCCGGCAAGATTTGCCCCCATCACATCGGTAAAGATCTGGTCACCGACAAACAGCGTGTTGGTGGTATCGGTTCCCAGTTCCTGCATTGCCCTGCGATACCCGGAAGGTTTCGGCTTTCCCGCCTTGTACAAATACTGCGCACCGACTGCCTTCGCGAAAGGCTTGACCCTCGGCTCTTTGTTGTTCGACAAGAGCATACAGGAAAATCCCAACTCTTTCAAGTGTGTAAACAAAGAAATAGCCTGCTCATCTGCAGGCGCCCCATGTGGCACCAAGGTGTTATCAATGTCGAAGATAACACCCCGGTATCCATTCTTATATAACTTGTCAAAATCAATCTGGTATGTCGACTCTAAATATTCCCCCGGATATAAAAAACTGCACATATACGCTCCTTAAATCATCTGGTATGTACGCTAAAGCGTGAAATTCTCTCCCGAACGAAGAGCCGCCTGCTGTGTCTGTGCATCCGCTGCTCCGGTATCCGATCCGACAAAATACTGATACTGGCGCAGGATCTGATCCTTACTCAGATCATTCACGGCTTTTTCGATATCCAGACTGTTGATATCACTGTCAGCACCCTTCAGGTCAAACAGTTCATCCGGCTTGTACCGCTGCGCAAAGTCGTAGGAATCAAACGTCTGCTTGGCAGCAGCCGCAGCGATCTCCTGCTCCTTCTGGCGGCGTCTTTCCACCTCGCTCTGGGCATCTGCCGCCTCAAGCGAGCCTGTCGGCTGGGTGTCCGCAATCTGCTGGTTTCGGAGTTCGTCTAACTTTATTGAATTGTACTGATAAAAGCCCGAATACGGGCGAATGCCAGATACGTTCATTC
>CAVDTR010000013.1:0-67268 GCA_963612015.1 Lachnospiraceae bacterium | reverse complement strand
TATCCTGCTCCATCTGCAGCCCAACTTTTAACGATGCTCTTACATCGAGAACATTTCTGTTCCTACTTATATTATAATCAATTCAGTAAAAAAATCAACCCATACCGGGACTTTCTAATTATTTCCCAATATCCCTTTTCCAAAATCCATAAAATAAATTTCTTGTTTTATGATCCTCTTTCTTGTATTTAATTTATAAAATTTGATTGCATCAAAAAGTAATAAAAGGCTCACCGGATTGCGAATGAAAGTCAGAAGCGTGGTGAGCTCTATTATCTCATAATAATCTCGCAAACTGAAAACTTACTATTTCCTGTTCCAGCTTACAATTGTGTTCCAGCATATACTGCAAAGTATTGGTGTAACAGCCTTTTTCAATCAAATTGCCTGCTTTTACCAAATCATTTTGATTTAAAGGTTTACAATAATTCTTATATGCTTCCAATTGTTCCCTTTCCATAAACAGCGGAAGAATATCAATTCCAGTGCCCTTTTTCAAATGCTCTAAAATGTAGAAGCCGTCCGGATCAATGTCTCCAAAATGAAACCATTCCTTATCCGGGTTCTCTTCCGCGATTCGTATAAGCAATGACTGTTTTTCTGTGTTATGGTATCCTGCCAGATAAATATATGTGTCTTCCATGCTATTTACTCGATGAAAGGAAGTTAAATTTTCCACTGTAACTATTTTCCGGCTTTCCACTGTAATAGATGTTATTTCACTGATAAATTCAGATGACAGCGCAAGCGGAAACTTTCCGATTTCCAGACGCTCTCCATTTCTCAGTCTTATAGACACCATACCCTTGAGATATACATAGGATGGATTTGCATAGATATTAAATTCTTCGAGAATTACTTTTTCTCGCTCTCTTTCATTATCAATGCCTTCCAATTTGTCCTCAAAATCCATATATTTGCATAGCAGCTTACATATTTTCGTGCGGTATTTCTTTTCGAAAATTTTGCTATCAGATAATACTATCATGGACAATTCTCTTTCCAACAGTTCTTCCTGGTTATCATACAGATAATTCAGCAGGCATAAAAGGGGGTCCGCTACATCCACCGAGCATTCAGCCTTTTTCCCCGAAGAAAGGCGTTCCATCTGCTCCTGGCAATAAAAAGCTATCACTGGGTTTCCTTTCTCACTCCAGTTTCTATAGAAATCCATTTGTTCCTGCACGGCGTCATTCTTTGGTTTTCTGTGCAGAATATCATAACACTCCGGAATTCGTTCATTGCAGATAATAAGCTTTTTAATTTCCCCGCTCTTTCGCTTAATTGTCAGAAGCCCATTTTCTCCCAAATAGTCCATATCGGCTTCAAAATCCCTTATCTGCTCTACATCCGCAAAGTCTGATGTGTACTCCGCCCAGACAGCAGTAGGGTCTACTGCAAAACTCTGTGTAACATGATTTGTCCCCTGATAGGTTTTACTGCTTTCATACTTATCTAGCAGGCCATTCAAGGCTTTCATTTGATTAGCTGTTAATATCATTTATCTTCACTAACCCTTCCACCGCCTGTGTATAGCGCCCCGTCGTGACTAAGCTGACTGTAGACTGAATATACTGTCCAATACTGCTAATTTTTTCAGGTGGCGCAGCGTATATTACCTGAAAATCATTTTCCTCCAGATATTTCACCATCTGCTCAATTCGCTCTCGGGAAAGAGCGGAGAAAGCCTCATCAATAAAAGCAAGACGCACGCAGCAATTTCGTTTAGGGTAACACTGTAACAGGCTGGCGGCTAAAATAATAAAATAAGGAGTCTGTTTTTCTCCATTGGATGCCGAACCCTGCTTTTTAGAAAGATCAGCAGTAACCTCTTCCTCTCCCTGCTTGCTGGTTATTTCCATATCATAAGTGAAATATTTCCTATAGTCTGTGTATTCTTCCTCGTTTTCCTCGCTCAAAATCATGTTCATGAATTCCTGGATATCCCGTTCCATTTCTTCATCATCACGATTTGAATTCATGTACACTTCTGGAGAGTCCATATAATTTTCTAGTCTTTTGCAGATGCGGAAAAACAGAATCCGATCCGGCTTCTCTTCCATTTTGAATTTGTAAGTATCCTGTCCAAATGGAATTTGTTTCAGTTCCCGGTTAATTGCCTCAATCTCCCGTTTTGCCTCGCCAACTGTCTCATTAATTTCTGCGACAAAATCATTCATAAAAGCGCTTTCCAGTTTTTGTGACTGTTCTACCAGACGGCTATGCGCATCCTCAATTTTAACATTGGCAATACTCCGGTACTCTTCCCGGTAAAAAGGTATATAACCAATGCCACGCTTATTAATATCAATTTCAGATATCTTACAATATTCCAATTGTGCATTCTCCAACGCTTTGATGCAGGCATCCAGCTCCGCACGCATATTCTGTACGGTTTTGTCTGTAATAACCCTCACTTCCCCACGCTTAGCATACATTTTCTTGTATTCTCCCAGCATTGATGCTTCCAATTCCAGATGCAATGTTTTTATTTCATCATAAGCATTCTGAGCACAATAAATTTCACCAGAATTTCTCTTTTGTTTTTCTTTTTCTGCCTCCAACTCCCTATCTGCAGAACCCATTTGACGGTCAACTGCTTCATTCCTTCTCTTAGCTTCATCATACGCAGCCTGAGCATCCTGCTGTTCTTTGAGCACGGAAAGGAATTCCGGATTCTCTTTTATCTGCTTTACATTTTCTTCATAAAGCTTTTTCTGGGCATAACTTGCCGAAAGCAGTTCCGGTGTCTCCAATCGGTAGTTTTCCACAGCCAAATCCACATTTTTCAAAGAATTGCACTTAGATTTTACTATTTCCAATTCCTCTAGTTTATCCTTACAGTCCTCCTGTTTACTTTTTTTCTGCACTAGGATTGCTTTCTTTTGCAATTCAATTGCATCCTGTCCCAGACAAATCTGAGTATTCTTTATATTCATACAGGCCACAGAATAGCTTTTTGCAAGCATTCCATCCTTCATCAATCCACCCTTTGGGTAATCGTGAAGTTCATTCATGGAATCACACAGATGAATCCTATTTAACAAATAATTTGCGTATCTTCTGGCATAGACGTTTGGAATCAGTAGCTGTTCAGCAGCTGAACCTCTCATTATTTCAGAATCCGGCAGTTTATCAGTAATCACCACATTTGCTGCATATAATCTCTTCTCCTGCAGAATCTTCATAGCCTCATGGCAATACTGTCCATCCACTATAATATAAAATCGCTTGCGCCCCAGGAAGGTTTCAATTGCTTTTCGCCAGGACACATCCTTTATTTTTTGTACCAGCTCTGCAAAAAGCCGGACATCGGTTACAATCCCTTTTTTAGCAAGTTCCTCTTTTATAACCTGTTTCGCCTGAACAATTTCTTCTGGATAAATTGCCTGATTGGATTCTAGTAATTTAAGCTGCTGTTCCAGCCTTACAAGTTCTTGTTTTATGGTCATTACCTCATCCTCAAGATGTACCTTTTCTCTCTCCAGGCTTTCCTTCAACTTTTCGATGTGCTCCAGATAAACAACAAGTTCTTTTCGCTTCTTCTCGGTCGAATGCCCCTCCTCACCAATGTGTAATAGGTACCTTGCCGAATCCTGATTCACTTCCTCTAATGTCCAGGACAAATCTCCGGACAACTGCCTCTGAAAATACAGCAATTTTGCAAGGTGTTCCTCTTCCTGTCTGATTTTAAAGCCTAACTTTTCGATCTGATGTTCCAAGTCCTGGATTGATGTCTGCATTCCCTTAAAAATATCATTGCTTTCCGCAATCGATAATCTTCTTCTGGTTGCCTCTAATAATTCCTGAACATCCTCCTTCTGCTTTTTTAAATCCGCATTTTTATGTTCCAATACCTTCAGTTGAATCTGTATAGCCTCTTTTTCTTCCTGCTTCTCCCTGAGATTCTGATATTTCAAAAGCATTTCACGAATATCCAGGTTACGTTTTTTGCTTTCGTACTCCTGTGTTTTCTTTTCTACTTCTTCCAGCTTCGCCTTTCCGTCACGCAAATCTTCGTATATTTTTTTGATATGTTCAAACTGTTCTCTCTGCTGACGCAATTCCTTCAGGGAGTTCACCCTACCTGGGTCTAAAACACATTCTGCAATAAACTGATCAATATTATTTTCTGGATTAAATGCCATCATTTTGACCAGCTTGGATCGATATTTACTCACCTCACATCGCAGTCCTAATGTTCTGGCTATCTGCTCTGTTCCCTTTTCCCTTCCCATAAACTGTTTTGAATTCAACCGTTTTCCATTTACCTGTAACAGATTTTTGGGGGTTACATATAAGGTTTTTCCCTCAACATATGCGAAATTGAAATCTTCTATAACTGCATTTCTAACAATAAACCAATTATTGGAAGGAGAGGAAACTTCATCCGGTGATTCTATACACACACCTATTACCATCTTCTCCTGTTCCACAGGAGACCAAAATTCCATAGCCACATAACTGATAACCTGCCCCTGGCGAAGATATCGCATAGAACCATTACTCTTGGTGTCTCCTCTTACATATCCCTTTACGGTTCTATCTCTATCCTTTGCGGCTTTATTAAACTGTGTATTGCCGGTAAGAAGATACGTCATTGCATCCAATATAGTAGATTTACCACTTCCGTTTACACCGGTGAAAAGTGTGGAACCGTCTAATTTAACCGACACATTCTGAAACCGTGACCATTGAATCAATAACAGCTTTGTGGCAGTCTTTCTATTCTGAGTCATCCCAGGTCTCCTCCTCTGTATCCTCTTCCTTTTCTCCATCCTTTGACAGCATACGTTTTTCTGTTTCCTCTACAAAATGCTTGAATTCTTCACTGTCTAACGCAAACTGCAAAGAGGCATATAATCGAATCATACAATCTGCTTCACCAATTTTTCCATTAACGTCAATCAGATTGTACCTTGAAAACATATTTAAAGTATTTGTCATTACCGTTTTGTCCAAGGGCTCCTTTAATCCGTATTTTTCCAAAGCAAATCTTAAATCTGTCATGGAAACCATAATCGTTTGAGCCAGGCTTCCACTTCGCAAACGATCTGCATATAGAGTCCACAGGCAGCATAAAACCATGCTTTCTGCTTTTTTCAGCCCTAGTCTGTTTGCCTGTATTTTTCCATTTTCTCCAAAATCCGCACAGTTTCTAAGCATCACTATTCCGTTTTCACGATCCATCACAATATCAAACCCAATGAATGAAAAATACTGTGTAATAATGTCCTGTCTCTTTGCTGCGAAGAAATAAAGCTTTTTATTCTCGTCATCCTTATCCCGGACAATAAAGGTCTGTTTTAAAAGCTTTCTACAGCATCTTTGAAACAGATCCTTTTCCGAGGATGTCAAATCATTCCATGCTGTATCTATACTCATTTTACCTCCTCCTTCGTAATCTTAAATCGACGCAAAATCATGTTGTTTGCCTCATAGTAACCATCCAGAACTTCAATATCAAATCCGTTATCCTTCGCATAAGCAACCGAAGATAAATTTGCAAGCATATCCGTTTTACTGTTTAACGGTAATTCCTCACTTATTATGGACTTGCTGTCTCCCATTTTCTTTTCTAAATAAAGCTTCATCAGCTCACTGGAATACGGATTATATGCCTCTCGCCTCTGAGCCTCTTTTGCTGCCTGCAGTGCTTCCTCAGTCATTTCTTCAATTTCTGCTGTCACGAGTTCTTTAATGGTTTGATTTTTCCTTGGATATCGGATGGAACCTTCATCAATAAACTCATGCCTGTCCATAATAAACAATGCATTCATCTCTTCCGGAAGATAATCTTTCATAGACAGATCTGTTAATTCCTCCATAATATAGCGCATTGTCCGTTCAACATTGCCACGGATATCATGCTCTCTGTTCCGTATAAATCTGGCTCTGCCCACTGCAATCTGAAGATACACATTAATTTTATGTTTAATATCTCTCATTATTTGATCATAATCTTCCACAAGAAATCGTTTTGTAGCCTGTATCATATCCCAAACAGCATCCTGAGCCTCCCCATGGTCAAGTCCTTCCTCACGTACACAATCCTCTACGATTTTATCAAAGACAACCTCCTCCGTAATCATAGCATCAAGTCTGGCCTTAATAAACATACGGTAGACGTGAATATTCTGCTGCTTTGTCAATCTGGAATATTCCCTGATAAAATCTCCCTCACAGTACTCCAGAATGTTCTCTGTCAAACTCTCCAAAGTTTTCTCTTGCACCATTTTTTCGATAATTGAACGAATAAAAGTAGAAAGCTTTTTTAATGCTTTTGATAATTGACGGGCGTTTTTATTGATGTTTTTGATTCCGTTTACATAGGGGTTCTCCTTCCACTGCTCCGGATTACTTAATGTATTGTAAATGTTATAAATATAGCTGGAAAACTCCTCCTTTTCCGGTTTTTCCAGTTGATTCAGGAACTCTGCTAGGGCAATTCCGTTTTCAGTCATCACAATTTGCTTTTCATAAGTGGCATCATCAATTTCTTCATCCAGCCATCCGATTTCTCTGGAAAGAAATTTCCGCAGCACAGCAGCTGCCATATCATTTGCAGTTTTATCACCACTATACTCATCATTAGACAGTTCCACATGATTTTCCAGAAAGTAGATGGCTAGAGAGTCCCTTATCCGGTTTCTGGGGATACGGTAGCTGATCTCTCTTTCATATTCTTTATAAATCTGCTGGATACAATCCGCATATATTTTTTGATTACTGCCACTTGCCAGATTATTAAAGAAACCTGACGGAATTCTTTTAAAAACACAATACATCCGCTTCCACCTATTTTCCCTTTACGCTGCCACATTGGCTTTGATGCTATTCCTTGTTCCAATTCCAAGTATATTTGGTATATCTTCCACCGCCGATTTTGATAATCTTCTCTTGTTTCTGAAGTTCTATCAAAGCTCTTTGTATTGTTATCTGACTTATATCCGGACATTTTTTCATTATTTCAGCTTTTGTAATAGTCCCTACAGTTTGTCTTATAATTTCACCAATTCTATCACTCTTTGTAAAGCCTGTTGTAGTAAGTAATTTTACTCTTGAAGAAAATTCACGACAAGATGCCACCACTATCCCAAGCATATATTTAATAAATGGAACATAGTCATTTTCTCCCTCATGCCATCCACTAGAACTTTCTTGTAAGGCCTCATAATATGTTTCCTTTGTAGTTTCTATCATTTTCTCAATACTAATATACTTTCCAACAATATATCCACTCCGATACAGTATAAGCAAAGTAAGTAATCTACTCATCCTTCCATTTCCATCATTAAACGGATGAATACATAAAAAATCCAATATGAACATAGGAATAACTACCAATGGATCAATTGTTTCATCCTTTTGAGTTTCATCAAAGGCCTGACATAAGGAATCAATTGCATCAGAAACTTCCCATGCTGCAACAGGTTGGAATCTCACTTTCTTGTTTCCGGTACTATCTACTTCAGCAATAACATTATCTGAAGTCTTAAAACATCCACCTGCACCAGATCCCATAAATCTATATAAATCCCTGTGCAGTTGAAGAATAATGCCCGGTTTAATCTGTACATAATCATAATTCTCGTGAATTGTATTTAGTACATCTCTGTATCCTGCTATTTCCTGTTCAGCTCTACTCTTTGGAGTTGTTTTATCCATTACAAGCTTTTTTAAGCGTTCATCAGAAGTATAAATACCTTCAATTTTATTCGATGCTTCTGTACTCTGAATTTTTGCAATTTCCATTAATTCAGCGAGTTGATCTGCATGTACTTCTATGAAAAGGTTTTGTTCACCCTTGAATTCATGAATTGTCGTAAGGAGTCCAACTATCTCAGGCGTAAGCATCTCTCCCCAGCATTTTGTATAATTTAGTTCTCTCATTTAATAACCTCATATGAATTTCAATTATATCAATTGAGCATTCTTTGATATAATTAATTATATTTTTCATTTATATCATTGTCAATTTCAATTTTATCATTCTATACTCATTTGATCTAATTGCATTTTTCTTATCTACTTTTGTTACCATTTATCCCAGACATCGGTTTCTCCTTCTTTCGCTCAACCTCTGCCTATGACTTACTAAACTCCTCTATCCACTTCAGTTCTTCCTCGGCATCATCAAATTTGATATGTGTATACACATTCATTGCGACCGATATATCAATCCCCCCGCACGGCTCTTAGAGCCGTGCGCCAAAGACCTGTTCTGGCATCTTCCTATCTTTATCTCTTCTTGATTTTCGCAAGAACCTCATAATATGGTTTGAACACTTTGTGAATCTGAGAACTCTGATTTCCATACATTTTGTTCAGCTTATTAGCCATTGCGCTTTTATCGTTCACCACATTGTCTGCGATAAACTTCGGCAGAGTGTCCGGATAACTCTTAACTGCCACCCCCGAATGCTTCATTATCAGTTCGATAAATTTCAGCATTTTCGTCTCCTTTGTCCATTGAACCGAAGGCGCAGCAAAGCTCTCAGCTTTCATGTGCTTATAAATGTTCTCGCCATTTTTGCTACCATAGAAGTGGACAAACGCAAGGTGAATATGGAATAGGCTTCCCTTTCCTATGCAGTTGATAATGGTATAGAGTTCCTTCCTGTCTATACCGCTTACCTTTTCTGTCACTCCTACGGACAATGTGCTGGTAGCTGCAGCATTGTCCGATACAGGCTTATTGTTTTCCGTTAGCAGTGAGTTTGAAGGCTTCGGGCGAGGCACTCTCTTTACCTTCATTCCGCGTTCTTTCCAAAAAAGGACTGCGGCGTTAAATCCTGTATCATTTGACACAATAATCATCTCTTTTGTACAATCAGCATGAAGCTCATAACCTAAGTAAGACACTAACTGAAAATCCAATCCATTGTTGCCCTCATGGCACTCAATAAACTCCGGCTTGCAGACTGCACTCAGCAACTGTATTGCCTGTGGATAAGCAATACGGGGTGAATGTCCGGTGTAAAAAACCAGAAACCTGTCCTTATCGTTTTCAGTGTTATCCAAAAGTTCGATCCAAGAATCTCCAACATTTTCACTATCAATGAAATATATAGTTTCCATGCTTTATAACCTCATTGCCAGAACACGACAATTATAGCACATTTTCTCATTTTATGCATCCCATATCTTCAAATGTGACGAAATAAGTGGCACAGTCAAAAATATCCTCCTCCACCGTCCTTGCATTTCTTGATATCTTCCTATTTTTTTCGATTATGAATCACGTTCATTTTTCACGCATAAAACTGCTAATCGTATTCAAACGTTTGCACTTCAATGCTCCCCTTATAAAAATATTATATTTTTATCTACACCTATCTTTGTAAATTTATAAAGAGATCGTCGTTTTATCATTTCTCAATATTTTAGATCTAATTACTAATCACTTGACTTTTAGATCTAAAATTTATAAAATCTAAAAATAAAGGGGAAATCAATATGAATACAGACAAAAGATTAAACGATTGTATTCAGGAAGTGTTACGTCTTAGCCTGTTCAAGACATTTTGCGAAAAAAACGACTCTGTAAATGCCATGCAGCGTCTCCGTAATATTTATGCACACTCTGCGAATCCTATCGAAACCACCAAAAATCTGGTTTTGAATGAACTTCAGGAACATATATCCTCCGAGGATGCCGAGCAGTTGTATTTACTAATTACGGCATTTTTGAAAAAAAGTAATTTTCGCAAAGCTATTCCTGAATCCATAAGAAATACATTGCTCACAAGCCAGAACAAAACATGTGCTATATGCGGTAAAAATATCGATATTCACGCCCCCGTCGATCACATCATCCCATTCAAATATGTTGGCGATGAGCTTAGCGATAATTACCAGATGCTATGCGAGACTTGTAATTCAAGGAAAAATTCCAGTATCGATTTTCAAATACGATATATGCTAAAATCAATCTAAGGAGGTTACTTATGAAAGAAATATACCTATTGGAAGTTGTCCAGCACAAGATGAAACGCTATGTCGGAGCAGTCCCGGCAAGAGATCTTGTCCGTTTAGCCACGACTGTTGAACTTCAAGCTGTGCAAGATGCCCAACGTCCGATCAGTTCAAAAAGACTATCTGAAATTGCTGACTTCGTAAGTGCCGATGGCACCCTTTCAACTTCGATCGTCATTGGTACAAAAGATGACAGAATGTCCGTGCAACCTGCAGACATTCCAGGGATTCCGAATTTATACAAGATGAGTTTTCCTGAGACGGAGCCAGAATTTAATGCTTTTCAAAATGCTTTTGATATTATGGATGGTCAACACCGACTTTTTTCTTTTTTAAAAGAATACTACAAGCTGGCTGACAACGAGGTATTCGACATTACATTTGAGATGTATATCAAGCCAACCATGCGCGAAAGACGTCTGATTTTCAAAAACACAAACGAAAAACAGGAAAAGGTTGCCTCCAATCTGCTTATGTGGTTTAGGGAAAAATTGCACATGCTTAATGAAAAGGAACAAGCTTACCATCCTCTTGTTACTTTATTGAACTCTGAGAGTTGTTCCCCACTAAAGGGCAGAATCATCATGGGTGCAGAAAAAATAACAGGTGGTTTCAAAGCGGAACAGCTCATTACGATCTTGGATAAAGCAGACATAAAGAATATTTCCGGAACTCCATTAACGGATGATAAAATGCTCACATTGGTTTCAGAATACCTTTGTGGATGGGAAAATGCTGTCGGTTCAAAAATTGTAGACCGTGATAAAGACTTGGGTGCCTTTTCAAAAATAGCCGGTTTGCGATTTATGTTCATTATGCTTCCAACCTTTTATGAGCAGGCAATCGCAGATCGTTCGCCGATTACAAACGCCTATATCACTGACAAGATCAATAAACTGTTCGCAGAACATGGGCTTATTCCAAGAGATCTGTTTGACAAGAACAGCGACTATCTAAAAAATATCGGTGGTAATCCTTTCGCCGCAGAAACTCCTATCTCGATTCTTGCAAAGGACTGGTCAAACAAATTGAAGTCTCTATCTTCCGGCGCATTTGATCCTTTGGCGTAATTATATCCGCACGGCTCTATCAGAGCCGTGCGATTTACATTCATCAAAACTCTCCTACCTCTTCCCCTTCACCTCGAACAGTCTCGCCATAACCGGCGCCTCGTAGTGCACCTTCAATGCGTCTCCAATCACTTCAAAATCAACCGGCTCATTCTGCGGATAGATGCAGGAGACCTCAATGCCATCCTTTGCAAAAGGCAGCCCGCCCAAAGGAATGGAAAGTGTTGTGTCTGTACATTCAATTCCCTCTTTAAGATATCTGTCGTTATTTTTTCCTTCCATCTGGCGTTTCCAGACCGCAAGGTATGCCTTGTCCTCTAGCTGCAAGCCACCGCATACCCACATATCCTCATTATCTGCAATATCCAGCGGCAAAAACGGCACTGCATTCTTGATGTCACACCGAATAGCTTTATAGCAAGCGATTCCCTCTTTAACCAGCGCAAGGCGCTCATCGGAAAGCTCCGCCAAGTGTCCGCTCTGGTGGATGCGCAGCAGCATCGCGTTGATCATGTTGTAAATGACCTCTTCCTTGTTTCCCTGACGCATCGGATATGACCAGACTGCCGCCTGCTCCGGGGTAACACCCGCCGCTGCATTTGCGGCGATCGTTGCGTAATTGCGGTAGTCCTCCTGATCGGAAGTTGACTGGATGCTATACCGGGAAAGCAGCGCATAGTCAATGCGTAGTCCGCCGCTTGAGCAATTCTCGATAACCAGATCCGGGTATCTTCTAAACACATCGTCCAGCCATGCCAGATAAGCCTTCTCATGCTCCAAAAGTCCCTGTCCGACACATTCCGCGCCAAGCTCCGTGCCGATTCCCGGCTCGATGTTATAATCCATCTTGATGTATCCGACATGATACTCATTTACCACGCGGTCGATCACCTCGTTGACATGGGCGATAACTGCCGGATTGCGGAAGTCGAGCTGATATCTGCTCCGGTCATACACGCGCTTTCCATGACGGACGAAAAACCAATCGTCCGGCGCATTCTTTGCCTTTTCGCAGTTGATTCCCATAACCTCAAGCTCCAGCCACACGCCCGGAATCATGCCCTTTTTGCGGATATAATCGGTGACTTCCTGAATGCCATTCGGAAAACGTTCCTTAGATTCCTGCCATTCGCCGACACTGTCCCACCACTCGCCCGGTGCATACCACCCGGCATCGATGACATAGTATTCGCAACCGCATTCTGCCGCCGCGTCGATCAGCGGAAGTTCCTTCTCCGTTGTCGGATCACCAAACAGGCAGTTCATATAATCATTGAAAATTACCGGCAGGTTCTCGTCATCCTTATTCGGTCTGCGGATCATGCGGCGGTATCTGGTCAGCTCACCAATCGCCTTTTCAAAGCAGTCCTCCGCTACGCCGACTGCAACCGGCACCGATTCAAAGGATTCACCCGGCGCAAGATTCTTAAACCAGTGTGACTGTACCTCCGTCGGTCCACTGACGCAGACGTAAAAATGCGTATCCTGGTCGCTGATCTCATAGTGCCATGATCCGTTGTGCTCGATCTGCCAGAACAGGCTTGTGTGCGCTTCAGTATTTTCCACATAGCCGAGCGGCAGATATTTCTTCGTAGACCAGTTGCCGGTGTTGGTCACTTCCAGCACCTGCGATGTGCGCTGATATACTCCCGGCTGCGTCTGCGCCAGTCCCACATCGCCGAAGGTGTACTCCTTAATGCTCATTTCCTTCTGCCAGCCGTTATATGGGATGCGCACTCTCATTTTGGCATCCGAGTTACTGCTTCCCTCTTTTTCAATTCCCGTGTAACAAAAAGAGGATAGATACTCCAAGCACTGGACACTATCACCCTCATTGATCACGCGGTTAAACATGCGAACCACAGAGGTTCCCTTGTAAAACTGCATCATCGTCTCCACGCGGACGTGCGTTACTTCCTTATCCTCCTGATAGATCACAAGCTTTCGCCCGATCTCGTTCACACTGTCCTCCATGCCCGCATACGTCAAAAGGTAGCCCGGCGCTGTACAGATATGCTTATTTCCATGCTTTTCGTACGGGCGGTTATACCCGGACAGATTCACCTGCACCAGTTGAAATGCCTCGTCGATAAACTGCTCTTTTCTTACCTGATCCTCCGCCTTGCACTCCGGTCCGAATTTGCACAGATTTTCTTCCTGAAATTCCGCCTTGGAAAAATGAAGCAGTTTTAACTGATTTTTCTCCGTGATTCCAAAGACGATATTGATTCCATTCTCGCTGATCCTGATAAATTCCATAGTTATCCCCCTATTCCTATATGTAAAGCCTCTCTGCCAAGTCCCTGATCAGACTTCGACAGCCTCGCCTTCATTTGCATCTTCCATCTCGATCTGCTCCGCGCCAACACCTTCCTTAAATCGCGCGCACAGCACCGCCTGCGGCCAGTTGACCGAAACATACACCTGTTTTCCTTTGGTGTTCGCTTCCTCATCAAATATGCCAAGCAGCTCCTTCAGCACATCCTTTGTCAGATAGCCGCCCCGCCAGTGGAACAGGAGCACTTTATTCTTCTTTACTGCCTGCCTCGCGCGGTTTCGCACCTCGTCCAGCGTAGTCCACGAAACCTTTTTCTCCCGATAATAAAAATGGTCGCCCTCCGTACACACCGGCACACGCCAGATAACCGGTTCGTGATCCCGGAACACCTGCTTATCAGAAAGATTCACATAATCGTATCGCACCACATCGCCCTTTGACAGCGTATTATCAAACGTTGCATCAAGATGATAATATGTCCCATCGATGCGGATCACGTTCCATGCATGACGGTACTTTATTCCTTTGTCCGGGTTCGCCTCGGAAAGAGCCACAATACACCAGATTCCAAGCTCGTCGCAAAGGATCTTTACCGCCTTCGCCATCCCCTCGCATACCGCCACTCCGTTGCCGAGCGCGCCGATGATCTCATGCGAGTATTCCTTTTTGAGCTTATCGTATTTCACGTTGTTTACGATAAAATCATGGATAAAAAGCTCCTTGCCCTTTTCATCGAGCTTTTCTGCCTGAAGTGCCAGTTTTTTCACCCGCGACTGCATCGCCTGCCGGTGTTCTTTTATCTTGTCCTTTGTAAAAAGATACTCCGGCACCAGCTCCACCATCGTGGAATCCGGGTAATACCGGTACGAAAATTTCACCGAATAAAACAGCTCCGGCCAGTCCATCCGAACCATGAAATAGATGTCAGACAGCTCACGGTTGCTCAGCTTTAATACAGGAAAAGACTCCTGCAGCTTAAGGAGTCCCTCTTTCATGGCATAGTATACCCTTTTCTGATCTTTGTTTAACTGATTATAGTAATAGTTCTCTGCCTTTGCGCTCATTATTGTACAGCCCCTATACCCCTGCGTCAAACGTGCGCCCGATCAGGGCTGCACCGTCTGCGCTTTTCCGGTTCTTCGTGTATGGGTTGTCCTCATTCTGATATTTGATCATGGTATTTGTTGTGCCGCCTGCCACATAGGTAGTTCCACACTCCGGGCAGACCGCAGTGTGAATGGAAACGGAGGCGCGGATCACCTTGCCATCGTTCTCAGCAGCCTTGGAGTATGCATTGGCTACATGCTCGCTCTCATGCGCTCTTACCGCTCCGGCAGCCGCATTCGGAGAAATGTGCGTTGGCGATTTGTATGATACATTTTCATCGGAGCCGTCCTGATACTTGCGTTCCTTGCAGGTCTGGCACTCCGCCGGCGAAGATTTCCGTCCCAGCTTTACCTCAGTGTCGTCCTGTTCCACCGGGTTCGCCTCAGTGACGTTCTTATTGTTCTGCTGGTAGCCCAGCACATAGTCACTGTACGGCTGGTAATTGTCAATTCTGCCGATCATGCACATCCTCCTTTCCGATAGAATCTCTTTTCTTTAATTTATCACATAATAGCTGTTTACCACAATCTTAAAATGATGATATTTCTTAAAAAATTTCTTTGAAATGAAAGCATCATTGTACGCATACTTTTGCTCTTTTGCATTCAGATAATGATCTGCGTTCGCCGGCTTCACAACCCCGATAAGCTTATTGCACTTATCATAGACATAAATATCATAATCTAGGTAGACAAACTTATCCGTTGTGTTGTTCAGATACAGGTCACAGCTTACCGCATCGCTATCCTCCGTCGTGGTCTTTGACGTTACCTTCACCTTTGACGATACAATTTTATAAGTGTTTTCCGACTGGTTAAAAAGCCTTGTCACCTTTGCGCTGCACGCAGAAAGATCGATGGAGTCAATCGACTTTTCCCCTACATACACACATGCATACGTTGTCGTTTTCGGGAAAACATCCATCAGGCGCTTACTTCCCTCTGACACGACATTTCCGTCCTTATCCACGATTGTATATTCAAATTCCAATACTTCATACAGTTTCTGGGACTTATTCTGTATGGAAAACATAACTTCGTCGGACTCTGTTTTAAATGCTGCCGTTACGGGCATATCCAGTTTCTTGACCGTCACCTTTATCTTACTGGTCTTTTTCTTTGTCTTACAGGTCACTGTCGATGTGCCCGGTTTTACGCCAGTGATCGTTGCATAGATATGATCCGGCTCCTCCCGTTTTGCACTTACTGCCTTGCTGTTGGATGAGCTTACTTTCGTGAGCGGCTGCTCCATATACATTTGCAAGGACTCCCCAACGTATATCGTAATACTATCGGTTGCCGCTTCTGCCTCCGTTTCCGGAAAAAGGCATAGTAACATTGCAAGCGCCAAAACAGCACACAAGTACCTTTTTATTCTCATTTTCATAATGGTCTCCCTACTTTTCCCTGATGCAGAATGTCACGCTGATTCCATCCTCGCTCATATATCCATCTTTTTTGAACTTTATCTTGCAGTCGCCAAACGTATACCATTTATCCGCCTGATAGATTTTCTCTCCATAGCAGACATCATATACGCCCTCGTACACCTTCTGCGGAGTGGAGGAGATCTGCGCGAGCATCAAAAGGATCGCATCCTGATTGTAGCCCGCCATTGCCGGAGTAAGCATCCACGAAGAATTATAAGCCTTATCAAAATGCCGGTAAATCCTTAACTCGTATGTTCCGTCCTCCATATCCCTGAGCGTGATTTCACCATCCGTACTATACGCTGCACTGTATGAATAAAGCAGGTTGATCTGACGTTTTGTGTCATAGATCGCGGTCTCTTCCTCCGCAATCTTTAAATCCTTGTTCAGCTCTGCACTCAGTTTCAGGCAATTTTCGCGGATGCTCTGATAATTATTCCCGTCAAAGCCCTCCTGATTATAGCGGTCGGCAACCGTAATCTTCACTCCGGTAGTCGGCAGCGTCATTTCCCGGTCATATTTTACCGGCTGATAACTTGTACATCCGCTAAATGTGATCGCAGCCTGCGCGAGATCTGCGATCTTCTGCTTTAACGCTGACTTCTTTATCGTAAATGTTGCATACCCGATTTTTTTTGATGCGACTTCAATTCCGGCTTTGCAGCCTGTCGCACTTCCGATCAGCTTTCCGCTCTCATCCTTGACGGTTACCTTGATATTCTTTTTCTTTACCGTTTTCGATGTATTGTTGATGTATGCAGCTTTGACAACAAGATTACCGGATGCATCGTAGTATGCGCTATATGGCTTCATTACCGCCTTGTGGCTCCATCCGTCCGAGGATTTCTTCGGCTTCTCGCAGTTTCCACTCTGATATTCATTCTTGCTGACTTCATAGCTGATCATGATCTGCGAATCATTTGACAGATTGAGTGTGAGCGTACTATTTCCCACCCGGATTCCCTTGACCATGTTCGTTTTCTTATCATAGGAAATGCAGGTTACTCCCTGCACGGAATTGTCAATACTGTATGATTCCACCGTATTATTTCCAATCGGTGCCTTGCAGGTAAACCCCTTGGTCAGATTCTCGTCTCCTGCCAGAAGATAACGGTAGCCACTATATGCCGCATAGATTTGTGCATTCACAGAATCCTTGTATGTGATCGTGATCGTATAATCCGTCTCCTCCTTCGGGGAAAGGATCTCCCACTCATAGCTTTTCTGTGCAGTATAAGTCGTAGAATCCCAGTTCTTACAGTCCGCAGTCATGTTAAATGGTCCCTTATAAAGCTCTCCCCTTTTCAAAAGCTTTACTTCAAAATCCGCTGCCTGATCCAGCTCAATGTCAAAATAAATCTTAATCCTTCGGATTCCCTTATATAGTTTAAATGGATATGTATAGGTTTTTCCTGCCTTCGTCTGCGTCTGCTCGGATGCGATCTCCCGGTCAAACGGCACATAGATTCCATTGTTCAGCCAAGTGTTGGAGGGCTGCAAGTCCTCGTATGTCAGCTCCGCACGCACGACCGAAGCATCTGCCAGTATGATGCATAGCGTCAGCAAAAATACCACAACGCCTTTTAGCTTTTGATGTAGCGGCTTACTTTTCATAACTTTTCCTCTTTTTCTATGTTTGGCAGCAAAAAAGAAGTACAAAATGCCTCCACATTCCATACTCCCTATTTTGCCTGCCGCTTTCCCTACCTCACATACTTCGTATTATACCCGTGGTTCTCCTCCGGGCGCAGATCATTCGGGTACATGGTGTCCGAATAGATTGCCTCCTGATACTCCTTTACCAGATGAAATACGTTCTCGTAGTCCGCAATATTCTCGATATTCATGCCGTGGCTGTGCCCGGAGCTCTGGGACATGGACACATGGCTGCACACCGTGATCACATCGCCGGTTCCGAACATCTTGTCAAACATTCCCTGACGCACACTGACATGCGAAAGATCCGTAAACGGCTTCATCTCTGTGACCGTTGTAAAAATACCGCTCTGGATGTAGATTCCCTTATCCGTGATCAGATACTCGGTATTTTTTGCCTTGAATCCGGCGGTAATGACGCCAAACAGGTAGATCCATACCGGCATCAGATGCAGGATGAAAAATCCGGCAAGTCCGCCCATCATCATGCCTCCACCCAGCATATCCTCATCCCCGAATCCGGACATGAATATCCGAATAAATCCAAGGTCAAACACCAGCCATACCAGTGCAAACGGAAGCATCGGATTAAAAATCGCCTCACAGATCGATACTCTGATATCCTTCCTGCCTTCCCATACAACCATTTCCCCATACGCAGTCTGTTCCCGTAATTTCATCGTTGCTCTTCTCCTTTTCCCTTTTATTTTCTATTTCCAAATGCCCGGCTTAACATATCCTGTGCCGTCTTAACATTCCCTATATCCTAAACAATCCCCGACACCCTCCAAGCCTCACACAGCTTGTCGAGCGTCCACGCCGCATTTGCGGGACTTGTCGACGGAAGCACCATGATCTCTCTTCCCGTGACAGGCATCTGATATTTGCGGTATAGCTCGCCCGCTTTATTCCCATTTGCCAGTATGCAGCGGATATCCGCGCTCTGTAAGATCCGGTTCAGGTCTGTCGGCTCAACATTTCGGATGCTGCTGTCACTTGAGCCTTTGATGTCACAGCTTTGTATCACATCCCACAGTGCAATGTGATGCGCCAGAAGAAGCGCCTTTTTCTCCGGTATCGTCTCCGGAACCGGCTCTTTGCACAGCGTTGCCATCACCTTCCAGAAGCGGTTTTGCCTGTGACCGTAATAAAAGTTGTTCTCCCTTGATTTTACGGACGGGAGCGTCCCCAGCACCAGAATCCTTGAATTGCTGTCATAGACAGGCTCAAAGGTGTGCTCAATATGTTCATATTCCATCTCTACACCAGAAAAATCTCCAAGACAAACACCAGCACGCAGCAGATCACAGACACCGGAAACAGCCCTGCTCCAAGCCATGCTGCCACGATGCCTGCGAGCAGTGCCGCCGCTCCTGCGATCGGGCTTTGCGTTGCCGACAGGATCGCCGGGAATGTCATTACCGCAAGCGTCACATACGGGACATAATAGAGGAACGAGCGGATGAACCGGTTCTTGATCGGCTTTCGGATCAGTGTCAGCGGAAGCACGCGGATCGCGTAAGAGACCGCCGCCATCACCGCGATATACAGATAATTGTTATGCATCGTTCCCGTCCTCCTCCTTTACCGGAAACAGGACTGCTGCCGCACCGGAAATGAGCACCGTAAGCAGGATTGTCCTCGTTCCTTCCGACAGGTTGCGGATTCCCGGAAGATAGCCGTACGCAAAGCTCAGTGCGAAGCTGATCGCCACAAGTGCGGCAACGATGCGGCTCTTTTTTGCCGGTGGGATGATGATTGCAAGAAACATGCCATACAGCGCAACGCTTAGCGCACTCACCGCCCGGATCGGCAGGGCATTTCCCGCAATGATTCCAAGCGCAGTGCCGGTCGCCCATGCAGGTGCCGCCAGCACGATCGCACCGTAAGTATAAAAAGGATTCAGATAGCCCGGTCTTGCGATCGTGATCCCGAAAAGTTCGTCCGTCACATCATATCCGATCAGCAGTCTGTGCCAGAACGGTGTTCCCGGTGCGAAACGCTGCGCCAGCGCACAGCTCATCAGAAGGTATCTGGCATTGGCGATCAGCGTGATCACCGCGACCTCCAGATAGGTTGCCCCAGAGGCGATCAGCGTAAATGCCGCATATTCTCCGGCGGATGCATTGTTTAAAAGTCCTGCAAAAAAGCCCTCCATCGGGGAAAATCCAGCCTTCTTTGCAGCGATCCCAAGGGAAAAAGCTACCGCAAAATAGCCCAGCGCGATTGGAAAACCGTCACGCATTCCCTCTGCGAATACCTTTTTTGAAAAAGCATATACATTTTTATTTGGTTCCATTTTCGTGTTTCTCCGTCCATTGTACAAGAGTCGCCAGTATCTTCTGCAGCTCCACCGGCTTGCCGAGATGCGCATCCATTCCCGCATTCGTCGCCATATCCGCATCCTCCGCAAATACCTTCGCGGTCAGCGCGATGATCGGTAAATGTCCGCCGTGACCTCTTTCCTTCTCAAGCTTTCGGATTGCTTGCGCGGTCTCATAGCCCTGCCTGTAAATACGGTTTAACTGCAATAGCAGCTCATCCGCAATTTCTTCCGTGATGTCGTTCTCCCACTCCAGGTTCCTTATATATTTTTCATAAAATCCGGTAATATTTTCCTTGGTAACCATGTCTTTATCCCTCTATGCCACGTGCCGTCCACTACACTATAATCACGCGAATCCTTTTTTGCACATTGACTTATATTTTATGATGTCGGTGTCAAAAGATATTTTCACCCTAGTATTACATTTTATCAGACTGCATAGGGAAATGCAATTACCTCGCTGGGACTTCATCCCCTGCTTCATTTTGGGGTTACAAGTCCGGCTCAAATGCGCTTCGCATCTTCTTCCCGCTGTCGGGCTGCTGCCGAGTAAAATAGCATAAAGAAACGCCCTTACAAGTAAACCTGCAGGGCGTTTCTTTATGCTATTTTACTCGGCTTGTGGCTTATGCAAAGTATCTGTCAAGTAATCCCTTTAATGCTCTTCCATGACGTGCCTCATCGCGAGCCATCTCATGAACTGTATCGTGGATTGCGTCAAGATTGTTCTTCTTTGCGCACTTCGCCAGATCCATCTTTCCGGAGGTTGCACCAAATTCGCAGTCAACTCTCCACTTAAGGTTGTCCTTTGTCGTAGCCTTCATATTCGGCTCTAAATCCTCGCCAAGCAGTTCTGCGAACTTAGCTGCATGCTCTGCCTCTTCGTAGGCTGCCTTCTCCCAGTAAAGTCCGATCTCCGGATATCCCTCGCGATGTGCGATACGAGCCATGCAAAGGTACATACCAACCTCAGAGCACTCTCCATTGAAGTTAGCCTTGAGCTGCTCGAAGATGTACTTCTTATCCTCATCGCTGATTTCCGGGTTGTTCTTAACAGTCTTTGCATATACACCGTACTCATGCTCTGCTGCAAGGGTAAGCTCTCCTTCAACCTTTGTGAACTTGTCAGCACCTACATGACATACCGGGCACTCTTCCGGTGCCTCATCTCCTTCGTAAACATATCCGCAAACACTGCATACATACTTAGCCATAATTTTATCTCCTTTTTAAATGTTTTATTTTAATATTAGTAACTATTACTGATTTTAACTTCATATCTTTGTTTTGTCAATACTTTTTCTCAATAATTTTTTATTTTCTCAACAAGCCTTAAAAATTATTCGCTTTTGTTGAGACATTTCGGACATTTACCGTAAAAATAAGTGATATGCCCTTCTATCTCGCCGTCAAACTCCTGTCCCGCAAGGACATTGATATGATCCAAGCCCTCTACCGACAAATCAAGTACGCATCCGCACTCCCTGCAAATAAAATGATAATGCGGAGCAGGATTGCCGTCAAACCGATCCGGTCCCAAACCGGTTGAGAGCTTCTGGATCTCCCCGATATCCGCAAGAACTGAGAGATTGCGATACACTGTGCCAAGACTAATATTCGGAAATTCTTCCTTAATTCCGAGATAGACGGTCTCCGCGGTCGGATGGTCACATCTGCCGACCAAAAATCTCTTGATAGCATCTCTTTGCTTGCTATGTTTTAGCATCTTCTAGCCTTTCTTGATAGTAGTAATTATTACTATTTTATAATAATATAAATCTATCAATCTGTCAAGAAAATTTCTACCCAAAAAATGCTCCATCCTTCCGGATGAAGCATTTTACTTATTCCTATAATCAGATTATTCTGCTTTCTTTCCTCTGCCCTTGCTCCACTCTTCCTCGGCTACCGGTGCCCAGTTCTCTGCGTAAGCCTTGCACTTCTCGCAAAGGTGTTCTACGGTCTCCGGTGACTCGATGTTGGTCTGGTGTGCTCCGGACTCATGTACCATCTTGATCAGGCGATCCGGGTTTTCAAGCATCGGACACGGTCTCAAATGATTCTTGTTAAACGGCTGTCCCTCATGGTATGCCATGAACAGCGGGCTCTGTAACATCTCAAGGATCGTGTTGGTCTTGATATTCGTGTTGGAGAAATGGATAAATACGCACGGCTCCGCATCTCCGTTGGAGTTGATGTGGAAGTAGTTACGTCCTCCGGCGATACATCCGCCAACATACTCACCGTCATTCTGGAAGTCCATCGGATAGAAAGCAACGTCAGACTTCTCAGAACGTACCTCGCGGATACGGTGGATCATGTACTTTCTCTGCTCCGGTGTCGGCATAAGCTCCGGAACTGCATTGTTTCCAACCGGCATAAAGTGGAAGTAGAATCCAAAATGAGCGCCCTTGTCAGAAAGCAGCTTGAAGAACTCATCAGAGGTAACAGCCTCGATATTTTCTCTTGTGTAGCAGATAGAAGTTCCGAATACGATACCGTGAGCTTTTAAGAGATCCATCGCCTTCATTGCTGCGGCGTAATGTCCCTCACCACGTCTTGCATCGTTGGTGTCCGGAGTTCCCTCGATAGACAACATAAAGGTCACGTTTCCAAGCTTCTGTACCTGCTCGCAGACCTCCTCGGTGATCAGTGTGGAATTGGAGTACAGTGCAAAGAAGCAGTCATTGTGCTTCTCAGCAAGACGTGCAATCTCTTTCCACTTTACCATCGGCTCTCCACCGGTACACATGTATAAATGTACACCAAGCTCCTTACCCTCGGTGACGATCTTATCCATCTCCTCGTAAGTCAGGGAAGCCTTTCTCCCGTATGTGCCGGACCAGCAGCCCTTGCAGTGCATGTTACATGCCATCGTCGGGTCAAACAGGATCAGCCACGGTACATTGCAGTTGTACTTCTTGCGGCTCTCGCGGATCTGCTTGGTTCCGCGGAAAAATGCCTCATATCCAAGGCTCATCAGAAGCTTCTTTCCGTACTGAGGATCAGCGTCATCGATTACCTGATTGATCAGTTTCATCCAACGGTTGTTTGGATCTGAAACATAAGCACGAATTGCCTTTGCCTGCTCCTCACCAAACTCATCCAAAAATTTTGTTGCAAGATCCACGATTTTGCAATACAGCTTGGCTCTTTCCTCATAATCATCTGTTTTGCTCAATTTCTTCATAATCTGGTCGGCTATCACAGATACCGCCTGCTTCTCAGCAGCGTATGAAATATCCTGTACAAACTTTGCCATATTCTTTCTCTCCTGTTTCTTTTATTTTTGGTCTGGCATATACACAAACATTGATTTATTCAAACCATATTCTTTGATACTGCCATTCTATGATAGCAGCCGCACTTTTCATACAGATAAAACCCAAACGGTGCATAAAAACTAGACACCACAGGGGTATTTGTCTGATATTGCCAATTTTTCATAAAGGAAAAATAGCACAAAATCGGCAGAAAGGCAACACCCGTTTCGCAAATTTTTGCGTCTTTTACCACCATCATTATCTCCGGAGACTGGCTTTGTATGTACGTTTTTGCGTCAGTCTTTTTTGCGCTTCCATTTTAACAGGAAAGCCGAGCAGGTAATGACGAACACCGATCCCGCATTGTGTACGAGCGCCCCGACAACCGGATTGATCTTTCCGGTGATTGCAAGCGCGATCGCGATAAAGTTGAGCGTCAGGGAAAACGTCATATTACACTTGATGGTCGTCATCATCCGCTTGGACAAAGCGATCAGGTGTGGCAGCTCCTTTACCTCATCATCCACCAGTGCGATGTCGGCGGCATCTACCGCGATGTCACTTCCAACGCCTCCCATTGCGATTCCAACATCCGCCCGTTTAAGCGCCGGGGCATCGTTGATTCCGTCTCCGATCATGCAGACCGGACTTCCTTTTTCCTGATAGTCACTGATTGCCTCAAGCTTATCCTCCGGCAGACAGTTTGCGCGCACATTTAAAATATGAAGCTTATCTGCGATCGTATGCGCCGCATTCTCGTGATCTCCGGTCAGAAGCACCGGCTGCACCCCAAGACCAGTAAGCGCCTCGATCATCGCAGGGCTTTCGTTTCGGATCGTGTCGGAAAGCACCATATATCCTGCAAAGCATCCATCCAGCGCTATGTACGTCACGGTACATCCCTGCTTCAGATAGCCTTCAATCTCCTCGCTCTGCGAAGCACCGACTCCGTTCTCTGCCAATAGCTTCGTATTTCCGGCAAATATCCGGTGTCCCTCTGCATCGGCACATACGCCCCTTCCCGGTATCATGGAAAAATTGCTTACTGCTGCAAGCGTACCTGCATTCTGCTTTTTCCAGCAGCTTACCACTGCCTTTCCAAGCGGATGCTCGGACATCTGCTCTGCAGCGGCTGCCAGCCGGAAGATATCCTGTGACTTATATCCTTCTGTGACACTGACCGCAGCGACCACCTCCGGCGTTCCGTAGGTCAGTGTTCCGGTCTTGTCAAACGCGATAACCTTTACCTTGGCAAGGCGCTCCAGCGCATCCCCTTCCCGCACCAGAAATCCATGCTTGGTCGCATTGCCGATCGCCGCCATGATGGCAGTCGGTGTTGCAAGCACAAGCGCACACGGACAAAATACAACCAATATCGTAACCGCACGGATGATCTGCCCCGTGATGATCCAGGTCAGCGCCGCTGCACTAAGTGCAATGATAACGATCCATGTTGCCCATCGATCTGCGATTCCGACGATCTTCGCCTTGCCCGCGTCCGCGGATTGCACCAGACGCACCATGCGCTGGATGGAGCTGTCCTCCCCAACCTTGACGGCTTTCATCTCAAACGCTCCAAACTGGTTGACCGTTCCGCTGGACACCTCATCTCCCACCGTCTTATCCACTGGAAGGGATTCCCCTGTCATGACCGCCTGATTGATCGAGGTCTGTCCCGAAGTGATCACTCCATCGACCGGAACGCCCTCCCCCGGAAGGACACGAAGCAGATCTCCCACCTGCACCTTTTCCGCAGGGATGACAGTCTCCTTGCCATCTTTCAGCAGGCGTGCAGTCTGCGGTGTCAGATGTACCAGCTTCTCAATCCCTGCGCGAGCCTTCGCCACCGTAAGCTCCTCCAAGAGTCCTCCAAGCTGCATAATGACCGCAACCTCTCCCGCCGCAAAATCTTCACCGATGCAGACGGATGCGATCAGCGCCAGTGACACCAGCACATCTGCTTTGATGTCAAACGCCGTGACCAACCCGATAACCGCCTCCAAGATGATCGGCACACCACACAGAATGATCGCAACCCACGCAATATCAAACGGAAACGGTTGTATATGTAACAGACTGCATATAACTGCGATTGCGGAGATTACAAGAAGCACAACATCCTTCTTAATCCCTCCGAGTTCCAGTAATTCCTCTAGTTTTTCCATTGCTTTTTTCATAAGCGCCCTCTTTTCTATACCCTATGGGGTATGCACATATTATACCCATATGGGTATATCTGGTCAAGAGCGTATACAAAAAAAGGACGCCGCAAAGATTTCTCTTCACAGCGCCCGTAAGGACTATCCCATATTTGAAAAGCGTTCCACCGCTTTCGTAAAATTCTCGATCGTCTTATCCGCATCCCCATGCTCGATGCCGTCCCTGACACAGTGCTTAATATGTCCTTCCAACACCACCTTACCGCATCCATGCAGCGCTGACTTTGCCGCATTGATCTGTGCTAATATATCCTCACAGGGAACATCCTGATCGATCATCCGGTCGATTGCCTGCACCTGTCCGATAATCTTTTTTAATCTGCGATGCAGATTATCTGCATCCATACACTGCTTCATCGTCACTGCCTCCATACCGCTTCGAGATATACGCCAATTATATGCCTACCGCCTTTTCATGTCAATCCGGCACTCACCTGCTCCGACCTTCGATAGAGGCATTGTTACATATCTGGTTTTTCGTAGTAATTCAATTTTACAGATAGCAATTTACGCCTTTTTAGTGTAATATTAGAAAATACGAAATTATAAAAAGAACAAAGGAAAAATCAATGGAAGCAAAACAAAAAAATCTCGGACAGTTGTTTGTCCCCATCTCACTGGAGCTGCTCTGCTTTATGCTGGCAGGCATGCTCGACACCATAATGCTGTCATCTGTCAACGACGCAGCAGTCGGCGCGGTCGGAACAGCTAATACCTATATCAACATGTTTATCATTATGTTCAATATCATATCCTCTGGTATGATTGCCGTTATGACACAGTATATCGGAGCCGGAAAGGAAGGCATTGCCTATCAGGCAAGACAGCTCGGCACCATCTTTAACGCGGTACTCGGCATCGCGCTTTCCCTGTTTTTGTTCTTCTATTCCGGTTCGGTGCTTGAGGTGGTCGGCGTTGCCCCGCTGCTTATGGACTATGCCAAGACCTATCTGCAGATTGTCGGAGGCTGCTGCCTGTTGAATGCGCTCACGCCGATTTTCTCCAGCTATCTGCGCGCCTTCGGCTATACCAGACAACCGCTTATCGCCACGTTGTCCGCAAACGTATTGAATCTGCTCCTCAACGCTTTCTTCCTGTTCGTGGTTCACTGGGGCGTTGCCGGTGTCGCTCTTGCGACCGTGATCTCCCGGCTTGTCAATCTGATCATCGTGATGCTCTGCTCACACATTCTGATCCACGCCAAGGAGCGCCCGGAGCGCATATCCAACCGCGAGATCCTGCTTCAGATCCTGCGCGTCGGTATCCCGTCTGCCCTTGAGACAGCCATCTACAACGTTGCAATGACCATAACCATCCACTTTTTGAACACGATGGATGAAAACGGTGTCAACGTGACTGCCCGCGCCTACGCAATGCAGATCACGAATTTCTCCTACTGTATCGGGGCGGCACTCGCACAGGCAAATGCCATCATGACCGGCTGGCGCATCGGAGCGCATGACTATGATGCCTGCGACAAGGGCACGAAAAAAGCAGCGCTCATCGGTGTTGCCGTCGCTGCTTTGCTTGAAACTTCTTTTGCACTATGTGCGGAGCCGATCATGCGGTTGTTTACCGATGATCCTGCCATGATCTCGCTCGTTGGCAAATTGCTCGCCATCGACATTGCGCTTGAGATCGGGCGTGTTACCAATCTGGTCTTTGTCCAGGCTCTAAAAACGAGCGGTGATGCCGTTTTCCCAAGCATCCTGGCAACCTGCTTTATGTTTCTTTGCAATGTCGGCGGTACTTACTTCTTCGGAATCCATCTCGGACTTCTCGCCGTCGGTGCATACATCGGAATGGCATCCGACGAGATCATCCGTGCTATCTTTATGGTGATCCGCTGGCAGACAGGGAAATGGCGGCAGAAGGGCTTCATCACGGAATCCGCCAACTGATCTGCCGCCACTGTATGTTGTTTTATTTTGTATGTTGCTGCTGCAATGTGCTATCCGGCATGTTGCAGCATAACTGTCTTATTACGCCTCCGCAACGAGTGATGCAGCATACGCAAGTGCTGCATCAATATTCTCACAGAAGTTGAGTTCGCCGATCCTTCCGGCAAATCCAGCCTTCTCCATCATATTTCTCGGCTGCTCCTGTACATGGGACAGCACAAGGGTAATTCCTCTCTTCCGGCAGGTCGCCTCGATCTTCTCCAGTGAGCGCAGCGCGGAAATATCCATCGCCGGAACACCTCGCATACGGATGATGACAACCTTTGTCTCCGTATCTGTATGAATCTCCATGAATTTATCTGCTGCTGCAAAGAACATCGGTCCGATGATCTCATATACAACCGTGTGCTTCGGAACGACCTTTAAGTGAATGCTCTCCGGATCGTTGTGCTCGTCGATATCCTCTCCGATATATTTCCAGCTCTTTACCTCGGTAACATTTGCCATACGATTTAAGAACAACAGTGCTGCAAGCACCATTCCAACCTCGATTGCCATTACAAGGTCAAATACGACAGTGAGTACGAAGGTTACGACAAGCACTAAGATGTCGCTCTTTGGGGAGGTCTTGCACAGATTGACAAACTCTCTCCAACCGCTCATGTTGTATGCCACCATAAATAAGATTGCTGCGATCGCCGGCATCGGGATCCATGCTGCAAGCGGCATCAGGATCAAAAGGATTGCAAGCAGGACAAGGGAGTGAACCATTCCCGCGATCGGTGTACGTCCACCGTTCTTGACATTTGCTGCTGTTCTTGCGATCGCTCCGGTCGCCGGGATTCCTCCGAACAGTGCGGAAACGATATTGCCAAGTCCCTGCGCGATCAGCTCCATATTGGACTTGTGACGGCTTCCGATCATACCGTCTGATACCACACAGGATAAAAGAGATTCGATTCCCGCAAGGATTGCGATGGTAAACGCATCCGGAAGAAGTGTCCGGATAAGCGACGGACTCATCTTGGGAATGGATGGTGTCGGCATCTTGTTGGAGATGGTGTAGAGATCTCCGATCGTTTTAACATTCATATTGAAGCCTTTTACCATGAAAACAGCCACAAAGATTGCGATCAGGGATGCTGGGATCTTGTCGAGCTTCTTGAATCTCGGCCAGATGATCAGCACCGCAAGGGAAACTGCTCCGACAAGGAATGCCTGCACGTTAAAGGTTGCAATGCTGTCCACACACGCCTTCAGCTTGTCCATCGTCTCGATTGGCGCGGTGGTAAAGGTCAGTCCGAGAAAATCCTTGATCTGACCGATCACGATCGTGATCGCGATACCGAATGTAAATCCAGTTGTGATCGTATATGGGATAAAACGAATCAGATTGCCAAACTTAAAGAAGCCCATAAGGATCAGAATGATACCTGCCATGATCGTTGCCACAACAAGCCCCTGCATCCCCTGCTTTGCAACTATTCCCGCAACGATCGTTGCAAATGCTGCGGTTGGTCCGGCAATCTGGACACGGCTTCCGCCAAAGAAGGAAATGACAAATCCCGCAAAGATTGCGGTATAGATACCCTGCTCCGGGCTTACGCCGGAAGCGAGTGCAAGTGCGATGGATAGTGGAAGTGCGATGATCGCAACAATGATTCCTGCTACCACATCCTTTACGAACTGATTGACGGTATAACCCTTCATAACGTCAAATAATTTTGGAACAAACTGTTTCATACTTTTTCTCCTCGGTATTAAGTTAAATATAATTCCCCTTCATGCGGCTTAATTAAAACAAAGAGTCACTTTGTGACTCTTTGCGCGCCCGTGTGGGCACGCAAGTGCATCTTCAGCTCCACACGGGTCGCATCCCTGCGGAGCATTTTTGCTTTATAGGAAAAGGAATTTCCTATAAAGTAAAAAAGCCACAAGCTCTACGATACAACAATCGAAAGCCTGTGGCAATATACGATTTGTATGATATTTGCAGACAAATTTCCGCTTCTCTTAGCAAAATCCCTAGTACATCATTACAAGTCTGTCACTCGAACTCCAGCATATTCTTCCGATACCACTCCGGCAGCAGCGCATTCTGGCATTCCTCGTTCTTTCGCTCTGCGATCGCCATCGTTCGAAAATACGCGCGCCAGAGCTGCTCATAAGCGTCCTCTGCTGCAATCTGCGGCTGTTCCTGCTCACCGAAAAGCTGCGAAAGATTATCCGCAATCACGTCCTGTCCAGCATAAAAGTTCTGTCCATGCGCCAGATGAAGCAGGGCATACTCCCGCACCGCATCGTAGATCACAAAATTCTCATTCGGATAGCGGTCAGCAAAGTGCTCCTGCATCAAGGGCAGGTCGTCGCATTTTGGCTCGATCTGCGCATACAGGAAACCGCCCATATCCCGAAAACGCAAAAATCCCATCAGCTTCTGACATTCATTGCCCGCCTTGCGCGACAGCTCAAGCACCCGCATCACATACGGATCTGCCATGTATTCATGTATCCTAGCACCCTTGGAAAATGCACGCACCAGATAGCCGAGCACCACCGTTGCACGATCCGCATCATAATGGCAGAGCGCATGGAATATCGTCTGGTAAATGGCAAATCCAAGCTGCGTCTCGATCGCATAGACCGTCTTTCGTGCCTTGTTCGCATCCGTGGCGATCTCGATATCCTGTGCAAAGAGATTCCGATCTCCCGAATCCCCGATCTGTATGGTGATCGTATCCTTGTAGGGAGCCGGCATCCGGTTCTTGTATACAAAGGCATCGTAGATTGCCGTCAGGATTCCATCTATTCTGTTTTCACAATGTAAGGTCAACTGCTCCTGTATTGTCGTCTCCATCACTCACACGCTCCACATACTCTTTCCTTTTCATCCGGTATTCTGCCTGCTATCTGTGATCCGGCTTGCGCCCTAGCTGATCATAGACAGGAAATTAAGCTGCTCGTAGGTCTGCTGGCTCCCGTTGTCTAGCAATAGCTGGTTCGGGCGCTCATTGCAGATCAGATGTCTAGTAATATATCCCTCCTCCAGCTTCGTCTGATACATCATCCTGCCGTCACAGGTGATAAAATAAAGCGCCCGCTTTAGAACCACCCCAAGTCTCTTTATATCCTCAAAGCGAAGCGTCGCATGCTTTCTCGCGGCTAAGATTCGCTTTGCGCTCTTCGTGCCGATTCCCGGAACGCGCAAAAGCGTATAGTAATCTGCCCGGTTGATCTCCACCGGGAACAGCTCCAGATGATGGATCGCCCAGTTGCACTTCGGATCTAAGAGCTCGTGGAAGTTCGGGTTCTTCTCCGATAAGAGCTCCCCTGCGGCAAATCCGTAAAACCGCAGCAGGAAATCCGCCTGATACAGCCGGTGCTCCCGCAGCAGCTGCGGCTTCTGTCCGATTCCGGGCAGCCGCTCGTCCATATTGACATTGACAAAGGCGGAGTAAAACACGCGCTTCATGTCAAAGCGCTGGTAAAGCGCCTCCGTGACGGACATGATCTGATAATCCGTCTCGTCCGTGGCTCCGATGATCATCTGGGTGCTCTGTCCAGCCGGCACAAAATATCTGGAAGGATCTGCAAGAGTCCGCCGCTCCTGTGGATCACGCACCGGCTGCTTCGTACCTTGTCCGCCGTCAAACTGCCAGCTCTGCTGTGCAACTGCGGCAGCTTCCTTCACCCCGACAAGCTTCCTGTGGTATTCCTCAAGCCGGTCGCTGCTGTCCCGGATCTCCGCCAGTTGATTATAATACGCCCGTTCATCCACGCTGGCTCTCGCCTGCATACTGCTTACCCCGTGGTACTGCCGGCTCTCCCGGATGCCGTTCTGGATCTGGCGCATCGGCTTGAGGATGTTCTGGCGCACCTTGTTGGGTGCGATCTGCCGCAAGCCCTCCGCCGTCGGCAGCTCCAGATTGACGCTCATGCGGTCGCACAGATAGCCGACCATCTCGACAATATCTGCACTCGCCCCCGGAATCCCCTTGATATGGATGTAGCCGTTAAAGCGGTACTTCGAGCGCAGAAGGAACAGCGTCTCGTAGAGAAGCCCCATCGTATAATCCGGCGAGTGAATGACCCCGGAGCTTAGAAAAAGTCCCTCAATATAATTGCGCCGGTAGAACTCCATCGTAAGACGGCAGACCTCATCTGGGGTAAAGGATGCCCTCGGCACATCATTGCTCCGCCGGTTGATGCAATACTTGCAGTCATAGATACATTCGTTGGTAAACAGGATCTTAAGCAGAGAAATACAACGTCCATCCGAGGTGAACGCATGGCAGATCCCTGCGCCGTAGGTGTTCCCCGTATCTCTCCCATTGCCCTTACGCTCTACACCGCTCGATGTGCATGCCACATCATACTTCGCGGCATCGGATAAAATCGTAAGCTTGCTCATCAGATCCTGTTGTTGTAATATCTCAGCCATAACACACCAGCACTTTCTCTTTTTCATCCCATACAAAAAGGGTATATAATAAGCCGAACCTCTGTTCGATTTCATTATATACCCAGAACTTTTGTTTGTATAGTGTTTTTCTAAATTATTACTGTGGACTCATTGAGTAATATCTGATGCCGTCCTGCAGCTCTACGCCACGGCATTCTGCCATCTCACTGACAGTCACAAGCTGATAGCCCTGATCGATCAGATATGGAACGATCGTCTTAGCTGCGTCTGTCGTTGCCTCATGCAGATCATGCATCAGGATGATCGCGCCATCGTAGGCTTCTTCCTTTACCGACTTGATCGTCGCATCGGTATCTCTTGTCTTCCAGTCAAGTGTATCAACTGACCACAGGATATTCGGCATACCGATGGTCTCATCCACCAGCTCGTTACGCCCGCCTCCCGGTGTACGAACCAGCTTCGGGCGGATACCGGTAAGTTCCTCTATGGTGTCATTGCACTTTTCTACCTGTTCCTTGATCGCATCCTTAGAACTCAGCTTGGTCAGTATCTCGTGGTCGTAGGTGTGGTTTGCAAGCTCACAGCCAAGCTCCGCCTCCCGCTTGACAAAATCCGGATAGTAAGACACACGGTTGCCTACGATAAAGAAGGTGCAGACGGAATTGTACTCTTCCATCACATCAAGCACCTTATAGGTATACTTGGACGGACCATCATCATACGTCAGTGCGATCATCTTCTTGTTCTTGTCGATGCGTCGTGTCAACACACCATTCTCATCAAAATAGCACAGATAATGGGAAATATTATGCTTTCCCGCCGTGCATGCCTTACCATTGTTCTTAAAGTAATACTTGCTGCCATCAATATCCTTAAAGCTGTTGGTCAGTGCACGCCCATTCGCGCGGAAATAATACAGTGCAACATTGCCCTTGCTGTCAGTCACCTTTTTCAGAGTATTCGTGACAGCGTGCCCATACTTATTGAAATAGAAATAATAATTGACACCGTTGATTTCTACTTTCTTAAGTCCATTGTTATACGCACGTCCGTTCTTCTTAAAATAGCAGAAGTAGACGCTTCCGTCCGAAGCAGTAACCTTCTTGTAGCCATCGGTATAAGCACTTCCATCCTTCTGGAAATAGAAATAATAATTGACACCGCTGATATTTACCCGCTTATAAGTATTGGTAAGTACCTCGCCCTTTACATAATAATAGTATTTGCCGTCAATCTTCTGCAGTCCTTTTAGATTCTTATCCTTTACCGGGGCTGTTGTCTCTGTACCTTGTGCCGCATTCGTCACTTCTGAAGAATTTATCCGTTCAGAGTGTAGAAATGGTATGCCCACGCACATAAGTACGACCAAGCTAACAAGTGCTATCTTACATTTCTTCCTTGTAATCCCTCGTTTTTTTGTGTGCCTCATCGTAATCCCTCGTTTCTTTTTGTACTTCATTTATTTTGACACGATTATAGCACAATTTCCCCGGCAGTAAAACCCTCGATTTTATTTATCCGCGCAGACCGGAAACGTCAGTGTTACCTTAAACAGATCCCCGTCTACCGCAAGCTCCATCTTTCCGTTCATAAGCTCCGTAAGGCTCTGCGCGATGGAAAGTCCAAGTCCGCTGCCCTCCGTATTTCTTGAGCTGTCGCCGCGCACAAAGCGTTCAAGCAGCTCCTCGTTTGAGATATTAAGCTGGTATCTGGAAATATTCTTAAAGCAGATCACCGCCGACTGATCCTTTTGTACGAGCGTGATGTAAACACGGGTTCCCGACTGTGCATATTTGCAGATATTTCCAAGCAGGTTGTCAAACACTCTCCAGATATGCCGGCTGTCCACACGCACATTGACCGGTCGTTCCGGGCTTTCCACAATCATCTCCAGCTGGTTTGCAGCCGTCTTTTCCTCAAATTCCCCGACGATCTGTGTCAGAAGCACACGCGCATCGCAGTTCTCAAAATTGACGGACAGATTGCCCGTAGATGCCTTGGATGCCTCGATCAGATCCTCGATCAGCTTCTTGAGTCTGCCGGACTGGCGATCGAGCACGCTTATATATTCCTCAAGCTTTTCATCGTGGATCTCTTCCTTCTTGATCAGATCCACATAGTTGATGATCGAAGTCAGCGGTGTCTTGATATCGTGCGACACATTTGTGATAAGCTCTGTCTTAAACCGCTCGCTCTTCATCTGCTTGTCGACTGCGTGTGCGATCCCGATACCCGCCTTATTGATATTCTCCGCATGTTCCTTGAAATCACCGTACAATCCCTTCGTATCGATCGGGGTGGAAAGATCTCCCTCCGCGATGCGTCTGCCGCCCTCCTGCAGCTTTGTCATCTGCATAACAAGCGTCAATGTCACGCCCCATAAAAGGATAAACACGATCAAAAGCCACACCACATACAACTCACTGTCATAACCGGCGACACACATGGCAGCGAAGCTGATAAGGATCACAAGGGAAGCCACACAAAGCGCTACGATCGTTCTCCAGAAGAGTGACATGTGCTCCCGGTAAAAGGCTTTGTTTTCCTTTCTTCTTTCCTTAAGGCTTTGCAGCAGGCTTGCCGGAACAGCCCAGATCCTTCTCCAGACATGGCGCACAGCACGCCAGCACCAATATGCAAGAGTGTACCGCCAGAACTTCTGTGCCTTGATACGGGTGACGGTAGATAGCACCAAAAACAATGTGACAAGTAGTATAACTGCGATCAATTCTGCTTCAACCGTCACAAATCCTGCAACGTTAAAGATTTCGTCCGACTCAACTGCAAATGCCATAAGTGCAACGAAAAAGACATCTATCAAAAATACAATACCTGCCAGAGCCTCATACCAGATCTTATCCAGTGTGGTCATGTGGATCTCGTCATCCCCTGTCCGGTGTCCTGCCGCGCAGAACAAGAATAGCAGTGAAAGTACAAATACGATAACCGAAATCAGCTCGATTGCAATCGCCTGCTTTCCGTTATATGCCTCGAATACCTGATAGCCATCGCTGGTCAGATAGATCTTCAATGCGGAAACAATATCCTTTTCATCATCGCAAACTAAAATATTATACATAACTTCCTCCGGAGTCTGGTCGTACCGCATACGCGGCATCCCGTAATCATGATTATTATGGTTTTATTGTACTGGTTTTGATATTAAGTTCCAATAGGCAAACTCTTTAAGATTTGTTTAACATTTATTATGGAAGGAAAAGAAATTTCCTATAAAGTCAAAAAACGGGAGAACTTATAGTCTCCCGTCACCAGCTTTCTTATGTATCTGCATCCGTGCGCTTTTAAACGCCATTTCTATCGTCTTTGTCTGACTTCTCATGCCCGCGGATGAACGATGCCCTCTGGATCGCCTTTGTACCGTATTTCTGCCGGATCGTATCCATCGCCTTGTCAAGCTTCTGGAGCTTCTCATAGTCAGTCGTATCGAACAGGTTCATCTGCCGCCCGCTCTCCTCCCTCGATGCCTTTGAGGTTGAGACTCCGAGCAGCCGGATTGGTGTTCCGTCCCACTTCTCGTCAAATAGCCGGCATACCTTCGCGTAGATCTCCTGCGTGATGTTCGTCGCACTGGTGAGTGCGCACTGATGGGAAGCCCTCGTCAGATCACTAAAGCGGAACTGCACGCTGACAGATTCCACCTTCATGTCATCCTGCCTGAGCCTTGCACAGACCTTCTCGGTCAGTTCCAGCAAAATGCCCTTTGCAGTCTTTGCATCCGTCACATCAAAGGAAAGTGTTGTGGAATTGCCATAACCTTTGTTGTCCGCCCGCACCGGTTCCACGGGTGAATCATCCATACCGTTGGCATATCTCCACAAAATATCCCCCTGCTTTTTGAGATTGGCATTCAAAAATGCGCGATCCGCGTTTGCAAGATCTCCGATCGTGCGGATTCCCATCTCCTGCAATCGCCGCTCTGCCGCCTTTCCTACAAAGAAAAGATCCCTGACCGGAAGCGGCCACATTTTCCCCTGCACCTCCTTGGGAAAAAGCGTATGAACCTTGTCCGGCTTCTCAAAGTCGCTCGCCATCTTTGCGAGCAGCTTGTTGGAGGAAATTCCGATATTGACCGTAAATCCGAGTTCGTCCCAGATCTGCTTTCGGATGCGGTCTGCCGCCTCTAACGGTTCTCCGAAAAGCCGCCTCGTCCCCGTCATATCGACAAATGCCTCATCAATGGAAAACTGCTCGATCACGTCGGAATACTGCCGCAGGATTGCTATAAATGCCTTGGAATTACGGCGGTACAGCTCATGATCCGGCTTTACGAGAAATAGCTGCGGACATTTGCGAAGTGCATCCACCACCGGTTCGCCGGTCGTGACCGCATACTTTTTCGCCGGAACGGACTTGGCAAGGATCACGCCGTGTCTGGTCGCGATATCGCCGCCGACTGCGGACGGGATCGTCCGGATATCTACCGTCTCCCCGCGCTTTAACCGCTCGACCGCCTCCCACGACAGAAAGGCACTGTTCACATCAATGTGGAAGATCACTCGCTCCATGACAAAAACCGATCCCACTCCTGCCGGTCTCCGCTTCCGGTAATCACCAGCTCGTAGGTACACTCGTCCGTTGCATCCACGATAAACGTATAGGTATTCCCGTCCTTGGTGACGGAATACGCGCTGCCATCCGTAAATGCCGCAAAGACATCCGCATACCCGGATTCCGGTATCCGGGTATCCTCCGTCTGACCGAGCAGCCTTCCATCCGCATCGTAGGTCTTATAGCCCTCGCGCGTCAGCTTTTCGATCTTCATATCGTCGATCTTTAGGACAAGCCCGTTGGCACGCATCTTGCGGATATCGCGGTTGCAGCTGTTTTCCGGCAGGATCACCACATCATCAAGCACAATGTGGAAGAAACCATTGGTCACTTCCACATCGCTTATATGTACCTCATTCAGTTCAAAATGTTCAAATTCATTCGTTGTCTGATACTTCATGTTCTACTCCATATATTTGTCGATCGCAGCCACACTCTCAAGCAAGGAATCCATAAGGATGCGCGCCTGCTGCGCACTCGCCGTGCAGTCGTCTCCGAGCTTTGCCGCCTCGATCGCACTTGCGGCAACCTCCTCACTGACGGAGGAAATATGCGTAATGCTCTCCACGATCGCGTCGTTGGATACAAGGATCTCATCGATCTTGTGGTAAATATCCCCGACATTGCGGCTTAAGCCTTCCATGTGCTCACCGATATTTCCAAACTTTTCCTCGGCGCTTACGATCAGGTCATGCTCCTCTGCGGTTACAGCCATAACATTGTCGACCGTGTACTTTGCCTCATCGGCATTGCCTCTTAGCTCCGTAACAATATTCTGGATGCCCTCGGTAAGGCTTCTCGTCTCGTCCGCAAGCTTGCGGATCTCCTCCGCAACAACCGCAAAGCCTCTTCCGGCATCACCCGCACGCGCACTCTCGATGGAAGCATTGAGTGCAAGCAGATTTGTCTGCGAAGAGATATTAAAGATCTGCGAGGTGATCTCGCCGACCTTCTGCGAATTGAGGATAAGCTGCTCTACCGTAGCGACAACCTGCTCATTTGCCTGCTTGGTCTTGTCGGACTGCTCGCGCAGCATCCGCACTGCGTCCTGTCCGCCGCGCACCGCATCGCCGGATTCTTCGGAGAGCGTAAGCATCTGGTCGGACATCTTCTTCGTATCCTGGATCATCTCCTGGATCTTCGTCGTCATGACGGTCTGCTGTTCGATGCTCTCGGTATTCTGGTTGTTACCGGCAGAAATGTCATTGAGCGCATTCGCCGTATGTGCGACATTGCTGTCAAGCGTTGACATATACTCGCCCGCCTCGGTTGAATTTTTGCGGACGCTTGCGACAACGGAGAGGACATCCTGCAAAAGCTTGGCATTCTTTTCCTGCTCCGCCTTAATGCTCTCCATCTTCTGGCTGTTGTTGCGGTTGGAGATCTTGGTCGTTCCGCACAGTCCGATATAGAACACCACGGCTCCCGCGCCCTGAAGCAGCAAGGCAGTCGTATTGATTGGATCACCGGAGTGCATGTGCCCTAAGACTGCAACCACATATATAATATCAATGATATTGATTCCGCCGAATCCGATCGCGATCTCTACCACCAGCTTGTAGTTATAGTAGAGCACAAACAATACCGTGATCGGAAAAGCCATTACATACACGGCATCATTGTGTGAGCCGAGCACCGCGATCGCGTAGACAAGCATATAGCACCACATGGATGTATGCTTAAAAAGCTCCGGCTTTACTTTTACGATAATAAAATTGGCGATCAGGGAACCGACCACGATCAGCTCCACCGTCATAAAGAAAGGAAGCGTGATGATCTTCCTTCCATAATCCCCCACATAACCGACTACCAAAAATAAATCGATGATCGTCATAACCGAAAGCACGAACCGGTTTACCTTTGCCGCGGCAGTATCTACCTTCATCGTTTGTTTCATACTAACCCCCATAACTTTTAATAATTATAAATTTGCCTCGATGGCAAGTGCTAACTGATTCGGGCAGGAATTGTCGCCACGGCACTCGATGCCCTTGCAGCGCTTAACAACTTCCTCTGCTTCCATTCCCTCAGCCAGACGTGCAACACCCTGTGTGTTACCTCTGCAGCCGCCGGTATATTTTACATTGTAAATACGTCCGTCCCTAAGATCAAAATCAATCTGTGTAGAGCATACGCCCTTTGTCTTATAAGTTACATGTTTCTCCATGGTATCTTCCTCTTCTTTCTGTAAAAATCTTGTTATTATTTATTGCCCCATCCTATATATTTTACCACATCCGGCTATTTACGCAAGCAGCGAATGATGCGTCCTTCGTAGAACAGCACGACAAACAGGATCAGTCCGATCACGATCAGGCTCGCCGCATCCAAAAGCTCCGTACCCAGCGCATCAAACACACACGGAACAAGGATTCCCGCCACAAAGATCAGCTTGACCAGCCGCACCATGCGTAGCGTCAGCTTGCGTATCTTCGGGGTAAATGCCTCCGGCGGGATGCGGTTGATCCGCTCCGGGTATACACATAGCAGTGTAAGTCCCAGATACACAACGATCATGGCAAGCACATTCACCACGAACTTATATGCCGCAATATGATAATAAACGCCGTAAAATATCTGCAATCCGATGTAGACTAAGGCAAGGATCAGAGTCACCGCTTCCAGCAAAAGTGCCGGAACTGTCATATCTTCGCGTTTCATCTGCATTCTCCTTTCACTTCCAACTGTTCCAGTTCCTCCATCCAGATGCGCACACACGCATCCGACGGCATCCTCAAATCTCCTCTCGGCGATACCGCAACCGATCCGACCTTCGGACCGTCCGGCAGGCAGGAGCGCTTAAACTGCTGCGCAAAATAGCGCCGGTAAAATACCTTTTCCCATTTCAGGATAAACGACGGCACATAGGTGTCTCCAAAGGCGATACACGCCAGCCGGAATACCTTCGCCGGTGAGTAGCACATACGCTGCATCCCGTATAGGAAAAAGTCGTGCAGCTCATAAGGTCCGACGATATCCTCCGTTCGCTGCGAGATCGTACCGTTTTGCGGCGGCAGAAGCTCCGGTGAGACCGGGGTATCCAAAATGTCATACAGCACATTTTTCAGCGGTTCATTGCCACAGGTGTCTGCATAGTAGGAAACCAGATGCCGCACAAGCGTTTTCGGCACGGAGGCATTTACCGCATACATTGACATATGATCGCCGTTGTATGTCGCCCAGCCAAGTGCCAGCTCCGAAAGGTCGCCCGTTCCGATGACCATTCCGCCCTTTTGGTTGGCAAGATCCATCAGTATCTGCGTCCGCTCGCGTGCCTGACAGTTCTCGTAGGTGACATCATGCACCGTCTCATCCTGCCCGATATCGCGGAAATGCAGGCGCACCGCCTCCGCAATGTTTACCTCCATGAGCATTGCTCCAAGCGCCTGTACAAGCGCGGTCGCATTGCCATAGGTGCGGTCGGTCGTCCCGAAGCCCGGCATCGTGACCGCAAGGATTCCTGCCGGATCTTTGCCGAGCATTGCAAACGCTTTTACCGTCACCAGAAACGCCAGCGTGGAATCCAACCCACCGGATATTCCGATGACTGCGCAGGAACTGCCTGTATGCTCAAGCCGTTTCTTAAGTCCGGCTGCCTGTATGCCCAAAATCTCCTCGCAGCGTGCCGCACGGTCATCCGTGTTGCCCGGCACAAACGGGAACGGATCCACATAGCGCGAAAGTGTTGTCTTTTGTATCTGCAAATGGAACGTAATGTAAGTGTGGGTATCTTCGATCTCAAAGGTACTCATCCTGCGGCGGTCTGCCGACAGATGATCCACATCAAGCTCCGTGTACACCGCCCCGCTTTTAAACGATCTGTTTTCTGCCAGAACATATCCGTTTTCCGCGATCAGATCATGCCCGGAATAGACGACATCCTGTGTGGACTCGCCCTCGCCCGCAGAGGCATAGATATAGCCGCATATAAGCCGCGCAGACTGTCCGTTCACCAAAGATCGTCTATATGCTGCCTTTCCCGTTATCTCATCGGAGGCGGACAGATTGGCGATCACCGTAGCTCCCGCCATCGCGTGGCGCGTGCTAGGCGGCACCGGAGTCCACAGATCCTCACAGATCTCAACGCCGATGCGCAGGTTTGCAAGCTCCTCGCACGCAAACAACAGGTCTGTGTCCGCCTGGACTGCTTCTCCCTGTTTGATCACAACCTCCGTACACAGATTGCCGCCCGGCGTAAAATAGCGCAGCTCATAGAACTCGTTGTAATTCGGGATAAACGTCTTAGGCACAAAGCCCAGGACATGTCCGCGTGAGACTGCTGCCGCCAGATTGTAGAGCTTTCCGTTTATCTCGTATGGAAGTCCCACAAAGAATATCGCATCGTATCTGCGGCTTTCGCTTTCGATACGCAAAAGCTCCTCCTTCGCCGCGCGCAGCAGCGTATCCTGTAAAAACAAGTCCCCGCAGGTATAGCCTGTAATGCACAGCTCCGGGAAAACGACCACCTTTGCGCCTTCCTCCGCCGTTTTTTTCATCCAGTTACGGATCTGTTCCCCATTGTATTTCGTATCAGCCACCCGGATGTCCGGGGTGACTGCTGCAACCTTTACGAAACCGTCTCTCAATTTCGGATCTCCTTTAATTCTTCTACCTCGAATTTGTATGCGGTATTGCAAAACTGGCACTTGACCTCGATGCTCTCGCCATCGTTGATGATGTCGTCCATATCCTTCTTGCTGATGGTCGCAAGTGCCTTTGAAATGCGCTCCTTCGAGCAGTCACACTTGAATTGCGCCGGAAGCGTGTCGGTAATCTCCAGTCCAAACTCGCCCAAGATCTCCTCTAAGATCTGCTCCGGTGTCAATCCACGCTCAAGCATCTGTGTCACGGAATCAATCTCTGCGATCCGTTTCTCCAGCCGCTCCACAACATCATCCGGTGTAAAAGGCATGAGCTGGATGATAAAGCCGCCCGCCTGTCTGACACTTCCGTCCGGATTTACCAATACTCCAAGCCCCACGGCTGACGGGATCTGTTCGGAGGTTGCGAAATAGTAGGTCAGATCCTCCGCGATCTCTCCGGTCTGAAGCTGACACTGTCCGACATACGGCTCCTTTAAGCCCATATCCTTGATCACGCTTAGTATTCCAAGATCAAGCGCGCCGCCGACATCAAGCTTTCCCTTATCGTTCAGGGGAAGTTCTACCTTCGGATTTACCGCGTATCCTTTTACGTTGCCTGCGGAATCCGCTGTGACCGTAAGCCCCTGCGCCGGACCGCTGCACTGGATCTGCAGGGTAAGCAGATCCTTTTCTCCCTTCATCATGCTTCCCATCATGGCTGCGCCACAGAGAAGTCTGCCGAGTGCCGCCGTCATTACCGGTGTCGTATCATGGTGTTCCCTTGCGATCTCCACCATCTCCTTCGCGTTGATCGCAAATGCGCGGATGCTGCTGTCTGCGGCAGTCGCGCGTACAATATAATCTGTCATTTTATTCTGCTCCTTCTTTTCCTTTTTCTCTCGCAATGATTGTCATTCTGTCGCTGTCCTCCCGAAGAGGCTCCTTCGTGTACCCATCATACACAGCGACCAGCTCCATGCCGGCTTTCTGTAAAAGCGCACATATCTGCTCCACCGAATAGCTTTTCTGGTAATGTTCCTCCGTAAAACGCAAAAACCGCTCATCGTCTCCCTTCACAAAAAGTGTCAGGTCATACTCGTTGATCCGGCTGTCCCCGTCAAAGTAATTCTCCCAGATAAAGCTGCCCTCCTCGCGGTTCTCGGCAAAGGTATTGTCCGCCAGCATCGTCTCGTACTTGTACGGTGTATTCATATCAAAGATGAATATCCCGCGCGGATCAAGATAGTTATTGACCAGCCGGAACACCTCTAACAGCTCGTCCTCGTCCAAAATGTAATTCAGGCAGTCGCAGGCACTGTATATGCCGCGCACCGTTCCGTACAGTTCAAACTCCCGCATATCCTGACACAGATACAGGATCGAGCTGTCGCCCTTCTCACTCTGTGACTGTCTTGCAATCTCCAGCATATCCATGGAGTTGTCCACGCCGATCATATCAAAGCCACGCTTTGCAAACAGCCGCGTCAGTTTCCCTGTCCCGCAGCCCAGATCGAGCATGATGCCATCCTTCACCTGATTTTCCGCAAATATATCAATTAAATAGTCTGCCCACTCCTCGTATGGCACATTGTCCATGAAAAGATCGTAGACCTCTGCAAAGCTTGTGTATGCGTCCATTGTCCTTCCTCGTACCGGTCGCTGCCGGATCATATACCGCTCTTTAAAGCCGCTGTCCGACCATAAATTGACTGGCAGAAACTTCTATACTATGGTAACAACTTTTTATAGGAAAAGCAAGGTTGATTCTTGTCTTAGATTCCTTTATACTTTAGGTGATCTTGGGAAGTTATTTTCCAAGTTATCGGAATGATTTTACTGTTGAGGTATTTATAGCATGACCGAAAATTATGAACACTATATCACGCGAAATATCCGCGCGTTTTACCGCAGACGGCTTTTTTCACCGGTTCTGTACCTGTGTATCCTTGCGGCACTGTGGTTTATTTTTCCGTTGTCAACGCTGCTTTCTCCACCGGCTTTGGCACACAACGAGAGCTTCCAGTCCGCCTACGAGCAGGACAAGCATTATGTCACTGCCTCTTTTACCGGGCTGACCTTCACCGGATATACGAGCAGGCTTTTCGGCAACACCAACGGCTATTATTATTACACCTATCAGGATGGGGAATGTTCCATCGTGCTTCTCTCCCCTGCCACCTGTGAGGAGGGCAATCCGACGATCTCAGAGATTTCCATCCGCGGGCAGATCGAGCGGGCAAACGAGTCCTACGACAGTCTGCTTGCCGCACTCTCCGAGGATCTTGCGTGGACGCAGACCGGAATCACCGCCGAGATGCCGCGCTATTATTTCAGCGAGCCGGCTTTTCATCCGACCTTTACCACGCTGCTTTTCGTGGCGTATTTCGGCACCGGAATCTATGCGGTCATCTGTCTGCTGTTATATCTGTTGTATGCGCATTTTCCGGTTCTGTCCCCGCCTTGCCAGAACCTTGTCGTGTTCGGGCATCCGAAGCAGATGCTGCTTGAGGCGGAACAAGAGCTTGCAACGCTGCCACAGCTTGCCACCGAGGATATGTTCATCACGGAGCATTACTTTATCATGACTTCGCCTCTCGGCAATGCCATCGTACCGATCAAGGAGATCCTGTGGATCTACAAGCATTCCACGCTTCACAAGTTCCTGTGGTATCATTTTAGCATCTCCTATACGATGCACATTATCGCCAACAAACATTTTTATATCCATTGCCCGAAAAATATCAAATCCGATATCGACGGTATCATGGACTACCTTGCCGAAGCCAACCACAACATCTGCGTCGGTTTCTCCGAGGAGAACCGCCTGAAAACCGAAGCGGTTCTTGGCAAACCGTTCCATATCGAAAAGTTCTTCGCACTTCTGCGCCGCCGCGTCTAGCCTCGGTGCGGAGGTGCTTTTTCTTTTTATATCACCGTAATACCGGTTGAAAGAATTTCAGCAATTTTTGTGTGAATGCTTTGTTTATGAAGATGGAAATGGACTTAACGGAATGTTGGTTAATGTAGCAGAAATGGTATTAAGAAGAAAAAGCGCCGGCGGTCGTGTGAAACGGCGGTCGGCGCATAAATGCGAAACTATTATAGACGGATCATGACAAGGTAAACGGTTGCGAGCGAGATAACGATCTGAATGATCGCAAAACGGAAAACAACCTGTGCATTGGACCAGCCAAGCTTCTTGCGCACATGATCATGGATCGGTGTTGTCGTGTTCTTGAGGATGTGGATCTTTAGGAAACGGATAAATGACACCTTGATAAGTCCAAGTCCTCCGTCGATGATCAACAGTGCTGCCACCGGAAGGAACAAAAACGGGCATCCGGATTTCAGAGCCGTGATCGCGATAAAGATACCCATCGCGCGGGAACCGGCATCTCCCATCAAAAGCTTGCTCGGTGTCGCATTGTACCACAGATAGCCAAGCAGGCAGACTGCAAAGAGCAGAATGCAGTAATTAAACGGATCGTCCACTCCGATCAGATTATCGATCACAAAAAATGTCATGCTGGAAATGATCGTAAGTGTGCCGGATAAACCATCCACGCCGTCGGAACAGTTGGTCACATTGATTGAAGCCCATACTAAGACGATGGTAAGGAGTGCAAAGAGAACCTGCGGGATCTCAAAGGTTATGTTTGCGAATGCCAGCGTCACTTCGTTGGTATTATAATGCAGATATACAAGCGCTACCACCACTGCGACGATCAGATCCAGAAAGCCCTTCAGATACTCGCCCCACGGCTTTTCCGATGCGTCATCAAAAAATCCCGTGAACATCTCGATCGTTACCAGACACAGATAAATCGCGATCTCCATGTTGATCTGTGAAAATAAAAGCGCTGCGATAACAAAAACAAATATGAAAATAATGCCCGCTCCTCTCGGCTTACCCGCAGAAAGTGTGCCGTCATGTGCAAACTGTCTTCCGAGATCCTTCGGAAGAAACGGATTTAATTTGGCGATTGCCATACAGGTCACTGCAAAGGTAAACAGCACGCCGATAAAAGCGATAACAGAAAAATCAGATATTCCCAGATAATTTATCATTTTAATCCTCCTCGAAATGCATTGCATCACTCATTATATTAGTGCTCGAAAAAAATGTAAAGTTTTACTTGCTTTTTTCTCCAAGTATATGTATTATATACTCACACACTTTAAAGCGTTGAAGCGCTAATGTTTTTATTTTATATACCAGGAGGATGATGAACATGTCACAAAAAGGCGACTTAATGACAGTACGTCCCGATGTCCGCGTCGTGGATGCCACAATAAGAGATGGAGGTCTGGTCAACAACTTTATGTTTACCGACGACTTTATCAGTGCTCTTTATCGCACCAATGTCAAGGCTGGAGTCGACTATATGGAATTTGGCTATAAAGCATCCAAGGAAATGTTCGATACGAGCAAATTCGGCAAATGGAAGTTTTGTGACGAGGACAGCATCCGTGCAATCGTCGGCGATAACCCTTCCGATATGAAGCTTGCAGTCATGGCGGATGTCGGTCGCTGCGATTACAAGAAGGATATCATCGACAAGAAGGACAGCGTCATTGATCTGATACGGGTTGCAACCTATGTGCACCAGATGCCTGCTGCTCTCGATATCATTGAGGACGCAAAGGCAAAGGGCTACGAAGTCACCTGCAACATCATGGCTGTTTCCAATGCCAAGGAAGCCGATATCGATCAGGCACTTGACATGGTCGGTCAGAGTAGCGCAGACGGTATTTATATTGTGGACAGCTATGGTGCATTATATCCGGAACAGATCCGCCGTATCGCTGACAAATATATGGAAGTCGGAGAAAAATATGACAAATTTATCGGTATTCATGCACACAACAATCAGCAGCTTGCGTTTGCAAATACCATTGAATCCGTTGCACGCGGTGTCAGCTACCTTGATGCGACCATGATGTCTATGGGACGCGGTGCCGGCAACTGCGCGATGGAGCTTTTGATCAGCTTCTTAAAGAATCCGAAGTACAATATCTACCCGATTCTCAAATTCCTTGAGCAGTACATGCTGCCACTCAAGGAAAGCGGCGCACTCTGGGGTTACGATATCCCATATCTGCTGACCGGGCGGTTAAACCAGCATCCGTCTGCCGCGATCGACTACACCCATGCCGGCCGTTGCGATTATGCGGACTTCTACACGGATCTTTTGGATAAATAAAATTGTATTAAAAAAAGGCGCGTAAATCGCGCCTTTTTTATATTTGCCGCATCAGACTCTTCGTCTCATACACTTCCTCAAACAGAAATGCCTCGCGCGCCAACTCAATATTCTCCTCGGAATGCTCCACCTCTTTTGAAAAGATCCGCACCACATCGACACGGTCGTCTCTCGTATAACAGCCGCCATTTAAGTGATACCGAAGTGCATCCATATCCCGGATAAAAAGCGTAAACACCACCGCCAGTTTCCGGTACGACGCGGCATCGTAATCGTATACTGCATTCATCAGATAGCGGAACGTGAAGTATACCATAAGCTGCTCATAGTCGCTCTCCCGATACGCCGGGCTTTGCAGATACTGCTGCAAAATAGCTGCATACGTCTCCGCCGTATAATGCTCCTCCATCTGCGCCTTTACGATCTCCCACTCTTCATCGAGTGTCTCCATCTCAGCAAAGGTCTGATAGCGCGATTTAAAGTCCTGATATGCATATTCTGCAGTTGCATCGCACTCATCCTCACATATCGGCAGAAGATACTCCCGCATCCGCGTCCAAATATCCCTGCTTCGATCCTGCAGCAGGGCGATTGCCTGTTTCTGCATCTGTTCCATTGCAGGAATCCATTCATCCTCCGGCTCGTCTGCATCCGATGTATCATCCGTCATATAGTGATCTACGATCTGAACCGGTGCATCCTTGGAAAATAAGATGCGCCCGACCTCCTCGCACGACAATGACAGGCATTTTTGCAGGACATTGCCATACTCGATGGAAAACCGAGGATATTCCGTACACACCTCCGACAGCGCCGCTTCTCCAAGCGCAATGCAGATGTCACAGAGCTTGTCCTTATTTAAGAAAGGACAATAACCATTGCTCTCCAGTTGAAAGCTATGCTCGTTGTCCTCCGTCATATACATATATGTAGCAAGCCGCTCTCCGAGCGCCCCGCCGATGCTCTTATAATACGCATAGGTGTCCTCATCGATATCGATCTCCCAACCGATGCAGCAGCTATGCCTGCACGCTCCCGCAATGCAGGAGAACTCCTCATAATAATCCGGTACTCGTAAAATCACCCTTAGCTCTCCTTGCCGATCAGTGTCTGGTCGTCCGTCTTTCCGTTAAGCACAGACCAGTCTGGGTTCTCTTTTCCCTTAAAGTAATTACAGCCGATGTAGCCGATGCACCACACCAGACCTGCAAAGGTTGCAGACAGCAGGATCTTTACCGCGCACACCGCGACAAGCCGCACGCTCAGCTCGCCATTGCCAAATGCTGTGTATAGCACATGAAGCGGCTGTAAGAACATCAGCCAGCCACCAACGTACACCGCCGCGATCGTTCCAAGCGCATTACAAATAAGAGCCAGCATCTGCTGTACCTTTTTCTTCATATACACTCACTCCCTTTTATTCCATCTAAATCCCCTGTTACCGGTAATCTACTCCATGAACAATTTGATTGTGCCACTTTCTAACGTTTTTTTCAAGTCAATTACACGCTGATTTCTTGAACCGCGAAACTTTAAGCGCAAATCCTTCTCTTCCACGATAAACGGTCCGTCTACCAACACATCGATCGCCGCCAGCAGTCTATCCGTATCCGGGGTGTGCTTCCGACCGCCCTCGATCAGATCTTTATCATATATATATCCGGTGAATGCCCAGATATTCTTCTGCGGGTAGCGCTCGCGCACCTTTCCCACAAAAGGAGCTAGTTCCTTTTGGTTCTCAGGCTCAAACGGCTCGCCGCCAAGCAGGGTAAGTCCCTGCACATAATCAGGCTCCAGCGAATCCAAGATCTGCTTTTGAATCTCTTCATCAAACGGATCTCCGTATGAAAAATCCCACGTCTGGGGCTGAAAACATTCCTTGCAGTGGTTCCGGCAGCCGGACACAAAAAGGACTGTCCTGCAGCCCAGCCCATTTGCAATATCACAATATTTTATTCCTGCATAATTCATTCCATTAACCTCAAAAGCCCGCTCTACTAAGTAGAGCAGGCTTTCCAATCATCTATATCGCACCTTTTTTACTTTGTGCTTTTCTTTGCCGGAGCCTTCTTCGCCGGCTCGGTCTTTGGTGCTTCTACTTTCTTTACAGGCTCTGCTTTTGATACCTCAACCTTTTTTGCAGGCTCTGCCTTTGGTGCTTCTTCTTTCTTTACGGTCTCTGCTTTTGGTGCCTCCGCTTTCTTGGCAGGAGCTACCTTCTTGGCAGTGGTCTTTTTCGCAGGTGCCTTCTTAGCCGGAGCTTTCTTTGCAGGAGCCTTTTTCTCTGCTGCTTTCTTAAGAACGATCTTCTCAAGTAAAGATGCCTTGTGAAGGTCTCCGTCCACATAGAGGATTCCTCTATTGTAAGCCTCTGAGATATTGAGCTTGCCCGTTGCAATATCTACAAGAGCACTTGCATTTGTGGTAACGATCGCATCTCTGTCATAGTATTCGTATGGCTGAATGTCAATCTTTCCATCTGCCACTTCAAGGTAAAGTGCGCCTTCGCCCTCGCCGGTAACGTTAAACTGTACAGCTACATGGTCTGTAATTGCACTTGCGTCTGCCTTCGCATACGCGGTTTCCAATTTCTTAACTAATTCCTGATATGTCATAAGTACACCCCTCCCTATAAACAAATGAATCGTTATAAGAAAAAAATAGCATATTTCGCTTGTTTTGTAAACATTAGTATTCTTATATTATTTTAGAAAAACCTATATTGTTCGCCACTCTTACAACGTTTCCACTTTGATCATGTTCGTATTGCCGCTGGTTCCGTTGATCTGTCCTCCGGTCAGGACAACATTGTCCCCCTGCTGCAGACCGAAGATTTCTTTTGCCTGATTTAAGTCATTGTAGAACATGACATCGATCGAGCTGTACTCCTCGCTGAGCATCGGGTATACGCCCCAGCTTAAGTTCAGCTTGCGCATTGCGCGCTTTGAGGTTGTCATGCCGATGATGTCTACCGGGCAGCGGAAACGGCTGACCATACGGGCGGTTGTTCCGCTCACGGAATTGACCACGATACACTTGGCATTTACATCAATCGCCATCGCACAGGTTCCGTGTGAAAGAGCATCCAGATTGCTATGGGTCTGGTAATCGGTCTTTCTGAACCACTCGGTGTAGTCGATCTCCTTCTCTGTGCATTCTGCGATCTCTGCCATCGTCTTAACTGCAAGCACCGGATACTTTCCTGCTGCGGATTCTCCGGAAAGCATGACTGCGGAGGTTCCCTCGTATACGGCATTGGCAACATCGGAAATCTCGGCTCTCGTCGGTCTTGGATTGTGGATCATGGATTCAAGCATCTCCGTTGCGGTGATTACGCGCTTGCCGAGCAGTCTGCATCGCTTGGTGAGCTGCTTCTGGATCGCTGGGAGATTGACATACGGAATTTCCACACCGAGGTCACCTCGCGCGATCATGACACCGTCCGCGATCGTGCAGATCTCATCGATATGATCCACCCCAGACTGATTCTCGATCTTTGCGATGATATCGATATCCCCGCCGCCATTCTCTGTCAAAAAGTCCCTAAGCTGATGCATATCGCTTCCGTTGGACACAAAAGACGCGGCAACGAAGTCAACTCCGTTCTTGATACCAAACAACAGATCCTCTTTATCCTGCTCACTCAGATAATCTCCCTTTAACACCTTGTTCGGGAAATTCATGCTCTTATTATTGGAAAGCTCCCCTCCGGACAATACGGTACAGATCGCGTCATTTCCCCGCAGCTTCTTCACTTCACATACAACAAGTCCATTGTTGACAAGGATCTGGTCGCCCACCTTAAGTTCGTTGATCAGATCCGGATAGTTGACTGCAACACGCTCCTGATTGCCCACGATCTGCTCCGTTGTGAAAGTAAAGGTATCTCCTTCCTTCAATGTGATCTTGCCATCCTCAAACTTGCGGATACGATACTCCGGTCCTTTTGTATCCAGCATGATCGCGATCGGCATATTGATCTTGTCTCTCACCTTCTGGATCAGGTCAATCTTCGCCTGCTGCTCCTCCAAGGTTCCGTGTGAAAAATTCAATCGCGCCACATTCATGCCTGCATAGCACATCTGTGTAAGTGTCTCTTCGTTCTCACAAGCCGGTCCGATTGTACAGATAATTTTTGTTTTACGCATTTTTTCTTATTCTCCCTAATAACATTCTATATTCTAATTTCACTACGCTATCTATTATACCCATATTGCACGATAGTTTTCAAGTGGGGATGTTCCTTTTGACACGCAAAGCGCCTATTGGCTCATAGCTCATACCAGCGGTGTATATTTTTCCCGAAAAATTGCACGACTGGTGTGTTCAACTTATAAAAGCGCATTGCTACAATTTGAAGTACAACAAAACACTTGAAGGGAATAAACGCAGATGAAAACAAAATCTCTAAAAAAACAGCTTACCTAAAACGTGCCATGCAGCAATACAAGGACTATGCCTTCGATATGCCGATCCACAAAACCATCTCATCCTTTAAAGATGAAAGCACGGCGGCTTACCTGTCATCACTCACAAATGATGCGTCAAGCATTGAGAACAACTATTTAAGCCAGCAGTTTGACATCATCACAATGGCTGTCACCTTTGTCGGCGCTCTTGCTATGATGCTTTGGTACTCTCCGCTTCTGACCGCAGTTGCCATCTGCGTAAGCATTTTACCACTTTTTGCATCCATCTTGACAGGCGGCAGGCTTGAAGCAGCCGAAGTGCATGTATCCGACCGTAACAAAGATTTTACTGCTGCGCTGCAGGATTGTCTCAGCGGGTTTTCTATTGTAAAATGCTTTAAGGCGGAAAAGGAAATTTACGACCTGTTTAAAGAAAATAATAGCTCACTGGAAAAAGAGAAATGTAACCGTCAGCGCGTCAAAAGCATCATCGGAATGATCTGTTCGGTAACGGGGATTTTCGCACAACTGGCGGTTTTTCTGGTTGGTGCATACCTCACGAAAAACGGCTATGGACTGACACTGGGTGCTTTGCTCCTGTTTGTAAACCTGATGAACTATATCATTGAACCGATCGCCACACTGCCCGGTTTATTGGTGAACCGCAAAGCGGCACTTGGTCTGGTCGACAAACTTGCCGATGCTCTTGAGCAAAATTCCGGTTCCACCGGTGGGTTCTGCCTTACGCGCCTTTCCAAAGGTATCGAATTGCAGGATGTATCCTTCGGATATGAAGAGGGCAAAGAAATCCTCCACCATATCTCTGTCCGCTTCGAGGCAGGAAAATCCTACGCGATCGTTGGCGGCAGCGGTTGTGGAAAATCGACGCTCCTTAATCTGCTCATGGCTGCAAGCACCGGTTACAGCGGCAACAATCTTTTAGATCTCACCGGAATCACCCAGATCGTCGATTCCTTTCTTGTAGCGGAGCTGATGCTCCAGAGTTGCCCAGAAGTCCATGCCATTTGTGCGGGTCTGGATCTCCACGCGCATCGGTGTCTTTCCTTTTGAGAAGAATACCGGTAGCTCCACGATCATGTGGTAGCTCCGGTAACCGTTGTCCTTCGGGTTCTTGATGTAGTCCTTGATCTTAATGACCTTGATATCATCCTGCTCCGCGACGAGATTGGCGATCTCACAATCGTGAAATACAGTGTCTTGAAATTCGTGCCAATGGGCGCTGCGTGTGTCAAAAGAACCGGCCCCACTACAAGTGCAGCACGCGTTCCTTGATCTCCTGCGTGCGTCCCTGATTCCAGAACTGCGTGCCGATATAGCCGCAGGTACGGCGGGCAACACTCATCTGATCCTGATCGCGGTTGCCGCAGCATGGGCACTGCCAGATCAGCTTGCCGCTTCCCTCTTCGTTGATGATCTCGATCTCTCCGTCGTAGCCGCACTTCATGCAGTAGTCGCTCTTGGTGTTAAGCTCTGCATACATGATGTTGTCATAAATGTACTGCATAACAGAGAGAACCGCATCGATGTTGTTCTGCATATTCGGAACTTCAACGTAGCTGATCGCTCCTCCCGGAGAAAGTGCCTGGAACTGGGATTCAAATTTGAGCTTGTCAAATGCGTTGATATTCTCAGTTACATGTACATGGTAGCTGTTGGTGATATAGTTCTTGTCGGTAACACCCTCGATTCTTCCAAAGCGCTTCTGTAAGCACTTTGCGAACTTGTAAGTCGTAGACTCAAGCGGTGTGCCGTACAAAGAGAAATCAATGTCCGTTGCAGCCTTCCAGTCTGCGCAGGCATCATTTAATCTCTGCATGATCTTAAGTGCAAACGGTGTTCCAACCTCCGGATCGGTGTGTGAAACACCGGTCATATATTTTACGCACTCGCACAATCCCGCATATCCGAGGGAAATGGTAGAGTAACCGCCAAATAACAGCTTGTCGATCGTCTCGCCCTTCTTTAAGCGGGCAAGCGCACCGTTCTGCCACAAGATCGGAGCCACATCGGAAGGAGTTCCGAGCAGTCTCTTGTGTCTGCACATGAGTGCGCGGTAGCACAATTCAAGACGTTCTTCCATGATCTGCCAGAACTTGTCCATATCCTTGCCGGCAGAGCATGCCACATCTACAAGGTTCAAGGTGACAACACCCTGATTGAATCTTCCGTAATACTTGCCCTCTCCCTCAACGTAATTCTTGGCATTTGCCACGTTCTCGGTCGTGCGATCCGGTGTCAGGAAGCTGCGGCAGCCCATACAGGTGTAGCACTGTCCTTTTCCGGTCTTGTCGACCTTCAGTTCCTTCATCTTCTTTTCAGAGATGTAATCCGGAACCATACGCTTTGCGGTACACTGTGCGGCAAGTCTGGTCAGATACCAATACTTGGAATCCTCAGTGATGTTGTCCTCCTCCAGCACATAGATCAGCTTTGGGAATGCTGGGGTGATATATACACCCTTCTCATTCTTAACGCCCTTGATCCTCTGGTGGAGCATCTCCTCGATGATTGCTGCAAGGTCTGTACGGATCTGTCCGTCTGGAACCTCATCCAGATACATAAATACAGTGATAAACGGAGCCTGTCCGTTTGTTGTCATAAGGGTGATGACCTGATACTGGATCATCTGTACACCGCGGTTGATCTCCTCCTTGACACGGAGTTCTGCGACTTCGTTGATCTTCTCCTGATTAAGCTCAATTCCCGCAGTCTCAAACTCGGTGCGTACCTGCTTGCGGAACTTATCACGGCTGACCTGTACAAAAGGTGCCAGGTGAGAAAGAGAAATACTCTGGCCGCCGTACTGGCTGCTTGCGATCTGTGCGATTGCCTGTGTCGCGATATTGCAAGCCGTTGAAAAGCTCTTTGGCGGATCGATCATCGTCTCACTGATGACTGTTCCGTTCTGTAACATATCCTCCAGATTGACCAGACAGCAGTTGTGCATATGCTGTGCAAAATAGTCTGCATCATGGAAGTGAATCAGTCCCTTCTCATGAGCCTCAACAATATCCTCCGGCAGAAGGAATCTTCTGGTGATATCCTTGCTGACCTCGCCCGCCATATAGTCACGCTGCACACTGTTGACGGTTGGGTTCTTGTTGGAGTTCTCCTGCTTTACCTCCTCGTTGTTGCACTCAAGAAGGCTTAAGATCTGCTCGTCCGTAGAGTTGGACTTGCGGACTAACGCTCTCTTATAGCGGTATGTGATATAGTTGCGGGCAACCGTAAAAGCTCTCTGGTTCATGAGCTGGTTCTCGACCATATCCTGGATCTCCTCAACACTTGGAGAACGCTTCATATTCTCACACGCAGTCTCTACATTCGCTGCGATCTCCTCGATCTGTTCATCTGTCAGCTTCTCGTAGTCGATGACAGATGCGTTCGCCTTCTGGATCGCGGCAACAATCTTTGCCTCATCGAACGTCGCTTCGCTTCCGCTTCTTTTGATAATCTTCATTACTTAACCTCCACTGTTCCTTTGTAGCTTCTTTATATCTTGTGTATCACTTATATTGTGCTCTTAACGCTGATTCTAATTATATACAATATGTTGTGGTCTTGTCAATGCATCAATTCTATATTATGTGGTCGTACCTTTTTCCCATTTTTGTTCCGCAAGCCCTTATTTTATGGGTGCTTTATACATATTTGACAAATATTTGAAAAGAAAATCGTCACTATTTTACGCATGCGTAAAAAGTACCACATTTCAATCGTTTCCTAGTATATGTATTTGACTTTTGCCGTTTATGGATATAAAATTTCAAATATGCGTGCGGTTTTTCCGCGAAATTGCAAAGAAAGGAAGGATAACATCTTATGTTAAAAACACTCGGCGCACAGCTGAAGGAGTACACAAAAGCCTCCATCGCTACGCCTCTTTTTATGCTGTTGGAAGTGTTGATGGAGACCATCATCCCATTTCTGATGGCTAAGATCATTGATGTCGGAATCTACGGTGAAAACCAGGGCTACGTCATCAAAATGGGACTTCTTATGGTCGCATGTGCATTTGTTTCCCTGTTTGGTGGATGGATGGGTGCCAAGTACGGTGCCAAGGCTTCCATGGGACTTGGTCGCAACCTGCGGAAGGCAATGTTTAGAAACATTCAGACCTTCTCCTTTTCCAATATCGACAAATACAGCACTGCCGGTCTTGTCACCCGTATGACAACGGATGTCACCAACATCCAGAACGCCTACCAGATGATCCTGCGCATGGCAATGCGTGCTCCGGCAAGCCTTATCTGCGCGATGGCGATGTCATTTTTCATCAGCCCGCAGCTTGCTTCCATCTATCTGGTCGCAGTCATCATTCTTGGAATCTTTCTCGCACTTATCGTCTTTTTCGCAATGCGCTATTTTCGTGAAGCATTCTTAAAGTACGATGACCTCAATGAGAGCATTCAGGAAAACGTATCCGCGATCCGCGTTGTAAAAGCGTATGTGCGCGGTGATTACGAAAAGCAGCGTTTCAAAAAGGCAAGCCAAAGCATCTACAACATGCTCTCCCGCGCGGAGAACGTTGTTATGTGGAACTCGCCTCTTATGAACCTTACCGTATACACCTGTATCCTGCTGATCAGCTGGTTCGGCGCTCATTACATCGTTGCAGGCGAGCTTACCACCGGTAATCTTACCTCACTCCTTACCTACTGCATGAGCATTCTTATGAACCTGATGATGCTCTCCATGATCTTCGTCATGGTATCCATGAGTATCGCAAGTGCAAACCGTATCGCAGAGGTATTAAATGAAAAGAGTGATCTGACCACCCCGGAAAATCCGGATTACGAGGTTGTTGACGGAAGCATCCGCTTTGACCATGTAACGTTCCGCTACAACGAGCATTCCGAGGCACCGATCCTCGATGACATCAATCTGGACATCCGATCTGGCGAGACGATCGGAATCATCGGTGGAACCGGAAGTTCCAAATCCTCTCTCGTCAATCTGATCAGCCGCCTTTACGATGTCAATGACGGCGCAGTATACGTTGGCGGAAAGGATGTCCGCAGCTACGATCTGGATACGCTCCGCAACGAGGTATCCGTCGTATTGCAGCAGAACGTACTGTTTTCCGGAAGCATCCTGGATAACCTCCGCTGGGGCAATCCAAACGCTACCGAGGAGGAATGCATCGAAGCCTGCAAGATGGCATGCGCAGATGAATTTATCCAGAAGTTCCCGGACAAATACAACACACATATCGAGCAGGGCGGAACCAACGTCTCCGGTGGACAGAAACAGCGTCTTTGTATTGCACGCGCGCTTCTTAAGAATCCGAAGATCCTGATTCTGGACGACAGCACCAGCGCGGTCGATACCGCTACCGATACCAACATCCGCAAGGCATTCCGCGAGGCAATTCCGGGAACTACCAAGCTTATCATCGCACAGCGAATCAGCTCTGTCATGGACGCTGACCGCATCATCGTCATGAATGACGGTAAGCTTGACGGCTTCGATACGCATGAGAATCTGCTCGCATCCAACGATATCTACCGTGATGTCTATGAATCCCAGACAAGCGGTGGCGGAGATTTTGACGAAGGAGGTGCAAACTAATGCCGGGACCAAGAGGACCAAGAGGTCCAAAGCCTCAAATCAAAAATCCGGGCAAGCTGTTAGCCCGCTTACTCAAAACAGTCATCAGCCGTTACGCCGTTTTGTGGGTGATCGTACTGATCTGCTTGCTTCTATCTGTTTTTGCAAACACACAGGGAACCATGTTCATCCAGTCCCTGATCGATGATTACATAACGCCGCTTTTGGCAAACGGCGGCAGCGATTATGGTCCGCTGCTTGGCGCGATGGGACGTGTTGCAGGATTTTACGCGATCGGAATCATCGCTACCCTTATCCAGCAGAAAATGCTGATCTATATTTCACAGGGCAGCATCAAATATATGCGTGACGAACTGTTTTCCCACATGCAGGATCTGCCGATCCGCTACTTTGACACACACTCACACGGCGATATCATGTCCATCTACACCAATGATATGGATACGCTCCGCCAGATGATCAGCCAGAGTATCCCGCAGATGTTCAACAGTGCGATCACCGTCATCTTCGTGCTTGTATGTATGATCCGCCTGAGCGTTCCTCTTACGATCGTGACACTGATCATGGTTGCCATAACCTTCTATGTCAGCAAGCATTATGCCGGCTTTTCCAGCCGTTACTTCGTTGCACAGCAGCAGAACCTCGGAAAGGTAAACGGCTTCATCGAGGAGATGATGAGCGGTCAGAAGGTCGTAAAGGTCTTTACCCATGAGCAGCAGAACATTGAGGATTTCGACAAGATCAACGATGAGCTGTTTGACAGCGCCATGAACGCGAACTATTATGCCAGCCTGATGGGACCGATCAACGCACAGATCGGCAACTTAAGCTATGTGCTCTGCACCATCCTTGGCGGCTTCCTTGCGATCTCCTTAAGCGGAACCACCGTAGGTCCTATCACCTTCGGCACCTTTACCGTCGGTTCACTCGCTGCATTTTTGACCTACAACAAGCAGTTCTCCATGCCAATCTCACAGGTCAGCCAGCAGTTCAACAGTATCATCATGGCACTTGCCGGCTGTGAGCGAATCTTCGGACTGCTCGACGAGGAGCCGGAAGCGGACGAGGGATATGTTACCCTTGTCAATGCGACTGAGGAAAACGGCGTCCTTACCGAGGCCGACCACCACACCGGACTTTGGGCTTGGAAACACACCCATCAGGCAACCGGAGAGGTCGAGTACAAAAAGCTGCAGGGCGATGTCGTCTTTGATGATGTGGATTTCGGATATGTTCCGGAAAAGATCGTCCTTCACAATGTGGATTTGTACGCTACACCGGGTCAGAAGATCGCGTTTGTTGGTTCCACCGGTGCAGGCAAGACAACCATCACCAACCTGATCAACCGTTTCTACGATATTCAGGATGGTAAGATCCGCTACGACGGCATCAATATCAATAAGATCAAAAAAGCAGACTTGCGTCATTCCCTTGGAATCGTTTTGCAGGACACGCATCTGTTTACCGCAACCGTTATGGAAAACATCCGTTATGGAAAGCTCGATGCAATCGATGAAGAGGTCTACGCCGCTGCACGGCTTGCAAATGCAGATACCTTTATCCGCCAGCTTCCGGACGGTTACCAGACCGTGCTGACCGGAGACGGAGCTAACTTAAGTCAGGGGCAGCGTCAGCTCCTTGCCATCGCAAGAGCCGCGATCGCTGATCCTCCGGTACTGATCCTCGATGAGGCGACCAGCTCCATCGATACCCGTACCGAGCGCATCGTTCAAGATGGTATGGATAAGCTTATGGCAGGACGTACAACATTCGTTATCGCGCACCGCCTTTCCACTGTCCGCAACAGCGACTGCATCATCGTCTTAGAGCAGGGTCGCGTGATCGAGCGTGGAAACCACGATCAGTTGATCACGGAGAAGGGCAAATACTATCAGCTCTATACCGGTCAGTCGATCGCAGAATAAAGGAATTATCCTATAAAGCAAAAAGACTTTGTTCCACGATTATTTGTGGCACAAAGTCTTTTTTATTGCATTCATATTCTGTTGTCCGGCAGATCTCTTAATGCACAACAAAGCCAACACGCTTACTCGTAGATGTCATACTCTTTTCCGTCACGCATAAATACCGGGATGATATCGATCGGTGCCGGTACGGTCACACGCTGTCCACCCTCGTAGGTTTTCTTCGTGTAGGCATCCTTCCATGCAGCGCCCTTTGGCAGATACACAGTTCTCTCCGTCACGCCCTCTTCCATCACCGGGGCAACCAGAAGATCCGGTCCGAACATGTAGGCATCCTCGATCTCCCAGCTATCCTTATCCTCCGGGAAATCATAAAACAGCGGACGCATAACCGGAGCACCACTCTCGCTTGCCGCTTTCATGCATTCGCGGATGTACGGGCGGAGTCTCTCACGGATAAAGAGGTACTTCTTTAAGATCTCGTAGTTGTCCTCGCCAAAGCTCCAGACCTCGTTGTCCTGTCCGGAGGTCAGCTGACGCACGCCATTGATAAATTCCTGTTCTCGCTCATACCACGGAGAACGCTCCCCATGCATACGGAATACCGGGCAGAATGCACCCCACGCAAACCAGCGCACCAGAAGCTCCTTAAAATGCGGATCTGCGATATTGCCGCCCAAGAATCCGCCGATGTCACTCGTCCACCACGGAATACCTGCCATTCCCATGCTAAGTCCTGCCTGCAGCTGCTCACGCATCGCGCGGAAGGATGAATAGATGTCGCCTGACCAGGTAAGTACACCGTATTTCTGGCTTCCCGCCCATGCACAGCGCACAAGCGACATGATATCGGTCTCGTCCTCTTTCTTAAGTCCATCATAAAAGCCCTTTGCATAGCCGACCGGATAACGGTTGGTACACTGTACTGCCGGGCCTTCAAAATATCTGTAATTGTCAAAATCATACGGACCGTACTCCGGCTCTGCCTCGTCCAGCCAGAAGCAGCGAATACCATAATCATAGTAATGTTCCTTGCACTGCTCCCATACGAACTGCTGCGCCTTCGGATTTGTTGCATCATAGAAGGTTGTGTTTCCCATCCAGGTCATGTGAATCGCATTGCAGCGGTCTGCGTTGACCAGATATCCATTTTCCGCCATAACGCCGTAATTTGAACTCTGTTCATCAATCGTAGGCCATACAGAAACGACCAGTTCAATGCCAAGCGCCTTCAACTCTTTTACCATTGCTGCCGGATCCGGCCAGTCTCTCGGCTCAAAGCGGAAGTCTCCCTGTCTCGTCCAGTGGAAGAAATCAATGACGATCGCATCCATCGGAAGTCCTCTCTTCTTATGCTCCCTTGCCACGGCAAGCAGTTCCTCCTGGTTGCGGTAGCGCAGCTTGCACTGCCAGTAGCCCATGCCGTATTCCGGCATCATCGGCGTGCGTCCGGTAGCAAGTGAATACTGTGCCTCGATCTCCGCCGGGGTGTCTCCCGCCGTGATGAAATAGTCCAGCTTCTTGGTGCTGTTTACATGCCACTCGGTCTTATTCGTGCCGAAAGTCGCCGTTCCGATCGCTGGATTGTTCCAGAAAAAGCCATAGCCTCTGCTTGATACCATAAACGGGACGCTCGCCTGACTATTGCGGTGTGCCAGCTCCAGCGTTGCACCCTTCTTGTTCATGTGCGCTTCCTGATACTGTCCCATACCGAAGATCTTCTCATCGTCAAACGCCTCAAACCGCGCCGTCAATGCAAAATCATTCGTTCCCATGATCGGCTTCAACTCGCGCGCGTCCACACGAAGCGGCACGCAGTAACGGTTGATGCGGTTTCTGTTTCTCCAGTACTCCTCCGTCAGAAGCTCTCCCTTCTGGTTGTAGAAGCTGATCCAGCCCTCATGGGATACCTTCGCCGTAATCTTGCCATTGACAAGAGTTGCCCGTGTCCCGGTCTGGTGATATTTCTCATACTCCGGTGTCTGATACCACGGATCGGTGACATCGATCTCCTCATAGGTGATCGCTGCATCTGTTTTAGGCATTTTTTCCTCCAATGCCCAGTCATTTGCGTCCATCTGTGCCTCTTTTGTCATTCGCACACGCAGAGAATTTGATCCCCACGGCTCGATCCATACCTGAGAGATTCCCTCGCGGATGATCAGGCGATCTCCATCCTGTTCAAAATGCATAACTTCTCCTCCTTCTACTTATCATCCGAAGCTGCCGGCTCCCCGTAGAGCACGCCTCTGCTTCCTGTTGCAATATAAAACCGTCCGTATGTGCGGCTGTCGCCCTCAAGGCTGTTGATCTCGCCATACATCTGCGTATCGGTATTTAATCTTGTATATGTCCTGCCCTCATCCGTACTGCGGTAAAAGCCGTAAGTGCCATCGATTGTTGCCGCCGTATAAATCGCCTTATCGTCTTTATAATAATCCGCGCCCGGATGGATCACGCCGAGTCCCATGCGGTAGAAAATATCCCCATCCTTGCTCAGTCTGGTAAGACTTACCGCATCGCTGTCCTTGTCATAAACCAGCTTATATAAGCCATGCTCTCTGAGTGTCATATAGAACACTCCGCTCTTTCCGCACTCCCCGCGCACCTCGGTCTTGTTGGCACAGTCAATCAGTGAAAAATCCGCCTGCGGTGTATGCTCCGGCAGCTTCTTCTGGTAGAAATTGTGTCCGCCGTCCACGCTGACGTACAGCTCAAAATGCCGTCCGAATCCGTAGAACACCTCGCTGTCACACCGGTCAGCAAACACCTTCATGCCGTATGCATAGATGTGCTTTCCCTCATCAAGCGCTTCGTTCTCCGGGTATTTGTAATCGAGTACCGGCGCAGCCTCCGTGATCGGATAGTCGGAAATGCAGTTGCCGGAAAGGTCATAGATATTTATCTTTTCAAACGTCCTGCCCCCGTCCGCACTGACAAGCACCATATCTGCCGGAAGGAATATGTTATCCGCTACCGACCATACAAGGCTCCTGCAGTCCGGTGAGATTGCCACCCAGCCGCTATTTACGTTTGGACGCTCGATCGCGGCAAGTGCCTGATCGATCTTTTCCGATATGCCGTATGGCATAGGAAGGCGCTCAAAGGTTCTGCACTGATCCTTCGATAAAATCAGTCCACCCTTCGTCTTTCCTGTCCAGTTGCCTCGCGGTGTCACGACCACCACATTCGGATCTGCATCGGAATAATCCGCGTTGATACAGGTAATATAGCGGTTTCCATCCGCATCATCAAAGGAATTGTCGCACGGCTCATCCAGCTTGCGGAATGCAAAGCCCCCCAGATCCCCCAAAATGTCGATCAACCGCACTTCGCCCTTTGGTGGACTGTACAGATTTAAGTGTACAGTCTCCTCCAGACCATCGCACCAGTCAGAGAATACGACCACGTCCTCCAAAAGATTCTTCGTGCGGAACACTCCAGTTCCGGTGTTAAACCATAGTTCCTGCGGATCAAACGGGTTGATCTTAATGTCGGTCATCCAGTGAACCAGACTGTGCCCTCCGTTGTATCTCGGTGTCATATAGGAGGTTCTGAAATCCAGCCGTCCGACCGAAAGATCGTACAAGATCACCTCCCACGTCTGCCCGTAATCAAAGGAACGGTACATGCAGTCCCCATCCTCCTTGCTGATGGTCGATACAACCAGAAGTCCCGGCTTTTGCAGCGAGCAGGATATTCCGCTAAATCCGTGCTGTAACATCTGCACGCCATCTGCGTTTTTATCCGTGCCTGCGCGGTTCTCCCGCTCCGGCGTGTCAAACATATTGGCACCGCCCTGGCAGAGTACCGGCGGTGTAATGTCCTCGCCCTGCCCGATGATCCCGTCTGGCTGGATTGGATAGCGCACGACCTTTCCGCCGATTACGCTTCCGCCATCGCAGCTATATCCGTGTTCGAGTACGTAAGCATTCGGTCCCATCACCGAATAGGTCGCATACAGATAATGCTTATCCATCGTGTAGCGCTGTGCCACCAGCCCGGCAAGCTTTACGCCCTCTACCTCGCCATCCTCCGGCTGCCATAGCTGTGTAAACGTCTGCCCCTCATCATAGGAGACATAAAGACTTTTCCCTCTGAGATGCTCGCTCCGCTTCGTTGTGATCCCGGCACTTCCGACAATGAGTGCCCTGCCATCCCTCGTCTGTCCCACAAAGGTCAGATAATCCTCCGGCATAACCGCAAGCTTCTCCCAGTCAGCGCCGCCGTTTGGACTCGTCCACAAGCCATCCGCCTGACTCGCAAAATACAAGCGGCTGCTATCCTTTCTGTCGACGATCAGCCGGTAGCCGGTTCCTCTTCCGTTTAAATTGCCATGCACTCGCATCGGCATGTCATAGTATGTAAAATGCTCCCCATGATCCGAAGAAACGGAAAGCCGTCCCGGCGGATTATTCCAGATTCCGCTCGCAATATATAGCTTTGCCGGATCTTTGTCATCGAGTGCCACCGCGATTGGAAATGTCTCCCGCAGATCCTTCATATTTACATGATCGATCAGACTGATCCACCGCTTCTTATCCGGGCAGAACCGGTATGTACCACCGATGTCCGTCCTCAGATAAAATATCCCCGGCTCGCTCTCATGAAACGTAAATCCCGTTACATAACCGCCGCCCGGTATCGGGAGATTGCGATATGTGTATTTCTCCTGCATATAGATTCCTCCGTCATGCGTTCCGCCTCATGGAAAAGATGCTCTCCCACAAAACAAGAACCCCTATAATTGTACCATTATATGATACATATTATAGAGGTTTGTGACCGTTTCAAAAACAATACAAATTCGATGTTTTTTACGTGTATAATTGGAAACGTCCGTCTGGCTTTTTATTTTGCGTAGTTCTTATATCCGACTTCCCGCAGATGTGCATCCTTTGCCTTCACCTGCTCCTTCAGATCTGCGGCATAATCCTTTACTCTCTGAAGAAGTGCAGCATCCGATGTAGCTAAGATCTTTGCTGCAAGGATTCCTGCATTTGCGCCGCCGTTGATCGCAACGGTCGCAACCGGAATACCGGTCGGCATCTGCACGATACTGTAAAGAGAATCTCTTCCGCCAAGGGAAGTGGTATACATCGGGATTCCGATTACCGGCATCGGGAAGATTGCAGCGCACATTCCCGGAAGGTGTGCTGCCATTCCTGCTCCTGCGATGATGACCTTAAAGCCTTTTTCCTCTGCGCTCTTTGCATACTCAAAAAATACGTCCGGCTCACGATGTGCGGAGATGATCGTCATCTCATAGCTTACGCCAAGCTGCTCCAATACATCAGCAGCCTTTGCCATAACCGGCATATCTGAGTCGCTTCCCATTACAATTCCTACCTGTGCCATTTCTGTTCTCCTTTTCGTATTGATTTATCTCTGGTTGTTATGCCATCAGCTCGTCAAGCGGCTGATTGAGTATCTCTGTTCCCGGAACTACGAAACGTCCGTCTCGGATGATATCCTGCGTGGTTCCATCCTCGCGGATGACCGTGATCGTACCAAGCTCATCATACGGGATCGTGATGTCGGTATGACAGTTGAAGTATGCCTTGGACAGATCGGTCTTTCTCTGTGCAGACACCTCGTTGTCTCTTGCGATGATCGCTTTTCCGTCTGGGTTGTAGGTGATGTTATCCTCATCATAGGTGTAACAGGTGTCACCCACTGCAAAATGCGGTCCGGTTTTCTCTGCGATCAGGATCGGCAGCTTATCCGCAATATTGTATACACGCGCCATGCGGTATGCGGTCGTGTTGGTTCCGATCGCGAACTCGCCCATCGGCAGCGTCGGATGATGGTAGAGCACGTTGTCCTCGATGTACTTCTTGTTATCTGCTTCCTCCGCAAAATTCGTACAGGTATAAGTGTCGATCATTCCATCCTTGAAATCAATCTCCAGATTCAGATAGTTCAGCTCTCCGAGGTATACCTGGCTGACATGGAGCTTACCGTTCGTTCCCTTTAGTACCGGGGAGGTAAATACTTCGCCTACCGGAATATTGACATCTGCAACGCAGTTCTCAAAAGCAGTCTCCTTGCTCGGATCTGCCAGCGGATGGATCTTCACATACAGATCCGTCTTATTGCCGTTGGTTCCCTGAATGTGTACACGGTCTGCGGTATCTAAGATATCGATAATCTTCTGCTGCATATCCCGGTACAGCACATAATCAAGCGTGTTGAGCTTGACTGTCTCGGAAAAGATTACCTCGTAATCCTTTCCGATCGCCGGAAGCGGATATGCGATGATCGTAAAGCTCCGCTCGTCCCCGTGGATATATTCGTTCAGCATCTGGGATGATCCACTCATCATCTGAACTGCAAGCTTCTGCTGCTTCTCAGTGTATGCCGGATTCTCCCTTTTGCTGACCGGAGAGAACGGCTCCTCTCCAAACACCTCGATCACGGCAGGTCCACCACACTTCGGCGCGATGTCCTTAAGTGCCTCAAGTGCATTGTGCTGGCACTCCAAGCGGTACTCCACATACGCCTTATCCATCCAGAGTGCAGCAACCTCCTTCATATCGTAATCTGCCTGTTTGTTGACAGAGGTGGCATACGGTCTTATTGTCGCACGCAGATTGATCTTCTCAAAATTGCGCACTGCCGCGCGTGCCATCCGCTCAAAGCCTAGCGGATAACGGATCTCGCCCACGCTCTTTTTGCTGATGTCCTTGTTGCAGGCTGCAAAACCGATGCGATACCCTTCGGTGTAGGTATCTGCCATCGTCTGTATCTCTTCCTCCGAAAAAGTCGCCAGAAACGCCCGGCTCTTTGTCTCATTCTCTCCGACATGTAGACCGAAGCGGTAGAGATATGCGTCATCCGACAGATCCGATTCCATGACAAGATTCCAAAAATAATCATAATCCGGATCTAACAGCCGTCCGAACCGGTCCTCCATCCGCACATCCGAGTAGTCATGCATGAAGGAATAGATGCTCGCCTTTACTTCCTCCGGTGCAAACTCCTCTGCATCCTCAAACTGTGTATAAAGCTCCACCACAAGCTCCGCAAAAATGCATACGAAAAAACGATTACCCTCAAATGCGTAGGTATAGTAATCCATAATCATACTAAAAACGGCTGCCAGATGCGCGCCGAGCTCTTCTCCGAGCACCTTGACCGCATACGCCGGATTGGCATAAGATTCCTCGTAATTTTCCTTTATAAAAGGTGTGTACAGCGCATCATTGATCCGCTTTCCCTCTTCTTTGCTCCAGCCGGCAATCTTGCCACTCTCCGCCAGTGTCTCCACCTCAATGAGCTGCAATAGCTGTGTGGCAAGCGTCCGGAAATATCCATCAAACGGTGCTGCTACCTCCGGCTTTTCCTTGATCTCACCCAACCGCTCGCGAATGAGCCAAAAACGCTCCTCCACCAGATCATTTGTCGGTTTTATCAGTTCCAAATATTTCATAAATCTTGTTCCTCCATCTTAAGCATTATCCGATGAGTCCAAGCCCCAGCGCGTAGGTTGCTCCCCAGCAGAGTACTGCAAGGATTGACAATACAAGCGCCAATCTCGGAAACAGCGGATACGAATCCTCCTCCATCATACTCTGCACCGCAAGCACGACAAGTACAATGGAAAAGACGAGCAGACATATCCCTGCGCTCCCGTAATATGCGGACAAGCCTCCGTCCGTGCGAAACGCCTGTGCGACAATGATGCCATACGCCACAAGCTCTGCTGCGGAGAGAATGCTCGCTACGATTCCTTTCTTTGAGTGTTTTCGCTCGGTAAACTGAAATCGTTTACGCCTTCTTATCAGAAACATTGCGTTTCCTGCTCCTATCCAAAATGTAATAAACCCAGTAGCCGATGAAACCGCCGATCGTATTCAGCAGCAGATCGTCCACATCAAAACTTCCCAGCTTAAAGCATAGCTGGATCACCTCAACACACAGGCTGAACTCAAATGCCAGAACCGTTACCCAGAACCAGTTGCTAAACTTCGGCCGCAGCTTCGGGATCAGCATCCCAAACGGAATGAACGCGATCACATTGCCGAATACGTTGAGGAAAAATGCTTTGTAACCAAGCAGTTCCCGATACTTATAAAACCTTTTTATTTCCCGGAACAGAGTAAGATTATACCGGTACTGCGCTTCCGTCCCCACTCGCCCCATCGCCTCCGAAAAGAACAGAAAATAAGACAAAAGCAACAGATATGCAATAAAAAGGATCAGGATAAATCGTTTGTGTTTGTCAAATTTGTTTTTATTTGCAGCCATACTGCTTATAATATCCATCTATCGCGGATTTTATTTCATCATCGATGACCACTCTGCCCTGGCACTCCCGATTGTACAAATGTTCTACCACTTCTTCCATCGTAACGATTGCCTTTGCGTCAAAGCCGTAAGTCTCCCTGATTTCGTCGAGCGCGCTCTTCTTGCCGCCAAGTCCGACCTCCATGCGGTTTAAGGAAACCATCAGTCCAACGATCTGTACGTCCGCTGCCCCCTTTACCTTTGGAACAGTCTCCTCCATTGACTTGCCGGAGGTTGTAACATCCTCAATCATCACCACTCTGTCGCCGTCTTTGAGCTTGCTTCCGAGGAAGCTTCCCTTATCTGCGCCGTGATCCTTCTCCTCCTTGCGGTCAGAGCAATAACGCACTTCCTTGCCGTACAGCTCGCTATAAGCAACAGCCGTCACAACGCTGATCGGGATTCCCTTGTATGCCGGTCCAAACAACACATCAAAGTCGTCTCCGTAGTTCTCATGGATTGCCTTTGCATAATATTCTCCGAGGCGCTTTAGCTGTGATCCGGTCACATACGCTCCCGCATTCATAAAAAATGGCGATTTTCTTCCGCTCTTAAGCGTAAAATCGCCAAACTTGAGCACATCGCTCTCCACCATAAATTCTATAAACTCTGCCTTATACTGTTCCATCGTATTGAAACCTCCTTATTCTGAGCCATCTTTCGGTATTTGTCTACTTCATCAGCAAATCAAAAAGTCAAGCATAGATATACCCGTCTAGTATACCATCCCCTAACCGCTTTTTCAACTGACAAATCCGCGCAAAGTCAACACTTTCAACCTCTTGTATAATCGCTAATCTATATTACATTGTTCCGTTATCAATCCATTCATCCAATTTTTCTTATTGTCATACCAACGATTGCCAATTTTGTAGTCGTAAAAATAAGAAGTCTTTCTTCCATATAATATAGTAGATTTACCTCTTTTTTGTTTGAACAAAAGAAATAGCATCCCAACCGGTCAATGATATGATACCTCTGAAGTAGACAAGGTAAATAACCAAAATCTACTTTGGAGGTATTTTTATGGGAAGAAAACCCAAGTGT
>CAVDTR010000012.1:0-68274 GCA_963612015.1 Lachnospiraceae bacterium | reverse complement strand
TATCTATAAACTTATTTTAGATTTTTTACTTGTCTACTTGACAGGGGGCTGATCACCGCAGGCACGGGAAGGTTCTTTTATGAAATGTAAAACCTGCAAAACGACAAAAAAAGCGGGTGATGGGGTGCCAGGTGCCGGTGGCACCTGCTTGGCACCGACCGGAGCGAAGCGGAGACCGAACCGCAGGTTCGATTCACATCACCAACATCCCCCTGTGAAAGGGCAAAAAAATAGAGCGGGTGATGGGAATCGAACCCACGTATCCAGCTTGGAAGGCTGGTGTTCTACCATTGAACTACACCCGCATAATCATATTATATTACGAAGCAGAAGCTTTTCGCAAATGCCTAGTTCCGGAATCGAACCAGAGACATAAGGATTTTCAGTCCTCCGCTCTACCAACTGAGCTAACTAGGCTCGTTGTCACGCAACGAAGTTATTATATATGAAAGACCGCCAGCCTGTCAACATTTTTTTTAAAATCTTTTGCAAATCGTTTTGCAGATTTTCCATATAACTAGCGGTTCGTTTTATCGGGTTGAGCATCGGAATCGAATTTATATACGCCTATCGATGCTAAAAACAGGCTATTTTTACTAATTGTGCATCGAAATAAAACTTATCCAGCCTTTTCGATGCAAAATTTTTTCTAAATCAGTAAAAAAATCATCGGAATCAGAATCTCAACGTAGTTTCGATGCCCAGAACATATTTTAACAATAAAAAAAGCATCGAATTTCATTAAATAGCGCAGGATCGATGCCAGCATCTCAAAAGCGCCAGCAGACGCATTTAGCAGATGGATCAAAATTACTTTACATGAGCATTTGACTACCCGATTTGCACAGATTAACTTTGTATGAACTACTGTATGTGAATTTAAAGGTTGCAAATATCGGCTGGTTGTACTAACATAGTCATAGGAGTTCTGGGACAAGCGTTCTGGAGCTTTTTGTTTTATAGGACGCAAATCCCACAACATAGACAGCAGGAGGTTCCGGCATGGAAAAAATCAAACCCTTAAAAGAAATGACTCCCAAGGAGCGCGTCTCCTATATCTTCGACTATTACAAATTTCATATACTCGGCGTACTGGTTGCGATCATCGTGATCTTCTCGATCGTCCGCACCCTCGTTGCCTACCGTGATCCGGTCATCGAGCTTCTTATGGTAAATGCGGAGGTTGACGATACCGATGCTTTGCAGGATTCCTTTAACGATCTTCTTACCGAGACTGGCTTAGACCCTAAGAAAAATTGCGTGCAGATCAACGACTCGCTGGTTATTGATTTCGACAACACCGCCAATTATCAGGAACAGGCTACCCTTCAGGTATTTGTTGTTTCCGGCACTTACAGCGGCTTCTTTTCCGATGAGGCAGTCTTCGAGCATTACAAAGGAAGAAACATCTTCTGTGATCTGGAGCAGCTACTATCCAAGGAGCTTTTGGAGACGTATGCGTCTGACCTTATCTACGATACCGATCCCGACACCGGGCGCTCCTACGTCTGCGGCATCCACCTGACGCCGGAAAACAATGCATGGCTTGCCGACAATAAGGCATACGAAGAATGCTATTTCGGAATACCGTTTTCTGATACCGATGAGACCTTAACCGTTGCACTATTGGAGCATATCCTATCCGCGCCAGAGCAGTAACCCATAGCATAAACAAAGACCGACAGCCCCAGAAATTCGCCGGGCTGACGGTCTTTATTTTGATCTGGCAGTCTGCTAACGCACGACTTGCAGATAAATATGTAATTAGAACAGATCAACTCGTCCGCTGAACTTATCATTAATCACATAGTATGCGGAGTATTCTTCCGGCTTAATGTAAATGTTGAGCTTCTTAATGGAAGCAGCCTTGTGTCCCTCTGAAACGAACTGTGCTTTTACCTTTTCCTCAACCTTGGTGGTATCCACTTCGTTGTTCTGATACTGTACGATCGTGGTAGCCTTTACAACAGCGGTCTTTTCAGCTGTCTTCTTAGCAGCTTCAGCAGTCTTCTCTGCTGTTTTCTTTGCAGCCTCTGCTGTCTCTTTTGCCTTTGCGGTAGCGGTCTTTGCCACAGCCTTTACAACTTCCTTAACTTCCTCTTTCACATCTTCCTTACCAGCCATCATGATTCCTCCTCTTTCAAGCCTTATTCACAAACCAAAAACTTCTCTATTGCGTTTAATGCTTCTACTTCATCATCACCTTCGGTCACAATATCAATAGCCATTCCCTCGCATGGGTTGAATGCCATGATTCCCATAATGCTCTTCGCATTGATCCGGTGATTGTCGCTCTCTAATGTAATCTCACTGTCAAATCTGCATGCAACCTGGACAAGTTCTGCAATCGGATTATCATGTCCTTCTGAGACATTAGAAACAATTACTTTTTTCCTGCTCATTTTGTAACCTCTTTTCCCAACACTTTCGATACAATGAGACTATATCGCACTTTGTTTTCATTGGCAATATGCCTTTCCCATTTCTGTTACTTATTAACGAAGAAAAAAGAAAACCCCAGAGGTTATTGTTCATTTTTACAACACTTTGAAAGCCTTTAAAATCAAGGCAATAGCCCTAAAGTCCCACTTTACTTTTTCAGGTAGCTAAAGAAAATATTGCCTCCCTCGGCAAACCACTTCGTTGCTTCCTCCATACTTTTAGACTCCCGTTTGCCGGTTGCCGGATCATAATAGTACAGATGTGAGGAGGAATATCCGATCACGAGAACTGCACTGTCCGTACCGGTCATCGCAAATACCGGGCTGCCCTCACTGACATAATAGACAATCTCCTCGGCGGTGCATCCGGTTATGTCGAGTACCATCGCATCCGTCAACGTATTTTCCAGTATCGTCTTTGGTGTCTGTCCTGCATCTACAAGCTCCTTGACGCTGATCCCGCGCCCCTCGCGCATGAGCATCGCGCTGATGCACTGCACGATCGAACCTGCGTCTGCATCCGTATCATAAGGTGCGATCCCGGTAAATGCCGGGCAGTTCGTCTTATGCGCACGCATCCAGACATACTGCTGCTTCGCATCCACAACGATTCCAAGCTGCCGGTTGGCGGCTAGGATCGCCTCAGAGATGCTGTCGGTCGTAAGTCCGACATGCCCTGCCGTATATACATAGAAGCGCTCTTCCTCTGTATTGGTCTGAAGCTCTAAGATCGGTTCTTCCTCCATGAGAAGCGTCTGGAACGTGATGCGCTTTGTCTTTTCCGTTCCCGGACCTTTCTTTAAGGCAATCTGCACCTGCGTTTCCTTAAGGTCTGTAACTGTTGTCGCAATGCTGACGTTCTCATTCTGGTCTGCTTCCCGGTTCATGATAGCATCCGTCCCTGCAGCCACATACTGACCATCGGACGCTTTGATCAGGCTTACATTGATAGTGTGATCCTCCACGGAAATTCCACTGATGTATGCACCGTCCGGAGTATAGTTCTTGATGATATCGTGGCTGTTCTCAGATGTATTCATGATCTTGAGCGCATACATTGGGAACTCCGTGTTGCCCGCCGCATCCACCGATACATCTTCCAGTTTTGCCACTCCGTAGATAAAATCGTTGTCAATAAATGACAGCGGTAGCAGATAGTCATCGCTGCTTCCGGTGATCGAATAAATGGAACCGTTTGCCAGATCCATCAACTGGATTTCTGTGCTGCTAAACCGCTTCTCTGCCTCCACCCACGCAAGGTAGCGCCCGGAGGATGAGATTGCATAGCTGCCATCCTTAAGCCCTGTGACAACCTTCTGCGCACTGCGCATGCCGAGATTGATGCAGTACACATCTCCGTTCATCATCAGATACAAAGATTCCTGCTCATTCTCATAGAGAAGCTGTCCAAGCTCCGCGCGCAACACCTCATAGGACTGTTGAACCGGGATGAAAATCTCCTCCTCAACCGTGTGCGCAAGTCCGTCATAGTGGTATACGCCAACGCCGACTTCGCCCTCATGCTCGCCGCGGTTCATGTAGCCGTAGACAATGAAGTCCACGCTTCCCGCCTCATCCAGACGCACGATGTTGATGTCATGCTCCTGCCAGTTGAGTCTCGCGTCAGCAGTCTCCTCGATATCGCGGAAGCTGTATACCTGTGCAAGCTGGTTTGCACTCACATTAAAACACCACAGATCCCCCTCCTGCACGAAAGCGATCACATCTCCCGCCTCGTTGATACGGTATTCCACATCCTTGTCGCGGATACCCAGCTGGATATAGCTGCTATCGGTAATAAAGGAATTTTCCAGAGAAAAGATCTGGTTCATGGTGCGCTCAAAGTTCAGCACATACATGCGCGTCTCTGTCTCGCGCAGACGATAGTATTCCTCAACATTATAGTATTCGGTCTGTCCCAGATCATTTACATAGGACATCATATAGCGCAGCACGACAACATTGTAAAGGGGATTGATCTCCTTGAAAGAGACCGCTACATTTCCGAATACCGAACCGTCAAAATCTGCCCAGGTGATCTGGTTAAGCGTACACGTCAGATCCACATAATTTAACGTGGTCGCATCACCGGTCGCCGGGTCCATGTATGTCGGGATAAAATCTCCCGCGTCGTCCCGGAAGGTATATTCATGGAATTTGAGTGCAAACTCCAGACACTCATCGACATAGCACTGGGAGGTCTGCATGACCCTCGTGTAATAATAGATATTGCGGTCACCGCCGGATACGGTGATCACCATCACATATTCCTGCTCCTCCTCCAAGAGATTCTGGATTTCAAAGGAGCTGGTGATCAGATTGCCCGCTCTGTCATAATCGGTCAGAACCGCATCCGCGACAAGGCGCTCTCCATCCATGCTGCGGATCTCGTAGCTGACATACTGCACGTCCTCCCCGTAAGAATTTACTACCATCTTTACCTTACGGTCATTTGCGATCGGAAGAACGGAATCCCGCATCTTCGTCAGATCCATCTCTGTCGTATAGCCGTGCAGCTCGTTGATCTCCACGCCCTGATAATAAAAAGAAAGCGTCGGAAGCGTAGGCGCTGCCATCGTTGTTGTGAGGTCTTCGTTTGCTTTATTCATTTTAAAGCCAAATCCGATGCTTGCCAGAAAAAACACAAGCAGCATCACGATCGGGCGGATAATTTTCTTCTTCATCATTAAACACCTTGTCCGGTATAACCTGTTTGCATAAGGGGGCAGTTTGGCCCCCTGTCTTTACTACCACCAGCGCCTGCATCTGCGGTATCTGCACCGACGCCGGTATATTTCATCCTGAAAAAGCACCCCGACTATTCCGCACAGCCAGTCATTGCAGCCGCTCTGCGGTGGTGGCGGAGGCGGTGGCATGAAGCCTCCCGGTCCCTGTGGAGATGATGGCGGCATAAAGCCTGCCGGTCCGCGCGGGGATGCCGGTTCAAGTCCCACATCCGCTTTTTCCAGCTCCGCCCACTCTGCGGGTGGAGTAAGTGAAAATGCTTCCATGCGTTCATCCTCCTGCTGCTCCTGCGATGTGCTTTCCATCACAGGTTCCTCCGCCGATGCGGCAGTCACATTCTCCCCAAGTCCAAGTTCTTTTCGTACTTTCTCATACAAAGCCTGCGCCTCTTTTTCCATCATAAGGCGATCCGGATTCTCATCATAGATCCGGCTGCCCTCAAATTCCAGCTCGTCACAGCGCTCTGATATATACGCAGCAATTCTGGCAACGTCCTTCGGATACATCTCCTTCATACGCTCCAGATCCTTTTCGTACTCCATCTCTGCCTGATAGAGATTTTGCATTGGAAAAGTCATATAAAAAGGTTCCACTTGCCTGCTCCAGATTGTTGTCAATTTAAGATATGTCAACAATCCGGATTTGTGCATACTCCGGGTAGCCTTTGTGCGTAATTTCCTGCTTTAATGCCCCGTCTGCCGACTTCGTAAAACGGTAAAGGTTGTAGGCTCCATCCCGGTATGCGTAGTCCTCGCCATTATCTTGGAAATGCTCGTACTCTGCTGCTCCCGGTGTTGTCAGGAGGGTTAAGGTATCATACGGCTTTTCACCGACATACTGCACAACTTCGTAGGTTGGTATGATACTGCCTCCCTTGACATAGATCGGGCAGTGATCCAGCGGGGCATCCACGATCCTGTACTGTCTGCCGCTTATATGCTCCCCTGTCCAGTAATCATACCAGTCTCCCTCCGGGAAGTATACCATTTTTTTCGTTGTGCCCGGCTCTACCACCGGTGCCACAAGCAGGCTTTCCCCGACCAGATACTCTCCGTTTAAGTTGTGTGTCTCGGCATCATCCTCATAGTGGAGCACAAGCGGGCGCATAACCGGAAGTCCGGTTTTTTCTCCCTTGTAAAGCAGATCGTACAGATATGGTAAAAACCGGTAATGCAGCTCGACATACTTGCGGTAGGTTGCGACCACTTCATCGGAAAACTGCCACGGCTCCTGCCGGCGTGTTCCCTTTGCGGAATGGTTGCGGAAAAAGGTGCCAAATGCAGCCGCCTCGATCCACCGCATCAGAAGCTCCGGTGTCGTGTCTGCGCCAAAGCCGCCAATATCCACTCCAGCGATCGCAAAACCGCTCATTCCAAGGTTGCACAGCTGTGGGATCATCATCTGCAGATGTGACCACAGGCTCTGGTTGTCTCCCGTCCACACCGTTGCATACTTCTGTGTTCCCGCGTAACATGCCCGTGTGATCACAAACGGGCGCTTCGGTGTCAATCTGCGCAGTCCGTCATGGGTTGCCTTGCTCATATAGTGTCCGTATACATTGTGGATCTCCGCATGTGTGGTGTTTCTGTCCCCGTCGTGAAACTGGACATCCAGCGGAAGCTCTCCCCGGAAGCTGGCAGGCTCATTCATATCATTCCAGATACCTTCGACGCCCATGTCCGTAAGGAACTTTATGTGTTCTCCCCACCAGTCCCGAACCTCTTTACGTCCGAAATCCGGATAGTTGGATTCGCCCGGCCATACTTCATTTACATATACCTCGCCATCCTTATCTTTGGCAAAGTAACCGTTTTTCATTCCCTCTTCATACATCATGTAGCCCGGTTCGAGCTTGGTTCCCGGATCTATGATCACCACCGGCTTAAAGCCCTTTTGTGCCAGCTTGGCAAAAAGCTCGCCCTTTTTGCCGTAATTCTCCTCATCCCAGGTAAATACCTTAAACTGCTGCATGTAATCAATATCATACTGCACCGATTCACACGGGATCTGCAATTTCCGGAAGTTGTCTGCCACCTCGCGGATATCCTGTGCACTCTCATATCCCCAGCGGCACTGCTGATAGCCCAGTGTCCAAAGCTGCGGCAGCGGTGTCGTTCCGGTCAGATAGGTGTAGTTTCCAATGACATCCAGAAGCGTCTCCCCGCCTAAGAAATAGTAGTCCAGATTGCCGTCATCCGCCGCATAGCTGAAATAGTCTTGCGAGGTCTTTCCGATATCCATATAGGAGTGGAACGTATTGTCAAAAAATACGCCGTACACACCGTGCTTCTTTTTGCACATCAAAAACGGAATGGACTTGTACAGGGCGTGGAAATCCTCTGTGTGTGCCTGCGGGAGATCGCTGTTCCAGTTCTCATATTCATAGCCGCGCTTGTTAAGAAAGCCCGTCTTATCTCCAAGACCGTAGATGCAATCGTCCGGATCAAGGCATTTTCTGGTAACCAGCTTGTGGCTCTTTGCCTTCATGCCGGAGGCATCATGCCCCTCTGCCTCGATGAGTGCGATCGCCTTTTCGCTCAGACGCTGTATCTCCGTAACCGGTCCACGGTAATCGCAGAGCAGCGCTTCTTTATCCGAGTTGTAAATGTCCACACAGAAGTCATCACCAACCCGGATAATAAGGGAGTCCGTTGTTATGACAAGCGCATCCTGCTCCTGCGCAACCGAAAAAGCGGTGTCTACTGCTTTTTTCCCCTCGATTGCCTTTGAGCGGTGCTCAGTTGACCATACTGGCACGAAAAAGTTGATGATGTCGTGCTTGATGATCTCGATGAACGTATTCTGTTTTTCAAATGAAAGTTCAACCTTGTTGCCTGCTACCTTATAGCCGGTTCGCTTTCCATATTCCATATCAAGTCCTCCTATCTATACAAACAGCTCCAATAGCGGAATCTGCAACAATACAAGAAATACGCCTGCCACAATGACTGCATATCCGATAAATCCACGCAGCGGCATTTTCTCCTTGCGGAAAATACATCCAAAAATAAGTACCGCGACCACACTCAGCCGATCCATGTGCGTAACGTATGTATCCGGTCCGTAAGCTAACGCCCGGCTGTAACAGATCCACCGCGCACCGAATGCGACAGCGGAAAGACAGATCATCATGCCCTCCACAAAAAGCATCGAACGCAGGGACTTTTTGCCCGCAACAGCCGCTACCGCAGCCGTAATGACAAGCGATACCAGAAGCCGCACGCTAAGCCCTACATAATGGTTCACTCCGTGTACCCCGTATTCCATCAACAGGGTAGATACCGAGGTGAGCAGTGCCGCCAGAAGTGCCAGCCACATCCAGTTGTAGCCGCCCCTTCGTCCGCCGTTTTGTACTGCGATCAGGACGGTGCCAACGACAAATAGCAGCATTGCAAGGATCTGGTTGTAGGAATACCCCGCATGAAAGACCAGCATCCTGCCAAGCATGGTAAATACATAGTAAAACAGGTAAACCGGGATAACGCGGATCGTCTCCCCCTGCTTTAGCGCGCTAAACAGGCTTATAAGCGCTGCGCCCAGTGCGATTCCCGATAAAATCAAAAATAACCAGGAATGCGTATCTATCCCGGTCAGTTTCTGTCCTGACGCTGTTATGCGTATCATTCCCACGGAAAAAACCAGAAAGACAGCATTCCACATAGCAGCGGCAAGATTGGTGTTATTCTTTTTGAGTGCGGATTTGGCGAGCACTGCTGCCAGTCCGAATAAAAGCATGTCTCCCAGTGCATATCCAATCCAGATCGTCATAGGTACCTCCTCAATTCTATTGCGGTATGATTCCGGAAAATACGCGGATGCGGCATAAAGCACCCGCGCATTCCGTCTAAATCTTATTCTGCCGGATCAAGTATCAGGAAATACTCTAGATATACATATCCGGTAATGTCGCCATACTGGATGTAGCCCCAGCCATCATCGCGCTCCTCAAGCAGAGTAGCGGTATCTCCCTCCGGCACAGAGCCTAAAATATCATTGTCCGTACCGGCTCCGGCGCGGATATTTACCCCGTACATCGCCTTCAGTGTCACGGCTGCCGGCTCCGGCTCTTCCTCCGTGGTCTGCGTCTCCTGCGGCTGCTCGGTGTCTTCCGTCTCCGTGTCATCCACGATCCACTCGCTGTTGTCATCCTCGCTCGGCAGCTCTGTCGGGTCTGTCTCGGTTGGCACCGTCTCCGTTGTCTGGCTCTCCGTTCCGATCGGAGGCTCCTTTCCCGCACGGTATTTCATGATGGCTTTTATTCCAAAAACGATCAACGCAACAAGTATCACTACAATAAACGCAAAAATTATTCTGGCAATGATAACGTCTTTTCTGTGACTCTTCTTCATATCGTTTCTCCTTTGCATTTTGATGGTATTTATTATACACAGAAAAACATTTTTATGCAATGAGCTACTGCAAAGATGCGGGCGCAAAAAAGGACATCCGCGATCTTGCGGATGCCCTTATGCTTGCGTTATACACTATGCTCTTTTGAGTGCCTTTATTAAGTCCTTTGGCTTTGGTGCGTTGCCGTACATCAGGACGCCGACGCGGTAGATCTTCGCGGAGAGCACGCCAACGCCGATCACGGATGCGACCAGAATTGCGATGGATATCATGATCTCATACCACGGAACCGTACTCATGGCGATTCTGGTAAACATTGCCATCGGAGAGGTAAACGGAATGTAGGAGCACACCACCATGACCGGAGTATCGACGGAATTGCCTGCCAGTGAAAACATTACCACCATAAATGCGATCACAAACAGCATCGTGATCGGCATAACCGCCGTGTTGATGTCCTCAAGCTTGGATACCGTAGAACCTACTGCGCCAAACAGGAAGGCGTAGATAACAAATCCAAGGATGAAGAATACCAGCATAAAGATCAGAAGCTCGATCGGCATATTGAAAATGGATGCCACGATCCCGTTGTCTCCCCAGCTGTCCTTGTTGAGGTTGTAGAACAAAAATGCGGAGCCGAATACGGCAAGGAGCTGTACAAAGCCTGCAAGGCAGGATGCAATGACCTTTCCGAACATCATGCTTACCGGCTTGGCGCTGGTGATAAGCACCTCCATTGCGCGGGAGCTTTTCTCGGTTGCCACATTAGTTGCAACCATCTGTCCATACAGCAGGATCACCATGTACAGCGCAAAGATCATAATGTAGGTGTAGAAGTAATTCTTTACCTGATCCTTGCCGAGCATCTCCGTCTCATGTGTGATCTGCATGGAAAGGATATCCTGGATCTGTTCCTCGCTCATTCCGCTTTCCGCCATCGCATGCATCTGATACAGGTTCTGCAATACCGCATCCGCGATGTCCGTGTTGGAGTCATACATGGAGAGGTTGTTGACATAATAGGTGTAGGAGGATAATCCATCAACCACAAACGCGCACTCTGCATCCCCATCCGCGATCTGCTGCTTTATCTGATCCACGCCATCGGAAACTGCCTTTACCTCATAATCCGTAAATGCCTCACCGAATGCTGTGCTTATGTACTCCGCCATGTCCGCATCGCTGTCCGCGATCAGCATGACCGCAAACTCGCCCGGTGTCGTATCGGTTTCATCATCGGAACCCGCCACGGCATCCATGATCCTCGGAAAGAACATCACGACTGCGAGCAGTACGACCAGGAAAATGGTTACTCCTGCAAATACTTTGTTTGCAAGATAGTTCTTTAATTCAAATTTAAATATTTTTCCAAACTGTTTCATTTTCTCACCCACTCCTTATACCTGATTGCCCGCGTACTCAACAAAGATATCATTGAGTGTCGGCTCAAAAACCTTGATCTCGTCGATGTCGTAGCGCTCGGTCAGCGATGTCATAACCGCTTTCTTCTCGTCCTCGGAGTCAAGGTATATCATCAGTTCATCTTCCGCGGTCTTTTCGCAGCGCTGTCCAAGTTCGTCCCTGATCCGGTCTGCCGCCAGTGAGCGGACAACCAGACGGTTTCTCGGATAGTTGCGCTTGATGTCATGCAGATCGCCGGTTAGTACGACCTTGCCGCCGTTTAAGATTGCAATGCTATCGCAGAACTCCTCGATGTAGTTCATCTGATGACTAGAGAAAAGTACGATCTTTCCCTTTTCGATCTCTTCCATTACCACGTCCTTAAGCAGCATGGCGTTTACCGGGTCAAGTCCGGAAAATGGCTCATCTAAGATCACAATCTGCGGATCATGTGCGATCGCCGTGATCAGCTGGATCTTCTGCTGATTTCCTTTGGACAGGGTATCCAGCCGCTTGCTGCGGTGTTCCATCATTCCAAGCCGATCCAGCCAGTAGTCGATCGATGCGACTGCATCGCTGTGGCTCATTCCCTTTAGTTCCGCGAAATACGTCAACTGATCGATGATCTTCTTCTTTGGATACAAGCCTCGCTCCTCCGGCAGGTATCCCAGCTTTACTTTGTTATAATCGATCGGCTTACCGTCAAACAGCACTTCCCCCGCATTTGCCGGAAATACATTCATCAAAATTCGGATCGTCGTGGTCTTTCCTGCGCCGTTTCGTCCCAGAAGTCCGAATGCCTTACCACCTTCTGCTGTCAGCGAGATCTGCTTTAAGACTTCCTTCTCGCCGAAGCTTTTCTCTATATTCTTCAGTTCCAGTTTCATTCCTTTGTCCTTTCCCTTTCTCATATTGCGTAACTGTTTATGTGTTATATATACACCATTATCACTATACTGTCAATACTTTTTTCTTTCCACCTACCGTTCTTTCCTCTCCCACCTTTCCGCCACAGCCTCCCCGCGCCCGCCCTCTCCTTTTGCAGAGCATACACAACAACCGCGAAACTCTAATACAACCGTATGGCGGTTTCACTATTAACCGTGTCTTCTAAAGGTTTGAGCACTCCTGCCCGACGGTTTGCGGTAAACGGACTATGCTTCCGAGAACTTTTGTGGTTTTCTTACGCAGGCGTCTTTTGGGAAATGTGAGCATGCCCTTCATCTGTTTGAGCACAAAGATTGAACAAATAGAATACCTAGATAGCGAGTTTTGAAGGGCATGCTCTAATATCAGATTCACAAAAGCGCCTGCTTAGAAAAGCTAAAAAGTTTGAGAGCTAGTCCGTCTACCACAAACAGGCGGGCGGGGAGTGTCAAAGCCGTTATAAGACACAGTATGAGCACCGCCATATCGGTTGAAAGAGTTTCTGCGCTTCCCGTGAAAATGCTCTGCAAAAGGAGAGGGCGGGCGCGGGGTTGTTCATGTGGCACTATAAAGAGGGAGAAAAAAGAAAGGCATAACAGAAAAATTCCCTACATAGACAGTGTATGTGCCTATGCAGGGAACATGTGATTAAAGTTCGGGCATATCCGGTGTGAGGATCGTAACCGGATATGATTGGTTTTGAATGGTCAGTTCCGTGATCTGGTCGAAGGAACTGTAAATGGCTTCATCGACGTATTCAAACTTCTCCGGGGTCTGTCCGGCTTCGAGAAGTTCGATGATTGCCTCCACACGGGGACCGTGCAGCGGATTGCATTCGGTAATGCAGGAAATCTTGCCCTCCACCGCATACTGGACGGCAGAATGGTTGACACCATCAAAGGAAAGCACCATAATCTCACCATTTGCGATGTCGGAGCCGACAACTCTGCCGGCATCCTCGATCGCTTCGATCGCGCCAAGGGCTTCATTGTCATTCTCGCAGTAGACGACGTTGAGCTGGCTGTACTTGTCGAGAAGCTCTGCCATGACCTCCTCACCCTTTGCCTGTGTGAAGTCTCCCGGAGCCTCCTCCAGAAGATCCCAGCCGTACTCGGCAACCGCATCCTCAAGCGCCTTGGTACGTCCAAGCTGTGCAGAGGCACCAAGTGTTCCCTGAATATTCACGATATGAAGCTCCTCCGGGGCGATCTCATTTATGAGGCTGTACTGGTGCAGCCATTCGGCAGCCTTTTTCCCCTCCAGCTCGAAGTCTGAGCCCACCCAGCAGGAAAAGAGACTGTCATCCTCCACCGCAACCATACGGTCAACGATGATCACCGGAATACCGGCATCCTTCGCCTCACCAAGCACCGTCTCCCAGCCGGTCTCCGTCACCGGAGCCAACACAATATAATCCACGCCCTGCTGGATAAAATTGCGGATCGCCGTGATCTGGTTTGCCTGCTTCTGTTGTCCATCCTCAATGATCAGATTGTACCCCCGCGTTGTCGAGAATGTTGTTTTCATCGACTCCGTGTTCATGGAGCGCCAGTCCGATTCCGCTCCCAGCTGGGAGAACCCGATCGTGATCCTTCCGTCCTCTGTTTCTGTCTCCGATGTAGCATTAGTGGCAGGTGTGTTGCCACAACCTGCCACCATGATACACAGAAGAAATCCCGTCATTACTGCGTATAATTTCTTCATAAATTCTGCCGTCCCAGTTATGTACGATTTGTCCAGTATCTGAACAGTTGCCTATTTGCTTATTTTTTTACGCGCAAGGACAACACTCTGTACCACAAGGAAGATGCAAAGCATTGCTGCAACCGTGATTCCGGTCCACCATGCCTGATCGAAGCCTGCGGACGAAACGATATTCTGGATGGTACTTAAAGAAAGTACACCGAAGAATGTTCCGATGATGTTGCCTACACCGCCTGTCAACATTGTACCACCAATGATGGAAGATGCAATAGCATTCATTTCTGCACCGCTGGCATGGGATGCGGAGCCGGAGCCAACGTGCATAAAGTAAACATAGCCGCCGATGCCGGCAAGTAAGCTGCAAAGTACATACGCGATAAACTTTGTCTTTTTGACATCGATGCCGAGCATCAATGCGCTTTGCTGATTGCCTCCGACTGCGTAAAAGGAGCGTCCGAGCTTCGTCCATTTCAAAAGACAGAAGAAGATGATCACAACTAAAAGTGCAATGACAACACCGACTTCAACGTAGGCATTCACATAGTCGCCGAGCTTGTTGTAAGAACCCATGCCCGGAATCGTGATGCGCGTATTCTTAAGTGCTACAAACGCCTCATTTTCCACGTTGAACGGCTTGGTATTTACGATCGTTGTCATGCCTCTTGCAAAGAACATTCCTGCAAGGGAAACGATAAATGGCTGGATCTCTAAGTACGCAACCAGAAATCCCTGTATCAGTCCGAAGCACAGCCCGATGCCAAGCGCGATCAGAATGGACATCGGCACATTGCCGCTGTGCTGATCCAGATATACGGCACAGCACATGCTGACCAAAGCCGTAACACCACCGACGGAGATATCGATTCCTCCGGTGATCATGACAAGACTCATACCACAGGAAAGGATGATGAGTGCTGCATTTGCGTTTAAGATGTTAAAAAAGGTCTGCGGTTTTAAAAATCCCTGTCCCAGAAAGATCATGGCACCGATGTACATGACGAAGAAAACCACGATCGTGATGGTAAGCAGCAGACTGGTATCAGACATATTTTTGAATTTATTCTTTAATCCTTTCATGCCTGCACCTCCTCTTTATGAAACATACCCGATATTTTTTTGCCAAGTGCGTTAAGATATTCCCTGGTCTTTGGAGCACTGAGTACAACAAGGATGATAACAACGACCGCCTTGTATGCCGGAAGTGCATCTGACTGTACCTGGAACTTGTAAAGCGTTGTCGTCAAAAACTGGATGACATACGCACCGAGGATGGAAGCTGCCATGTTAAATCTTCCGCCGCCGAGTGCGTTTCCGCCAAGCGCAACCGCAAGAATGGCATCCATCTCAATATCCTTTGCAATAACCGAGTAATTGATGGTTGAAAGTCGGCTGACCTTGATCAGCGCTGCAACCGCAACACATACACCTAAGATCACGAAAGATAAAAACTTCACAAGTGTCGGATTCAATCCGTTAAGCTTTGAGGAGCTTTCATTGATACCAACCGCCTGTGTAAATAATCCGAGTGTCGTAAAGCGAAGCACCAGAAATATAACGATCACGCAGATCGCTGCAATGAAAAACGGTGTCGGGATCGGGATTCCCGGAATCAGTCCTCCGAAATATTTAAAGGTCGGATCGTTTACGATCGGGAGCTCGTTGTTGTTGATCCATGCAGCGATGGAACGTCCTGCGGTGTAGAGGATCAACGTTGCGACCATCGGCTGGATCTTAAAATATGCAACGAGTATACCGTTGAATGCGCCGAACAGCATGGCAACAACAACACTTACCAAAAATGCTACGATGATCGGTGCCTGCAGTTCATCGGAAGAACCATTTCCACAAAGTACACGCAGCACAACGCTTCCTGCGATCGCAATCGCTGCACCCACACTGATATCCTGTCCTCCGGTCGCCGCCGTTACGATCGTCATGCCGATTGCAAGGATTGCAAGCTCTGAGCCGTAATCGAGGATCGTGATCAAAGATCCGGAGAGGATCGGATACCCCGCGTTGTTCGTTCCGAGGGTGATCTTAAAAAAGCTCGGATCTGCGATCAGGTTAAAAACTGCCAGAATGACAAGTGCAGCAAGTGGAATAAAAATCTGCTGTCTGAAAATATTTGAAATTGCGAATTTGCCTTTTGCTTTTGTCGCCATTACTGATCACCTCCTGCAATCGTGCTCATGATCTTCGTCTGCGTCAGATCCTCGCCGGATAACTCTCCGACTACCTTGCGGTCTCTCATAACGACCAATCTGGAGCAGGTGCGAAGCATCTCGTCTGTCTCGGAGGAGATGAATGTGACACTCATTCCCTCAGATGCAAGCTTAAGTACGAGCTTCTGGATATCTACCTTAGTTCCGACATCAATGCCTCTTGTCGGCTCGTCTAATATCAGATAATCCGGGTGTGTAAGCAGCCAGCGCGCCAAAATAACCTTCTGCTGGTTGCCGCCAGACAAGGACTTGATCGGTGTGTCTGCCGATGCCGTCTTGATGTCAAGCAGCTTTATGTATTCGTCTGCAAATTTATACTGCTGCGCCTTCGAGAACGGGTGGAAAAATCCCTTTAGCACCTGAAGTGCCAGAACGATATTCTCCCTTACGGAAAGATCCCCGATGATTCCGTCGACCTTTCGATCCTCCGGGAGATAGCCGATGCCTAGCTTCATCGCATCAATCGGCTTCTTGATCTTGACAACTTTTCCATTCTTCTTTACCGTACCTCCCAGAACGCGGTCAGCACCAAAGATCGCCCGGACGCATTCGCTTCGTCCTGATCCGAGCAGTCCTGTAAATCCATTGACCTCGCCCTTATCAATGTAGAAGTCAAACGGCTTTATGCCTGCATCGCTATATAATCCCTCCACCTCAAATACCGGTGTCATGTTGTTTCCTCTGTCAAATGGCTTCTGCTCGCCCTGGATATCCGACAGGTCATCCAGCTCTTTTCCAAGCATCTTGGATACCAGCTGTACTCTCGGAAGATCCTTGATCGCGTACTCTCCAACCAACTGTCCGTCGCGGAGTACCGTGATCTTGTCGCACACCTCATATACCTGATCCAGAAAGTGTGTGACAAAGATAATGCCAACGCCCTTTGCCTTCAGGTCACGCATCAGCTTAAACAGCTTCTCAACTTCCTTCTCGTCCAAGGATGAGGTCGGCTCATCTAAGATCAGCACCTTGCACTCCATGTCTACCGCACGCGCGATCGCGATCATCTGCTGCACCGCGATGGAGCAGCTGGAAAGCTGCTGGGTTGCCTTTGCCGGGATGTCAAGAGATTGTAAGATCTCATCTGTCTTTTTATTCATCTCACCCCAATTCTGGAATGCGCCCCTGGTACGTCCGATAAACATATTCTCGGCTACCGATAGGTTCGGGCAGAGCGTGATTTCCTGATACACGGTGCTGATGCCAAGTCTCTGTGCATCCTGCGGAGAGTGGATCGCCACCTCCTTCTCATGCCCCTTTAAGTAGATATGTCCGCCATCCTTTGCGTACACACCCGTCAATACTTTGATCAATGTTGATTTTCCTGCACCGTTTTCGCCCATCAGTGCATGGATCTCGCCTTCACAAAGCGTAAAATCTACGCCCTGCAGCGCCCGGACACCCGGAAAGGTCTTTTCAATTCCGCGCATTTCTAATACAGCATGTTCTCTCACTGGGTAGTCACCTCCAAATTCTGCTTAAAAAGCGAGCGCGGCAAAGCGTTGATTACAGACGCCACTCCGCGCTTGCTATGTTTGTTCTAAGTTTATCCTGCTATGGATTAGATACCGTAATTTGCAACATCATCATCTGTGATTGTTGTAGCATCAAAGCCCTTCTCATCCATGATGATCGTCTTTTCAGAAAGTGTCTCACCAGCTTCAAGCTTCTTGATGATGTCGTTGATGTAAGAGGACTGGAATGGGTTGCACTGTCCATCGTAGTTCCAGTTCTGATCCTTTAATTCCTGAAGTGCCCACTTGTTGCAGTCAAAGCCCATGATGATGACATCTTTGCCGACACCGTGTGAGATGCCTGCTGCGTCAAGTGCTGCAACAGCGCCCTTTGCCATATCGTCGTTCTCTGCGTAGATTACATTGAAGGATGTACCGGAATCAATAACGGACTGTACGATCTGCTGTGCCTTCTCTGCATTCCACTCAGCGGTCTGCTGTGTAACAAGTGTCCAGTTGTCATTTGACTCAACTGCTGCATCGAGTGCTCCGGAACGTCCCTGCTGTGCTGCAGATCCCATAACACCCTGAATATGAATGATGTTGTACTCGCTAAGTCCCTGTGAGCTTAACCAGTCAACTGCTGTCTGTCCTTCCTTCGCCATATCGGAAACGATGGATGCCTCGTAGAGATCCTCGCTTGCATCGATGGTACGGTCAAATAAGATAACGCGGATTCCTGCGTCCTTCGCATCCTGAAGTACGGAATCCCATCCTGCGGTATCTGCTGCGGAAAGAAGTAAGTAATCTACGCCGTCCTGAATGAACTTCTGTGCTGCTGCAATCTGCTCATCGTTCTTAAGGCTGTATGCAAAGGATGCATCGTATCCATTCTCTTCTGTGAATGTAGCCTGCAAGTCCTTGTCATTTGCGGTACGGTAACCGGACTCGTTCGGATCGTTGTTGATGATACCAACCTTGATCAGATCGCCGGAAGAGGATCCCCCATCCCCTGATGCCGGCGCGCTGCCACAGGCAGTCATTCCAAGTACCATTGTCGATGCCATAAGAGCTGCAAAAATTTTCTTCTTCATAAAAACGTCCTCCCTGAAATGAAATACATTATACGTTCAAAGAACTATTTCTTTGATGGCATTATCGTATCGCATCCCCGGTCGGAAATCTATGCAGATCGTTCTCCGAATGGTTCAATTTTCTATTTTGTTTTTGTGGGAAGTTTGTTTTTTTCCTGCGGAGGTTTAATTTTTTCCTATACTGTATTTTCCTCGATCGCATAGGGCAGCCGGATGCTCACCTGTGTACCCTCCATGTGGACACTCTTGATGGAAATACCATATTCCTGTCCGAATTTGAGACGTATGCGCTCGTTTACATTGTACAGCCCATAGATCTCGTTTTCATCCGGCGCGTTCTGTCCGATGCGGTCCTTGATCTGCTGCAACCGCTTTTCTCCCATGCCGATGCCGTTGTCCGTCACATACAGATAGAAGCAGTCCTTAGCCTTTTCCCCGGTTATGCTGATCTTGCCAAGTCCGCGCTTATTCTTGATACCGTGATACAGCGCATTCTCTACAAGCGGCTGGATCGTGATCTTCGGAATCCGGTACATACCAAGCTCCTGCGGCACATCGATCTCATACTCTAAGATGTCCTGATAGCGGATCTGCTGGATCTCAAGATAACTGCGTACATGCTGCAGCTCCTCCTCGATGGAAATAATATCCTTGCCCTGATTGAGCGAGGTGCGGAAAAACTTCGAGAGGCTTCCGACCATGCTGACAACCTTTTTCTGGTCTCCCGCCTCTGCCAGCCACACGATCGTGTCGAGTGTGTTGTACAGGAAATGTGGGTTGATCTGTGCCTGCAAAAGCTCCAGCTCGGCATCCCGCAGGTGGATCTGTTCCTGCTTGACCTGTTCGAGAAGCTGATTGATCTTGTCGATCATGGTGTTGAGCGATTCACTCAAAAGCATCACGTCGCTGCCCGCATTTACCGTTGTCCGCACAGACAAATCTCCCTTTGCCACCTGATCGGTTGCCTCGCTTAGCTGCCGGATCGGTCGCGTGATACTCTGCGGGATAAAATAAGATAAAAGCAGAACGACAAGCGTGATAAAGATCGCCGCCACGATAAGTGACCGGATCAGGATCATGTCGAACTGCTGATATTCGTCTCTGGTCTGCTGGATGTCCCGGATCTCATAATAGATATACTGGATAACCGTCTCCCGCAGAAGGCTTGTGACAATCTGGACGTCGTTCTCCCAGATCTCAAGGTTTTTCTCGTAGTTATTGCCCTCAATGATATTCTCTTCGATACGCCCTTTATAGATTTCCAGATTGGCAAGATATTTTCTTGCGCTGGCAAGGCGCTCATTGTTCTCCCTCGAATCGGTAAGCTTCTCCAGCTTGCCAACGATCTGGTTGGCGTTTGTCAGCAGATCATTCAGCCCCGATTCCTCGATCGTCTTGTTCCCAACGATCAAAAGATACGTCTCATAGTCAAAGTCCTTCTTGAAGTCAAGACTGAAATCACTTGCGGTAACCGCAGAGTTGAGCATATTTTCATACTTGCGGTTGCTGCTCCACAGATTGTATACACACACGATCAGAAGCACCAGCATCGGAATAACGACGATCAGATACGAGATCCGGATCTTTGACGCCAACGTTGATTTTTGATAGATCTTCTTTAGCTTTTCCAACATCTACTCCGCGTCGTCTCCCTCCTGGGACTTTCCGCCCCGGTACTGTGTCGGTGTCATCCCCTGCGTCTTTTTAAACAAGTAGGAAAAATAGTGTGGATCTTTGTAGCCCACATCATAGGCGATCTCGCTGCTCTTTTTACTGGTGCAGCGCAGCATCTCCTTCGCCTTGTTCATACGGTATTCCGTCAGAAAATGGATAAATGTCTGTCCCGTCTGCTGACTGAAGATCGTGCTCAGATGGTTCGGTGAAAAACGCACATGTGATGCAAGCATATTTAACGACAGCTCGCTGTCCGCATAATTGTCCTCGATGTAGCGGACCGCATCATCGACCACATCCCCATACCGGTTCTTTGCCACACGGTTGCGAAGCTCGATCGCCGCCTGTAACAACTGCTCTATGTACTGCCTCGTCTGCGCAACGCTCCGCATGAAGCCGGAGTTTAAGTCCAATGTAGGAAGCGCCTCTCTGGAAAACTGCAGCTCCTCCACGAACTCTGACACGCAGAAATAGCAATCCATCACAACATACTGCCGGAACACGTTGGACTGGACAGCATTTGAGCCAAGATTGCCGAAAAATTCCTCCACGAAATAGATTACTTCTTCTTTATCACCTGTCTTTAAAAATTCCCGAACCTTGTTGCGGTCGATCGATCCGGGATCAACACTTCCGATATTGAATGCTTCCCCCTGCTCATAAGCCTCGTTTCCGATGTTGGCAGAATCTACCACGCGGCTTCCCTCCTCAAAGAAGCGGTGCGCAAAGGCATGGCTTGCCTGCTCAAACGAAGCCGAGATCCCGCGCAGCCGGTTTACCGGTTCCCCGATTCCCACATAATAGCGGATGTGGTCGTTCGCCTGCACGATCTCTAAGAACCGTTCGATATATTCCTTCTGCTGTTGTTTTAGCTCCTCCTCGGAATCCGCCTTAAGCAGTACGGCGCGCCCCTCAAGATTGCGGTCGAATGCCGTCAAGCCCATGCCGCTTTCCAGCTCGGCAAGCTTCTGCTCCACCGCAACGACGCTCTTGGAGTATTCCTCCTGTGTGTGGGAGGTCGACTGCAGCTTGATCAGCAGCACATTATAATATAGGGCAGAAATGTCCATCTCCAAAAGCTTTGCCATCTCTAAAAGCTCCGGAACGGATTTCTGTCCCGATACGAGATGCCGGAAGAAATCTTTTTTCTCCTGCTGCAGATTTTCCTCCATCTCCCTCTTATAGCGCTCGCTGATCTCCCGCTCCCGCTTTGAAGCGGCAATCCTTCCCGACAGCGCATCGACCTCCCGGATCAGTTCATCCCCACTGATTGGCTTTGACAGGTACTGCGCCACCCCGATCTTGATTGCCTCCTTAGCATACGCAAATTCCTCATAACCGGTCAGAATGATGATCTCCATCCACGGAAATTCCTTTTTGATCAGCCGGCTCAGCTCAATACCATCCATAAACGGCATCTTGATGTCTGTGAGCACAATATCCGGCTGCAGCTTCTGGATCATTGGAAGCGCAAGCTCTCCGTCACTTGCCTCCCCGCAGAACTCGTAACCATGTGCCGCCCAGTCGATGTTCTTTTTGATACCCTCCCGGACAACAAACTCGTCCTCAACCAAAAATACCTTTAACATATTCTTCTAATTCCCCCAATATCCTTTCCTAGCTCCAATTACTCTTTCTCACGCAGCTTCTCCACAAGCGCGTATACCTCCGGGCGCTTCTCCTTTAAATGTTCATCCAGCAGGTGTCTGCGCTCTAGGAATTTCTCCGCAAGCTCCGGGTGCTCCTTCGCGATGCGCTCATGCACTTCGCGGCGGTGCTCCTCGATGCGTGTTGCCAGACTCTTCTCGTCTTTTCCGGAAATGTTTACGATCTCCTTCAAGTGCTCCTCCAGATGCTCTAACCACTCGTCCTCGTCCAGCTCCTCCATGTGAGACCATCTGCCGTGGATCAGATTGTCCACGTCTCCGGTCTTTTTAAGCTGCTCGATCTGGAGCGCGATCTGCTTCTCCATCTGCTCCTCGGCTTCCTGACCGAATGCCCAGACAAATTCCTGCACGCGGTTGTCTGCACGCTTTCTGGACGCGCTGCGCTGCTCGTTGTCGATACCGCCCTCCAACGGATACGGTCGGTTGATTCCCATATCCTTCAGCGCGATATGCGTGGTGCGGCGCACGCTTCCCTCCTCGATCATGTAGCCCAGTCCGAACTTACGGAGCTGCTCATTGAGCTCTGCGATATGCTCTGTCATATAGAAACGGATTCCCTTTTGTTTCAGGGATTTATATAAGATCTCAAGACTGTCTGCCGCTGTGATGTCAAGGCTTCCAATACCGCTCGCATCCAGAATGACCGCCTTGGTATCCTCCTTAATTGCATCCTCGATGTCCCTTCGCAGCACCTGCACATTGGCAAAAAACAGATTGCTGCTGAACCGGTAGATCACAACTCCGGATAGTGCGCACACCCGGTCACCCTCCTTCAGGTCGCGGAAATGGCTGTGTCCCGGCTGTATTCCGAGAAAACACCTTGCGGGCTTTGCTGTGCGGATAATCATCTCTGTAAAGGAAAGAATGATCCCGATCAGTACCCCGTTGATCGTGCCAAGCATCAGCACACCGAAAAATGCCCCGAAAAAGATCATACATTCTGTCCTGCTGACCTTCCACAGACGCGCCGCAAGCTCAAACTCGGTCGCGCCCCAGAGCGCCGAGATCACGATCGCCGTCAGCACCGGGATCGGCAGATACCCAATAAACCCGGTTCCACATAAAAGCAGGACGATCATGGATGCTCCCGCCACAAGTCCGGTAAGCTGCGTCTTTCCCTGGTACTGCTCTCCCATAGCGGTTCTTGACACAGAACCATTCATCGGACAGCAGCCGGTAAATGCCGCAGCCATATTGCCAAGCGAAAATGCAAGGATCTCCCGGTTGTCATCGATCCGATAGCCGTTTTTCTGTGCAAAGCTGTTTTCCGCAAGAAGTGTCTCCGCCATGATAACGACCGCCACGGACAGGCTGATCGTCACAACGTCTTTCATCGGCATCGTCCCAAACGCCGGAATACTCCACTTCGGCATACCCGGCTCGACTGCGGAGAGCGTCTGTATGCCCCACTCTTCAAACGGAAGAACAACGGTCAGTACCGCACCGAGCGCCATAAGCGCCACCGCCATCGGGAATTTCGGGATGAGCTTCTTGGACACCAAAAGGATCACCAGCGCGATCACGCCAAGGATCACTGATGGCACATTGATATGCTTTGCCGCTTCTGCGATATGCTCTGCCAGCTCAAAGAGCTCGCCCGTTCCGGCAGTTCCGCCCATGAGCTTTGGTACCTGCATCAGAATGATCGTTGTGCAGATTCCCGTGATAAAACCGCCCATCACCGGCGCGGAAATAAAGTTCACAAGCTTGCCCGCCCGCATAAAATAAAACGCCAGAAGCCACACTGCCACAAAAAATGTCAGTACCGGTACAACCGCCATTGCAGCCTCGGAACCCGGCTCGACCTTTAGCGTGACAAGCGCAGAACCGATCAATGCCGCCGGAGCCGCGTCCACCCCGAAAATAAACTGTGGCGAGGTGGAGCACAGTGCAAATACTAGAATCGGAAATACCGATCCGTACAGACCATATACCGCCGGAAGCCCTGCGATCTGCGCATATCCCATCGAGATTGGAATTGAAACTGCCATGATGATAAGTCCCGCAAGAATATCCTTCGGCAGATTTTTCTTATCGTAATTTCTGAGTGTCGGTGCAATTCCTAGCTTCATATCACCTTTTGCTCCCTTCTAACCGGCAAGCTGCTCTGCGAGATTGCAGATATCTGCTGCCGCATTTGGATTAATCCATTTTCTCTGGCATTGTATCATTTCCTGCGAGGTTGTCGCATCGTTAAGCACACGATCAATCTGTGCGAGCATATCCTCCGTCAGCTCCCCGCTTAAGCTCATTCCGTGGGAGCCAAAATAATCCGCGTTGTAGCTCTCACATCCCGGAATCGTTGCGGTGTGCAGGATCGGGATGTTACACACTGCTGCCTCCGTGGACGAAAGCCCGCCCGGCTTCGTGACAAACAGGTTGCTCGCGCGCATGTAATCCGCCATACGGTTCGTGTAGCCCATCACATGAACTCCCGCCGGTTCCTGCTTCGCAAGCTTCTGGTATAATTCCTGATTGTTCCCGCATACGATGATAAGCTCTATATCTGCCCGATCTTTGAAATACTCCGACAGCACCTCGATCGTCTTTTCGATCTTGCCGCCGCCCATGCTTCCGCCTGCGATGAGGACATACTTTTTATCCGTTTCAAGTCCGAGCTGCGCCCGGGCAGCCTCCTTCGGTGCTTCGGACACAAAGGCATGGCTTACCGGGATTCCAAGTGGATGAAGCTTCTCCTCCGGCAGTCCTTTTGCGGTAAAGCTCTCCGCAAGATCCGCCGCCGGGATCACATAGGCATCGCATTCCGTCTCCTCGGTAAACGGTATGCACACATAGTCTGTTGCAACAAACATCGTTTTTGGCACCGGCAGCCCGTGCTTCTTCATATTGGTCATGATCTCCGCCGGAAAAAGATGCGGCATGATCACAATGTCTGCCGGATGTTCGCTTAAATATTCCTCCATGACCGGATTCATCGCCCGGTTGGAAAAGTAGACCGGAGAGCGGAACGGCAGCTGCCGGTAGAGATCGCCGATCTTATAGATCGCACCAAACAGATCCGGCACGCGCTGTACCGTGGATATGTAGGTGTGATCGATCCCGGAGGAAAGCTTTGTGCTTTTTAAGATATATGGGTTAAACATCGTTGCCTGATGTCCCCGCCTTAACATCTCCTCCAAAATCGCTTTTCCCGCCGAATCGTGTCCGCCCCCTGTCCCACAGGAGAGTATCAATGCATCCATAGTAATTTCACCTTCAGCTTTCCTTTTTCTTCCACACTCGCAAACATGCGGATACATACTGCTGCCGTTATGATGACAAATCCCACGCTCACCGGCATGATCCCAAGCCGTGTCAGGATCGTGTACAGCGAGCAGAAATATGCCGCCAGCGTCCGATAATAGTGCGGGCTGATGCGCAGCACCATCGAGAAGAAGATAAAGTACGCCGCCAGTATCACTGCCGGCTGCCACAGCGGAAACAGCCCCAGCATAGAGCCGAATGTGACTGCGATTCCTTTTCCGCCTCTGCCCTTATAGAATATCGGGAACACATGACCGACCACCGGCGCTGCAAGGACAAACGCAATGTCTAACAGTTCCGGCTGCATCCCCTGTTGAAGCCGCAGATAGAGCCAGACCGGAAGAAATCCCTTGCCGATATCGCAGATCAGCGTGAGTACGCCGCACCAGAAGCCGCCGTACACGAACGCATTCGCCGTTCCCGGATTTTTGTCTTTGCTCTTTTCGATCATCTCTTCTTTCCCGAACAGCCGGGAAAAGATCCTTGCATACAGTACACTGCCGGATAAATATCCAAGCAGAACAAATGCTATGGTCTGCATCCTTTTTCTCCCTTGTAATTATTTCTACCTTTACTATCGGTTCTCCGAAAGCTTTTTGAGGACTTCATTCTTTCCGAGGAGCACCAAGGCGTCGCCATCGCGAATGATCTCCTCTGCGGAAGGATTGATCTCAAGGTCGTGGTTGCGTTTTACCGCAATTACATTGATGTGGTACTTGTCCCGGAGACGCAGTTCTCTTAAATTCCTGCCATCCCACTCCGGCAGCACGGTGACTTCCGCGATGGAATAATCTGCGGTAAGCTCCACCGCATCCAGAAAGTTGCCAAAGGCAAGTGCCTTTGCAAGATGATCTCCCATCTCACGCTCCGGATATACGATCTCATCCGCACCAACTTTTGTGAGGATTTTGCCCTGCGTATCGTCATACGCTTTTGCGATCACATTTGGCACGCCCTGCTCTTTCGCCCACATAACGCCAAGCACCGCGGCATCAAGACTCTGCCCGATCGCCACAATCGCGCCGTCAAAGTTCCCCAATCCGAGCTCCTGTACCGCATCCTCATCGGTTATGTCAAGACAGACTGCACGAGTCACAAACTCAGCCACCAGATTTACATTTTTCTCTTCCTTGTCAACTGCCAGTACCATGCAGCCGTTCGCCTCCAGATTGCGCGCAACACTTCTTCCGAATCTTCCAAGCCCGATTACGATATATTGCTTTTTCTCCATTTTCATAATGAATCGATGTCCTTCCTCTTTTTATCCAATGAGCACTTTGCCTTCCGGATACGATAACGCACTGCTGCCCTTGTTGGAATTGAATGCGAGCGCCAGCGTGATCGGTCCGATCCTTCCTAAGTACATTGCAAGCGCGACGATCAGCTTGCCCGCGGTTCCAAGTGTCGCTGTCATTCCACGCGATAACCCGACCGTAGCGATCGCCGATGTCATCTCATACAGTGTATCCAGAAAATCGTATGGCTCTATCGCCAGCAGTAAGCCGGTCAGGACGAACAGCACCGTCAGGCTGAAAATAATGATCGCCACACAGCGCCGGATAATGGTGTCCGTTATCTTTCTGTGCATGATAGACACTTCCTTCTCCCCGCGGATGTTAGCAAGAACAGATGCCAGCAGCAGCGTGACCGTCACGGTCTTGACACCGCCCGCAGTTCCCGCCGGTGATCCTCCGATGAACATCAGAAGCAGATACAGCATACAGCTTGCGCTGGTAAATCCGCTCTGGTCGATCGTCGCGAAGCCTGCCGTACGGAGTGTGACGGACTGGAACATGGATGCCAGCAGCTTTTGCGGAAATGACAGATCACCCAGCGTCTGTGGATTATCATATTCCAAGATCAGCGTAAACAAAGTACCCACGACAAGTAAGATCACCGTTACCACGATCACAAGGCGCGCGTGAAAGCTCATCCTGCTCTCGCCGGTTTTCTTCTTGCGGCGTATGTGAAAACGTCTCGCCAGCTCCCAATATACCGGAAATCCAAGTCCGCCCGCCACAATAAGAAACATTGTCGTAAGGTTTATCCAGATATTGTCCCGGTACGCGCAAAGGCTGTTTCCTCCAAGCAGGTCAATTCCGGCGTTGCAGAACGCGGAAACCGCATGGAACAACGCATACCAGATCCCCGCAGCTCCATATTGCGGGACAAACGCGACCGCATACAAAAGCGCCCCGATCAGCTCAATCGAAATGGTGGCACGCACAATGCGAAGCGTCATGCCTACCAGCCCCGACAGCGTATCCAGATTGTAGGCACTCTGCATCAGCATACGGTCTGCAAGTGTGATCCTCTTCTGAAAAGTGACAAACACAAGCGTCGTGAATGTCACGATTCCAAGTCCGCCCATCTGGATCAGGATCAAAAGAACGACCTGTCCGAACCATGAGAACGTTGCTCCGATATTAACCGTGGATAACCCGGTCACGCACATTCCGGACATCGACACAAACAGAGCGTCGATATACTTTATATGCACGCCCTGCCGCAGACTGACCGGCAGATATAAAAGCAGTGAACCAAGCATCGCTCCCAAAAAGAAGCCGAGCATGATCACACGGGTTGTCGTCATCAATTTTCTTTTCATTCATTATCCTTCCGGACACTGCCGCGCTTTTCTCCAAGCGTATTTTATGTTTCATGCAGTGCCATCTTAGATTTATATTACGGTTTTCATTATTTAAAGTCAACTCCACACCGGTCGCATCCCTGTGGAGCATTTTGCTTTACCGGGGAAATTTTTGCTATAAAGCCAAAAAGCACCGGAACAACCGTCCCGGTGCTTGCAGTGCTGCGGCATGCCGGGCTTATTCTCCCAGTATGCGCAGAACTTTTTAATTCTTATGTGAGTCCAAGATCTCTTTTAATGCGGAAAGTGTTGCCTTTACGTCCGCTTCATTCGCATTTTCGCCCATGTGCCCGATACGGAGGAGCTTGCCTGCAAATACATCAAAGCTGCCTGCGATCATAATATGGTACTTCTCGCGGAATGCATGAAGGATCTCGTCAGCGGTAAATCCTTCCGGCACACAAAATACCGTCACGGTGTTGGAATAGCCGTTCTTACCGTACAGCTTAAGTCCGTATCCCGTCACAGTGTCGCGGACAAGCTTTGCAAGTCTCGCGTGGCGCTCGTATATCTCCTTGTCTGCCTCCACGTTGTCAAGTGCCTGCTTAAGTCCATAGATGTCACTGATCGGCATTGTGTACGGAAACCACTTCTGCTCGTAATAATCCTTGAATACAAGTATGTTGGCATAGAAGGAAGCGATCGGCGTTTTACGGTTCTCCATCGCCTCCATTGCCTTCTGGCTTACCGTAACGAATGTCAGTCCCGGAGGTGCGGATAATGCCTTTTGCGATCCGCCGCAGACGATATCGATCTGTCCCTTGTCCACATTAAGCGGTTCTCCAAACATCGCGGACACCGAATCCACCACGGTCATGATGCCGTACTCATGGAGCAGGCTGCTAAGCTCCTCAACCGGATTTAACATGCCGCTCGGCGTATCGCAGTGTACGAGTGTCGCATATTTAAAGTCATGGTTTACTTTAAGGTATTCCCTTAGATCATCTACGCAGAATGCCTCGTCATACGGTGCCTCATAGTAGGTTACCTTGCCGCCGTACATGGTCACAAAGTCAGCAAAGCCTTTGCCGTAAATTCCGTTGTCCATAACAAGCACCGAGTCTCCCGGCTCTGTCAGGGAAGCACATGCCGCCTCAAGTCCGAGGATTCCCTCACCGTCTAGGATGTATGCCTCGTTGGTCGTGTGCAGCAAGCGGCTGATCTGCTTGCAGGTCTCCTTGTAAAATTCAATAAATTCCTCGTCCAGATCCGGATTTGTGCATTCTAGGCTTCTTGCCATGCGAACGTTTTCCCGAACCTGTGTCGGTCCCGGTGTCATCAGCTTGTATTTCATAAGTCCACCCTCTTTAACGATCCGATTCTTATTGATATCTAAGGATCTTCTTTAATGCTAAGATCAAAGGAAGTGCGATCACACCTCCGACAACAACCTGAATGATGTTACCCGGAATAGATGTAACAGGAGCCAGCCAGTTGCCATAGAGGATAACCTCAGCGACATAGTAGCCTGCTACCTTGATCACAAGAGCAGCTGCCATGGCAAGTACGATCCAGCCGACCTTTTTGTGCTTCTCGGTGATGAGACCTACGACAAATCCCATCAGACCTACGATCACGAATGTAAATGGTGCCCATGCAGTCCAGCCACTGGTCAGGTCAAACAGTGCCATACCGACTCCACCTGCGATCGCTCCGGTCTTTTTGCCAAACAATACTGCTGCAATGAAAAGTGCGGTGTTGCCAAGATGGATCAGACCACCATTTGCCTGAATCGGAAGTCTTACATTGATAAATGCGGTTGCGATGTAAGTAAGTGCGATGCACATTGCCGCAATCGTCATTGATTTGATCTGTGTGCCTGAAATAGCTGTTGTTTCCTGTTTTGTGTTCTCCATATTCTTGTTCCCCTAACCTTATTGTATGTGTTCCTGATCAGTTAGTCGTATCTTAATACTCATCTGGTTTCATTCATATAACCAATTTGTTTTGTTTTGATAATACCAGATAAAAGAACAAGTCTATGCTCCTCTGCGGATCAGATCTCGAAGTTGCGGATATTTTTCTCCAGTATGTCCGCTGTTCCACGAAGGTTCGCCGCTTTTCGGATCGTCTGTGCGGATTCATTTGTCTGTTCTGTCAGCTCTGCGATCATATTGACGGCTTTTCCGACTTTCTCATTGATTGTCTTTAATTCCACGATCGTTGCACTGGTCTTGTCGCTTGATATGAGCATGTGGTCTGCGCTGCTGTTGAGTGCCGCAGCCTCGCTGCCCATCTCGGTAATCAGATCACCCACTTTGAAATATTATCTGATGCGTTTTTGATATTTTCCGCCTGGCTTGCAGCTCCGGATGTGATCGTATCCACAGACTGCATTACATGATCCATATCGCTGAAGGTCTGGTTCTTGTCCACTCCGGCAAAGACCATTCCGATCGGCGTTGTGCCATCCCCGCCCTGGAATACCGGAACGTAATAACCGAAGTACATCTCACCATCCACGGAGACATTTTTGCTGAAATACTCCTGTCCGTTCTTAAGCACATCCTGCTCGATGCGCGCTCCCGCAGGGCCTCCGAGTATACGGTTCCCGTTTGCATCGACAAGTGAGGACATGACACGCTGTGTCCCATAGAAAAAGGTGACATCCATGCCGGATTTTTCCTTAATCGCATCAAGCATTTTCTCTAATTTTGAAATATTGTAACCGCCCTTCCAGATATCACCATTTGCGGCTACAAGGTAGAAACCGGAGTTCTGGTCATACGCCGCAAGGGTTGCTGCCGCGGTTTCTCTCATGGAAAAAAATCCTCCATATCTTGTCGGTACGGAGGACTTTTCTTCTATATAATATTGTTACATCACACGCTCGAATACCGGAATGTATTCAAGCGGTGCTTCTGCGGTGATCCACTGGTCTCCGGTAAGCTCCTGCTCCCGGTTGTGCGTGTCGATCCATCTGCCCTGTGGCAGATATACCCGGCGCTCCCGCTGCCCTGCTTCGAGGATCGGTGCAACCAGATATTTTGCTCCAAACATGTACTGATCTTCCAGATTCCAGCACTCCGTCTCCTGTGGGAACTCATAGAACATGGTTCTCAAAAGCGGTGCTCCCGTCTCGGAAGCCTCGCGCATCAATGCTTCCAGATACGGCTTTAACTCCCATCTGCGCTCCAGATTCTTTTTGAGGATTGCAAAGACCTCCTCGCCGTAGCTCCACAGCTCGTTGGAATGCCCAGTAAACAGATATCCGCCGCCCCACTCAAGGTCTGACAACGGCTCAATGTTGTGCGGTCCGCGGTCTCCGTGCATACGCAGGATCGGCGTAAATACCGCATACTCAAACCAACGGATCAACAGTTCATGGAATACCGGGTCATCGACATCATCGGTCATAAATCCTCCGATATCCGTATTCCACCATGGGATTCCTGCAAGTCCCATGTTAAGTCCTGCCGCTACCTGATCGCGCAGGGATTCAAAGGTGCTGTTGATATCGCCTGACCAGAGCAGCGTGCCATATTTCTGGCTGCCCGCCCATCCACAACGGATCAGATGGCAGATGTCTTTTTCCTTTCCGTCTGCTTTCACCCCGTCATAGAAGGTCTTTGCCAGCATCTTCGGATACAGGTTGCTGACCTCAAGCCCGGTACCAAGGTAGTAGCGGTAGTTGCTATAATCATACACTCCAAAATCCGGTTCGGAATTATCCAGCCAGAACATATCGATTCCGAGATCTGCGTAGTTCTTTTTGCACGTTTTCCACAGGTATTCCTGCGCCTTTGGATTCGTCACGTCGATGGAGATGCAGTCTCCCTGATAATCATACGTCTGCATACTGCCGTGCTCCGTGCTGATCAAAAGTCCAAGGTCAAGCAACTCCTGGAAATGTTCGCTCTTTCTGTCCACGTTCGGCCAGACAGATACCACGACCTTCGTTCCCATCGCGTGAAGCTCGTCGCACATCGCCTTCGGGTCCGGCCAGTACACCGGGTCAAAATGCCAGTCGCCCTGTCTCGTCCAGTGGAAAAAGTCGATGATGATGACATCCAGTTTGATTCCAAGCCGCTTGTACTCTCTTGCGACGCCAAGCACTTCCTCCTGCGTGCGGTATCTGAGCTTGCACTGCCAGAGTCCGAGCAGTCCGTCCGGCAGCATCGGTGCGCGCCCTACAACCTCCGTGTAATTTTGCACAAGCTCCGCCGGCTGGTCTGCCACCGTGATCCAGTAGTCCATCTCCTTGGTTGCCTCTGCCTTCCACTCGGTATAATTCTTGCCGAAGGTGGCGATGCCAACGCCCGGATGGTTCCACAAAAATCCATAGCCAAGACTGGATACTGCAAACGGGATCGACACCTGTGAGTTGCGCTGTGCAAGCTCTAGCGTGCATCCCTTCAGATCCAGATACGGCTGCTGATACTGTCCCATGCCGAAGAACTGCTCTCCGTCATTGCTCTCAAATCTTACCGTAAGTCCGTAGTGTCCTCCGATGATCGGCTCGTAATGCCGCCCCACAAGCTTAAGGCAGATGCTCTCCTTCGATACAGAGCCGTCATAGTTGCGGTGATATTCCTGCAAAAATTGTTTTCCGTCTTTAAAGAACCGCAGCACTCCGCTTGGATTGATTGTTATCTTCAAGCGTCCGTTGGTGATCTGCGCGGTATGCTCTGCCTCGTTGATCTCCACTGCCGCCTGTCTGCCGCTCTCTGGCAGTTCCTCGTCCAGCGCCCATCTCTCCCCGGTAAACTGTGGGTAGCGTGTGGCGCGCACACGAAACGCATCTTTTCCCCACGGCTCGATCAGTAAGGTCTCTCCCTGATGGTTCATCTGTAATCCGTTGTCTGTTGTTGTAAATTGCATGTAGTAACCCTCCTTTATGTTTGTTGTGATGATTTGTGCTTGAATGTATCCGTTTGTTTAAGCGCATTTCCTACATTTTTTGGCACATTATCTTCTTTGAGCATATCTTGCATCTATCTTTTTATGGTATTATAATGCCTATATCAGCTGATTTCTTGAACAGTTTTAGCATATACTAACACAATATTCATATATAGGAGATTTTATGGAACAATACCCGATTCTCTTGGAAGAACAGATTGCTCATGGGAATGCAGTTTTCCCTTGTGCGGTATATCAGATTGACGCAGCCATTGACACAGCCGAAAAAATATACTGTCATTGGCATCATGAACTCGAATTGCTATTTATCTTAGAAGGAAATGCGATACTTCAAATTGGAGATCAGTCCCATCCGATCCATTCCGGGGACTTTGCGTGGATTCCCTCCAATGCGGTACACATGGTACTCGGTGAGACAGGCGCACCGTTTCGTTTTATTGCGATCGTTTTTCACCCGGAGCTGATCCAGAGCTTTGGCAACGATGCCGTTCAGGATAAGTATCTGACTCCGTTATTCAAATGGCAGTTTAATCATCCCTGCGTACTGTCTGCCGCCAACGTATACCGGTCACCGATTCTTGACATTGTTTCCGCTTATCAGGAAAAGTCTGTCGGGTACGAGCTTTTTGTCAAGACCCATCTGCTTGAGATCTGCACCCTTGTGTACGGTCAGGTATGTGAATTTCAGGTTGCGAAGTCCATATCCAAGGATTACCGGACATCCCTTATCAAGGATATGATGCTCTATCTGCAGGCACAGTACAATGAGACCGTCACCCTGTCGCAAATGGCGGAGCATTTTCACATCAGCAAGGGACACCTATGCCGTTTTTTCAAGGAAATGACAAATATGTCGCCGTTCGACTACCTCAACTATTTCCGCGTCAGCAAAAGTGCGCGCCTGCTGCGTGAAACGGATCTTTCCATCAGCTCAGTCGCCGGGCAGACCGGTTTTAACAATATCAGCTATTACAACCGAACCTTCCGCAGGTATATGCATATAACGCCGGGCGAATATCGCCGCAGCGTAGGGTGACAATCGAGGATACCCAGCAATTATCCTATAATATAGTGCTTTATAATTGCTTCTATCTCTATTGTCCCCAGCGCATTCGTTGAGGTTTCTTCCGTAATGATCAAGTTGTCTCCCAGCCAGATATTACTTTTTTCGTAGTCCTTTAACCTCTGTACTGTGTGCTTTGCGTAAGTCCTGTCATCCATCATTCCCCGATGCTCCCAATACACATTGCTTCTATCTGCCAGATTCAAAATCGTAAAATCCGGATAAATAGTCTCGCCATTTTTCAATTTCAGTGGGCATTCATACCGATACGGAATCCCATGCTTGTGCAACGCATTGGCGATATTTAATTCCGATTTTGAGCGGACTATTTCTCCCAGATCTGTATGGTATTGCTGCGTGTCTGTACGAATTTCCTTTCCCACATAGTTGAAACCACACCACTGCTTTACATAATCCTCTGTTGAGCAGTCAACCGGGTCTATACACTTTTTGATTAATTCGGGATTGGAAGAATATAACTGCCGTATCTGTGAAACAGTATCCTGAGATTTACTTAGAAAGGACTCCAGATTCTTGATTTCCTTGCTGATTACCTTGATAACCTTTTCATTGTAAGCTTTTTGAACATATTTTTTGATCTTACCACTATCTGACCTTTTAAGATATGTTCCACTTTTGTCTCCCGTGTTCTCGCGTAAGTAGAACTGAACACGATTTTTTGACTGCACAATGTGTATCTTCCCCGCAGGCATCCGTTTTAGTTCCTGCTCTTTCTCCGCGTATAGGCGTTGCAGCTCTGTAAGGCGTTTTTGCGCATCTTCGTATAAACTGGTTGGACTCAATTTCATTTAATAGGTTCTCCTTTATAATTATTCTTTGTTTGGGATTTGGGGATTGAAAGAATTGCATCGGAATTTGTTTACTTTCGTTGCTTCGATGTAGGGTATGAATTGTTTTAGTGGGCGGAGCATCGGATTTGAATTTATTTAACACTTTCGATGCCGAAAATGAGCTATTTACGCGAGCAAAGCATCGGAATTAACTTTATTCAAACTTTTCGATGTCGAAAATCGTCTAAATAGGGGAAAATAGCATCGGAATAGATTGTAAAAGCGTTTTTCGATGCATAAGCCCAATTTTAAGAAATGAGAAAGCATCGGATATCATTGCAGGAGAGAAATTCGATGCATCCATTCATAAATCACGCTGGGAATAGCTGTAACAAATTGGATTTCACATTCAAACTGGGAATTTCGTCGCACTATGTATGGGGGACTATTGGGGATAGCGTGTTTTTATTATATATGAAGCAGACTACTTTTGGCAACGTATTTGTATGAAATCTTTAAAAATGCCTATAAAAGCATTCTCTTAAAACACCCTTAAAACGCCATCTGCAAAAAGCATTAACAAGCGCTATCCACAGAGCTCACAGCAAAAGACATTAACAAGCACAATCTGTTAAATAAGTATCCCATCCAAAAAGTCCCGCACCACACAAATGTGATGCGGGACTTTCTCACAGCAAAGTTGAAATCCACTCTGGTCAATTAAGCTGCCTTTTCAGAGTTGGACCTACTGTTGACAAGGCTCTTTGTAGAGTTGACCACGATAACAAGTCCGAGTGCGATCAGAAGCACTGCGATGATGAGCTGGAGTCCGTTTGCAATAAATACTGCGCCCCAGGTTGTCTCGCCTGCCGGGATCGTAACTGCTGCTGCGTTCTGGATAGCTTTTACCATAGCCATGAAACGCTGTACCAGTGCGGTAAAGGTTACGCAGAACATGATGATAAGTGGCGGGAACAGCATCTTGTTGCTGCGTCCGGTAACCTTTAAGAATACACAAAGTGTAAGGAGTACCAACGCGCTGAGCAGCTGGTTTGCTGATCCGAACAGTGGCCAGATGTTTGCATAGCCGATCTTGGTCAGCACATAACCGCAAAGCAGTGTAACGATCGTTGAAAAATATGTATTGCAGAACAGCTTTCTCCAAGGAGCGGCATGTTCCATATCATCTACGCTGAACAGCTCCTGGAAGCTCATACGGCCGATACGGGCAACCGCATCAAGGCTTGTAAGTGCAAGTGCGGAAACGCACATTGTCATAAAGGAAGTTGCAACATATACCGGAACACCGAACATCTCGAAGAAACCTGCAACACCACGGCTGAAGATCTGGAACGGAGTTCCGACTGCCGCTGTGCCATCGGAAGCTGCTGCAGCACCGGCAACGCAAAGTGCGATGACTGCCAGAAGGCTCTCAAGAACCATTGCGCCATATCCGACTTTTAACATATCCTTCTCATTCTCAACGGTCTTAGATGATGTCTCAGAGGAAACCAGACTGTGGAATCCGGATACCGCACCACAGGCAACCGTTACGAAAAGGATTGGGAAAAGATTTCCAAGCTTATCATTTGTAAATCCAGTAAATACCGGGAGGTTCATGGTTGGATGTGCAACAAACAATCCAATTACCGCACCGGCGATCATGCCGCCAAACATAAAGGTGGTCATGTAATCACGCGGCTGCTTTAACAACCACATCGGAAGAACCGCTGCGAAGAAAATGTATACGAATGTGATGTAGCTCCAGGTATCCTTTGTAAAGGTCAGCGGGAAATTCATACCAACTACGAAAGAAACAACGATACATGCAAGTCCAAATACAACTTCTTTCCAGCCGGAAATGTTGAATTTCTTCTTTGCAAGTCCAAATACAACTGCACAGACCATAAACATGATGGAGATCATTCCGGCTGCGCCGTTGGTGGTTGCGGATTCGGATAACTGGGTAACGCCGTCAACAACCTCGTATGCGTTGAAGGTACCTGCGACCATGTCTGCGAATGCTGCGATAACAAGCAAGGTAAATAACCAGCAGAACAGTAAGAAAATCTTACGTCCGAACTTACCGATATATTTCTCGATAAGCATTCCGATAGATTTTCCGTCATTCTTTACGGAAGCATACAGCGCGCCAAAGTCTGTGACTGCACCGAAAAATACACCACCGATCAAGATCCAGAGAAGTACCGGAAGCCATCCGAAGGCTGCTGCCTGAATTGCACCGGTGACAGGTCCTGCTCCTGCGATGGAAGAAAACTGGTGGCAGAAAACCGTCCAGCCGTTTGTCGGTACATAATCCTTTCCATCCTCAAGTCTTACTGCCGGGGTCTTTGCGGTCGGATCGATTCCCCATTTCTTTGCCAGCCAACGTCCGTAAAACGCATACGCTGCGATCAGTACAACTGCTGCGATCAGTACAATAACTAGTGTGTTCATAAGATATCTCCTCTCTTCTTTTTTACAGCCAAAAACTACTTATCTCTTCCTGTGAGGTTGTTCCTTAATGGATTGGAAAATGGCTTAGCGGTTTGAATCCAAGCCCCTTATGGAGTCTTGGGCATTAAAAAAGCTTTCGTCCCTGCACATTTCTGTGCAAAGACGAAAGCCATTTACTTCCGCGTTACCACTTTGCTTGCCAAAAAAGATCTTGACCTCTCTCCCGCCACCTGATCCTTACAAACCAGAGAGCGTGCCCTTGTAACGGTGGGAACCGGTTCCGACTACTAGGCAGAACATTCAAAACTGTCTTTCATCTGAACAGCTCGCAGGTGAGGGCTTATCCATTCCTTGCTGCCGGTTCTCATCAATTCGGCTCTCTGTAAACGGTGCTATGGGAAGTCATTTCCTGTTCTTCGCATTTGACTGTTGGATTGAGTATACAATAGTCTTTTGATTTTGATTTGTCAACGTCATTTTTTAATCAATTTAATTGATATATTTTAATATCATTAGTCCCCCACCGGGAAAAACTGCATTGCGTAGCCGCCGGTGAATACCTCGCCCGCCGGCAGTGTATTTGTGTACTTGCGCGTGGAAATATCCCCTGTAAAATCGGCTGCATCGCATCTGCCATACCACGGCTCGATACAGAGGAACGGCGCATTTTTCTTCTCCGGGGACCAGATCGCAAACAGCGGTGTATCAAACATGACACGGACGATCGGGTTGCCCGCTTCATCCTCAAGACCGACGCACTTGGTCTGGTTACCCTCGACCATGTAGGTGCAGCGGTCGAAAAAGTCCTCCGTGATCGTTGCGCGGTGATTCTGTAACGGCAGCACAAGATTCTCATCGAGAGACATTCCTGTCACAACATCATTGCCGTGATGATGGATCTCATCCACGCCCTCAAAGTAGAGCTTATATCCAGCCTTGGAGCCTTGCAGCGATGTGCCGTCCGCGGTCTTTGCCCTGTGCGCCGGGCATAAAAATGCCGGGTGTGCGCCGATTGAAAAATACATCGTCTCGTCCGCCGGGTTCTCGACCTTCCACGTCACGCGGACAGTATCCTGCTCAAGCGTGTATCCAACCATAAGCCGGAACGCAAATGGATAGACCTTCATCGTCTCGTCGTTTGAAGAGAAGGAAAACCAGATGGAATCCTCCGTCTGCTCCACAAGCTCAAACTCGTTGTCTCTCGCAAAGCCATGCTGCCCCATCGGATACTCCTTGCCCTTCCATGTGTACTTCTTATCCTTTAGGCTTCCGACAAACGGAAACAACACCGGGGAGGTTCTTCCCCAGAACTTCGGATTGCCGTACCACATATACTCGCGGTTGTTTGCCTTGGACATAACCGATTTGATCTCGGCACCAAATGTGTCGATCTCCACCTTAAGAAACGCATTCTCCAGAAATTTTCTCATAGCTTACCCCTCCATACTTACGAGCTGCACGTTGCAGCGCTTCAATTTTTCCGGTGTCATCAGCGACACCTCATCGATAAAAAGATCACGGAATGTCATCGTTCCACCGCCGCGCGTGTCTGTCCCTGCTGCGGCAAGCTCGCCTGCAATCCCCATAAAAGCGCTGCACGCCGCCGCACTGCACACGGAGGCTTCCATTCCGAGGAATGCCCCCAGCATAACGGAGGACATACAGCCGCTTCCGGTTATTTTTGCCATCTTCGGATCGCCGTTGTGGCAGAGATAGGTATCCCTGCCATCTGTGATGATATCCGTCTCCCCGGAGGCTGCAAGGATCACATGATACTGTCTGCAATACTGCTTCATGGCAGCGATATCCAGCGTCTTATCGCCGGAATCCACGCCCGTGACGGTGCCACGATGCAACATCAGTGCGCGGATCTCGGAATAATTGCCCCGGATACAGGTCGGGTGGATCTTTTCGATCAGCTCCTGACACTTTTCGCGCCGATAGGTAGAGCCTGATACTCCCACTGGATCGATCACGATGGCATGTCCCAGTTCATCCGCCACCTTGCCCGCCTTTTCCATCGCCTCGTAATCCGCGATCGCGCCAAAGTTGCAGACAAGGGCTTTCGTCCCTGCCGTGATTTCCTCCACCTCCATCGGGTGATGTGCCATCGTCGGGGATGCCCCGGCGGCGAGCAGGATATTCGCGCAGTCATTCATCGTCACCGCATTCGTGATGCAGTGGATGATCGGGTGCTGCTCCTGTATTTGATTGTAAATCTCTGTGATCCTGCCGGCTGTAACTTCCATTTCCTGTGCCTTACTCCTCCAAGCTTTCTTCCATTCTACCAAGTAAGCCGGATTTTTTCAAAGGTAAAGTGATGATAATTGCAATGATCGTTCCGCCGCAGGTACTGATCAAAAACGGCACAACAAAGGTAAACAGCGCTGCCGCCTCATTTCCCATGATAAAATATGCTACCGGATAGGAGAGCATGCCACCGAGGATACCGGTTCCCACGACCTCGCCGATATAGGCAAACGGAAGCTTTTTGCCATACTGATAAAGCAGACCGCCAAGCAGCGCGCCACACATACTTCCCGGAAATGCCAGCGGGCTTCCAAGTCCTAAAATGTTACGGATGAGGGATGCCACAAATGCCTGTGCAAGTCCCCACCACGGTCCTACCGTCACCGCGCAAAGTACATTTACAAGGTGCTGTACCGGTGCGCATTTTGATCCGAATACCGGGAAGGAAAACAGACTTCCCACTACTGCTACTGCTGCCATGGTGGCGGTGACTGTCAATTTCTTTACATACGTTTTTTTCAATTTTTTATCCTCTTTTTCCGGAGTCTGCTTCCCCGGAAAAGACGGATGACAACAGCTCCTATTTTTGTTTTACTGCTTCTGCAACCTTTTCTACAATCAGGCAGAGGATGACTGTGATCACCATATCCGGCAGGGTATTCCCGACCGGAGTATCCACATGCATCAGCACTCGGTAGATTGCAAACCCGGCAAGCCAGACGACCAGATTGCGCCACTGGAATGCGATTTTTGCGGAATCTGCTTTCTTAAGGATGAAGTAATCTGCGATCTGCACCGCGATCATCGGCGCAAATACAGAGCCGATCAGATATAGGAAATCCGTAATGTTGTCCATCGGATAAATGATTGCTGCGATGGTTCCGATCACCGTGACAACGATCGCTGCCCATTTCTCCTTGAGCTTTGCGGAGATGGAAACACTCGAAACTCCTGCGGAATAAGCGTCCAGAAACGTGGTCGTAACCGTGGAAAATACGATGATAAGAAGTCCCACCACGCCAAGTCCGGTCTTTAACATGATCTGCGCAATGTCGTACTCTCCGGTAAAAATCGCTGCGCCCATTCCGATCATATACATAAAAATGCTGACTAGGCTGTAAACAACAACACTGGCAAGCGTTGCCGCAAACGGCTTTTCTGCTTCTCTGGTGTAGTCGCTGATGAGCGGAAGCCACGAAAGCGGCATTGCGACCGCAAGCTCCACGGCAGCGCCGAAGGTCAGGCTTCCGTCATTCACGATCGGAGCTGCACTTCCCGCTCCAAAGAAGATGACCTTGAAAAGGATGAGCGACAATACAAAGAGTGCGGTCATCGCGATAGTGTTGAGCTTGCCGAGGTTCGTCAGCCCGACAAAGATCCATACAACGATCAGTACGCCGATGATCAGCGCCCATACCCAGATTCCGGTATGCAGGATGCCGTCCGCCGCAAGTGCGCCGTCATAGATCATGATTGCAGTCCAGCCCACAAGCTGTAAGACATTCAGCACGGCAAAGAGAAGGCTTCCCTTCTCGCCAAAGCTCATTTTTACCGTCTCCATTGCGCTTTTGCGCTCTTTTGCGCCGATCATTCCGGCAGCAAACATCATAAGTCCGCCGATCAGGTGTCCCAGCAGGATCGCTGCCATTGCCTTTGAAAAGCCAAGCGGTGCAAAATATGTACCGGTCAATATCTCGGCGAGAGATACGCCCGCGCCAAACCAGATCAGTCCGTTTGAAAAAACGGAGGTTCTTTTCTCATTCATCCTTTGTATTCTCCTTCGATTGCAAATGCGTGGTTCATAGGTCCGCTTCCTTTGCCGAGATCAAGCATGTCGGCGAGCGCTCCGGAAATGTAGTTCTTCGCGTACCGGACGGAAGTTTCCAGATTACGTCCTTTCGCAAGGTTCGATGCGATCGCGGAGGAAAGCGTACAGCCGGTTCCGTGGGTGTTCGGGTTGTCGATCCGCTTGCCATAAAACCATACAGGATCTTTTTCCTTCTGGAACAAAAGGTCATTGGCATCATTTAGCTGATGTCCACCCTTTAGCAGAACCGCACAGCCTAAGGAGTTACAAATGCTTTCTGCTGCTTTTTCCATATCTGCTTCTGTTTTTATCTCCATCCTGGAAAGCACTTCCGCCTCCGGGATATTTGGGGTGATAACAGTTGCAAGAGGCAATAATTTTGTTTTCAATGTGCCGATGGCATCCTCGCTTATGAGCCTTGCCCCACTGGTTGCCACCATGACAGGATCTACCACGATATTCTTCGCGTGATACTCCGTCAGTTTGTCCGCAATCGTCTCGATCAGTTCACTGGATGAGACCATTCCGGTCTTGATCGCATCCGGATGGATATCCGTAAAAATACTATCCAGCTCCTCTGCCAAAAATTTTGGAGTTACCTCCATAATGTCTGTTACGCCGGTCGTATTTTGGGCAGTCAAAGCCGTGATCGCACTCATCGCGTATACGCGGTTTGCGGTCATCGTCTTAATATCTGCCTGAATGCCGGCGCCTCCGCTGGAATCACTTCCGGCGATTGTTAATGCTGTGTACATAGTGTTCTCCTTTGCATTAATTTTGTATAGCGACCTAAGGTGGTGCCCCCGATCTGCCGCTGTGTATATAAAAGCTGCTTTGCAGTTTTATATCGGTTATAAAATTGTTTCTACCCTGGCAAGAAGCACTCTTGTTCCTGCCTCAATATCCTTGCATGCGAAAATGCCGCTGACAACGGCAACGCCTGCCAGCCTGCTCCCCTTAAGTGCAGGCACGTTGTCCGCGTTGATGCCGCCGATCGCGACAACCGGGATCTGCACACTCTCGCAGATCTCGCAGAACAGCGAAAACTCCATCGGCTTTGCATCCGTCTTGGTGCTGCTTCCGAAAACCGCTCCGCTTCCCAGATAGTCTGCGCCCGCCGCCTCTGCCTGCCTTGCCTGTTCGACAGTCTTTGCAGTCACGCCGATGATCTTGTCCGCTCCGAGGATTTTTCTTGCATTTTCCAACTCCATGTCAGACTGCCCGATGTGAACACCGTCCGCATTTATTCTGACAGCTAAATCCACGTTGTCATTTATGATCAGCGGCACTTGATAGCGGTGGCAAAGCTCTAACAATTCCCTTCCCTCTTTTTCAAACTCATCCTCCGCAAGATGCTTTTCGCGAAGCTGCACAAGTGTTGCGCCGCCCTTTAGCGCTTTTTCGACCTGATCGTACAAGGTCTCCTGCCCCAGCCAGCTTCGGTCGGTAACGGCATATAGCTTTAATTGCTCCCGGTTTATGTTCATTTTGTCTCCCATTTTCCTATAAAATAAAAAATGCAGGAACCCAACAAAAGATTCCTGCACACAAAACACACTTGTGATCCATTATCTCCCTACGTTGGCATTATCCAAATCAGGTTCTGGGTTAAAGCATCCGCTTACTCTCAGCCCGCCTGTGCGAGCACCCCGTTTTATGATCGCATCACTCTCGTGATGGCTATTGTTCTAACAACAGTTCCATTATACACTTCGCGCCGGAAAAGACAAGAGGGATCTTATCCGTCTGCTTTTTACAGAACCATGATGAGTGTTCCGGCACCGATCAGGATACATCCGATCAGGGATTTTGCCGTAAACTGCTCATGCAGGAATACGAACGCGAGTATCAGCGTGATGACAACGCTCAACTTATCGATCGGAACGACCTTTGATGCCTCTCCGACCTGCAGTGCGCGGTAATAGCACAGCCATGATGCTCCGGTTGCAAGTCCGGATAATACCAGAAACAGCCAGCTCTTTTTGCTGATCTCCGAAATGCCGCTCTGCGCATTGGTAAGAAATACCATTCCCCATGCCATCACAACTACGACCACTGTACGGATAGCCGTTGCCAGATTGGAATTAACGCCATCGATTCCGACCTTTGCCAGAATAGAAGTAAGTGCTGCAAATACAGCAGACAATAATGCAAATACAAACCACATAATGCGACGCCTCCAATTTTCATTTGCGTATAAAAAGGTTCTATATAAATTTATCCAATTCCGCAGCCACGACCGGATTTATCTTCACCTTAGGATGGTCGATCACCTGTCCGCGAGCAACTACCATATCCACATGCCGGAGGGCTTTCAGATCTTCGAGTGGGTTCGCTGTCGTGACGATCATATCCGCGCATTTTCCCTTTTCGATCGTTCCGGTGATGTCTCCGATCCCTGCCATCTGTGCCGCTCTCGCGGTTGCCGTATACAGTGCGAATGCGTTGGAAACACCGACGTATTTGTGGAAATAATAAAGCTCCCGCCAAAAATCGTACTGCGTGATCCACGGGCAGCCGACATCGTTGCCAAGCACGACCGGAATGTCGTTTGCAAGCGCCTGCTTTGCACACTCAACGATCCCCTCGAATACCACATTGCCGTTGAACTGCTCCACCTCGGTCGCATTCGTGATAGATCGGTCAAACAGGGCATACGGCAGCGCCGGAGAAATGGTCGTACACAAAAATGCGCCATGCTCCTTGAACAGCCGGATCATCTCGTCATCCATCTTGGCTCCGTGCTCGATGGAATCCACGCCGTTTTGCAATGCCACGCGCACACCCTCCGTGGACTCCACATGTGCCGCGACCATATAGCCAAGCTCATGCGCTTTTTCACAGACTGCCTTTACCATCTCCGGCGGCATCTTAAGCTCTCCCGGAACGCCCTTTTCCTTGGCATCCATTACACCGCCCGTAATCATCAGCTTGATGATATCGACCTGTTCTTTTTTCGCTTCTGCCACATGTGTGACCGCTTCCTCTATACTGCCCGCCGCGATTGCAACAGAGCCTGCCATGTGACCTCCCGGTACAGAGATTCCCTCATTCGCTGCAAGGATTCTCGGTCCGACCTTCTTTCCTGTCTTAATCTCATCGCGCAGCTTTGTGTCAAACGTTCCGAGTCCTCCGACTGTCCGGATCGTGGTCACGCCGCTTAGCACCTCTGTCTTAGCAAAATCCGCTACCACTTTGTATGCGACCGCTCTTGAAAGAACTGTTCCCATCAACGTTTTTACGAGTTTTTCATTGTCTCGCTGCTTCTTCTGAGGTTTGCCGTTTCCGGCAAGATGAACGTGCATATTGATAAGTCCCGGCATTATGTATCTGCCCTCAAGGTCAATCACCTGGTATCCCTTCAGGCTTGTCTGGTCCGGAACAATGTCTGTGATCCTGTCACCATCCGTCAAAATGATATAGCCTTCCCGCACCTGCATATCCTTTGTGCCGTCCAGGATCTTTCCGTTTTTGTAGGCATACTTCATAGAATCTCCCCTTCCATGTCTCAGTTATGGGAACATGATGCAATCTGGCCGACTCGCACACGTTCCTTACGCTGTACTAAACTGTATTCATTATACATCATTTTCAGCAAAAAGAAAGCAGGCAATCAAATTGACTGCCTGCTATGATATTACTTGATACCGGTGACTGTGTAGTCCTGATCGGTTACTGCCTTGGTAAGAGCTTCGTCCGCAACATCCTCGCTTAAGGTTACGACTGCGGTGTTGGTGGTGTGATCCGCAACTGCCTCCACAACGCCCGGAATTGCTTCGAGGGCTTTCTTTACTCTAGCCTCACAGTGTCCACACATCATGCCTTCAATATTCATTGTCTTTACCATTTCTTTGTTCTCCTTCTGCTTGATCTTGATTTTTTTATCTTTTCTCGTGTCGTACATCGCAAACAGATTCAGTCTGAGTGCGTTGGTGACTACGCAAAAGCTCGATAAACTCATTGCTGCCGCAGCAAACATCGGATTTAACTTCCAGTGGAAGATCGGATAGTACAGTCCGGCTGCAAGCGGGATTCCGATTACATTGTAGAAAAATGCCCAGAACAGGTTCTCATGGATGTTGCGGAGCGTTGCACGGCTCAAACGTACTGCTGCTGCCACATCGGATAATCTGCTCTTCATAAGGACAACGTCCGCCGCGTCGATCGCAACATCGGTTCCCGCACCGATCGCGATACCGATGTCCGCTCTGGTCAGTGCCGGGGCATCATTGATACCATCGCCGACCATTGCCACTCTTTCGTATTTCTTCTTGAGGCTTCGGATCACGCTCTCCTTGCCATCCGGAAGCACGCCTGCGATAACCTCATCCACACCGGCTTCCTTGCCAATGGCTTTGGCGGTGCGCTCATTGTCTCCAGTCAGCATGACAACATGGATTCCCATGTTCTGAAGCTCCTTGACCGCCTGCGCGCTGTCCTCCTTCATCACGTCCGCAACTGCGATGATTCCGGCAAGCACACCATCCTCCGCGAAGAAGAGCGGTGTCTTTCCTGCCTCTGCAAGCTGCTCGGACTGCTTCTGCAGCTCCGGATTGCCCTCGGTCTGTGTGAGGATAAATTTCAGATTGCCTCCGGCAAGGCGCTTTCCATTCCATACGGCTGTCAGTCCGTTGCCCGGAAGTGCCTCAAACTCGGATACCTCGTCCACCGCAAGCCCGTCTTCCTTCGCCTTGCCAAGGATCGCCTTGGCAAGCGGATGTTCGCTCTTCTGCTCCAATGCATAGGCAAGCTCCATGAGCCGCTGTCCGCTCCAGCCTTCCGCCGGAAGAATATCGGTCACTCTCGGCTCTCCCGAAGTGATTGTACCGGTCTTGTCCAACGCAACCGCCTGTACCTTGCCTGTCTGCTCCAGGGAAACAGCGGTTTTAAACAGGATACCGTTCTTGGCACCCTTGCCGTTGCCGACCATGATCGCAACCGGCGTTGCAAGTCCAAGTGCGCAAGGGCAGCTGATAACCAGCACGGAGATTCCTCTCGCAAGCGCAAATCCGAAGGTCTGTCCTGCGAACAGCCAGCCGATAATCGTCACAACTGCGATCGTGATGACCGCAGGCACAAACACGCCGGAAACGGTATCCGCGATCTTTGCGATCGGTGCTTTGGTTGCCGCCGCGTCACTTACCATCTTGATGATCTGGGATAAGGTAGTGTCCTCCCCGACTCTTGTTGCCTCACAGCGGATAAAACCGGACTGGTTTATCGTTGCGGCGGAGACAAGATCTCCCGCATCCTTGTCCACCGGAAGACTCTCTCCTGTCAAAGCTGCCTCGTTGACCGCACTGTGTCCGTCCACGATGATACCATCCACGGGTATATTCTCGCCCGGACGTACCACGAAAATGTCACCCTTTTTCACCTGCGCGATTGGAACGACCACCTCCGCGCCATCCTTTATCACGGTCGCGTTTTTCGGTGCCAGCTTCATAAGCCCCTTCAATGCATCCGTGGTCTTGCCCTTGGAGTGTGCCTCAAGCATCTTGCCGACCGTGATCAGCGTAAGGATCATGGCTGCCGATTCAAAATAAAACTCATGCATGTACTCCATGACCTTGTCCATATCCCCGGCAAGCTGCGCACCCGTCATTGCAAACAGCGCGTAGGTGCTGTACACAAATGACGCTGCCGAGCCAAGCGCCACCAGCGTGTCCATATTCGGTGCGCCGTGGATCAACCCCTTAAAACCGCTTATGAAGAACTTCTGGTTGATCACCATGATGATGCCTGCCAGCAGAAGCTGCAACAAACCCATCGCAATGTGATTGCCCTCAAAAAATCCCGGCAGAGGCCAGTTCCACATCATGTGTCCCATTGAAAAATACATGAGGACGAGGAGGAACCCCACGGAGGTATATAACCGCCGCTTTAAGACCGGAGTTTCATGATCCTTTAACATCTCTTCCTGTTCGGAATAGTCAACCGCCCTGCTCTCAGAATGTGCTTCCTCGCCACTCTGCTTCGGGCTTGCGCCGTATCCTGCTTCCTCAACCGCAGCGATAATCTCAGCATTTTCGGCAGTACCCTCTACGCCCATCGAGTTCGTCAGCAGGCTGACGGAGCATGCCGTAACCCCCGGCACCTTGGAAACTGCCTTTTCAACCCGATTGCTGCATGCTGCACAGCTCATACCGGTTACCACAAACTGTTTCATAGCTCTATATGTCCTTTCCTTTTATTTCATAAGCTTTTTTACGACTTCCACAAGCTCATCTACCACTTCATCATTTCCATCCCGGATATCCCGAACCACGCAGGAACGGATATGCTGTGCCAGCAGCTCTTTGTTGAATGCGTTTAAGGCCGCCTGGATTGCACCGACCTGTGTTAAGATATCCACGCAGTAGCGGTCATCCTCAACCATTCCCTTGATCCCGCGCACCTGTCCCTCGATCCGGTTCAGGCGGGTAAGCAGGCTCTTGTATTCCTTGCTGTCATGGTCACGGTGCTTCATCTTCCCGGTGTCATTCCCACAGCAGCACCCGGCATGTCCGGTCATGTCACAGCAGTTCTCCGGCATATCGTCCTCCTCCGGACAGATCTCGTCTATATGATTTTCTTCCATATCATTCCCCTTTCCCTGATATATCATTTATGATCAACCGATCACTCCGCAATCTAACTCCCCTATGATCACAGTATACACATATTGCTTATAATTATTATCTGTATACCTCTTGGGGGTATGCTTAATATATACCCCTAATGGGTATATTGTCAAGAGGATATCTGACTGTTTTTTCTCAAAAAAAGAATGGCATGAAGATCACACCATTCCTTTTCGTAAAATATTATGTTGTCCGGTCAAACTTATCTCGTAAGCTCCTCGATGCGCTCCTTCGCCAGTCTGGTCTTTTCGTTCGCTGCGGTGTAGAACTTTTCAAATACCGGATATGCTTTGTTTAAATATTCCAGTTCCTTGTCCGTATCCTTCAGCGCACGGTAGCACTTTGCGAGGTTAAACGCAGACTCTGCCATCATCCGGTCGCTTTTTGTCTCAGAAATCTCAAATGCCTGCTTTGAACAGCTTAACGCCTGCTCCGTCCTGCCCCAGTCCAGATACATGACTGCCATGTTGCTTAAGATTCTGCTCTTCTGTACTGCAAGCTGCGCATTGGATCCCACAAACTCCAACGCGATCTTATGATTCTTCTCGGCTTGCTCGAACCGTTTCAGCTTGCTCTGTACCATTGCCAGTGTCTCGCAGCCCATAGCATAGTTGATATGGTTCTTTCCAAAGCAATAGCCTGCATACTCGACGGCGTTGGCACTGCACTCAGCTGCCTCCTCCATCCTGCCGGTCTCATAACAATGCGATCCTTTGTGGCTGTTATAATACCAGTTATTCATCACATTGTCTTTTTCCATATATACTTCCATCTGCCGCAGGCACTCGGCTGCCTCCTCCGAACGATGTAAGGTGTTGCACACCGCAAGCCGGTTTCCCCAAAGTGCGAACAGATCAGCCCTGTATTTTTTCTTATCACGCTCGGCTGCTTTTATTCCCTTTTCACACCAAAAGAAACGGTCATCCACCTTTCCCTGAAAAGTAGCCAAAAGTCCGAGCAGATAATAGCGTTCCACTTCCTCCGTCCTGCTTTCGCACTCCTTTTCTCCTTGAAAAAGCGCCTCTGCTTTCTTGATTTCGCCGGCTGTCAGCATCGTAATCGCCGCCATATTGACCAATCCGTTGTACGCCGCCTCACTGACGGTCCTGCATTTATTCTGTTTTTCTATCTCCTTTTCCAGCAACGGAATATCGAGCGTAAGAATGTCCGCACATATCCTGTATCCGCGGATACGGACTTCGTCGGTGATCTGCTTTGCGTTCTGCAGCAGCTCCTTGATCTGTCTCACCCGGTTCGGTGCTAAAGAGAAGTTCTTCTTTACGATCTCCGCTGCCAGTACCACAAGCGGAATCCATTCATCCGCCACGGAAAACGATACCTTAAACAGCACATCCATCACCAGCTCGGAGCTGCGGATAAAATCGGCATCCTCCGATCCAAGCATCCTTTCCCGGCACTCAGGCTCTGTAAGATCGCCAAATTCAGCCGACCAGCGGGATTCGATCTCCCGATAGAGCTGATACACCTCCGCGCCGGATACCGGCTTGTCCAGAATGCTTTCCGCGATAACCGGGTGCATGGATACCGCCTGCTCATTCATTTCCAGCCAGCCCTGTCCGCCTAACGTCTGCACAAAGTCCGCAGAATTGTCCATCATATATCCCATGTACATGTTCAAAAAACCGACCGGATATTTTCGATACGGAAGCACTGCCACGATCCGCAGGAACTCTTTCTGGTTCTCCTTCAGACCGTATTTGGAATAGAGCTGCGCGTATATCTTGCGAAGTCCCAGCCACTTTTCTTCTTCCTCGTTCAGCACCGGTTCGTCCTGCGTGCCAAGCTTGCCGATCAGTTCATCCAAAGACCAGCCCATAGAACCCGCGAACTGTCCGAGCAGCCGGAGCGTCAGCGTATGGCGGTAAATCGGATTGTTCAATAACGCCTCCAGCCGAAGCAGCTCCTCCTTCTCCAGAATGAACTTGTAGTTGTCACGGAACACCAGATTGCAGGATTTTAAATCAAGTTCGTTGATCTTATAGGTCTCGAACCCATCGATTGAAGCCAGCCGCGAGGTCGCGAAAATGTTAGCCGAAAGCTCATCGAGTACCTTTAAGTACGGATCTTCCTCCGTGGTCTTGCTGATATTGTCGATCAGGATCAGCACCTTGTTGTGGGCACAGTATTTTTTCAGCTCACCCATAACCTCCTGAAAGCTCTCCGCGAATGAGCCCGTCTGCCTGCTGGCAAATGCTCTTAACAGACTTTCAGCGAAGTCGTTCTCATACTGGATCACGCACACATATTCCACGACGTTGTTCTTGACACAATATTGTAAGAACTGCCGCAAAAGCTCGGTTTTTCCGGTTCCACCGATACCGCTTAACACATAATGTCCGCCCTTTTTCATCATCTCGCGCAGGGCAAACTGCTCGCTTTCTCTTCCCCAGAAATGATCCGCCGGCAATGCCTTGCTGCAGATCTCGCAGCTCTCCGTCGTCAGGAAGGTGATCTTGCGCTTGCCGATTGACCGGTGCGACTTTTCCCATAATGTCTTGATCCCGTAGTCCGGATTGCTTCTTAGCGCCTGCATCCTTACGTTGTTCATGCTATCGCCTGTCAGCGCGTGCAACGCCAGAAATGTAAGGAACCAGCCCGCAACAAATTCTTCATCGCCCTTTTCCAAAATCTCCTGCGTCTGCGTCCACTTCAGATTCTCCCTAAAGTACGTCCGGATGTCCTCCCCGAAGGAAGTATCCTCATTGGCAAACTTATCCAGAAGTGCCTTCAGCTTAACGATAAAGACCTTGTAGGAGAATTGGTGGTTTACCAGAAAAACACCGAACAGACCGATCTGTCGCAGAATGACCTCCTCCGAGATCATTCCGGTCAGCTCCTCCATATACTCGTCATACACCGTCAGTTGGCTGCTTCTGTTGCAGATCTCTGAGGTATGACGGTTACGGCTTCCGGTATTCTTCCAGATCATCTTGCCGTATTTGCCGCCTGTAAACTCCGGCAGCAGCGTGTCCCTCCAGAACTTGCTTAATGTGATCCCCTTTTTTTGTTCGTTGCCGATAATTCCTGTCGAATAGATGGGATAATCCCGAATCATAAGAAAATTATATAGATTCCGTAATGTTAAATTGTCCTTTTGCATCTTACTCTCACTGTCATCCCTTGTTAATTTGTATTCCTTTATATAAAAATTTACATGATTCTTTCAAAAATCTCAACTCTACTACTCCGAAATCCGCTTTTTGTACACGATTTCACTCTTTTTGTACACCATTTTGAAGCAGACATATCTAATTGCAACATAAAAAATGCCCCTTCGAGGTGACATATATGTGCCACCCCGACGAGGTACATTGCTTTAATCTGCAAACATTCTGTTTAATTAAAGGCTTGGACGGGACAAACTTCCTTTATAAGAACCGATCTTGATGCCATCAAAATCATACATCACAAATCGACCATTGCTATCCATCATAGTAATATCACTATAAGATCTCGTCGTGTGTATACCAATATTCGTGTTTTTCTCTTTGTCGTATTCTGCCGGAACGATCACCTTTCCTGTCTCTCCGGAAAGCACACCAAGTTTACCTTTCCGTATAAATTTGACATATTCGGAATTATCATTCGCCCAAGTAAATCCTGTAAAGCTACTTGCTTTTCCAAACTTAAAAACATATTTTCCCTTGGTATTCATAAGTGCCTGTGATCCATCCTTTTTCTCAAGGAGTATAAGTCCGGATGTAATACGCTCTACCCGATATACCTTCGGAAGATTTTTGATGACCTTGCCCTTTTCATTGATCAGGCTGTACTTGCCGCTTTTTCCAACCAAGGCTACTCCATCGATAAAATCCCCTGCATAATCATATTTCTTTGCGTTGATCAGGACTTTTCCCTTATCACTGATGTAGCCTTCCCTAGAGTCATTCTTTGTACTTCCAATTTTCTTGCCAGACCAGTTATAAATGTCATACTTTTTTCCATTCCATTTCCATATAGTATCGCCATTTATTTCAATATAGCTGTCCGTCTTGCCCTTTAATACCTTTTTCCCTTTGACATTATAAACGGTATACGCATCGCTTGCATCCCTAGAATAAAGCACAAAACCCTTTTCGCTCGACTCTTTTATGGATCTTCCCGTCATAGCATCTGCTTTGATAATAACCTTCCCGGTCTTATCCAAAACTTCCTCTTTCGTCTGCGCAGTTACACTCCATTTTGTTGAGCATTTGAAATATCCATTATCAAGTCTGGTAATGTACTCATAGCTTGTCTTGTTAAGTCTTTTTCCGGTCTTGTCGATAAGGATTCTTTCCCATTCGTATTCGCCCGTCCATATCTGCACAACGGCGGTTCCGTCCTTAAATATTCCTCCAGTTACTGGTTTGTATGAATCCTCAAAAGAGATTACCTTTTCACCCTTTGTATTGATATAGAAGCCTTCCTCTTCCGTCTGTACCGCGCAAAGCCCTTCCGAAAAATCCCCGACTGACTCATAGATTGGCTCGATGACTATATTGCCCTTGTCATCCTGAAAGCCCCACTTTCCAATCGTATACACTCCGTCTTTTCCTGTTTCTCCCTGTCCTGCAGAAACGAGAAACGGATGCAGCTTTACTTCCTTCGCCTTAGCTTCCACTGAGCCGGTCAAAAGCATTGCGCCAAATACCAACAGAAATGCCAACGACAAGAGGCATTTTTCCATTGTGCTTTTTACTTGTTTCATTGAACTAATCTCCTTTTCCTGTCACTTTATTTGCTTTTCTTAACGATAACCGTCCTTCGTCTTGATCTCCTGAATCGCGATCATTTTCGCATTTTATTCATAATACAGGCTGGCTGCCACCTGATCCTCAAAATACTGGCAGGAAACGTATTTCTTGCCTACCTTCTTCTGGGCAACCACATATACATGATAGTAGTCATACTTTTGTAGCGATTTTTTATCCAGCTTGGTCATGGTATAAGAGGTTTTGGTTGTAGTCGCGATCTTCTTATAGGATGGATAGCTGCCCGCGCCGGCATAAATAACATATCTGTCCGCGCCATTTACCTTACCGATTTTGATCGTAATGCCCTTCTTTGCAGATTTCGTCAGCTTCACGTCCGGTTGCGGTGCGGTGTATACCCATGCAGACCATGCGCCATACGACTCATTCCCGTTTGTGGTAAAGGAATACGCACGCACCCGAACCTTCACGAAATTGCTCTTTTTCAGTGCTTCGTCCGTGATATGAATCGTTGTGGATTCGGAGTTTGCAGTAGCAATTTTTTTATCACTCTTCTTGTAAGCAGTCCAAACCTCTGCCTGAAATCCTGCGGCACAATCGTTCCTGTCAACGCTCACCGCGATGTCACCGTTGTCTTTGTTGTAATCGGTTACAGATACGCCAGTCGCTTTTGTCGGTGTAACTGAGGCGTTAACCTCGTTAAAGTAACTTGTTTGTGCCGCATAGTTTGCATTCTCTCTTACTGCATAAACAGCGATATTATATGTAGCATTCTTGTCCAGCCCTGTCAGCTTCAGGCTGTTTTTGCCGTGTACCATCTTGTCCTGCACTTTTCCCGTAGCCACCTGCGTGTACTTCACATAGTATGCATTTGCTCCCTGCGCCGGGTCCCATTTTAGAGAAATACTTGTTTCCGTTGATTTGGTTTTCCGAAGGTTCGATACCGAACCATTCGTCTTTGTGACCACCTCCAACGGATCTGAATACTCACTATAAGTCAAATAATATTGTCCAGTTACTGCATCTCGCTCTTGTATATAGGCGCGCACACGCACATAGTAGGTGGATCCGGCACTCAACCCGCTGGCATAGTTTCCAGCCGGATTATGTGCTGCCATGTCGCTTTGTACTACCCAGTTTACCCCGTCCGTGCTGACTGATATCTCATAGGAAGCTCTGGGATATAGCACTGGGTCGAATGTAAATCGAACCTCCCCCGTCTGAGCATCTACCTGCTTTAAGCCTGTCACCTTTCCCAGATTTGCATCTGCGGAGGCATTTGTTGTAAATGCAGATAGCATGATCAGAAAAGCAAATGCGCCGAGCAGATACTTTACCTTTTTTAATAGATTCATTTTCTTGTTCTCCTTCCAAATTTCTATGCAGTTGTTGCTGTCTAACTCCATAATTAGAATTTACATGGTTCATTTTGCATTTTCAACGGTGCCAGAGCGATCCGGGGTTTTTGTACATCAGTTCGCGTTTTTTGTACATGGCGAGGGGAGGGGAAGGCAAAAAAATCCCCACGAAGTGTTATTCGTGGGGGTGTGATATATCTACTGCATATCCATCTTTTGTAGTTGTTTTATTTGATCTCGCCTGCTGTAAATTACTGCTGTTACCTGAACTCTATTGTGTTCATCGTCTACCCAGTAATAAACCAGAAAATTTTTCACTGCTATTTTGCGTACACCTTCACTTTTCCAAGGCTGTTCCTCGATCAGGGAATGTCTCTTGGGTAAAATAGCCAGTTTCATTATTTCCGATTTCAGATCATCCAATAATTTTTCAGCAGCTTCCGGAGCCATAAGGTCATACGAAATATAATGAGCAATTACTCTCATCTGCTCTAATGCATGTCTGGTTATTTTTACTTCATATTCATTGCCCATACATTAAATCTCCGTTTTCAACTGATTGAAAGCCTCCTCAACCGAAATAGAATCATTACATTTAGCCTGTGTCAGACCATTCTGCATCATCGTATCAAATTCTGCTTTTGTTAATGTATCTCTTGTAATAAGTTTATCGGGGATATCCAGTGAAAAAGGCACTCCATCCCTCATAATGACCTGCCGGTATGTCATATCAATGAATACAGATACCGGAATACCAAGTCTTTCCAGAATTGCCTCTGCCTGTTCTTTTATATTCGGCTGAATGCGTGCGGTAACATTTGCTGTTTTTGCTGCCATAATATACACCTCCTGTTTGCTTTAGTGTACCACGTTGTATTGCTTTTTACAACACATATTGTCATGTTCATATAATAGTCAAAAAATCCCCACGAAGTATTATTCGTGGGGTTACTTTGTGCCATATTTAAATCCGCTTTGCGATCTCAATCGCAATATATAATTTGTCCATGTTGTGGTTGGCATCCGCCAGTCCGGAGACATCGTAAACAGCCTGATCCAAGACATCCCCTGTCACGAGGAAATCGTACAGATCCCACCCGTAAAAATCGCATACCGCCTGAACTCCTGCAAGCTCCATCTCGACCGCAATGCAGCCTTCCGCCTTTCTCGCCGCAAGTTTTGCCTGGGTTTCCCGGTATATCGCATCGGTTGTCCAGACTTTTCCCTGTACGCTTGGCAATTTTAATTCATCGAAAATCGCTTTTACGGTGTTGGCTTTTTTTATCGTTATGTAGTCAGCGGGCGCAGCGTAATTGTAGCTTAATCCCTCTTCCCGATAGCTCTCGGTCGGAATGACGAACTTCCCACTTGTCGCACTGCTATCAAGCGATCCGGCTGACCCAAGGCTGAATGGACTCTGGATTGAAAACGGGCATATTAAGCGCACCGCTACCAGCGCCCACAAGAAGCAGCCGAACGACTTTGGTGCCTTTTTCAATAGCGGACGTAACAATACAGGGATCAAAATCAGTACGGATGCAGAAAAACTCATCTCCAATAATTTGAAAAAGATAGTTTCCATCGTCACTCCTCCCTTCCATAAGCATCAATCATCTGCCGGATCTCTTCCAATTCTTCCGGACTGAGCTTCTTTGAAGATGTAAATGCTGCCAAAAAAGCGGGCAGGGAGCCTGCAAAATTCTCTTCTACAAATTTCTCACTCTGCGAAGCTTCAAACTCTGCCTTCGTCATCTGCGAAGTGACAATACCTCCTTCATTTTGAAAAATTCCACGTTCACACAAACGTTTTAATACGGTATAGGTTGTTGACTTTTTCCACCCAAATTCTTTGTCACAGAGCCTTACCAATTCCCCCGAAGCGATTGGCTCATTATTCCAGATCAATTCTGCAAAACATGCCTCCACCTTTCCTAAACGAAGTTCCTCCATACCTGTCTCCCTTCTGGTCTAATGTTTGTAGACCTATATTGGGTCTACAAGCGGTAGACCGTTTTGTCAAGTGGGGACATTCCTTTTGACACGCCCATCGCCCCTGGGCTCAATCGTGCACGATAAATCCGATATCTGTAACACTCGCTCCTGCTTCGATGGTGCTATTGTAATCCACCGGTTCGATGGTAAGCGCTTTTCCTTTCACCGTCATCTGACCGTTCCAGCCGTTCTCTAAAATTATATCTACATTAAACTTAATATTTACTTTCCATTTTTCCAACTTCTCCGAAGAAGTATTGGCAATGGACAACGTATACTGATAATACGTTTTTCCTTCCGTCTCCCATTGATTGTTTACCGTCACAGTCACATCAACATCCGAATTGCCGGTGGCACTTACCAGCCAGTCGCCTGCCGTTTCCGCATCTGTGTTTTCTTTTGAACTGCCTGTGTCGGAGCGGTTATTTGTTGTACCGCTGTCTTTCTTATTGTTCTTATGATCATCGCTATCGGTTTTGCTCTGTTCTTTCCTGCCGGATTTGTCCGCCGTGGTGTCACTCTTTGCATTGTCAGAAGTTCCTGCCGTGCTCTTCTTACCCGTAAGCATATTATAAAGCCACTTCCCGGAATCACTCAGATCAGAGGTTTCGAGATTCGATGTTTTTTTGCAGGATGCACTGATAATAGATGAAGTTTCATTCTTATTGGACAAATTCCACGCCACATAGCTGACTCCATAATCGTCCATTGTCTCAACCCAGCGGTTCGCCTCTGCCTCATCAATGCTTCCGTTTCCGCTGGCATCACAGATACCATATTCCGTGACAAACACCGGAAGCCCTTGATCAATCACCTTTGTCATGGTATCCCTAAGCCATTCCTTATGCGTTGCTGCGTAAAAATGAAGCGCATACATGATGTTGTCATAGCCACTGATCGGATCAGCTGCCGCCTGGTCGACGTACTGCGACCAGTTCGGCGTTCCAACGATTATGATCGCATCGCTATCATTTTTGCGGATAATCGGAATAATTTCATCAGCATATAACTTTATGTCATTCCAGTTTGTCTGCCCGTTCGGTTCATTACAGATCTCGTAAAGCACGTTGTCTGCACCTGCATATTCCTTTGACATTTCCTTGAAAAAGGCTTTTGCATCGTCTATATGTACATTTGGGTCTTTGTCATTTAAAACATGCCAGTCGATAATGACATACATATCATTATCTGTCGCATACCTGACACCATTCTTTACGAGTTTCTTTAACTCGTCCTGATCCCCTCCGGCACAATATCCTCCGTTTTCATCTGTATACATAGCAAGCCGCATGACATTTACATTCCACTCATTGCGGAATTGCTCAAACAGCTCGTTGTTCACATATTCCGGAAACCACGCCAGACCGTGTGTGCTTATCCCGCGAAGCTGTACCGGATTTCCATTTTTATCACATAATTGTGTGCCTATCACCTGTAAGGCACCGCTGTTTGCCGGAGTTGCAAGTGTTTCCTCATCTCCGGTCTTGCTGCCTGCGTCATCTTCTGTTTCCGTATTCATGTCCATTCCAGTTTTTGTTTCTGTGCCATTTTTCGCCTCTGCATCATCCTTCAGTTCTTCTCCAGCGTTCAGCTCTGAACCGGCTCCAGCGTCCGTCCCCGTTCCTGCGTCCAACGTTTCATTCCCTTTTGTCTCCACGCTGCTTCCTATCTCTTCTCCATTATCTTTCTCTCCACCGGTTTCCATTTCCGTATCCGGAGCAGCTTCTGTTCCCTTCTCAGTCCCTTTCTCTGTCTGCGCCTCCGCCGTACGCCCATTACATGCACTTATAGATGATGCGAGGCATACTGCTAACAGTCCCATCACGATTGTTTTTTTCCACTTTTTTCCCATATCCATTCTCCTTATTATGCCCCCAAAGCTCCCCCGCCAAAGGGTAACGCTCGTATCAAAGAGGTGATGTTCGTATCAAAAGAAACGTCCCCACTTGCAATTGTACCAAAAACACTCCCAGGTTACTACCTGAGAGTGTCTGTTTGTAAGATATTCGCCGAGCCAAAGGGCGGTCCTTGTGTCAAAAGGAACGTCTCTATTCGCAGATCGCATCGATACGGGTCTGCAAAGCTGCAAGGCTTTCCTCATTATTGATTCCGCCGAGGATCGGCTCTCCGATGATGTTGCCGTTGCTGTCTACCAGAACCGTTGTCGGGAAAGCCATGATGCTGGTTGCATATTCCCCTGCGGCACTGTCGGAGTCAAAATAGATATTCTGGTAGGTTGCGCCCTGCTCCTCCAAAATCTTCTTTGCCTCATCGATCATATCTGCATTGCCATCGAGCGTGTCTGTATTTATTCCGATAACTGCACCGCCCTTTTCTTTTAAGGTCTCATTCAGCTCGTTCAATGTTGGAAGTTCCTCGACACACGGTGAGCATCCGCTGAACCAGAAATTGACAAGAGTTACCGTATTCTGCGAAAAAATGCTATTGTCCACATCATTTCCGTCAAGGTCTTTTCCTGTGAAAGCAGGGAAAGGCGTGCTTTCTGCGGTAGCGGCATCCTCAATGATGTTTCCGTCTTCGTCCGCCGGTATTGCTATTCCGCCATCGGCACTGCTATCTCCGGCTGCATCTCTTTGATCCGCAAGGGCAAACATCTGCTCCTCGATGTTTGTGATCTCCTCAACATCAGCATTCAGTAAGCTGATCTCATCCTCTGTAAACTGATCGGCAACCTTTTCCAGCTGTGATGCCAAAAACTTTCCGTAATTCGTTTCGGTTGAACTCTTTGCTTCTTCCTTGTCGATATTGTTAAATACGGTGTCCCATAGATCCTGATGCGCTGTGATGATATCGTTCTCCTTGTTGAGCAAATCCGAAATCTGCGCATTGATATCTTCATCACTTAGTGGGTTCTGGCTGCTTTCCGCAGTCTCCGTTGTCTGTGTCGTCTGTGTGTCGCTTTGCGCCGCGTTCCCGCCGCATGCACTCAGCGCAAGCACAAGGCTTCCGGTTAAAAGTAATACTGTTAGTTTCTTCATTATGATCTCTCTCCTTCACTTACGTTTTCCTTTATTTTTCCAAAGCCGTATTTGTAGCAGATGGCTTCGGTCGGGCACGCTTTCACGCATGCTCCGCAACGGATACATTCCGCGTGATTGGGCTGTTTTGTCACGTCCACATCCATTTCGCACACGCCTACGCATTTGCCGCAGGAGATGCACTTATCCTTATCAACGTGCATCTGCAACAGTGATACGCGGTTGAGCAGCGCGTAAAAAGCGCCCAGCGGGCAGATCCATTTGCAAAATGGGCGATAGAACAAAACGCTTAAAACGATAACAACAATCAGGATGCCAAGCTTCCATGTAAACAGCTTTCCCAATGCTGCCCGGATGCTTGTGCTTGCAACCGAAAGCGGAATCGCTCCCTCTAGCACACCCTGCGGGCAGAGATACTTGCAGAAAAACGGATTACCCATCCCAAGATTGTTGGTGACAAGAACCGGCAAAAGTACGACCATGACAAGAAGAATCCCATACTTAATGAATCGCAACGGTTTCAGCCGCCTGGTTGAAAATTTCTTACAGGGGATCTTGTGAAGCAGTTCCTGAAACCATCCAAACGGGCACAAGAAACCACAGACAAATCTTCCAAGCAATACGCCTACCAGAATCAAAAATCCGGTTATGTAGTAAGAAAACTTAAACTTCGATGAGCCGACTACTGCCTGAAAAGCTCCGATCGGACACGCACCCGATGCCGCCGGGCAGGAATAGCAGTTCAATCCCGGAACACAAACGGTTTTTGCACTGCCGCGGTAAATCTCTCCTTTAAAGAAATTCGGCAGATGAATGTTTGTAAGTAGTGTTGCTGCCGCTTGAATGAACCCACGGAAACGCGCAAGGATTTTTGACTTTGTACCATGCTTCCTATCCAATTCCGACACACTCCAAACATAATTTTATAGCCTTGGAAAGTACGGTATCCGCTTCTCCCCTCATCGCTCCGTAGCCGACCATAAAAACTGCCGCTACGAGCAATGCGACCTGTACGATCGTTTTCTTATCAACCTTCATTGCCTCTGTCCTTTCGTTTTACTATCCACAGAATAGCAATCAAATGTGAAAACTTTGTGTAGCAATTCCTAAGAATCCTTTAATGTTTGAAAAAGGCGACTGCCACCGCGCCCGGTCCGACATGCGTACCGATCGTGCTTCCGATGGTCGTATAGCGCACCCTTGTCAGCCCTTTTTCCCAGATCGCCTTGCTGTCGACGATATATTTCTGCAGAAGAGCATCGGAAAGTCCCGTGTAGCCGAGCAGAACCGGCTTGTCAAAGTCCACGCCGCCCGCCTTTTCAATTTCCTGCATCAAAAGATTATTGCCCATCTTTGAGCCGCGCGCCTTTCCTAATATATTGATCACACCGTCCGTAAGAGAAATGACCGGCTTAATATTTAAAACAGAACCGGCAAAGGCAACGGTCTTTGAGATGCGACCGCCTTTCTTCAAATATTCCAGTGTGTCAACAAGCGCAACAACGACGATCTTTTTCTTTTCCTCATCCAGACGCTCTGCAATCTCCTTTGCGCTCATTCCTTCCGCCAGATACCTTAGGGCTAGCTCCACTAGGATTCCTCCGCCGATCGCAACGCTTGCGCTGTCGACCACGTAGATGTTCTCGTAATCCTCCGCTGCAAGAACCGCGCTCTGATAAGTTCCGGAAAGCTTCGACGCAAGCGTGATCACCACCGCACTTTCCCCGGCTTTCCTCGCCTTGTCGTATTCCACCTCAAACGCAGACGGTACTGCCTGACTCGTCGAAGGAAAAACATCCGTCTCCACCAGCTTCTCGTAAAAAGTCTTATGGTCTATGTTCACTCCGTCAATAAACTCTTCCTCCCCAAATCGTAACGTAAGTGGCACAACATGCACCTGTTCCTTGACCTCCGGCATAAGATCCGATGTGGAGTCCACAATAATTCTTGTTTTCATATATTCTATCCCCTACTTTCCTTCCAGATTCTGTACGATCGCATCGAGCTGTTTGCTGATCGATGTTAGGCTGCGGTAGAACCGTATCCGCTCTTCCTCGGTCAATCCGTCGCCCACCTCATCAAGCACTTTTGCGATCTTGTCCGAGATTTTTTCCCCGACCTCACAGCCCTTTTCTGTCAATGTAAAAGTGCTTTTGTACTTTTTGGCAGCCTTCGACTCGCAGACCAGATAGCCGTTTTTCTCCAGATAATCGAGCGCACGGGAAATCGTAGCTTTGTCCTCCTCGCACCGCTCGCACAGATCCGTCGCCGTCAGTCCCTTGACCGTGTACAGATAATATAGGCATGAAATATGCACGCTTCGCAGGTCGTATTCTGCCATTTCCGCATTCTTGATCTTTCGTATATTCCGGCTGATCCGGTTGATCTGCACCGTAAATGTTTCAAATCGTTCATTCATCGTGAAGCCTCCTTATATTTTTGTTGAAGTTTCAACAAGTTTGCAGTTTAACATATAGTTGTTGAAATGTCAACAGACGTGATTAGGGGCATTCCTTGGTATTTATGTCGCTATTCATTTATACTGCTATTTGTTTCTGTTGCTACTTATTTCCGTTGTTACTTATTTGTGTTGTTATTCGTTTTTTATCGGCGTTCTAAATATTAATTCTTGTTTTATCTTTTCTTCTTAATTCAACAGCAATCTACTTTTCCGTATTTTCCTTATATCTACGGTATAAACGTTCAAAAGCCGGAAGTGAGCGCTTGATCATATCCCCATCAACACAGTACGAAATGCGTACCCAGCCCGGACATCCGAATCCATTGGCAGAGACAACCAGCAGATCCTCCTCTTTTGCCTTCTCGCAGAATGCATCCGCATCCACCTCAAGCGCCTGCACAAACAGATAGAACGCTCCCTGTGGCTTATGGCAATGATATCCGATCCTGGTCAGCCCCTCGTAGATCAGGTCACGATTTGCGCGGTAGGCGTCAATATCGCCGGTCTGGCCGATGCAGCTTACCAGCATCTTCTGCATGAGGCTTGGCGCGCAGACATATCCGAGCGCACGTCCTGCTCCCGCACATGCGGCATACACCATGCGGCTGTCGCATACCTCATCCGGCACTAGCACCCAGCCGATACGCTCCCCCGGAAGGGACAGAGACTTACTGTAAGAGTAGCACACCAGCGTATTTGCATAGTATTTGGTCACAAATGGCACCTTTGTGTCATAGGCGATCTCGCGGTACGGCTCGTCGGCTAACAGGAAAATCTGTGTATGGTACTCCTCCTGTTTCCGGTTCAATAGCTCTGCAAGTGTCTGGATCGTCTCCTCTGAATAAATTGCGCCGGACGGGTTGTTCGGGGAATTGATGACAATGCCCTTGGTATGTGGGTTGATCCTCTTTTCCAGTTCATCGAAGCGGATCTGGAACTCCTCCGTATCAGCCGGGACAATAACCGGAACCGCTCCCGCTGCCTCGATAAACACCCTGTACTCTGGGAAGAATGGTGCGATAATGATAAACTCGTCCTCGCTGTTGCGGGTAAGCGCCTTAAAGCAGATGGACAGCGAAGCGGCAGCTCCCATCGTAATATAGAAATTGTCCTCGGAAAAAGCAGTTCCGTGTTCCTTATTCAGATATTCCGCGATCGCCGCTCTCGTCTTGGCATCTCCCTGCGCAGATGTATATCCGTGAAGAGAAAGGGAATCCAGTTGTTCGGTCAGCTCGCGGATCGTTTCATTGACACAATCCGGAGCCGGGATGCTCGGATTACCGATAGAAAAATCATATACATTTTCCGCGCCGACTACAGCTGCTCTTTGCTTTCCATACTCAAACAGTTCACGGATCGCAGACCGTTTGCTTCCCAACTCATACATTTTCTCTGATACTACCATGTTTACCTCCTTGTTTAAAGTTAAATTATGTTTTAACTTCATTTCGTTATATTATTGTTTCCGGTTCTTCCACTCTTCGTAGGCTTCTTTGTGAACGCGTTCCATCGAATCCTTAAGTTCATTTGCAGACATCCGGAGTGCGCCAAGGCTCAGCACCGTCTGCTGCTCCAGCCCATCGGAGGTGGCAACCGTCACCCGGTATTTATCCCGGAGCGCATGTACCGTCCGCTCGATATATGCATCCGCCGTCTCGTCCTGCTTAGTATAGACAACCTCGATGCCATTCACCCTGTTATTGTCCTGCTCCTTCACCAGCTTATGGCTCCGTCCGTCGTAAAACTCGCTGCGTCCGGGATTTCCCTTTGTCTTGTAAGCGTCAAACACCAAAAGCAGCCTGCACCGCTTGTAACCCTGATAGTTGCACAGCTCATCCTTCAGCTTGTCCCTCGCCGCATCCATATTGATCCGCGAAAGCTCATTTAATTCTTTCCAAGCGAAAATGATATTATATCCATCGACGATGAGATATTCTTCCTGCGGTCCGCGCGACGGATAGATTGGATTGCCTTTCTTGTCGTATTTTACATGGGCGGGTTTTGAAGCCGTCTGCCCGTCTGCTCCTAAGACACGTTTTGCAGCCCATTTCCGCCGTTCCTGTTCTTCCACATCCTTACGGCTCATGCCGAACTCGCGCTCGTAGACATCTTTTAGCTCTGCATCCAGCTCAACCTCGCTCATTGAGGCGATGGATTTTGCCCAGCTTGTACGCCCCGCCGTTCCCGCCATATCCTGCGGTCCAAATGTCTTTCCTTCACTGTCGTAGGAAAATCCGTCCTTCGCTGCCAGACCTGCCGCCTTTAACGCCTCATCAGACAGATCTCCGTGATACACAAGCGGCAGATGCATATAATTCGGCACTTCATCCCATGGCACCACGAAGCCGGAGCCGTGCGCACAGAACACCGAGCCGGTCGGATTGCGGAAATCTGCCTCACTGTCGTAGCCGATCTGCTCAATAACTTCCTTCGGGTTGTGGCAGACATCGTAGCCGGAAAGCTCCAGCTGTAAATGTCCGAGTCCCTTGGAATAGGAATGTACCTCGCTCACATAATCCTGCATGGTTGCTACCGGTGCGCGTCCCCGGATACGGGTAAACTCTCTCCCATTCTGGTTTAAAAACTCCGGTGCCTCCATCTTCGCAAACCGCTGTTCCAGATCCGTCATTGCACGTCCCACCTGATCGGTTGGGATCTCAAGCAGAAACGAGTAGAACGGCTCCAAAAGCACCGACTCTGTGGATTTAATTCCCTGACGGATCGCCCGGTATGTTGCCTGCCGGAAGTCTCCACCCTCTGTATGCTTGATATGCGCCCGCCCGGTCAGTATCTTGACCTTTACATCGGTCAGTGCTGAGCCGGTCAGCACACCCTTATGCTCCCGCTCCTCGACATGCGTTGCGATCAGTCTCTGCCAGTTGCGGTCAAGCACATCCTCGCTGCACACGGATTCCACAGTAATGCCGCTCCCCGGCTCGCCCGGAGCCAGCAGCAGATGTACTTCCGCGTAGTGGCGCAGCGGCTCAAAATGTCCGACCCCCTCCACCGGTGCAGCGATCGTTTCCTTGTATACAATGCTTCCCGGTCCAAACCGCACCACAACTCCAAAACGGTCCTTGATCCGGCGCACCAGCACCTCCATCTGAACCAGTCCCATCAACTGTACATGAATCTCCCGCAGTTCTTCATTCCATACCACATAAAGCTGTGGATCTTCTTCCTCCAGCAAGCGCATGTTTTTTAAAAATTCTGCCGGGTTGATCTCTTCCGGTAAAATTAATTTATAATTTAACACTGGTTCCAAAACCGGTGTATTGGTCTGTTCATGCCCTCCGAGTCCCATTCCCGGAAATGTTGCCGTAAGTCCTGTGACCGCACAGACCTCGCCGGCGTTTACCAGTTCTGTTGTCTCATACTTTTCCCCGGAGTACAGACGGATCTGGTCGATTTTTTCAATCAGCTCATTCTGCGGGTATGCGATCTTATCCCTCACCGCCAGAGCGCCACCTGTGATCTTAAGGTAGGAGAGCCGCATGCCCCGCTCATCCCTGCCGATCTTGTACACTCTCGCCGAGAACTCGTCCGGATATATCCGTTCCTCCGTAAAACGCTTCAAGGTATACAAGAGCTCATCCACACCCTCCGCACGCAATGCCGATCCGTAATTGCACGGAAAAAGCTTCCGCTCCCGGATCGCCTGCCGGATGAGTTCATCCCCGATCTGTCCGCTTTCTGTGTATGCATCAAGCAGCGCATCCTTACACAGCGCGATCTCCTCAAAGAAAGTCTCCTGCTCCTTCGCATCTACGCCGTCTTTCGACAGCATCTGACGGCTATAACCTGTAAAATCAACACACGCATCTGACAATTCACGCTTTAATTCCTGCTGAATCTTCCCGGCATCCGTCCCGTCCATATCCATCTTATTTATAAACAGAAACGTCGGGATATTATAGTGCTTAAGCAGTCTCCAGAGTGTTCTGGTATGCCCCTGCACGCCGTCTGTACCGCTGATGACAAGAACCGCGTAATCCAGTACTGAGAGTGTCCGCTCCATCTCCGCGGAAAAGTCCACATGCCCCGGCGTATCCAAAAGCGTTACGTTCCAATCCGGCTGTACGATCCTCGCCTGCTTGGAAAAAATCGTAATACCGCGCTCCCGCTCCTGCACATCATTGTCCAGATAGGCATCCTGATGGTCTACCCGTCCAAGCTGCCGGATCTGTCCGGTCTTATATAATAACGCCTCGGAAAGCGTTGTTTTTCCTGCATCTACATGTGCCAAAATTCCAATAACCAAATTATGATCCTCCAAAAAAGCAATTTTATTCTATCACACATTGCATCTTTCGTGTATAATAAAACCTATGCTACCTAGAAATATTTTCGCACCAAAGGAGTACAACCATGAATAAAAAAGAAATACTGGAATTGAAGCGCCGCTTCAAAAAAGAGAGCGTGACATTTACCCACCTTTGCGGCTGTTATGTCGACTGCAATCACAACAAGATCTGCAAATGGGGCGGTAAATTTTTAAATTTGGAAGAAGATGAGTTTTTCAAATATCTGGAGATCGCAAACAAGGCACTTTCGGGCACACTGGGCAACAACCTGCTCGAACTGCATTTCCCGACAGAGGAGGAAGCGGTCGGCGGTCGCCAGCAGATTCTGATGGCACTCCGGGATACCAAGCTGGAGGATGAGACTCTGTTAGACCGTTACTACGACCTGATCATCGATACATACGACCATGCCGGCAACTATCTGATCCTTCTGTACCACGATGTATATGATGTAATGAAGCGCACCAACGACAACATCAATCTGGATGAGTCCGAGGAAGCCTTTGAGTACCTGATCTGTGCGATCTGTCCGGTCGATCTGTCCAAGCCGGGACTTGGCTACCGCGAGGATGAGCAGCGGATCGGGCCTCGTATCCGTGACTGGGTAGTCGGAGCGCCGGACACCGCGTTCCTCTTCCCTGCCTTTAACGACAGAAGCACCGACATCCACTCCACACTTTTCTATACGAAAAATACCAAGGAGCCGCATTCTGAGTTTATGACCAACTGCCTCGGATGCCAGATCGAGCGCACTGCCACGGAACAGAAAATGGCATTTCATTCAATCGTCCGCAACGTTCTCGGACCGGATGATGAGGAGACAGACGGACTGCTCTTAGACATCCAGCAGAATCTAAGCGATATGGTGGATGAATACGCTGAGACACACGACGAGGACGATGATCCGTTTGTGCTGGATTCCGGTGTCATTGAAAAAGTCCTTGCCGAGAGCAAGATCGACGAGGATAAAGCCTCCCGCATCGGCAAATCCGTTGAGGAGGTATTCGGAGAAAAGCCGCCGGTAGCCGAGCATGTCATCGATGCAAAGGCACTCGTAGCCAATGAAATCCGCGCAGAGAAAATGGCTTTGGAGGATCAGGTCGGCGATCTTACCCTCCAGTTGAATGCCAAGGATGATGAATTGAAGGAGCGCACCTCCCAGCTCATTGAGAAGCAAGAGGAGATCGACAACTATATCGCAGAGACAAAGACCTACGATGTTGTCCTTCGCGTTAAACCGGAGAAGGCTTCGCAGATCAAGTCCCAGATCATCGATGGCGAAAAATGCCTTGTCATCCCGATGAAGGACAACGAACACGCAACCATCAACGGTGTAAATACGACCGTTTAGATTTTTAAAATTTTTACAAGAAAGCTCTGTTTCCATTTTTACACAACAACAGATTTTCCCACAAAAAGAGGCTGTTTCCCGCTTTATAAGCAGGAAGCAACCTCTTCCATTTCTTCAACTATGTGGATCAGGTCTCTTATGGAACCGCCCGCTCTTACGATCTGCTGAAGTTTGCGCTCAATCTGTAAGTAAGAGACTTTTTCTGGAATAAGGTCATCCACGATTCCCGGATAGTTCTCGCGCAGATTATCCACCAGTGTCTTTACGATCTGCTTGTTGATCAGTTGATCGTAATTGTCGCTGCCGCATGAAAACACCGCATCTACCATCTGACAGTACGCAGTTTCATCCACACGCTCACAGTTACCTTCCAGAAGTACCTTATCATAAGATAATACCCGGTACACTTTCGGGGCTAACTGTATATTGTCCCGGATGCGGATGAGCGGGATCAGCTTTCCGCTCGCCTTCGCAAGCTCCTCCTGCGTCATTCCCGCAAGCTGTCTGTGCGTGCAGATTGTTTGTCCAATCCGGTTTGACATATACATCCTCCTTTTGTCCGTCCTTATGATTTCTTATTGTATGCCAAAAGGAGGATGATGTAAATCAACGCTTTGTTGCCCAGCGCTCAACCCTTACTTGCGCCGGCTATCTATGTATTCCGCTATGATACGGGTTGTCTCATCGAGTCCGAGCTTGCTGCTGTTGATCGACACGTCATAGTTTCTGGAGTCTCCCCACTTGCCATCGCAGTAATGGTTGTGGTATGTCTTACGCTTTCTGTCCTGCTGTTCGATCAGCTTCTGCGCTTTTTCCCTTGAAATGTTATTGCGCTCCATCGTGCGGACGATCTTCTGCTCCATATCTCCCAGAATGAAGATACTGATCAGGTTCGGATTGCCCTTGAGCACGCTCTCTGCACAGCGTCCCACGATAACAAAGGACTCGCCTGCATCTGCTTTGCTCTTTAGATAGTCAAATTGCATTCGCGCAATATTCTCTTCCGGTGAGCTGCTATACCCGCGGACTGTTCTGTTAAAAAGTACATTTTTCGGGTTCTCATCATACTTTTGCAGCTTCTCCGCGTTCATTTCCTTCTCCACGGCAACATCCCGCAGCAAATTTGAATCGTACAGCGGAATCTTGTATCGCTCTGCAAGCTGCTGCGCGATAATATGTCCTCCACTGCCAAATTCACGTCCCAAAGAAATAATTAGTTGTTTCTCCATACGACCACCCCTTCTGCCTGTATATCATATTCGTGCTTTTCTTATAAAATGTACACGTTTACATTCTGTTGTATGTTTCCTTTTTCTATCTGAATTTATATATATTATACATAATTTCTCTGACAACTTCAAGTAAATGTGTTTGATTTTAGATACATTTTATAAATGAAAATCCGCCCAAATCTTGTGAGATGTTTGTTAAATTATCAAACATACATAAAAATGCACCCGAACCTTGTCGAGTGCATCTAATTCTATTTACTATTTATTATTTTTCTCTAAGCGGGCCATAATAGTAGCTTGCTGTCGCACCGCCATCAATCAGGAATGTAGAGCCAGTGATAAATGCTCCCTTATCACTCATCAGAAGTTCAGCCACATTCGCCACTTCATCAGCGGTTCCCGGTCTTCCTGCCGG
>CAVDTR010000011.1:0-71018 GCA_963612015.1 Lachnospiraceae bacterium | reverse complement strand
CGTTCCTACTGAGGAAGCTGATATCGAGAAGCTTGCAAAGGCTAAGAATAAGTCCGTAGAAGAGATCAAGGCTATCTGCGAGTCACTTCATGAGTTCAACCCAATGATGGGACACAGAGGATGCCGTCTTGCAGTTACTTATCCTTCTATCGCTAAGATGCAGACAAAGGCTGTTATCCGTGCAGCTATCGAAGTAAAGAAAGCTCATCCAGACTGGGCAGTTGAGCCGGAAATCATGATTCCACTCGTTTGCGAAGTTAAGGAGCTTAAGTACGTTAAGAATATCGTTGTTGAGACCGCTGACGCTGAGATCGCAGCAGCAGGTGTTGAGCTTAAGTACCATGTAGGTACCATGATCGAGATCCCTCGTGCAGCTCTTACCGCTGATGAGATCGCTAAGGAAGCTGATTTCTTCTGCTTCGGTACCAACGACCTTACTCAGATGACCTTCGGATTCTCCCGTGATGACGCTGGTAAGTTCTTAGGAGCTTACTACGATACCAAGATCTTCGAGAATGATCCATTCGCTAAGCTGGATCAGACCGGTGTTGGTAAGTTAATGGAGATGGCTATCAAGCTTGGTAAGCCGGTTAATCCAAACCTTCACGTTGGTATCTGTGGTGAGCACGGCGGAGATCCTTCTTCCGTAGAGTTCTGCCACAAGATTGGTCTTGATTATGTATCTTGCTCACCATTCCGTGTGCCGATCGCAAGACTTGCTGCAGCACAGGCTGCTATCAACAACAAGTAGTATATCTGATTACTTTGTACAAAAATTACCCTCAGGGAAGCAATTCCTTGAGGGTTTTTTGTGTTTATGGAACAGTAAAAGCAGCGGCGAATATTTCATGCGAATTTTCAGTTGCTTCTGCGTAGTCTCTCACTTATAATAATATTGGACAGAGTATCTTTTGTGGAATCGGGGAGGGATTACACAAAAGGAGGAAAACTTGAATACGGAAGTAGCAAATGCTGTAAATGCAGCAGGAGACAAAGCCCAGTACGATGCCCGTGTCAAAAGAATATTAGCGCAAAAGAGTATCTTAGCCCATATTCTGGTAAAGACGGTTGACGAGTTCAAGGGAATGAAGCCGGAGGATGTGGTAACATATATCGAGGGCGAGCCGAAAGTTGGAATCGTACCGGTTGAGCCGGGGCTGACCAATGTAGAAAAAGCTGATGCAACTGCGCAGAGAATTGTTGGACTTAATACGGAGAATGCCGAGATCAATGAGGGATTGGTTAGATTTGATATTATTTTTTATGTCAATATGAAAAATGGACTGTCTCAGATCATTGTGAATGTTGAGGCACAAAAAGATGAACCGACTGAATATAAGATATTAAATCGAGCAATCTTTTATGTGAGCAGACTTGTATCATCACAGAAAGCGAGAGATTTTGTAAATACGAATTATGATGACATAAAGCAGGTATTCAGCATTTGGATTTGTATGAATATGGAATATAACAGTTTAAGCCATATTCATTTTACAAAGGATGAGATGTTAAGACCGTATGACTGGAAAGGAAACATCGACCTGTTGAATATTGTGTTAGTTGGGATTACGAATGATATTCCGGATCATGACGAGGATTATGAGATGCATCGGCTGATCGGTGCGCTTCTTTCAAGTAATTTGAGGGAGCAGGAAAAACTGAATATCATAGAGCAGGAGTATAATATTCCGATTAGTAGAGAATTAAGAGAGGATGTGAGCGTTATGTGTAATCTGAGTACAGGTATTGAAGAAAGAGCCACTGAAAAAGCCACTGAGGAAACAAGCGAAAAATTTATTTTGAATATGTATAAGAAAGGTTATACATTAGATCAGATCGCAGATGTCGCAGAAACAAGCGTGGATGTTGTAGAGGCATTTATCAAGAAGAAAGAACCTGCAATGGTATAGCCCCAAAGTAAATAGCACGAAAATCAAGCAGCAGATCAGCAATGATCTGCTGCTTTTTGCTTTATAGGAAGATTCCTTCCTTATAAAGCAAAAATGCTCCGCAGGGATGCGACCCGTGTGGAATTGAAGATGCACTTGCGTGCCCACACGGGCGCGCAAAGAGTCACAAAGTGACTCTTTTTTCCGGAAAAACGGACTGCATAGAGCTTTTGACAGTGGCAATCCTCCCAATTTTTTAGCGAAACTGCACAAATTTTTGAATGAGTATAATTTCGTAAAGGGGCATAAACTTCAAAACTGCATAAACTTTTAAAACTGCATAAAAATTTCAAAGAATCTGTTGCAATAATTTAGTTTATAAAATATAATTAAATTAGCTTAAACAAAGCGCGGTTTAATTAAAAACTAAGCTAAAATTACCCAACCAAAACTAAAAAACTTTACGAGGTGACAAAATGATTATTGGAGAAAAGCTCTCAAACATCCCTTGGCAGGACAGACCGGAAGGATGTACAGATGTGGTTTGGCGTTACAATGCAAATCCGATTATTGAAAGACATGCCATTCCAAGTGCAAACAGCGTATTTAACAGTGCAGTAGTAGCAAAGGACGGCGCATTTGTCGGTGTATTCAGAAGTGACGACAAGGCGATGAAGTCTCATCTTTTCCTTGGAAAGAGCGAGGATGCGATCAACTGGGATATCGAGCCGGATATTCTGGTGCTTTACGATGAAAAAACAGACGAGCGTGTCGGAACAGCAGACGGTTACGATCCGCGTGTGTGTCTGATCGAGGACAAGTATTATGTGACTTGGTGTACACAGTTTGAAAAGGGCAAGGGACCTACTATCGGAGTTGCGTATTCTTATGATTTCAAGAAGTTTTACAGACTGCCGGATGCGTTCATCCCATATAACAGAAACGGTGTATTATTCCCAAGAAAGATCAACGGCAAGTTTGTGATGTTCTCACGTCCATCCGATAACGGACACACTCCGTTTGGCGATGTATTTATCAGCCAGTCACCGGATATGGTTCACTGGGGCGAACATCATCATGTATTGGAGCCAAGAGACTGGGCATGGACAAAGGTTGGTGCAGGTCCGATCCCGATCGAGATCGACGAGGGATGGCTTATGATTTTCCACGGTGTTGGACAGACCTGTAACGGAATGATCTACAACATCGGAGCTGCGATCCTTGATAAGGATGAGCCTTGGAAGGTAAAATATCGCTGCTATCCGTACATTCTGCATCCGGAAACACCTTATGAGTGTGTGGGCGATGTGCCTAACGTATGTTTCCCATGTGCAACACTTTGCGATGCCGAGAACGGAAGAATTGCGATCTACTATGGCGCAGCAGATACAGTCGTAGCACTTGCGTTTACTCAGGTGGACGAACTGGTTGACTACATAAAGAAGAATAGCTGTGTATAAAATAAAGGCGTAAGCTAAATTTATATACCGGACGTGAAATGGATGTCTTTCTGTAAAATGCATGGGGCATCCATTTTTGCATCTTACCTATCGTTTTTTACACTTTGGTGGTCAGGTGGTAGACAGATATGGAAAAATCCTATATAAAAAGTAGCATAGGTACAGGAGGTGCTGGACGTGAGGCTGACGGTCGAGCGGATTGAAAAGGAAAGGGAAGAAGCGGTTATGGTATGCTGCCACGATACTGAGGCAGCATGGGTACAAAATGTCAGGGAAGCTGCGCTTGGACAGATAACAGTCTGTGGGTATAAGGATAACGTTTTGTACCGGCTGAGGCTTTCGGATATTTATTATTTTGAAGTGGTTGACGGAGTTTCCTTTTTCTATACACAAAAAGAAGTTTTTACATCGAAAGAAAAATTGTATGAGTTTGAAAGCATGAGTGCCAGAAGCGCATTGTTCCGGTGCAGCAAATTGATGATCCTGAACGCGGACAAGATCGACTATGTGCGTCCGTCCGTTTCCGGAAGATTTGAAGCGGTACTGGCGGCTTGACTGATCGTATGTGCCGGAGAAGCGGTGGTTGCAAAGATAGAGAAAGGCAAAGAAAAATTACATTAAAGGTGTACAGATATAACGAGAAGATAATGACTTATTCAAAGCTTAAGACAAAATATCAGGCGATAAAGAGTGACGCGGATGCCAATATCGAGTGTGATTTCAACAAGACCAGTGCAACAAAACAGTATGTGCTTGTGTCAAAGGAGCAGGCAAAGCGGATCGACAGAAAGATTGCAAAAACGAAATAGGAATCGGGCAAAAGCGGAAATTTAAAGTGAAACAATAACCCACGGGGCTGGCAGCAATGTCAGCCCTTTTTCCATGCAGCAAAGGATGACCATGCAAAGAAATGACGTTTTGACGGAAAGAAAAACGGAGCTTTTATGGAGTTTGACACAACAGAGCCGGTGGCGGTGTATAGCAAGACGAAGGTTGCCGCTGAAAATTTCGTGAAGGAGCTGAACCCGCGCCATCTGATCGTGCGCAGGTCCTAGGTATATGGAATCGGAAACGGGGATTTCTTATCCGCAGTATTGGAAAAGGGCGGTAAGGGAGAAAAGATCGAGGCAAGATGCGATTATGTCAGCTCGCCGACGAGCGCAAATGAGCTTGCAAAGTTCATGATTGTTCTGATGGAACAGTCCGAGTACGGAATCTATCATGCTTCTGCGGAGGAATCATGTACGCGCTATGAGTTTGCAGGGGCGATTTTGGAAGGAATGGGAATGGATGCGTCTCTTGTCGTGCCGGCACAGGATGGGGCAAATGAGCCGAAGTCCACGCTGCTTAAGAACCTGATGATGAAAATGACGGATATTTACCGGATGCCGATGTGGCAGGACGAGCTGGCGGCATATCTGAAAACACTGAAGGAGGCAAAATAGGATGCGCGGTGAGACAACCAAAAAGAAAATGGGACTGACGACCAAAATATTTATCGCACTTCTTTTGGGGCTTGTTTCCGGTATCGACCTTAATCGGTGGGGGCTGAACGGCTATTTGCGGGATACGGTGTTTGTGGATGGAATCTGCTATGTGATCGGAAACGGATTTATCCGGCTAATGAAAATGCTGGTGGTGCCGCTGGTATTTACCTCGATCGTGTGCGGGGCATCGTCCATCGGCAACACGAAAGCGCTCGGAAAGGTCGGAATCCGGACGATCGTTTTTTATCTGGTAACGACAGCACTCGCGATCAGCGTTGCGATCGGAGTGGCGGTGCTGATAAAGCCGGGCTTGGGACTTAACATGAGCTCGATCGAAGTGGAGGAGGTCGCGGTTACGGAGAGCACGCCGGCAACGGAGACACTTCTTAACATCATACCGGAAAATCCGATCGAAGCACTGGCAAACGGGACGATGCTGCAGATCATCTTTTCGCGATGATCGTGGGAATCCTGCTAGCGAAAATGAATGAGCGCGCGGAGATGATCTCCAACCTTTTTACACAGATCAATGATCTGATGATGGAAATGACCAATCAGGTTATGGGCTTTGCCCCGGTCGGGGTATATTTCATGCTGACGCGAACATTTGCAAATCTGGGCTTCGATGCGTTTGTGCCACTTTTGAAATATATGGGAAGTGTTACGATAAGTCTTGCGATCCAGTGCTTTGGCGTGTATATGCTCCTATTGTTGACTGAACCCGTTCCGGTTCGTAAAGAAGTTTTTACCGGTAATGGCGTTTGCGTTTTCTACATCAACCTCTAACGCCACGATCCCGCTCAACATTGATACGCTGGAGGAAAAAATGGGAGTGTCCAGACGGATATCGTCCTTTACGATCCCGCTGGGAGCAACCATCAACATGGATGGCACATCCATTATGCAGGGAGTTGCGGTCGTGTTTGCTGCGCAGGCGTATGGCGTGCATCTGGGCGCTTCCGGCTATCTGATGGTTATCGCTACGGCAACGCTCGCATCCATCGGTACGTCGGGGATTCCTTCGGTCGGTCTTGTCACGCTGTCCATGGTATTTGCGGCGGTGGGACTTCCGGTTGAGGCGATTGCCCTGATCATGGGAATCGACCGTATCCTTGATATGCTCCGCACCGTGGTCAACATCACCGGGGATGCAGTGTGTACAACGATCGTTGCGCACCAGAATAAGGCGGTGGATCGGGAGATGTTTTATTCATAGGGTGGTAAGAGTGGAAACAGGTGTGACGAAAAGTCACACCTGTTTTTTATAAATTGGGCGTATTATGTCCGTGGCACAAGATATCTATCTTCGTTGAACATATAATATTTTATGTAATCTTTAATCGATAAAAAGGAGTATGTTATAGTATCCATTGAGAGCATTATATCAATGGATACTATTTTTAGGTTTAGGAACAAGACTATGAGTGATGTGGAGTATCAGGTAATTTCATACATGAAGAAATCAGACAAGGGAGAGGTCTGTCTTGCAGCAGTTGATTGGATGGACTTTCCGGTTGTCGTGAAGAAGATCGCTTGCGGAAGTGCAGTAGTATATCGGGCAGTACAGAAGATGGAAAGTGAGTTTTCTCCGAAAATATATCTTATCAAGGATAGTGAGGATGGAATTGTACTGATTGAGGAATATATCGAGGGAGAATCCCTATCTGAGTATTTGAAGTCAGATACATTTGACGAGGATAAATGGCTTGATATTGCTACGCAGCTCTGCGATGCATTGATGGATCTGCACATCAATAAGCCACCAATTATCCACCGAGATATTAAGCCCTCTAATATCATTATCAATTCAAAGGGGCGCGTGAAATATGGTCATTTCCACCGATCCACAGTTCGTACTGGGCATGAATGAGCACAAGCTTGCAATCTCTAAGAATGATACGATCGCAGACGCATCTGCAGATGCAAAGCGGATTCTTGTCGTGGATGATTCTTCCCTGATCCGCAAGATGCTAAGACAGTTACTTGAAAAGAATGATTACACGGTGGCTGCCGAGGCTGTCAACGGAGCCGAGGCTGTGGAGTTGTATGCGGAAGGTTAAGCCGGATTTGCTTAAGAACTTGGAGAACGCATTGCGGTAATCATCAGCGTAAAAACAAAGAGTCGTAAAAATGCCATTGAATACGAAAAATCAATGGCATTTTTTAAAAAGAATCGGGATTGGCTCAAAAGTTATCCTTTCGATGCTCAAAATGCCCTATTTTCTGGTGTTGAGCATCGGAATGAAATTTATAAAGCATTTTCGATGCAGAAAATTTGCAAAAATGGCGAAAAAAGCATCGGAAACAGATTAAAAAATGTGTTTTCGATGCTTGTGTCATTTTTATACATCGAAAATCATTATAAAAAGAGAAATCGATGCAACAAACCCCGGACAATTCATGTGATGCAGCAGAGGAAAGACAAAGGAACTCCTGGCTGGCATAAATATAAGAAAGTCTTAAGGAAAGTTAAGAGAATCTTGATGGTATGTGCCCGGTGCAGATGCCACAATAGCGTAAAAACAGGCGGTTTTTAAATGCCTGCGAAATCGTAGTAAGGAGAAGAAATATGTTAATGTTGGAGGAATTACTTGGCTATGTTCTGATCGGTGCTGTTGGGCTGATCCTGTTGGCAGTGCTGTATTTACCGGTCTATTTTATCTTAAGGAAGCGCATCTCGCTGCCACGGCAGATGGCGTATTTTCTGTTTATCGGGTGCGTGCTTGTGATCGCAGGAGCAACGGTGCTAGAGACAGTGATCATTCGGATCGCGGACGGCATGCCGCTTTTGTCTGCCACGCACTCGCTCAATCTGATTCCGTTCTAGTTTATCACCACAGAGTGGGGCATGAGTACGCGAAAGCAGATCACACAGGAAATCGCCAATGTCATGATGTTTGTTCCGCTTGGATTTATTTTCCCGGCGGTATATAAGCGGCGGCGTAGATGCAGATGGATGATCCTGTGTACGATGGGCGTATCCTTCTGCATCGAGTTTATGCAGTATTTCATCGGAAGATCCGCAGATGTGGATGATGTTCTCTTAAATACCTGCGGCGGCGCGAGCGGGTATCTGCTCTTTATCGCTTTTTCCCGCCTTTTAAAAGACCGGAAGAACTGGAAGCGGTTCATCGGAACTGAGTAAACCGGAAGTTTGGTCAAAAAATCAAATCTCCCCTTCCATCATCTGTTATAGTATAGCTATCATCGATGATCAACATAAGGAGCGGAATATGCAACAACTGGAAATTCTGACAAATGCATTGGAGTATATCGAGAAGAATCTTGCGGCACCGATAAAAACGGAGGAGGTTGCAACAAGCTGCTATTGCTCAAAAACTTCGCTTGAGAATATTTTTCGGAGTTTGCAGAACATCAGTGTTCACGATTATATTACAAGACGGCGCATGACGCTTGCGGGGCGGGAACTGTTTGTCCATCCCAACAAGCGGATCATTGATATTGCGATGGATTTTGGCTATACCAGCAATGAAGCATTTACCCGTTCCTTCTACCAGGTATGGAACTGCACACCGTCGGAATTTCGTAAGAAAGATCATTTCGCGGAGCTGTTTCCAAAGTATGTAAGCTATGTTCAAGTTGGTGATGGAGGTATTCAGATGGAAAGAAAAAATGTAGATATCAGTGAGCTTTACGACTTGTTTGCGGAGAGGAAGGATTGCTATCTGGTGTATTGCGACATCCGGTTTCTGATGCGGATCAACGATATTTCCAGAAAAGCGGGAGACCTTGCGATCCTTGAGGCACTTAACCGCATGAATGCAGCGGCTTCACAGGAGGACTATGTGTTTCGGATCGGCGCGGATGAATTTGTGATGCTGACAGGCAGCAGGGATGCTGCGTATGCAGAGCAGATTGTACAGAAGCTCTTAGTGCAAAATGGACAGCCGATCAATTATGAGGGGCAGGAAATCCCGGTGACGTTATATGTGGGATTGATGCAGTCAGAGCAGCATTTTGTATGTTATCGGAATCTGTTAAATGAGCTTTATGGAAAAATGCTCGAAAAAAAGAAAGAGATGGAGCAATAATACTTGAAAAATTTTTTCATTCATTATACAATATATTTGTTATATGACTGACGGAATGATGTGGAGAGCACCACATGGAGTATAACGAGTAGATGCCGACCGTCTGGGCGAGAGAGTCCGGACGTGTCGTTTTTTTTTATTCCCTTTTTCTGGAAAAAGACATTTTTGAACTTATGTATTTTTTCCAATACGTCGGGAAATACATAGGTAGGACTCTTGACAAATAATACAAGTTAGTGTAGTCTAACCTAGCAAAAAGGTACTATGCATTCCTCAAAAATCAGAATGAGCAGGTTTGCATCATGCAAGGCTACACGGGGTAGCAGAAGGAGAGAAATATGCAGAAAGAATGGAGAAGCTTCCAGGGCGGAGCTTGGGAAACCGAAGTAAACGTGAGGGATTTTATCCAGCGGAACTATCACCCATACGATGGGGATGATTCCTTTTTGGAGGGACCGACACAGGATACGACCGATCTTTGGGATCAGGTATTAGAGCTATCAAAGCAGGAGCGCGAGGCAGGCGGTGTCTTAGATATGGACACGAAGATCATTTCCACGATCACCTCCCACGGACCGGGATATTTAGATAAAGACAAAGAAAAGATCGTTGGTTTTCAGACCGACAAGCCGTTCAAGCGCGCATTGCAGCCGTATGGCGGAATCCGCATGGCGGTAAAGGCCTGCGAGGACAACGGCTATACCGTTGATCCGGAGGTTGTGGAGTATTTTACCACACACAGAAAGACGCACAATGCCGGCGTATTTGATGCGTATACACCGGAGATGCGCGCGTGCAGAAGCGCCCACATCATCACCGGACTTCCGGATGCTTACGGACGCGGACGTATCATCGGCGATTACAGAAGACCGGCACTTTACGGTGTGGATCGCCTGATCGAGGACAAGAAGGAGCAGCTTAATACTACCCGTACCATCATGTACTCTGACGTTATCCGGGAGAGAGAGGAGCTGTCCGAGCAGATCCGCGCGCTGGAGATGTTAAAGAAACTGGCAGAAATTTACGGTTGTGATATTTCAAAACCTGCAAATAATGTATTAGAGGCGACACAGGCAGTTTATTTTGCTTACCTTGCGGCTGTTAAAGAGCAGAACGGTGCCGCAATGTCACTCGGACGTACCTCAACCTTCCTTGACATCTACGCAGAGAGAGATCTCGCAGAGGGAACCTTCACCGAGAAGGAAATTCAGGAGATTATAGACCAGTTCGTTATGAAACTGCGCCTGATCAAATTTGCGCGTACACCGGAATATAATTCTATTTTTGCCGGAGATCCGACTTGGGTAACTGAGGCAATCGGTGGAATCGGCGTAGACGGCAGGCATATGGTAACAAAGATGTCCTATCGTTATTTAAATACATTAAACAATATTGGTGCAGCACCGGAACCAAATCTGACTGTTCTTTGGTCTGTAAAGCTTCCGGATAATTTTAAAAAATTCTGTGCTGAAACCTCCATCAGACATTCTGCCATCCAGTATGAGAATGATGACATTATGCGTGTGGTTCACGGGGATGATTACGGCATCGCCTGTTGCGTATCTTCCATGAGAATCGGTAAGGAGATGCAATTCTTCGGAGCAAGAGCAAATCTTGCAAAATGTCTCCTTTACGCGATCAACGGCGGTGTGGATGAGATGACCGGAAAGCAGGTCGGGCCGAAGTATCGTCCAATCACCTCCGAGTATTTGGATTACGATGAGGTATGGGATAAGTACAAGGATATGATGAAGTGGCTGGCTGGTGTCTATGTCAACGCACTCAACATCATTCACTATATGCATGACAAGTATTGCTATGAGAAGCTTGAGATGGCACTTCATGACAAGAACGTCAGAAGATGGTTTGCAACCGGTATTGCAGGATTTTCAGTTGTGGCGGATTCCCTTTCAGCAATCAAGTATGCAAAGGTTAAGCCGATACGCAACGAGAATGGTGTGACCGTTGACTTTGAGATCGAGGGAGATTTCCCGAAGTACGGAAATGATGACGACCGCGTGGATGAGATCGCAAAGCAGGTACTTCACGCTTTTATCGGATATGTTAAGAGCAATCATACCTACCGTGGAGGCATTCAGACTACTTCCATTCTTACCATCACTTCCAACGTATCTTATGGTAAGAATACCGGAGCAACACCGGATGGAAGAAAGAAGGGCGTTGCATTTGCACCGGGAGCAAATCCGATGCACGGACGTGATACACATGGTGCAGTCGCTTCACTTGCATCTGTTGCAAAGCTTCCGTTTATGGATTCACAGGATGGCATCTCCAATACCTTCACCATCGTGCCGGATGCACTTGGAAAGGATGACAACGGACAGCAGGAAAACCTGGTGGCTCTACTTGACGGCTATGTGGCACAGGGCGGACACCATCTGAATGTCAACGTATTAAACAGAGATACACTCTTAGATGCACAGAAGCATCCGGAGTTTTATCCGCAGCTTACCATCCGCGTGTCCGGATATGCGGTAAACTTTATCAAGCTGACCAAAGAGCAGCAGGATGAGGTTATCGCGCGTACCTTCCACGAGCGGATGTAGAAAAAAGGAGTCTGATATGGGCAAGATCCACTCACTAGAAACATTCGGTACGGTCGACGGTCCGGGAGTACGCTTTGTTGTATTCTTCCAGGGCTGTCCGATGCGCTGTCTTTACTGTCACAATCCAGACACATGGGCTGTCGACGGCGGTGAGGAGATGACGACGGAAGAAATCATAGAGCGTCTGGAGCGCAACCGCTCCTTTTATAGGACGGGCGGGATTACCGCAACGGGTGGTGAGCCTATGCTTCAGATCGATTTCTTGACCGAGCTGTTTTCGCTTGCAAAGCAAAGTGGCTTCCACACCTGTCTGGACACTTCGGGAATCATGTTCGGGATGGACAGGACTCCGACAGACAAACTGGAGCACCTGATGGAAGTGACGGATCTTGTGATGCTTGATATCAAGCATATAAATGAAGCACAGCACAAGAGCCTTACCGGACATTCCAACATCGGAATCCTTGCGTTTGCGAGGTATCTGGACTCCATACACAAGCCGGTCTGGATCCGGCATGTGGTCGTTCCGGGGATCACCTACGACAAGGAGGAGCTTACGGAGCTGGGCGCATTTTTAAAGACGCTTCACAACGTGGAAAAGCTTGAGGTGCTTCCGTATCATTCCATGGGAAAGGTCAAGTATGACAGCCTTGGAATCGATTATCCGCTAAAGGATACGCCGCAGCTTACCAAGGAGCAGGCGAAGGAGGCAGAATCGATCATCCGCGCAGCGATGCAGTCTTGACAGTCTGCCGGAAGGCCATTATAATTAAATATTAAGAACGCTTGCGCGCGAGAGAAAGCGCGATCAGAAGGCATTCAGGATTAAGTATATGTTTAATTCTGGATGCCTTTTGTTGCGGAACGAAGGAGAAAAAATGGAACATATCAGACAGCGCTATTTCGGAGATTGCGCATTTTACAAAAAGGTACTCTGGATCGCATTGCCGATCATGGTGCAGAATGGTTTTACCAACTTTGTAAATCTGTTGGATAACCTGATGGTCGGACGGATCGGAACGGATCAGATGTCGGGAGTTGCGATTGTAAACCAGCTTCTGTTTGTATTTAATTTAAGTATTTTCGGGGCATTGTCCGGCGCGGGAATCTTTATCGCGCAGTATTACGGAAGCAATGACCGCGAGAGCATGAAGAATGTATTCCGTATGAAGGTGCTGATCGCGGGAATTATCATGATCCTTGGTGTCAGTATCCTGTTTTTCGGAAAATCGTTTCTGATCTCGCAGTTTCTGCATGACGGAAGCGTGACCGGTAATCTGGATGCAACGCTGCAATACGGAATCGATTACATAGATATCATGGTGATCGGACTGATCCCGTATACGATCTCACAGTGCTATGCGAGCACGTTAAGGGAGACAGGAGAGACGATGCTTCCGATGAAGGCGGGGATCGCTTCCGTTGTTGTCAATCTCTGCTTTAACTATGTGCTTATTTATGGAAAGCTCGGAATGCCGGTGCTCGGCGTAAAGGGTGCCGCGATCGCAACGGTGATTGCGCGTGTGACCGAGTGTGTGATTATTCTCGCATGGGTTATGGCAAAGCGCGAGACTTACGATTATCTGCATCGTATTTTCTACCGGTTTTCGATTCCGGGACATATTGTTAAGGAAGTGGTCGCAAAGGGAACGCCGCTTCTTATGAATGAATTTATGTGGTCGGCAGCTATGACGATCCTTACCTTCTGCTATTCTACGAGAGGGCTTGCGGCGGTTGCCGGGATCAATATCTGCAACACGATCAACAACGTGTTCAATATCGGGCTGATCTCGCTCGGCAATGCGGTATCCATCATCGTCGGGCAGTTGTTGGGCGCCGGAAAGTTTGATGAGGCGAAGGATACGGCGCGCAAGCTGATCACGTTTTCCGTATGCTTCTGCGCAGGAATCGCACTTGTGATGGTAGCGACCGCACCGTTTTTCCCGCTTCTGTACAATACAACGGATGAGGTGCGGCAGCTTGCAACCAAGTTTATCCTGATCATGGCGGCGCTGATGCCGTTCTGCGCATTTACAAACGCGACTTATTTTACCCTGCGTTCGGGCGGCAAGACGGTGATCACGTTCCTGTTTGACAGCTGCTATGCGTGGGTGGTATGCGTATCGACGGCGGCAATTCTGGCGTTTTGCACAGACATTCCGGTCGTGCCGATGTACCTGATCTGCCAGTCGCTTGAAATTATCAAATGTATTGTTGGATTTATTCTTGTAAAAAAGGGTGTCTGGATTCATAATTTAAGTGTAAAATAGAACGTAACAATAGATGGAAGGAGCAGAGCATGGAATATGCAGCAATCTGCCACAAGAGTGATAAGAACTATTGCTTTTCACTTGGCAACAAGCAGTTTTTGTTCCGCATTCAGGTCAAAAAGGGAGACATCCGGCAGGTGATCCTGCACACGCAGGACAAATATCTGCCGCTTCGTGTCATGGATACCAGAAGTGCGCAGGAGATGGAGCGCCGGACTTCGGATGTATATCACGACTATTTTGAGACGGTTGTGACAATGGATGTGGTATGCCTTAGATATTTCTTTGAACTGGTCGACTATGAGGGCAATCACACCTTTTATGGCAATTATGATTTTTATGATTCGGTGATCGAAGATATTGAGAATATGTTTGACTGTCCGCAGAATCTGCGGGAGGAGGAAGCATTTCTCGTTCCGGACTGGGCGAAGAATAAGGTATTTTATCAGATCTTCCCATCACGGTTTGCAACGACAGAAAAGGTGGCGGAAGATCTGTGGTATAAGGCACCGATCGGACACCGGGATAATTTAAAGGGAAGCCTAAAGGGCATCCTCGCGCATCTGGATTATCTGAAGGAGCTTGGCATCGACGTGATCTATATGACACCGATCTTTCAGTCGGATTCGAGCCACAAATACGATACCATTGATTATTACCGGATTGATCCGTCGTTTGGAGACACGGAGGATTTGAAAGCTCTGGTGGAGCGCGCACATCAGATGGGGATGCGCGTGGTGCTGGACGGTGTGTTCAACCACACGTCACCGAAGTTTTTCGCGTTTGCCGATATAATGGAAAAAGAGTCCGCTTCCGAGTATGTGGACTGGTATTATATCGAGGGCTTCCCGCTTGTGATGGAGTGGGGCAAAAAGCCGAACTTCAAGACATTTTCCTATTTCGGTGGAATGCCGAAGCTAAATCTTTCCAATCCGAAGGTGCAGGACTATGTAATCGGTGTCGCGACACACTGGATGAAGGAGTGCAACATTGACGGATGGCGGCTGGATGTCGGGGATGAGGTCAGCCACAACTTCTGGAAGCGGTTCCGCAGGGAAGTAAAGGCGGTGAACCCACAGGCGATCATCATCGGGGAGATCTGGCACTATGCACCGGATTTCCTGGAGGGCGACGAGTGGGATACCGTCATGAATTATCCGTTTTATAAGGCGCTTAAGGCGGTGCTTGCGGATGAGAGCATCCCGGTTTCCAAGTTCTGGGGCAGGATCGGATTTTTAAAGGGAAATCTGCACAGCAAGGTATTTCCGCTTCTGCTTAACATGATGGACAGTCACGATACGGAGCGATTTTTACATAGCTGCGGCAATCGTAAGGAGAAGCAGAGACTTGGCGCGGCGGTCATGCTGCTGATGCCGGGAATGCCGATGCTCTATTACGGGGATGAAGTCGCGATGGAAGGCGGACCGGACCCGGATTGCCGGCGTGGAATGCTCTGGGATGAAAAGCGGCAGGATCGGTCGATGCTAGAATGGTATCAGAAGCTGATCGCGGTGCGAAAGGAGCATCCGGTGTTACTCGATGGAACGATCACGAAAGAGCACGTCTGTGATGAGGACGGAACACTCTTTATCACAAGGGAGCTGGATGATGCGAAGATCCATCTGTTATATCATTTCCGGGACAGTCAGGTGAATGTACCTGAATATGAAGGGAAAGTTGATCTGTTGACGGGCAAAGCGTTTTCGGGAACGATGCAGGGGTATGAGGTCGTTGTACTAAGATAAGAACCAAGAGTCACTTTTTGACTCTTGACGCACCCGTGTGGGCATCAAGTGCATCTTCCATTCCACACGGGCGCATTACTGCAAAACAAAAACAGTCCTGCGGGAAGCAGGACTGTAAGACCTCTGTGTGGAGGCAGTGAAACGTTGCTTTGGTACTTAGATTAAAATATTCTTGCGGCTGCTTAACAGGCGTGCACCGTGTACAATTAAAAGAATCCCTGAAGTAACTGCGCCGGCGATGATACAGATTCCGATGATAAGGCTGGAAACTCCGGCAGAACCCATTGTCTTGTATGCTTTTTCTTCCATGATAGAATCCTCCGTAGATTTAAGATTGTCTATATTATAGCGGATTACATTGCAAAATGGAAGAGTGCATACACTATATTATGAAAGAAAAGAAGGAACGAAACGATGATTGAATTTTTGAAAGCGATTTTATTTGGTATTGTAGAGGGAATCACAGAGTGGCTTCCGATCAGCAGCACGGGACACATGATCCTGTTAAACGAGATCCTGCCGCTTCGCGTGGGCGACAATCCGGACGGATTTTACAGCATGTTTGAGGTCGTGATCCAGCTCGGCGCGATCCTTGCGGTTGTATTGCTGTTCTGGAATGAGATCTGGCCGTTTGGCAAAAAGCGCAACAAAGAGCCGCTTACGAAGCACGGTTTAGGCGCGTGGATTAAGTGTGACATTTTTAAGCTGTGGTTTCACATTTTGGTATCCTGTGTTCCGGCTGCCATTGTGGGCGTACTTTTTGATGAGAAGCTGGAGGAACTGTTCTACAATTACCAGACCGTTGCGATCATGCTGATCCTGTTCGGTGTTATCTTCATCGTGGTGGAGAACCACAATAAGGGAAAAAACGCAAAGGTCAATTCGCTGACCGAGATCACCTACAAGAGCGCTTTTCTGATCGGTATGTTCCAGCTTATCGCTGCGGTATTTCCGGGAACCTCAAGATCCGGCGCAACGATCGTTGGCGCATTGATGATCGGAGTATCCCGTTCCGTTGCGGCAGAATATACATTTTTCCTTGCAATCCCGGTTATGTTCGGTGCGAGCCTTCTTAAGCTCTACAAGTTCGGCTTCCATTTTACCGCGACCGAGGCAGGAATCCTTGTCGTTGCAATGATCGTGGCGTTCGTTGTCTCTGTGATCGTGATCCGTTTCCTGATGGATTACATCCGCAAACATGACTTTAAGGTATTCGGCTGGTATCGTATCGTGCTCGGCGCGATCGTGCTGGCAGCAGGACTTGCGGGAGTGATTTAATGAATCAGCAGGTAGCCTTGAGGATTTACTATACAAACTGCAAATGCTTTACGGAGAAAGAACTTTTTGAGAAAGGTCTTTCTCTTGTAAATGAGATGCGAAGGAAAAAAGTGCTTGCGTGTAAGAAAGAGGCGGATCGGTGCCGGTCACTTGCGGCGGGGCTTCTGGTGCGCTATGCCTGCGGGCAGCTCGGATATGATTATGGCGCAATGCATTTTTCGGAGGGAAAGAACCATAAGCCGCTTGCAAAAAACATGTATTTTAATCTGAGCCATACCGGGAATTTTGCGGCGATCGTGATCGGAAATGCGGAAGCGGGGATCGATATTGAGTGCCTGCTTCACAGATTCGAGGGCGCACGCGGAAAAGAGCGCTTTTGGGGCGTGATGGAGCGGTGCTTTACCGAAGCGGAGCGGACGCAGGTGATGCGTGTAAGTGAGGCGGAGGAAGCATATATGCTTGCAACGGAGATCTGGACACGGAAGGAAAGCTATGCGAAAGCGAGTGGCATCGGGCTTGGACTGGATTTTTCCGAGATTTCCGTCTTGGACGAGCCGGGATTTACTTCCTACCGCATGGCGGATGGCTATATGATCAGCACTTATTCCGATGCAGGGTATCCGGTTGAATTTCCGGTTTGCGTTCGGGCGCAAGAAATGGTACGATAATAAGTGGAGGCGAAAAATCATGCATGATGAATTGACCGAAAAAGATATACAGAAGATGGAGGCGGAGATCGAGCACCGCAAGCTGGTTGTCCGCAAGGAAGCACTTGAGGACGTCAAGGTGGCAAGAGCGCAGGGCGACCTTTCCGAGAACTTTGAGTATAAGGCTGCAAAGCAGTTTAAGAATGAGAATGAGCGCCGTATCCGCTATCTGGAGAAGATGATCCGCACCGCTGTGATCGTATCCGAGGATTCCGCGGAGGATGAAGTCGGAATGAACAACACGGTGGACGTGTACTTTGAGGAGGACGATGAGACGGAGACCTACAAGCTGGTAACGACTGTCAGAAGCAATTCCCTCAAAAATCTGATCAGCCGTGAGTCCCCGCTCGGTGCTGCTATTTTCGGACATAAAGTGGGCGATCGCTGTGAGGTAAAGGTCAACGATGACTATTCCTACTTTGTGCAGATCAAACGGATCGAGAATACTGTTGATGACGGCTCGGACGAGCTTCGCAAATTCTAACATATATAAGAAAGAGGTTGACATGAAGGTATCAGAAATTTTAAAGAGCGATAATGTGACAATTTCCTGCGAGATGTTCCCACCGAAAAAGGTGATCCTGCTGGATAAATATAAGGAGACTGCGGCAACGATGGCAGCGTTAAAGCCGTCCTTTTTAAGCTGTACTTACGGTGCGACCGGCGGGACAAGCGATTACACGGTTGAGATTGCAGAGACGATCAATGCCTGTGGTGTCCCGGCTGTGGCACATCTGACCTGTGCGTCCTCCACCAAGGAGAAGGTGCGCAGCGTGATCGAAGAACTGAAGGAGCGCAACATTGAAAATATCCTTGCACTTCGCGGCGACATTCCGGAGAACGTGGATTTCCCGCTTCCGAACCAGTACCATCACGCGGTGGAGCTGATCGAGGAGATCAAGCAGTCCGGCGGAGATTTCTGTATCGGCGCAGCCTGCTATCCGGAGGGACACCCGGAGGCAGCTTCCGTGGAGGAGGATCTTGTCCACTTGAAGGAGAAGGTCGATGCCGGAGTAGACTATCTGACAACACAGATGTTTTTTGATAACAATATCTATTTTAATTTTATGTTCAAGGCATTGCGGAATGGAATCAATGTTCCGGTCGTTCCGGGCATCATGCCGGTGACGAATGCAAATCAGATCAAGCGTATCGGAACGCTTTCCGGCAATCTGGTTCCACCGAAGTTCCTTCGGATTGTGGAGCGTTTTGCGGACAACCCGGATGCGATGAAGCAGGCTGGAATCGCGTATGCGACAGAGCAGATCATCGATCTTGTTGCAAACGGCGTGAACCATATCCACATCTATTCGATGAATAAGCCGGATGTGCTTGAGGCGATTTTTAACAATCTGTCCGACATTTATGTAAGGGAGTAGGCTACCTATGGCGAGACGTTCGATGGCGGGGCAACTGAATATGTTCGATTTCTGGGACAATCTGGTGCAGCCGGAGGATGGCGCCCAGGTGCAGATGATCTCTCTGATCCCGGAAGAGGAGCCGAAGCAGGAACGTGCGGAGGAAACTGAGCAAGAAGCAGTGGTGGCGCAGAAAGCAACATTGCCGGAAACTGCCCCTGTCATGCAGAAGCAGGTTTTAAATCCGGATGGCAGCATAAAGGCGGAAGTCGCATATTACAATTACAACAAGGTCTGCGTAAAGAGAGAGAATGAGCCGGCAGAGTGGCGCGTGTTTGACAACTCTAAGGAAGCGGTAGACTATTACATTGAAGAGATGTTAAAGCTTCAGCCGGAAAATGGATCTGAGGACAAAGGAGAAGAAGATGAGTAAAGAGAAAGAATTACTTCATAAGCTTCCGGAGATGGTAAAGGATACAAAGTCCGGAAAAATTTATTGGGATGTGGAATGCCAGACAACGGAATATAACCCGGAAAATCAGAAGCCGGTGGTTGAGGGCGAGGACGGCGAGCTCTGGAAGGTTGACGAGTGCTTTGTGTCATATCACTGTGAATTTCATGGAACGGAGTTCCTGATGATCACCTACGAGATGATCCATAGCAAGGGAGAACAGAAAAAGACCACGAATCTGGTATTTCTGCCGCCGCTCGGAATCCGGTTCTTTGACATTCACTCTTTGCTGCCGTATGCGGTGAAAGCTGACCAGATACTTACCTACAATATCCATATGCTCTGGCTTTCCATCTTGGAGCTTCAAAGAACTAACCCGGATGCGCTGCATTTTGATGTGAGCGAGCGGACGCTGACGATTGATGAGAATTAACGAGTGGGGATGATAAGATGAACGAGAATATGGTAATGCGAAATGAAAAGCTTGCACAGGTTGTCATCAAGGGCTTGCAGTCCCGGAATATGTCCGGATATTATGCTACAAGCAGGGAAGATGCTGTAAAGCAGGCACTTGAACTGATCGGCGAGGGAAGCACCGTAACAATGGGCGGCTGCCAGAGCGCGCATGATATCGGACTGATAAAAGCATTGGAGGATGGCAACTACAATTATATCGACCGCGCCAAGCTCTCACCGAGAGAAGGGCTTATGGCTGCATACGATTCAGACGTTTTTCTCTCCAGTGCAAATGCGATAACAAGCGATGGAATCATGATAAATATTGACGGAAATTCAAACCGCGTTTCCTGCATCGCACAGGGACCGAGAAAAGTAGTATTCATTGTTGGAATGAACAAGGTGTGCTCCGACTTGGACGAGGCGATGAAGCGTGCCAGAAATGTAGCAGCACCGGCAAACGCACAGAGATTTGATGTGAAAACTCCTTGCAAGGAGACGGGCAAGTGCTTTGACTGCAAATCTCCGGATACCATCTGCTGTCAGTTTTTGATCACCAGATACTCCCGCCATGAGGGAAGAATCCATGTGATCTTAGTAAACGATACACTCGGCTTCTAACAGGACAGTGCTATGGTTAAGAGTATTGTAAAAGGCAAACATATTTTTGCAAGGAAGGCACAGCCGGCTACGGAAGCAGACCGGCAGGTCGTAACAGATCTTTTGGACACGCTGCGGGCAAACAGGGAAATCTGTGTTGGAATGGCTGCCGACATGATCGGCGTGAACAAATCAATTATTGTCGTTGCAGCGGGACCATTTCAATTTGCCATGGTCAATCCTGTCATTACAAAGAAAACAGGAGAATACCAGACAAAGGAGAGCTGTCTTTCATTAGATGGGGAACGCCCTTGCACACGGTATGAGCAGATCGAAGTGGATTATCTGGATGGAAATTTTAAACCACAGCATGGCAAGTACACAGGCTTTATCGCGCAGATCATCCAGCATGAGATCGATCATTGCAATGGTGTGGTGATTTGAAAAATAAATGACTGGTTACTTTTAAAATGATCGAAAGGTATAGAAATCCCCGATAAAGTCCGATAAATATTGCAGAGCAAAAAATGACTTCCCGTGCAAGCGGGAAGCCGAAAGAGGGGTAATGTGATGAATATAAAACAGCAAAGACTGATCCGGGAATTTTTGATCGGGGAATTTGGCAAGGATGTAGGTGTTGCAAGGTTTGACAAGCAGGAAAGGACGCTCGACAGCCTTATTGAAAACACAAAGGGCAAGTCCAAAAACCAGATGAAAACGCTGGTTCAGACGATCCTTCCGCGCATAGCTTTGTATAAGAGTCTGTCAGAGGAGAAGCTTTCGGAAGAAGACGTATACAAATATATGAGGAAATATATGCTTGATAAGATTGCGGCGAAAAAACATGCATCCACGGCAAAAATGGAATTGGTGCCGGGCTTTTACTCCATTTATAGCAGCATATTTCTTAAGATCATGCGTACAACGGATCTGCAAAGATGAAGCCAAAGCTGATAAAGGCTGGAATGGGGTATCTCCACAATGAGAGCGCCGAAGAGGTTGCGTATACACAGGATATGTTTGAGACGATCTTTCGTTATTATATCAAGGAAAAGGATGTACATACACCGGATTTCTTCAGAATATATAGTAATATAAAATTTATAGCTGTCTGCGTAGCTCAGCAAGGGAAATCTTCTCCTGCTGGGCTATTTTTTTGAGATCCTCGTACTCGTATTTGGATTTGGTGACTCCGTAGCCGGTGCTGATCTTGTTGCGGACGGTGCCGTAAGGGGTGGCAACCTCCTCGAAGTGTGAGACCAGCTTGGCGCGGGAATAGTTGGTGTAGCGGACACCGCGCGTGGTGGTATGCAGAAGTAGAAGCTGGATAAAGCGGTCGCGGTCAGCCTCTTCGCAGAAGCAGTGGAGCAGGATGCCCGGACGGTTTTTCTTCATCTGGATCGGCTGGTAGAACACGTCCAAAGCGCCTTCAGCAAGCAGCAGATCCATGCAGTAGCCGAGATCTTCCCCGGTCATGTCATCGAGATTGCAGGAGAGGTCTACGATGTGATCCGCCTGTAATGCCTCAGTTGCCGCTTCCTCTGTTGGCTGGGAGCTGGTATTAGAGGTATCGCCTGCCGCATCCATGGTCGTGCCGAGAAAAATGCGCACACAGTTTGCAATCGGAAAATCCTTCGTTCCAAGTCCAAGCCCGATCTGGCTGGTGAGCATCGGGGGCATTGCACCAAAGTCTGACGCAAAATGGCGCAGGATGGCGGCACCGGTAGGGGTGCAAAGCTCTGACATAATGTTTCCGGTATAAAAAGGAATACCCTCAAGCAGCTTTGCAGTTGCAGGAGCCGGCACGGGCAGGATGCCGTGCGCACAGTGTACGGTTCCGTTTCCGACATGGATCGGGGAGACGAGGATTTGCTCTGCTCCTATTGAATGGAACAGCAGGCAACAGCCGACAACATCGGCGAGCGCATCGAGTGAGCCTACCTCATGGAAGTGGATCTGATCGAGTGAACTCCCGTGGACAGAAGCCTCCGCCTCCCCGATGAGACGGTAGACAGCGGCAGCATCCGAAGCAACCTCCGGAGGAATCGGGAGTGCCTTGATTTTCTCCAAGACGGAGTGGTAGCTGTGATGCTCGTGTGTGTGTGACGGTTCTGACAGGTCATGGACAGTGGTGGAGCCTAAAGAGTGTGTATGCTCCCCGCTGTGCACACAAGGCACTTCCTCCTTACCGCGGACAAGAACCTGTATATGTGTGCCGCGGATGCCGCACTTGGTATTGTTTATTGTGTGAACTTCAAGCTCACCCGGAAGCAAAGCGTTCATTGTATTTAGAAACTGCTCCTTCTGGGAAGGAGTGAGCAATTCATATAAAGCTGCCATCAGCATATCCCCGGCAGCGCCCATTTTACATTCAATATATAAGGTTGACATATCCTAATAAATTCTCCTTTATGATTTCAACTGATAATTTCATTTTATATCATGGCTTGTATGCAGGAAACTGTTACCACACACATGCGTCTGATTTTGCTTTGCTTATTTTACCACATTTTGTATCATCTGTCTTGGTACAGTTGGTTTCCGTCGTATTTTTCTATTCTGTTCGGTTTTGTACTGTTTTTTCAAGTGGCTTTTGTGATTCTGCACAAAAACGGGAAACTAATTTTGTTGATTCAGTTTCTTGCGGAGAAATAGGCAGAATGCTACAATACCAGTATAGGAAACCAAAAACGAAAAAATAGTTTCTTGGCAGGGGTGACGTATGAAAGAGAAAATCATAGAGGCAACCATACGGGTTTTCAATCAAAAGGGATTAAAGTTCACGATGGACGATATTGCGAAGGAATTGTCCATGAGCAAGAAAACGATTTATACGGTGTTTAAGGATAAAGAGTCACTGCTTTTTGAAATGGTCGATTACTGTTTCGACAAGATCAAGGAGAGCGAGGATGCCGTTCTAAGTGATGAGTCGCTTTCGACCGCAGAGAAGATCAGACAGATCCTAGGCGTGCTGCCGGAGAGCTATATGGATATTGATTTCAGACAGTTGTACTCCCTGAAAGAGAAATATCCAAAGACGTACCGCAAGGTGGAGCAGCGTCTGGAGAGCGGCTGGGAAAAGACGATCGCGCTGATCAATCAGGGAATGGAAGAGGGAATTGTCCGTCCGGTCAATGTGCAGATCGTGAAGATGATGCTTGAGGCTTCCATCGAACAGTTTTTTGCGCGGGATATCCTGATCCGCAACGGACTGACATACAAAGAGGCACTTGACGAGGTAGTCCGGGTGATCGTGGACGGAATTATCGTCCGTCCGGGGAAAGGAGCAGAGGCATGAAGCGAATCCATTTAAATGATGGCTGGAAATTTTGTGAGACGTTTGAGGCGGGAATGGAAGCTTACGGATATGATGACCAGGAGTTTGCAGAGGTTCGTCTGCCGCACACGGTAAAGGAGCTTCCGTTTCATTATTTTGACGAGCAGGAATATCAGATGGTAAGCTGCTACCGCAAGCACTTTTTCGTACCGCAGGGATGGAAAGGAAAGCGGCTGCTTCTGACGGTTGACGGTGCCGCACACGATGCCTGCCTATATATCAACGGCGAGCTTGTGGCAAGACACAGCTGTGGATACACGGCTTTTACCGCGGAGCTGTCAGAGTATGTGCAGTACGGTGCCGAGAATGTGATCGCAATCCGGCTGGACAGCAGGGAGAGCCTTAATGTTCCGCCATTCGGATATGTCGTTGATTATATGACCTACGGCGGACTTACCAGAGAGGTCTGCCTCGATGTGAAGGAAAAGGCATACATCGAGGACGTTTTCTACAAGAGCGAAGCACTGGGAAGCTATCACAAATACCGTCTGACAACGCGGATAAAGCTATGCGGAGTGCAGGAGGCGTCCGAGTTTTTTATCCGTCAGGTGCTGCGTGACGGAGAGGAAGAGAGACTGCTCGGTGAGCACAGCTGTGAACAGTTAAAGAGCGGTGAGAATGGTTACCGGGAATGCGCGTATGAGCAGGATAAGATCACAAGCTGGTCGACGGAGGAACCGAAGCTTTATACACTCGTCACGGAACTGGTAAGGGATGGAAAAATCGTTGACTGCATGGAAACGAGGATCGGATTCCGTGAGGCGGTATTTAAGGCGGACGGCTTTTTCTTAAATGGGCAGAAGCTAAGGCTTCGCGGGCTTAACCGCCACCAGAGCTATCCGTATGTCGGATACGCAATGCCGGCTTCCATGCAGCGGCAGGATGCAGATATCTTAAAATACGAGCTGGGCTGCAATGCGGTGCGAACGTCCCACTATCCGCAGTCCCATCACTTTATCGACCGGTGCGATGAGATCGGACTTTTGGTGTTTACCGAGATGCCGGGATGGCAGCATATCGGCAATGAGGCGTGGAAGGCACAGGCGGTAACGAATGTGGAGGAAATGGTTCGCCAGTACCGCAATCACACCTCCATCGTCCTGTGGGGCGTGAGGATCAACGAGTCCGGCGATGATGAGGCTTTTTACCGGGAGACAAATCAGGTGGCACATGCACTGGACGATTCCAGGGCAACCGGCGGTGTGCGGGCGCACAAGAAGAGTCAGCTGCTTGAGGATGTGTACACCTACAATGATTTTGTACATAACGGAACCAATCAGGGATGCGAGCCGAAGAAAAAGGTCACGCCGGATATGGAAAAGAGCTATCTGGTCAGCGAGTACAACGGACACATGTACCCGACGAAGGCGTATGACGGTGAGGAACACCGCGTGGAGCACGCCCTACGCCATGCCGCAGTGCTGAATGCGGTGGCAGGAGAGCCGGACATCGCAGGAAGCTTCGGCTGGTGTATGTTTGACTACAACACGCACAAGGACTTCGGCAGCGGAGACCGGATCTGCTATCACGGTGTGATGGATATGTTCCGCAATCCGAAGCTCGCGGCACTGATCTACGCCTGCCAGCAGGAGGAAAGCCCGGTGCTTGAGCTCAGCTCGACGATGGATATCGGGGAGCATCCGGCGTGCAACCGCGGAGATACTTACATCTTTTCCAATGCGGACAGTGTGCGGATGTATAAAAACGATCGTTTCATTAAAGAATACAAGACCGGTGATTCTTCCTACAAAAACTTAAAGTACGGGCCGATCCTGATTGATGATTTCATCGGGGATGCGGTTCACAAAAGCGGTGATTTTAATGAGAAGCAGGCGGATCTGATCAAAAAGATCTTAAATCATGTGGCGCTGCACGGGTATAAATTCCCGCCACGCATGATCGGCTGGGCGCTTCAGTGCATCGTGTTTTACCACATGAACCCAAACACCGCAGTCGGCTTGTACAACAAATATGTCGGGGATTGGGGAGCAACCTCGACGGTGTACCGTTTTGAGGCGGTAAAGGACGGCAAGGTTGTAAAAACGATCGTAAAGGAGCCGATGCACCGGCTTCACATAGATGCAACACCATCGCACACAACGCTGGTGGAGGGTGCAACCTATGACGTGGCACAGATTCGGCTGGTAATGCGGGATGAGAATGACAACCAGTTGTATTTTTACAACGATCCGGTGCGCGTGGAGGTGACAGGACCGATCGAGCTGATCGGACCGGAGGTTATTTCCTTTGAGGGTGGCATGGCCGGTGTTTATATCCGCACGACCGGAGCAGCCGGCGAGGCAGCCGTTACATTCTCCAGCCAGAATGCAAAACAAATCACGATTCAATTTCAGGTCGAAGCAGACCAGAATAAATAGAAAATAATAAGAGGATAACAAATTACAGGAGGAAACTATGCAGGAGAGATCAAAAGTCATTTTTGGCAATGTGATCAGCGACAAGGATTACAAAAAAGCCGTAAGATCCAAACAGAAGTATCAAAAGAAATACGGGGATGATTCTAACGCCAACTATCCGGTGCGGATCGAGAAGAATCCATACATCGGGGATTCACTCGGCGTGAGAAATGTCCTCATCGGAGATTTGGAGCAGAACGCGCATTATGATCCGAAGAACCATTTTCCGGAGGAAGCGTTCGATACCGAAAAGGGAATCATCGTCGGAAATATCCGGATGGGCTTCGGACACTACCGGATCTCCATGGCGATGGCATCTGCGGCAAAGGCGATGGGTTATACGCCGTACTGGATGGATCTTAATTCTTACCGGCAGACCACCTGCACGAAGGTGATCGGGGCGCAGAACGATCTGTATTCGCTCGGCTCACGGCTGTCGAAGAATCCGCTGTTTAACCGTCTGGTGTGGGAACCGATGAACTACGAGGGCTTTCGGGCTTTGACCTACAATTCCTCAGACCAGAAAAATGCCGAGCTGATGGCTCCGGTCTACCGCAATATCCCGAAGGAGATCCCGGTGATCGGAACGCATGTATGGCCGGCGCAGGCAGCAATCCATGCGGGCATGAAGCACGTTGTCAACGCAATCCCGGACAACTGGCCGATGGCGCTTCATCTGTCAGAGGGAAGCGTACACACGCTCCAGTGCCATAACGCGTATATGGGCTATAGGATCTTAAACGGCATGAACAAGGACGCGGTCAACAAGCCAATGCCGGACGGCGCGCTGGTCTATACCGGACACTACATCGACCATGAGCTTGTTTCCAACATTGAGACAGACTGCAAAGCACGCATGGAGCGCAAGGCGGCGGGAAAACCGATGCGGTTTCTGCTGACGATCGGAGGAGCTGGCGCACAGAAGGAAATCTTTGCAGCAATCATTAAGTACCTGATCCCGTACATCAAGGAGCAGAAAGCGGCACTCTATGTCAATGTCGGAGATTATAAGAACGTGTGGGATGCGCTGCTGCAGGAGATCCCGGATATGAAGGAACTCTCGACTGAGCATTTCGACCGCTGGGAGGAGACGGAAAGCTTCGCAGAAAAAGCACTTGATGCAGAGCAGGAAGTGACCGGTATCCACGGCTTCTGGCATGCAAATATCTTTGAGGCGGTATATTGCACGAACCTTTTGATGCGAAGTGCTGATGTCCTTGTGACGAAGCCTAGTGAACTTGCCTTTTATCCGATCCCGAAGCTGTTTATAAAGAGGGTCGGAAAGCATGAGATGTGGGGCGCAATCCACTCTGCGGAGATTGGGGACGGTACGTTGGAGTGCAGAGACATTCCACACACCTTACAGATGGTTGATATGTTCTTAAATGATGATTTGATTTTGAATGATATGTGCAGCAACATCATGGTCAACAAATCGATCGGCATCTATGACGGCGCTTACAAGGTTGTGGAGCTTGCAATGGGAATGAAGGAAAACAAATAAAAAGCAGGGGGAAAAGAAGATGGAAACAAAAAAGAAATTAAGCGGTGGCGAGAAGTTCGCGTACGGCATCGGAGCAGTCGGAAAGGATATGGTATATATGCTTTCTGCATCCTATATCCTTTACTACTATCAGGATATCATGGGTGTGAGTGCGGTTGCAATGGGAATCATCCTGTTCGTGGCGCGTGTGTTTGATGCGTTCAATGATCCGATCATGGGTGTGCTGGTTGCAAAGACAAAGACGCGCTGGGGAAAGTTCCGCCCATGGCTGTTTGTGGGAACTGTTTTGAATGCGATCGTGCTGTATCTGATGTTTGCCGCACCGCCAACCTTAAGCGGAAGCGGACTGGTTGCTTATGCGGCAACTACCTATATCCTCTGGGGTGTTACCTACACAATGATGGATATTCCATACTGGTCAATGGTTCCGGCGTTCACGGAGAGCGGCAAGGAGAGAGAAGGACTTTCTGCACTTGCGCGTTCCTGTGCAGGTGTTGGTTCTGCGATCATCTCCATTATCACCGTACTTAGCGTTTCCGCACTCGGAAAAATGGCGGGTGGCACAACAGCTACCGATATTGAACGGCTCGGCTACAAATATTTTGCGCTTTGCATCGCAATCTTATTTGTAATCTTTACGACGATCACCTGTGTCAAGATCAAGGAAAAATCTTCTGTTGAGATGCAGACTGCCTCAGTTAAGGAGATGTTTAAGGCACTGGTACAGAACGATCAGGCGATGACGATGGTTGTTGCGATCGTAATGATCAACACCGCGCTTTATATCACCTCAAACCTTGTGATCTATTTCTTTAAGTATGATTTCAGCCCGGCACAATGGCAGTCAAACTACACCCTGTTTAACACCTTCGGCGGCGGCTTCCAGATCCTTGCCATGATGATCCTGTTCCCGCTGCTGCGCAGGTTTATGAATACCATGAAGATCTTCTATGTGAGCTTTACGATGGCGATGGTTGGATATGTGCTTCTGCTTGGAATCGCATTTTCCGGCACACAGCAGGTATATCTGCTTTTGATTCCGGCATTCCTTATCATGTCCGCGATCGGAATGCTCAACGTTATCGTGACGGTATTTCTTGCAAACACCGTAGATTATGGTGAATTGAAGAACCATAGAAGAGACGAGTCTGTTATCTTTTCTATGCAGACCTTTGTGGTTAAGCTGGCATCCGGTATCGCAGCACTTGCTGCATCGGTTGTGATTTCCATTTTCCATATCCAGAAGGATGAGACGGCAGAAATACTGACTGCGATCGATGCATCCTCAAGGATCGGACTTCGCATGTGCATGACAATCATTCCGATCATTGTACTGATCGTCGGACTTTTCGTATTCCGCAAGAACTACATTCTGACCGATGAGAAGCTAGAGGAGATAAGTGCACAGTTAAAGACGGAAAGGAACGCTTAAATAGCAAGAGAAAAAAAGAGGGAGGCAGCTATCGTGGCGGCCTCCTGTTTTGCAAAAGGAGAGAAGATATGATACGACAGCTTGGAAAGGTGTTTGTGCTTGACACTGCGCATACCACCTATTGTTTCCGGGTATTGGAAACAGGACAATTAGAGCATCTGTATTATGGCAGCTACATCCGCATCGGATCGGAGCAGGAGGCAGAGGCACTCTTTGAAAAACACGCCTTTGCACCGGGAAATTCGATCCTGTATGACCAACAGCATCCGCAGTATTCCTTGGAGGATATGCGGCTTGAAGTGTCCGGATACGGAAAGGGCGATATCCGGGAGCCGTTCGTGGAGGTGATCCACGCGGACGGAAGTGCGACACAGGATTTCGTGTATGACCATGCGAAGATCTGTGAGGGAAAGGCACCGCTTAAGACACTCCCTTCCTCCTACGAGGAGCAGGGACAGGTGAACGAGCTGGTTGTCACACTGATCGACCATTCCTATGCGATCGAATTGGAACTGCATTATTATGTTTTCTTAAATTACGATATAATTTCAAGAGGCGCAAAGCTGATAAACAAGAGTGAGGAGACGGTACGGATTACACGGCTGCTCAGTATGCAGCTTGATCTGGAGACGGATGACTGGGTGCTGTCGACCTTCAACGGAGGCTGGGCGCGCGAGATGAAGCGTTATGATATACCGGTACGGATCGGTAAGCATGTGAATGCCTCCTACTGCGGCTGCTCGTCAAGCCGGGCGAATCCGTTTGTTATGCTGTCAAAGGAGCAGACTACGGAGGATGCGGGAGCGTGCTACGGATTTAACCTGATTTACAGCGGTAACCACTATGAGACTGCAGAGGTAAATGCCTATGGAAAGACCCGTGTGGCAAGCGGAATCAATCCGCAGTCCTTCTGCTTTTTGCTAGAGCCGCAGGATGAATTTGAGGCTCCGGAGGCGGTCATGACGTTCTCTGGAAAAGGCTTTAACGGAATGAGCCAGAATATGCACGACTTTGTGAGAAACTGCATCGTGCGGGGGGCGTGGAAGGAAAAGGAGCGCCCGGTACTCCTTAATAGTTGGGAGGCAGCTTATTTTAATTTCAACGAGAGCAAGCTGCTTCGTCTGGCAAAGGAAGCCAGGAACGTCGGAATCGAGCTTTTTGTGATGGATGACGGCTGGTTCGGGGAGCGCGATGATGACAGCCATTCGCTCGGAGACTGGGATATTGTCAATGTCAAGAAGCTGCCAAGCGGGCTGAAGGGGCTGGCAGATAAGATAAAAGGCTTAGGGCTGGATTTTGGAATCTGGGTAGAGCCGGAGATGGTAAACGAGCAGAGCACCCTCTACCGCAAGCATCCGGAATGGGTGATGCGCATTCCGGGCAAGCCGCATTCCATGGGACGCAACCAGTATATCTTAGATCTTGCGAATCCACAGGTGGTAGACTACATGACAGAGCTTCTGACCGGGGTATTTTCTTCTGCGGACATCTCCTATGTAAAGTGGGATATGAATCGCACCTTTTCGGATTATTATTCCCCGTATCTTCCACCCGAACGGCAGGGGGAGATGGCGCACCGCTATATCATGGGACTGTACCGGATGATGAAGGAGCTGACAGAGCGCTTCCCGAAGATATTGTTTGAGGGCTGCGCGGCGGGCGGCAACCGGTTCGATCTCGGAATCCTGTGCTATTTCCCGCAGATCTGGGCGAGTGATGACACGGATGCTTTGTACCGTGTGAACGGACAGACCGGGTACAGTTACGGTTACCCGATGAATACGGTGAGTGCGCATGTCTCAGCATGTCCGAACCACCAGACGCTCCGCACGACACCGCTTTCCACTAGGTTTGCAGTGGCGGCATTTGGTGCGCTGGGCTACGAATGCAATCTGTGCGATATGAAGAAAGAGGAGCTGGACGAGATCAAGGCACAGATCAGCCTGTATAAGGAGTGGAGATCTACCTTGCAGACCGGACGTTTTTACCGGGGCAGAAACGGAAACATCCATGAGTGGACGTGTGTGTCTAAGGATCAGACGCAGGCGGTCGGAATGATCCTGCAGGAACTGGTAACACCGAACATGCAGTTTGAACAGTTTTTTCCGAAAGGACTGAATGCGGGCAAGATGTACAATTTATATAATCGTGATTTAAGATATAACATCAAAGAGTTCGGAGATCTGGTCAATACCGCATCCCCGGTTCATATCCGGCAGGATTCCATCATGCACAATATCTTAGCAAAGTTTGTCACGATGCCGGGCGAGAAGGAGGCTGCGGCTGTGTCTGGCTCGCTTTTGATGGAGGGCGGATATAAGTTAAAGCAGGGCTTTGGTGCCACCGGATATAATGAGGAGGTGCGTTTCTTCCAGGATTTTGGTTCGCGCTTGTATTTTATGCAGGAAACGGGTACAATCAATGAAGATATGCAAGTGTCTGAACAAAAAGAAAAGGAAGAGGAATAGGGGAATAGAACAATGGCAAAACTGTTTTTCCGATATGGCGCAATGGGCAGCTCCAAGTCTGCCAACGCACTTATGGTTGAGTACAATTACAGGGAACGTGGAAAGGAAGCGATTCTCTGCAAGCCAAGGACAGATTCGAGAGACGGGCAGCTTATCATCAAGTCGAGGATCGGACTTGCCAGACCGTGCGTGCTGGTGGAGGATCTGACGGAGATGTCGGATGAACAGATCAAGCAGTATGCGTGTGTGATCGTGGACGAGGCACAGTTCTGCACAAAGGCACAGATCGAGTTCTTCGTGCATGTTGTGGATGATCTGAATGTCCCGGTGATCTGCTATGGGCTTCGCGCAGATTTCCGCAACGAGCTTTTCGAGGGAAGCACATGGCTTTTAGCATGGGCGGACGTGATCGAGGAGATCAAGACCGTCTGCTGGTGTGGCAAGGCTGCAAGATTTAACGCGCGCTTTAACGAGAACGGCATCATCCGCGAGGGCGATCAGGTATTCCTCGCCGGAAACGATTCCTACATCGCGCTGTGCAGAAAGCACCACAGAGAGGGAAATCTTGGTCCGAACTTTAAAAAGTAGGATGCCGGGCTTGCCCCCAAAAGTATTTTATATTTTTTCAAAAACGGGGTTGACATTGATACGTTAATAGGGTAAACTCCAAAATAATTAAAGATGACAAAATCAATGAGCGAAAGTAGTACATCAGGTGATTCCTCACAGAGAGTCTGCGGTGGTGAGAGCAGACAGGATAGTTTGAATGGAATGGATTCGTAAGATGCTAAGTGAACGCATAAACTAGTAGCGGCGCCGTATCCCCACGTTACAGGGGTGAGATATCGAAGAGAGATCTTCTGTATCATAGAGATGTTGCATAATTGGTGGCGGATTTTCTGATTAGGAAATCCGCCTTTGTTTTTTACCGGATATGCAGCGAACAAGGGTGGCACCGCGATCATTCGTCCCTGACAAGACTTAAGGTAAGTTTTGTCAGGGACTTTTTGCTTTATAGGAAAATTTAAGAGACATACCTCGTAACCGGCAGGCAGTTGCAAAATCATAGGCGCAGGAAAGGAAAGAAAGAATATGAGAAAACGAAGAGTATACAAAAAGACGATCAGTATCGTAAACGAGACACCGATGGAGATGTATGAGAACCTCGTAGGTAAGAAAAAGGGATTTCTCCTGGAGAGCTACGATAAGAATTATGACCGTTATACCTTTTTCGGGGCGGAGCCGGAGGAGATCATCACCTCAAGAGGCAATGCGCTTGTGATCACAGCCGCCGATGGTACAGAGACGATTCGGGAGGGCAATCCGCTGGAGCTGCTCAAGGAATATTACAGCGAGTTTGAGGTCGTAAAGGATGCGGACGGCAACCACTTTCCGGGTGGACTGGTCGGAAACCTCGGATACGATTTCGTGCGCTACACGGAGCAGCTACCGGACGACAACCCGGACGAGATCGGGATCGAGACGATCCAGATGATGCTCATGACACATTTTATCATGGTCGATCATGTTGCGGAGACGCTGACAGCGGTTGCACTTGAGGCGGACGATGAGGACGGAAGGAAAGCCGCAGAGCAGGCGATCGAGAAGATGATCGAAGCGGTGCGGACAAAGAGTAAGAAAGCGCAAAAACCGACACTGATCCATGACGGAAAGATCGTAAAGAAGTCCGACACACTGGAGCAATACAGCAGCAAGGTAGAGAAGATCAAAGAGTACATCCGGCAGGGACACATTTTCCAGACCGTCCTGTCACAGCGCTGGGAGATCGAGACAAAGCAGGACGGCTTCGAGCTGTACCGTCAGCTTCGAGAGCTTAATCCATCCCCGTATCTGTACTATTTTAATTACGGCGATTTTGAAGTGATCGGAAGCTCACCGGAGATGATAGTTAAGCAGCAGGGCAGCCGCGTATATACCTGCCCGATCGCAGGAACGAGAAAGCGCGGAAAGGACGCAGCGGAGGATGAGCGCTTAAAAGAGGAACTGCTCTCAGATGAGAAGGAGCGTGCCGAGCATGTGATGCTTGTGGATCTGGCAAGAAACGACATGGGACGCATCGCAGAGTTTGGAACCGTAAAGGTCACACAATTCATGCAGGTACACAATTACTCCCATGTAATGCACATCGTATCTGAGGTTGAGGGTAGAAAAAAGGGAGAGTTTCATCCGCTTGATCTGGTTTCCTCCTTCCTCCCGGCGGGAACGCTCTCCGGAGCACCGAAGATAAGAGCGATGGAGATCATCGATGAGTTAGAGACTGTGCGGAGAGGATTGTACGGCGGTGCGACCGGATACATCGACTTTTCCGGCAATATGGATTTCTGTATCACGATCCGGACGATGATCAAAACGGGCGACCGGGTATATCTGCAGGCGGGCGCGGGGATCGTTGCAGATTCCGTTCCGGAAAACGAATACGCAGAGTGCTGCAATAAGGTAATGGCTCTTGCAAAGACACTCGTGGAGGAGGAAAATTTATGATTCTGTTGATTGATAATTACGATTCCTTTACTTACAACCTTTATCAGTATGTAGGAATTTTTGAACCGGATATCCGGGTAGAGAGAAATGACAAGATCACGATCGAGGAGATCAAAGAGATGAACCCCGACCGCATCATTTTATCGCCGGGACCGAAAAGTCCAAAGGAGGCAGGCATCTGCATGGATGTGGTAAAAGCGTTTGCAGGGGTAAAGCCGATCCTTGGCATCTGCCTCGGACATCAGTGCATCGGGGAGGCATTCGGCGGCACCGTCACCTACGCAAAGCAGTTGTTCCACGGAAAACAGTCGCTGATCACCCACGATGGCAGCAGCGTGTTTTCGGGCATCGATTCTCCGATCAAGGTCGCCAGATACCACTCACTTGCGGTACAGGAAGATGACCTGCCGGATTGCCTGCGGGTACTGGCAAAGACGGAGGATGGCGAGATTATGGCGATGCGGCACAAGGAATATCCGATCGTCGGATTGCAGTTCCATCCGGAGTCCATCTACACGGAGCACGGCAAGCGCATGATCGAAAATTTTGTAAATGACCAGATATAGGGGACGCAGATATGATACTGGATAAAATTGTTGAAGACAAAAAAGTAAGGCTGGTTGAACATAAGAAAAACATAAGCGAAACCGAGATGCGCCGGATGGCGGAGGAGGCAGCGGGAAAGACCTACGCCGCGCATTCCTTCTACGACAACCTAAAGAAGCCGGGCATCTCCATCATCGGAGAATTTAAAAAGGCATCGCCAAGCCTCGGAAAGATCGACAGCAAGATCGACCTTTCCGAGCGGATCAGGGCATACAGCGATTCGGTGGATGCGATCTCCTGCCTGACGGAGGAGGATCACTTCTTAGGGAACACCGGGTATTTAAAGGAGATCCGGAAGCAGACGACACTGCCGATCCTGCGGAAGGATTTTATGATCGATCCGTATCAGTTCTACGAGGCGAAAGCAATCGGAGCGGACGCGGTGCTGCTCATAGCGGCGATCTTAGACGATGCACAGATGAAGGATTTTTATCAGCTTGCAAGATCGTTGGAGCTGGATGTGCTTGTCGAGACACACGATGAAAAAGAGATTGAGCGTGCACTTAAGTTTGATCCGAGGATCATCGGGGTAAACAACCGCAACCTAAACGACTTTTCCATCTCGCTTGAGACGACCGGGCGGCTGCGAAAGGAAGTGCCGAAGGATAAGGTGTTTGTCGCGGAGAGCGGGATCATGAGCGATTCTGATGTGGCGTATCTGAAGGAGGTCGGCGCGGACGGCTTTCTGATCGGAAGGGCGCTTATGGAGGCGGCAGATCCGAGGCTCCTTGCAAAGCGATGGAAACAGGAAACTCTTTTATAGGCAGGTGAGGCAGTATGCAGATCAAGATATGTGGACTGACAAGGGAAGCGGAAGCACAGTATTTAAATGAGGCGGGAGCCGATTACGCGGGCTTCGTCTTTTACGAAAAGAGCAAACGGAACGTGACACAAGAGCAGGCACGAGCGGTCATAGAACGGCTGGATAAGCACATCAAGCGTGTGGCGGTTACGGTATCGCCGGATGTGGCGCTGGCAGCGCAGATAGGAAAAAGCGGCTTTGACATTCTCCAGATACACGGCACGTTAAGCCGCAAGGTGTTAGAGCGGACGAATCTTCCGATATGGTATGCATTCCATATTGCAAGGGAGGAGGATCTGACCGGGCAGCAGCTCTTCTTAAAAGAACTTCCAAAGGAGCTACGGGATAAAATACAGGGAATCGTAGTCGACGGAGCAAAGAGCGGAAGCGGAATCCCCTTCGACTGGCAGCTTTTAAAAGGGGTGTGTGAAGAACCACGGTTTTTGGATGTGTTTGACGGCAGGAAGCTGATCCTTGCAGGAGGAATCGGAAGTGACAATGTAGAACAGGCGATGGCGCTTTTTTCACCGGATGTCATCGACGTAAGCTCCAAGGTGGAGGGCGAAAACGGCAAGGATGAGCAAAAGGTCTTAGAGATCACAAGGATGGTAAAGAACATAAGGGAGGATATAAGACATGAATAAGAGAGCATATTACGGAGAATTTGGCGGACAGTATGTGTCCGAGTCATTGATGAATACACTCGCGGAGGTTGACAAGGCGTTTGAGGAGGCAATCCACGATCCGGAATTTGTCCGGCAGTATCACTATTATCTCACACAGTACGTCGGAAGAGAGACACCGCTGTACTACGCGGAGCGCTTAAGCGAGAAGTACGGCACCAAGATCTACTTAAAGAGAGAGGATCTAAACCACACCGGAGCTCACAAGATCAATAACGTCATCGGACAGATCCTGCTTGCAAAGAGGATGGGAAAAACGAAGGTCATCGCGGAGACGGGGGCTGGACAGCACGGTGTTGCGACTGCGACCGGCGCAGCGCTTTTTAACATGGAGTGTACGGTCTATATGGGAAAAGAGGATATCGCGCGTCAGGCGCTTAATGTCATGCGTATGGAGATGCTCGGCGCAAAGGTCGTATCGGTGGAATCCGGCAGCAACACGCTAAAGGATGCCACCAACGAGGCGATCCGCACCTGGGCGAAGACGGCGGAGGATACATTTTACATCATCGGCTCTGCGGTCGGACCGTATCCGTATCCGAAGATGGTCAAGGAATTTCAGTCGGTGATCAGCCGCGAGGCAAAGCGTCAGCATAGGGAAGTGGAGGGAAAGAACCCGGACGCTGTGGTTGCCTGCGTGGGCGGCGGCTCCAACTCCATCGGAATGTTTGCGGATTTTATCGATGAGCCTGACGTAAGACTGATCGGTGTCGAGGCAGCCGGAAAGGGAATCGAGACCGGGGAACATGCTTCCGCGATGGCACTCGGACAGCCGGGAGTGCTGCACGGCATGAGATCGTATTTGCTGCAGGATACGGACGGCAACGTACAGCTTGCACATTCCATCTCCGCAGGACTGGATTATCCGGGCGTAGGACCGGAGCACGCATACCTTAGGGATACGAAGCGTGCCGAGTACGTTTCTATTACAGATAAGGAGGCGATGGACGCACTCATGGAGCTTACCCAGATGGAGGGCATCATCCCGGCGATCGAGAGTGCACACGCGATGGCGTATGTATTCAAGCTGGCAAAGGAGATGACGATGGATCAGTCCATCGTGATGTGTCTGTCCGGACGCGGTGATAAGGATGTCAACACGATCGCGGATTATCTTGCCGGAAAAGGCTATATGAACTAGAAGAGGGAGGAAACGACAATGAGCATAAATCGAATCGAGGCATGTCTGGACAAATTAAAGGAGAGACAGGAAAAGGCATTTATCACCTACCTGACCGCGGGACTTCCCGATATGAAAAAAACGAAGGAGCTTGTTAAGGCGCAGGAGCGCGCCGGCTGCGACATCATAGAGCTTGGAATCCCGTTTTCCGATCCGATCGCGGACGGACCGGTAATCCAGCAGGCATCTTACGAGGCAATCCTGAATGGTGCAACATTAAAGAAAATATTCGTCTGTCTGGAGGAGGTTCGCGCGGAGGGCGTGCAGGTGCCGATCGTTTTTATGATGTATTACAACACGATCGTCCATTATGGCGTGCAGGCGTTTGCAGATAAATGCAAGGAGGCGGGCGTGGACGGACTGATCGTTCCGGATCTGCCTTTTGAGGAACAGGATGAGCTGATGCAGGCACTTTCAGACAGCGACAAGACGATCCTGCTGCAATTAGTCTCCCCGGTATCGGCACAGCGCATCCCGATGATACTGGAACATGCGAGAGGCTTTGTCTACTGCGTTTCCCAGATGGGCGTTACCGGTCAGGGTGCCGCATTCCACAGCAAGGTCGCAGAGTATCTTGCTTCGGTGAAGGCACAGTCCAAGATCCCGGTCATGATGGGATTTGGAATCCGCACTGCAGCGGATGTTGCCCCTGTGAAGGAGCATATCGATGGCGCGATCGTCGGCACACACTTTATAGAGCTTTTGCGTGAAAACAATTTTGAAGCGAAGGCCGCCGAGGATTATATAAAGAATTTTAAGAAAGAATTGAATGCAATGTAGGAGGATGATAAAATGATCAAAGAAGCTATTGTAAAAATCGTAGATAAGCAGGATCTGACATACGATGAGGCGTATGCAGTCATGAACGAGATCATGAGCGGGGAGACAACACCGACACAGAATGCGGCATTTCTGGCGGCACTTTCGACTAAGAGCACGAAGGCGGAGACGACCGATGAGATCGCAGGCTGTGCGGCAGCCATGCGCGAGCACGCGCTGACGGTCGATGCGGGGAATATGGACACCTTCGAGATCGTCGGTACGGGCGGCGACAATGCGCACAGCTTTAACATCTCGACCACCTCCGCGTTTGTCGCAGCGGCAGGAGGAATGAAGGTATCCAAGCACGGCAACCGTGCGGCATCCTCAAGCTGCGGAACCGCAGACTGTCTGGAGGCACTCGGAGTCAACATCAATCTGGAGCCGGAAAAGTGTGTGGAGCTGTTAAAGGAGACCGGTCTGTGCTTCTTCTTCGCACAGAAATACCACACGTCCATGAAGTATGTCGGAGCGATCCGCAAGGAGCTTGGCATCCGCACCGTATTTAATATCTTAGGACCGCTGACCAACCCGGTACACCCGAAGCGCCAGCTCCTCGGTGTCTATGACGAGACACTTGTTGAGCCGCTTGCACATGTACTTTACAGCTTAGGTGTCAAGAACGGCATGGTGGTATTCGGCAGGGAGCGCTTAGATGAGATCTCGCTGGTCGGACCGACGATGGTATGCGAATTTAACAATGGCGATTACCGGACGTATGACATCGCGCCGGAGGACTTCGGACTTAGCCGCTGCAAAAAGGAAGATTTAGTGGGCGGCACACCGGAAGTAAACGCGCAGATCACGCGCGACATATTAAGCGGAAAGGAGCGTGGAGCCAAGAGAGACACCGTGCTTCTCAATGCAGGTGCATCCCTCTATATCGGGGAGAAGGCATCCACCCTCGCGGAAGGCATTGCCCTTGCGGCAGAGCTGATCGACAGCGGAAAGGCATTGCAGAAGCTGGAAGCGTTTATCGAGGCTACCAACCGATAATACATGAAAAAAATCTTACTGATCGCAACCGGCGGGACGATCGCATCCAAGCGTTCGCAGACCGGACTGACACCGCAGATCACACCGGAGGAGCTGCTTTCGTACGTGCCGGATGTGCGGGAGATCTGTCAGGTTGAGACAATCCAGCTGTTAAATCTGGACAGCACGAACATCGAGCCGGAGCACTGGAAGAAGATGACCGAGTGCATCCGTGACAATTACGAGGCGTATGATGGTTTTGTGCTGGCACACGGGACAGACACGATGGCATACACGGCGGCGGCATTGTCCTACATGATCCAGAACTCCCGTAAACCGATCGTAATCACCGGTTCACAAAAGCCGATCGATCTCGATATCACGGACGCAAAGACGAACCTGACGGACAGCTTTTTGTATGCGACAGATGATGAGTCGCAGGGCGTGCAGATCGTATTTGACGGGAAGGTGATCGCGGGGACGCGCGCAAAGAAGGTGCGCTCGAAGAGTTACAACGCATTTTCGAGCATCGATTTTCCTTCGCTTGCCGTGATCCAGGATCGGACGGTCATGCGCTACATCCCGATGCTTCCTTATAGCGGGGAGGTACATTTTTACCCGCAGATGAACCCGAATGTATTCTTGCTTAAGCTGATACCGGGCATCAGCCCGAAGTTTCTTCGCATGATCTTTGAGAACTACGATGCGCTGATCGTGGAGAGCTTCGGCGTGGGCGGTATCCCGCATTCCATCCGGGAGGCGTTTGCCGGGCTGTGCAGGGAGTTCCCACAGAAGCTGGTGGTCATCTCAACGCAGGTGGCGCATGAGGGCAGTGACATGACGGTGTATGAGGTCGGCAATGAGATCAAGAGCGCCTGCCACATACTAGAGTCCTACGACATGACGTTGGAGTCCGTTGTTGCGAAGCTGATGTGGCTGCTTACCAACATCCGGCAGGAGCAGCAGGAAGAGATGTTTTACCATAAGATCAATTACGATCTGATCTTTCAGAAAAGATTGTAAACTAATTTCAAAATATGGTTGACAATCGAAAGCGATTGCGCTAGAATCCTCCTTGACATCGATAGATGAAAAAGAGGAGGATTTTTGTGTTATGAAATTATCGATTCGTTCCATTTGTTTTATTGCTATGTTCGCTGCGGTGATCTCCGTGCTGTCGATCCTTACGATTCCGACACCGTGGGGAGTTCCGTTTACCTTACAGACTTTTGCGATCGCGCTTGCCGGATTCGTTCTCGGAAAGAAGTGCGGTACAGCGTCTGCTGCGCTCTACGTGCTGCTTGGTCTTGTCGGCGCACCGGTGTACGCGGGTATGAAGGCTGGTCCGGGTGTGTTGTTTGGAACAAGCGGCGGATATCTGTTTGGATTTATCCTGATGGCGTTTTTCAGCGGGCTTGCATTTGATATTAGAAGCAAGCAGAAGAATAAGGCTGCCAGTGTTGGCTTGTCGATCGTGTTTGCAGCGATCGGACTTGCATGCTGCCATATTCTCGGAAGCATCCAGTTGAAATTTGTTGCCGGCACTACACTTTTGTATGCGTTTTCAGTAGGATCGCTTCCTTATCTGGCAAAGGACATCGCATCAGTCGTTGCGGCGTATCTGATCGCGATTGCAATAAGAAATGCACTGAGAAAGGCAAATCTTCTCGCTGAATAAGGAAAACGCGATGGCGAGGAGGAAGACTACATGAATCATGTGGTTGATTTTGGAAAAGATTTTACCTGCATCAAAGAGCGATGCCCGTTTACCTGTTGCAAGGGCTGGGGAATCCTGATCGATGATGCAACCTATACGAGACAAAAAAATGAGCGAGGCCTGCTGGAAGCAAGGCTTCGCCTTTTTTCGTGTCAAAATAAAGCGGCGGAGCGGGAGGTACGCTTTCTTGCGGATGGGCGCTGTCCGTTTTTTACTGGGGATCGTCTGTGTGAGCTGGCGTGCAAAAAACGGGAGGAACTGATGCCGAAGATCTGTCGCATTTTCCCGCGGCGGTGCATCGCGTATGGCGATTACCGGGAGAGCAGCCTGGAGCTGGCATGCTTTGAGGCGGCACGGCTTTTCGTCGGGCGTGCTGCAAGGTCGGATACGCTCGGAGCGATCGGCTTTACAGAGACGGATACTGAGACGGAGGCGTACTTTGAAGTGGAGCATGTGGATGCAGATCTGTTTGCTTTTTTCCTGCGCGACCGCAAACGGGTACTTACCTATTGGAATACACATCCAAGCGGCTGGGGTGACTGTCTCCTTGCCATCTACGAGCATACCTACGTCAAGCAGTATGTGCTTGGAAGCGAGGGGATCGCTGCGGCAGAATCGTTAAGTCTTCCTATTACAGAGGAGCAAAGAGAGCTGATCCGTGTGCCGGATATCGCAAAAACAAAGACAGCATATGGATTTTTCCCGATCCGGTTCTTAAATACATTTATCTACGGCAGGCTTAGCGTCTCCTGCACGAAGGCACGCAACCCTTATATGTACCGCCTGATCCGGTGTTACAAAAAGAAGTTTGGCGGTCTCTACGAAGCGGAGGCGGACGTGTTTTTCGAGGAGCATTTTGCACGGATGCTTGCAAAGAAAACGACGCTTGCGCGCCTGTTCCACACTTACTTTTCCTATATACTTATGCAGTCCTATCTGGAGGCGCAGGCAGATTGCTATCTCCTTGGACCGGTTGTAAAGAGCCTGTTCCATTTTGACTGCATGATGCTTTTCGTGCTTGTCGCTTATGAGGAGGGCACAAAGCTTTGTGAGGACGAGCTTGCCAAGATCATCTGCTCGGTGGAGAAGGCAGTGCGGCACAGTGCCTCCTTTGGGGATGCCGTGATGGACGAGGTGCGGAAACTGTTTCGTGGCAATATGTGAAAATAGCCCAAAAGAATTGCAAAAAGTTAGTAAAAAGTCACGATTTACAGATGAAAATATATAAAATATAATAAATACGAAAAAAAACGAAAATATTTTTGCGGGATGTTTTCTGCATGAGGTGAGAAAATGGAAAAGCAATGGGAGACCTATCTTGGAAATGACCTCGGAGTGACATACACATCGGAAAAGACGATTTTCCGGCTGTGGGCGCCAACTGCTGAGAATGTCAAGATTTGCCTGTACAAAGAAGGAGATGGAGACTGCCTGATCACGACGGCGGATATGACAAAGAGCAAGGGTGGCACTTGGATCTTTGAGCGCCGCGCAGATTTTGCGGGCATCTATTATACTTATCTTGTCACCATCGACGGTGTGACAAGGGAGACGGTCGATCCGTATGCGGTTGCTGCCGGGGTAAACGGTAAGCGCGCGATGGTGGTTGATCTTTTAGAGACGAACCCGGACGGATTCCTGGATGAAAAAGGTCCGGCACTTGCGGCACCGACCGACGCAATCATCTGCGAGGTATCGGTTGCGGACATTACAAACGATGCAACCTCCGGGGTGCGCCACAAGGGTAAATTCCTAGGGCTTGCGGAGAAGGGAACGAAGAGTCCGCTAGGGTTGCCGACAGGGCTTGATTATCTGGAATGGCTTGGGGTTACGCATGTGCAGATCATGCCGTCCTATGACTTTGGAAGCATTGACGAAGCCGACACCTCGGCAGACCAGTATAACTGGGGCTACGATCCGGTCAATTACAATATTCCGGAAGGCTCTTATTCGACCGATCCGTTTCACGGTGAGGTTCGCATCCGCGAGATGAAGACCATGATCCAGGCGCTCCACGCAAAGGGTATCGGTGTGATCATGGATGTGGTATACAACCATACCTACGATATTGAGAGCAGTTGCTTCCAGAAGACGGCACCGGATTATTTTTACCGCAGGACAGAAAACGGATATTCCGATGCGTCAGCCTGCGGCAATGAGGTCGCATCTGAGCGTCCGATGGTGCGCAAGTACATCGTGGATTCTTTAAAATACTGGATGACGGAGTACCATATCGACGGTTTCCGGTTTGACCTCATGGGTGTGCTCGATCTGGAAACGATGCAGACGATTTCGGATGAACTGCGTAAGATCCGCCCGGATGTGCTTTTATATGGAGAGGGCTGGACAGGAGGCGCGTCCACGCTGCCGGATGACAAACGTGCCTTAAAGGCAAATATCTCAAAGATCAAGGGGATTGGCGCGTTCTCGGATGACATCCGGGATACGGTGCGCGGACACGTGTTTTACCATTTGGAGACTGGATTTATCAATGGAAGAGAGCATTACGAGAATGACATCCGCTATTCTGTGACAGGTGCGACGATGCACCCGCAGGTGGATTACGGCGCTTACACCTACACGACGACCGGACCGTGGGCGACCAATCCGGCGGAGGTTATCAACTATATTTCCTGCCATGACAACCTGACACTATGGGATAAGCTTCAGATCACCTGCCCGGATGCAACAGAGAAAGAGCTTCTTGCGATGAACCGTCTGGGAGCTTCGGTCGTCTTTGCAAGTCAGGGTGTTCCGTTTTTCTTATCGGGAGAGGAATTTGGCAGGACGAAGCCGATCGAGGGATCGGATGAGCTGTGCGAGAACAGCTACAATATGCCGAAGTTTACCAACAATATCCGCTATGATGCAGCGTATGCACACCGTGCGCTGATCGACTATTACAGAGGTCTTATTGCTTTCCGCAAGGCGCATCCGGCGCTTCGTTTTGAGAATGCGGAGCAGGTGCGTATGCAGCTGCATTTTGACGATAAGACACCGGACAATGTGGTTGCATTCTGGATCGAGACACCGGAAGAAACGGTATATGTTGCGCTGAATGCCGACTGGGAGACAAAGAAAGCCGCCCTTCCGCTTGATGGGCGCTTCCAGGTATATGTGAGCGGAGAAAAGGCAGGATGCGATATCCTGTACAGTGCTGCAGAGAATATCGAGATCCTGCCGAAGTCCGCGGTATTTGCGGTACAACCCAACAAGGAAGCCTAGTGGGTTGCCTTGTTGATGTAGTTGGTCTTGTATTTGGAGTAGACGATCTTCTGGCTGCGGTACAGACCGAAATAGCCGGAAAGCATGTAGCTGAATGCGGTTGCCAGAAGAAAATACGGCATGCCGTCGTAGCCGAACAGCTCAAAGCTGATAAGCAGTGAGGTGATCGGAGAGTTGGTCACACCACAGAAAACGGAGGTCATGCCGACCGCCGTACAGAGTGTCGGTGAGAAGCCGAGCAGATTGCCGAACAGGCAGCCAAATGCAGCTCCGGTAAAGAAGGACGGAACGATCTCGCCGCCCTTGTAGCCGGCACCGAGCGTCAGCGCGGTAAAGATCATCTTAAGAAGAAATGCTTCCGGGCGGACAGTGCCGTTGATGCAGTTTTCGATGATGTTGATTCCTGTTCCGTTGTAGCTCTGGCTTCCAACCAAGCAGGTAAGGAGCACGACCAGACAGCCGCCGGCGAACACGCGCAGATACGGATTTTTGAAAAGCTTCTTATATAGATACTCAGTCTGATGCAAAATGACGCAGAACAGGATGCTGACAAGTGCGCACAAGATGGCAAGCATGGATATTTTTACCGATGATAAAATGCCAAACGCCGGAACCTCGCCGATCAAAAACAGCTCGTTGGAGACGCCGAAGGAGACCGCGATGCCGTGTGCGACAAGGGAACTGATGACGCAGGGAACCAAAGCAATATAGTACATGACACCGACACTTACCATCTCCATCGGAAAGATTGCAGCAGCCATCGGGGTGCCGAACAGTGCGGAGAAAGCAGCGCTCATGCCGCACATGATCATCACATGCTTGTCCTTTTCATCAAAGCGGAACAGACGGCCGAGCGCGTTTCCGATGCTGCCACCCATCTGCAGTGCAGCACCCTCACGACCGGCAGAACCGCCGAACAGGTGCGTGATCAGGGTGGAGACAAAGATCAGCGGAGCCATGCGAAACGGCAGCTCATCCCCGGAATGGATCGCGGAGATGACCAGATTGGTTCCGGTATCCTTCTCATCGTGGAACAGGTGATACAGCCCGACGATGACAAGTCCGCCGACCGGCAGAAGAAAGATCAGCCACGAATGTGCCGTGCGAAGGGAGGTCACATACGACATCCCGAAATAGAAAGCGCTCCCGCACAGCCCGACAACGGTGCCGACGAGGATTGCAAAAATGACCCATTTTACAGAGACGAGTGCTCTGTGCGCGTTATGTGCGATTTTATGTTTGATATATGCATTCATTTGTAACACCTCATTTAATCTTTTCACAAAGGCTATACTAACATCCGCCCCGCAATTTTACAAGGGCGTAAAGTGAAAACGGAGGTTGCAGGTGTACGAAAAGAATGATATGATAAAAAATAATATGTACTTTGGAATACTAGGAGGAGTTAACATGAGAACAAGTGGCGTATTGATGCCAATTTCATCATTGCCATCGCCTTATGGAATCGGAACGATGGGCAAGGCAGCAAGAAAATTCGTAGACTTTTTGCAGAAGTCAGGACAGACCTACTGGCAGATACTTCCAATTTGCCAGACGAGCTACGGGGATTCCCCGTATCAGTCGTTTTCGAGCTTTGCCGGCAATCCATATTTTATTGACTTAGAGTATCTGTGCAAGGATAAGCTTTTAAGGAAGGCAGAATGTGACTCCTTCGACTGGGGCGGAAGCATCCGCTATGTTGATTACGGAACCATGTATGAGTCCAGATATGCACTTTTGAAGAAGGCGTATGCGCGTTTTGTCAAGAACATTCCGGCAGATTATGAGGATTTCTGCGAGAAGGAGAAGGCTTGGCTGGATGATTACTCCCTGTTCATGGCACTTAAGGATGCCAACGGCGGAGTTGCATGGGCAGAGTGGAATGAGGCATTAAAGCGCCGGGAGGCTTTCGCGATCGCAGAGGCAAAGACCGCCTATGCGGATGACATCAGCTTCTACAAGATGTTACAGTATCTGTTCTTTAAGCAGTGGAGAGAACTCAAGGCGTATGCCAACGAGAAGAATATCGGTATTATCGGCGATGTGCCGATCTATGTTGCAATGGACAGCGCAGATGTATGGGCAAATCCGAGCCTGTTCTATCTGGATGAGGATCTCAATCCAATCGAGGTTGCAGGATGCCCGCCGGATGCATTTTCCGCTGACGGACAGCTCTGGGGCAACCCGCTGTTCCGCTGGGAGGTCATGAAGAAGGATGGATATACCTGGTGGACGAACCGTATCCGTGCCGTTTCCAAGCTGTACGACATCGTGCGCATCGACCATTTCAGAGGCTTTGACAGCTTCTATGCGATCCCGGCAGGTGAGGAGACCGCGCGCAACGGCTGCTGGAAGGAAGGACCGGGAATGGATCTGTTCCACACATTAGAGAAGAAGCTTGGAAAGCTCCCGATCATCGCGGAGGATCTTGGATTCCTCACGCCTTCCGTACATAAGCTGCTTAAGGATTCCGGATTCCCTGGCATGAAGGTCATCCAGTTTGCGTTCGATTCCAGAGAGGACAGCGATTATCTGCCACACAATTATCCGACCAACTGTGTTGTATACACGGGAACACATGACAACGACACCGTTATGGGCTGGATGAAGACCGCTCCGAAGGCTTCTGTACGCTTTGCCAAGAAGTACCTGAACCTGACCAAGGAGGAGGGCTACAACTGGGGCATGATGAGAGCTGCATGGTCATCCGTTGCAGACCTTGCGATCGTTCCAATGCAGGATCTGATCGGACTTGGATCTGAGGCGAGAATCAATACTCCGTCCACGATCGGCAATAACTGGAAGTGGCGTGCGACCGAAGACCAGATCAATAACAAGCTCGCAAAGCATCTGCTTACCTATATGCAGATGTACGCAAGAGCAAATGAAGCACTGACAAAGAAGGCTAAGACCAAAGAGAAAGCATAAGCACAACAAATATACGCATAAACAGACCTCGTTACCCATATATTAGGAATATATGAGTAAAGGGGTCTTTTTTATGGAAAAAGAGAAGCAAAGAGAATTTGGTCTGTATAGAGATATTGAGAAGCGGACGAACGGTGAGATCTACGTCGGCGTAGTCGGACCGGTCCGCACGGGCAAATCGACCTTCATCAAGCAGTTCATGGACTTGTGTGTGATCCCGAACATAATGGATGAAAACCAGAAGACCCGTGCAATCGATGAACTTCCACAGTCGGCTCAGGGCAAGACGATCATGACGACGGAGCCGAAGTTTATCCCGCAGGAGGCGGTGGAGATCACCCTGCCTGACGGGGAGACTGTCAAAGTCCGGTTGATCGACTGCGTGGGTTATATGGTAGATGGTGCGAACGGGCACATGGATGAAAAGGGCGACCGGATGGTAAAGACACCGTGGCTGGAGGAGGAGATCCCGTTTGTGGATGCGGCGAGGATCGGGACGCAGAAGGTCATCCGCGACCACGCAACGATCGGGATCGTCGTGACGACGGACGGATCGATCGGGGAGCTGCCGAGAGAAAATTATATAGCCGCAGAGCAGGAGACGATGGAGGAGATGCAAAACATCGCAAAGCCGTATGTGATCGTCCTAAACTGCGAGCGTCCATACAGTGAGGACACGAAACAGCTTGTGAGCTATATGGAACAGCAGTACCACACGCCGGTGCTCGCGGTCAATGTCAAGCAGATGAAAAAGGAGGATGCGTGGAGCATCTTAGAGGCGGTCTTAAAGGAATTTCCGGTGACGCGTGTGGATTTCTCCATCCCGAAATGGACGGAAATGCTTGGTTTGGACAACAAGGTGAAGCAGGATCTGATCGGCAGCGCCATTCGGGCGATGAACCACATCACGAAGATGAGTGACCTGAAAAGGGATGAATGGAAAAACGCTTTTTTCGGTGAGGAGGAACCGGAGCATTACATCCAGTCGGCGATCTTGAATAAGATCTCTCTTGCGGATGGTTCGGTCAGCATCACACTCACGGTCGCAGACAAATATTATTACGACTACATGAGTGAGATGACCGGTGTGCCGATCGAAGGGGAATACCAGATGATCTCCATGATCCGGGATCTCGCGCAGAAAAAAGACGAGTATGACAAGGTAAAGGATGCCATGCTGCAGGTGGAGCAGAAGGGCTATGGTGTTGTGATGCCGGCACTGTCGGACATCACGATGGAGGAGCCGGTGCTGATCCAGCACGGAAGCAAATACGGTGTCAAGATGAAAGCGGTTTCGCCGTCGGTTCACATGATAAAGACGGACATCGACACCGAGATCGCGCCGATTGTCGGAAGCAAGGAACAGGCGGAGGATCTGATCAACTATATCAAGGAGGGCAGGGAGAGCAGCGAGGGTGTATGGAATACCAATATCTTCGGCAAGAACCTCGGCGACTGGATGGAGGACGGCATCCGCAGCAAGATCACACAGATGGACGATGAGTGCCAACTCAAGCTGCAGGATACGATGAAAAAGATCGTAAATGACAGCAACGGCGGCATGATCTGCATCATCATATAAAGATTGGGTTGCACATTACAGGAAAAGACGATAAACTGATAAAGCACAAAAGAAAAAATGTAAAGGAATAGGTGAATCGCGTGGATTGGAAGACTTTTATTAAGGGCATCTACCAGAAGCCGCATTTTGCGCGGCGGATGATCTGGTGCTTTTTGGCAGTTGTTGTGATGGGATTTTGTATTTCCTGGCTCAATGCGATCGAGCTTGGAACAGATCCGTGCTCGGTTATGAATTTTGGCGTGTCCGAGCGCCTTGGAATGACCTTCGGCAACTGGCAGGCACTTTTGAATGTGTGTCTGTTTATGGTAGTAATATGGAAGGACAAGTCTAAGATCGGATTTGGCACGTTATTTAACATGTTTATCGTGGGGTATTCGTGTGACTTTATGACATGGATCAGGGAACGCTTCTTAGGGGATCTTTCCCTTGACGCGCTGTGGCTTCGCATAGTTATCATGGTTGTGATGCTTGCAATCTTTGTGTTTGCGGTGGCGGTCTATATGAGCGTGGATCTCGGAACGGCTCCGTATGATGCACTGCCGTTTATCATCGCGGGCGCGCAGAAGAAGCTCTCATTTAAGATGGTTCGCATCCTGTGGGACTGCGCTGTCACGCTGATAGGCTATCTGTGTGGCGGGATGGTCGGGATCGTGACCGTGATCATGGCATTTACGATCGGACCGATTGCAGCACTTGTCGGAAAACACATCAAAAAATATATAGAATAAAATAGACAGAAATTGAGGAAAGACAGATGAATGAAGTATATGAAAAACTGATGAAATGCTATGAGAGTATCCGTAAGGTGACGGATTTTGAGCCGAAGGTTGCTTTAGTGCTCGGCTCCGGGCTTGGCGATTATGCTAAGCAGATCGAGGTGGTATGCACCATCGACTACAAGGACATCGAGGGCTTTCCGGTATCGACGGTCGCGGGACATGCCGGAAGATTTATCTTTGGATATGTAGACCGCATTCCGGTCGTGTGCATGCAGGGGCGTATTCATTATTATGAGGGCTACCCGATGCAGGATGTTGTACTGCCGACAAGGATCATGAAGCTGCTCGGCGCAAAGATCCTGTTCTTAACGAACGCCGCAGGCGGCATCAAGCTCGGCATGAAGCCGGGAGACCTTATGCTGATCACGGGACAGATCGCTTCGTTTGTTCCGTCACCGCTCATCGGCGCAAATATCGACGAGCTTGGGGCAAGGTTCCCGGATATGAGCGGCATTTACGATCCACAGCTTACAAAGATCGTAAGGAAGGCTGCGCTCGATCAGGATCTGGTATTGCAGGAGGGCACTTATTTACAGATGACCGGACCGCAGTACGAGACTCCGGAGGAGGTTGCCATGTGCAGGCTGCTCGGCGCATCTGCTGTCGGAATGAGCACGGCGTGCGAGGCAATCGCGGCAAACCACATGGGAATGCGCATTGTCGGAATCTCCTGCATAACGAACCTTGCCGCAGGAATCTCTCCGTTCTCCCTGACACATGAGGAGGTACAGAGAACCGCAGACGAGGTCGCAGCTAAGTTCACAAGACTTGTCACGGACTCCATCAAGGGAATGGAAAGCGTACTGGAATAGAGGAGAACACAATGCAGGTAATTTTTATTCATCATAGCTGTTTTTTGGTTGAAGTCGACGACAAGGTGCTGATCTTTGATTATTTCGGCGGCGATCGTGTGGAGGGCTATCACTTTACCGGTAAGCTCCCGACCTATCAGCCGGACACACCAATCTATATGTTTGCAAGCCATACGCACAAGGATCATTTCGATATGGATATCCTGCGGTGGAGTGAGCACTATACCAATATCCATTACATTTTGTCAAAGGACATACGGATCAGCCCGAATTTCCTGAAAAAGCATGATATCGATCCGGCGGTGCGAGAGCTTGTCACGTTTGTGACTGCGGATCACACCTACAAGCTCGACGGCATGGAGATCCAGACGCTGCACTCAACGGATGCGGGCGTTGCCTTTTATGTGGAGTACAACGGCGTATCCATTTTCCATGCGGGCGACTTGAACGACTGGAAATGGGAGGGCGCAGGTGACCTGATCAACGGTAAGATGAGCCGCGAGTACCGCCACCAGATCAGAAAGCTTGCCGCAAAGCCGATCAACCTTGCTTTTATCCCGATGGACCCGCGGCTGAAGGAGAATCAGTTTCTTGGGATCGATTATTTTATCCGGCACACGGATGCGGAGTTTATCTTCCCGATGCACATGTGGCAGGATTACAGTGGAATCCGCACCTACAAGAAGCGGATAACCAACCTTGGCATGGCGGACCGCATCATCGAAATCGAACGGGAAAATCAGGTATTTCCATTTGGAGACAACTCTTGAATTTGAAGAGGATATCATATATAATAAAGATTTGATAAACGGAGGTAGATACTATGGCTGAGTTTCTTTTATGCATTGCACAGTATTTGGTGATTATGGTGGTTTTGGCCGCGGTCGGCGGATGCGGAGCTTATGTTGGAATCCGCCTTCGCAAGAAAAAGAACGCAAAAGCTGCGACAGCAGACAATAACATCGGAGGAGACGAGTAATGAAGAAGAGTTATGGCGTAAACGAATTGCGCCGCATGTACTTAGAGTTTTTTGAGAGCAAGGGACACCTTGCAATGAAGAGCTTTTCGCTTGTGCCACACAATGATAACAGCTTGCTGCTTATCAATGCAGGTATGGCACCGCTGAAGCCATATTTTACAGGACAGGAGATCCCGCCGAGAAGAAGAGTGACCACATGCCAGAAGTGTGTGCGTACCGGAGATATCGAGAATGTCGGTAAGACCGCAAGACATCTTACCTTCTTTGAGATGCTTGGCAACTTCTCCTTTGGCGATTATTTTAAGCATGAGGCGATCGCATGGAGCTGGGAATTTCTGACGAAGGTTCTCGGACTTGAGGAGGATCGTCTGTATCCTTCCATCTACGGAGAGGATGACGAGGCATTTGACATCTGGACGAAGGAGATCGGCGTTCCGGCTGACCGTATCACACGTTTTTACCGTGATCCGGTGACCGGCGAGTGCGACAACTTCTGGGAGCATGGCGCAGGACCTTGCGGACCGTGTTCTGAGATCTACTATGACCGCGGAGTTAAGTATGGCTGTGGCAAGCCGGATTGCAAGGTAGGTTGTGACTGTGACCGTTTCATGGAGGTATGGAACAACGTATTTACCCAGTTCAACGGTGACGGACACGGTGGCTACGAGGAGCTTGAGAACAAGAACATCGATACCGGTATGGGACTTGAGCGTCTTGCCGTTGTTATGCAGGATGTAGATTCCGTATTTGACATTGATACCATGAAGGCAATCCGTGACAAGGTATGTGAGCTGTCCGGAAAGACCTATCAGACCGATGCGTTGGATGATGTATCCATTCGTCTGATCACAGACCATATCCGTTCTTCAACATTCCTGATCTCCGATGGTGTTATGCCGTCCAACGAGGGAAGAGGATATGTGCTCCGCCGTATCATCCGCCGTGCCGCAAGACACGGAAAGATGCTCGGAATCGAGGGAACATTCCTTGCAAAGATCGCGCAGGTCGTTATCAACGAGAGCAAGGATGGCTACTCTGAGTTGGAGGAGAAGAAGGACTTTATCTTAAAGGTACTTACCCAGGAAGAGGAGAAGTTTGCAAAGACGATCGATCAGGGACTTTCCATCTTAGCAGATATGGAAGCAAAGATGCAGGCAGAGGGCAGTAAGAAGCTCTCCGGCGAGGATGTATTCAAGCTTTATGATACTTATGGATTCCCGATCGACCTCACTGAGGAGATTCTTGAGGAGAAGGGATTCTCTTATGATGAGGAAGGATTTTCTGCATGTATGGAGAAGCAGCGTGCGACTGCGCGCGGCGCCCGCAAAGAGACAAACTACATGGGTGCAGATGCCAATGTATACAATGAGATCGATTCACCGGTTACAACCGAGTTTACTGGATATGACCGGACAAGCGATGTTTCAGAGGTCGCATTCCTTACCACCGAGACAGAAGTGGTTGAGGCACTTTCCGACGGACAGAAGGGTTCTATCATCGTTCCGGCTACCCCGTTCTATGCAACGATGGGAGGACAGCAGGGCGATAAGGGTATCATTACCTCTGAGAGCGGAACCTTTGTTGTTGAGGATACCGTCAAGGTAGTCGGCAACCGTTATGCACATGTCGGACATGTATCCGAGGGAATGATCTGCACCGGCGAGAAGGTTACACTTTCCGTGGATGAGAAGCTCCGTGCAAAGACCTGCCGCAACCATTCCGCAACGCATCTGCTTCAAAAGGCACTCCGTGAAGTCCTCGGAACACATGTTGAGCAGGCTGGTTCTTATCAGGACAGCGAGCGTACCAGATTTGACTTTTCTCACTTTGCTGCCATGACACCGGACGAGATCGCCCGCGTAGAGCAGATTGTCAATGACAAGATCGCAGAGGGACTTGAGGTACGCACCGATGTGATGACCGTCGATGAGGCGAAAAAGACCGGAGCGATGGCTCTTTTCGGTGAGAAATATGGCGAGAAGGTCCGTGTCGTTTCCATGGGAGATTTCTCCAAGGAGTTCTGTGGCGGTACACATGTAAAGAATACTTCCGATATCGCTGCATTCAAGATCATTTCCGAGAGTGGTGTCGCTGCCGGCGTGCGCCGTATTGAGGCACTTACCGGAGACAATGTGCTTGCTTACTATGCGAAAATCGAAAAAGAACTTGAGGCTGCTGCAAAGATCGTTAAATCTACCCCGGCAAACCTTACCGAGCGTCTGGAGAAGCTGATGGCAGAACTCAAGGAGCTACAGAGCGATAACGAGTCCTTAAAGAGCAAGGCTGCAAAGGATGCACTCGGCGATGTCATGGATCAGGTTACAGAGGTTAAGGGCGTAAAGCTTCTGGCTGTCAGTGTATCTGGTGTGGACATGAACGGACTGCGTGACCTCGGTGACCAGTTAAAGACCAAGATCGGAGAGGGTGTCGTTGTTCTGGCATCTGACTGCGAGGGCAAGGTCAACCTGATCGCAATGGCAACCGATGAAGCTCAGAAGAAGGGCGCTCATGCGGGCAACCTCATCAAAGCAATCGCCCAGAAGGTCGGCGGCGGCGGCGGCGGACGTCCGAACATGGCTCAGGCAGGTGGCAAGAATCCTGCCGGTATCCCGGATGCGATCGCAGAAGCGAAGAACGCTTTGGAAGCAATGCTGTAATTATTTAAAGTAATTTTTGAGATTCCTCTTGACAAAAACGGATATTTTGCTAAAATATCTGTTAGTGCAATTAGAAATACCTACAGTTGGTGCACAATAAGCAACTGGAGGGAGGTTAGGAAAGCAAATGTCAAGTGTTATCGTAAAAGAGAATGAGACTTTAGATAGCGCATTACGCAGATTCAAGAGAAACTGTGCTAAGGCTGGTATCCAGCAGGAGATTCGTAAGCGTGAGCATTACGAGAAGCCAAGCGTTAAGCGCAAGAAGAAATCTGAAGCAGCTAGAAAAAGAAAATACAATTAATGTATGATCTGAGGAACTACCATTTTTGGTAGTTCCTTTTCATATTCTTAGATCATGCATCTGTACATCATATTTGACATACTCATTTAAACATTTTTTGCGCATATCAGCATATTATCGAGGTTCGCCCTTGGCTTGAAAGTGATTCCGCAAAAATTGCAGAAATTCTTTCAATCGTTCCAGCGGTGATCGGATTGTGTCTTTGTACGGCTTTGACACTCCTCGCCCGACTGCTTTGTGTCAGACGGACTTGCACTCAAACTTTCTAGTCTGCCTAAGTGGGCGGTCTCGCGAAGTTGCTATTAAAGCATGCGACGCGAACTCGCAATCTATGTGCTTTATATATTTACATAGCAAGCTCAGACAGCGCGTTCGCATGCTTACATTTCGCTCGGCACGCCCACCAAGGCAGACACGAAAGTTCTCGGATGACAAGTCCGCTCTGACGCAAACAGCCGGGCTGGAGTGCTCAAACCTTACGAAGACATAATCAATAAATAAACCGCTGGTCGGTTGAATTAGAATTTCGTAATTTTTAGCGGTACTTTCTAAGCCAAAGGTGAAGCGCGATAATATACTAAAATGTGTAAAAGGCGGTAAGTTAATATGTGAAATGTGGGGTACGGGAGGATAAGGATGGAAAGGAAGATGAGGAATTGAAGGAAAACCTGAAGAAGATGTTTGGATATTATAAGCCGTATATGGGGATTTTCTGGGCGGATATGTTCTTTGCGATGCTCTCGGCGGGAGTGGCACTGACGATACCGCTGGTGGTGCGGTATGTCACAACGACACTGATCTACATGGAGCCGGAAGTGATCGTGCAAAGGATGATTTATATCGGAATTTTCTTGTTCGTACTGCTGGCTGTGGACTGTTTTAGCAAATTTTTTATCGGTAATTACGGACATGTGATGGGCGCGAAGATGGAATACGATATGCGCGCAGAGATATTCGCACACATGCAGAAGCTGTCCTTTTCCTTCTATGACGATGCAAAGGTCGGGCAGCTGATGAGCCGTATCACGTCCGATCTGTTCGATATCACGGAGCTGCTACACCACGGACCGGAGAACATCATTCTATCGCTGCTCAAGATCGTGGGAGCGTTTGTCATTCTGCTAAACATCAATAAGTGGCTGGCACTTGCGGCGTTTATCGTGCTTCCGTTCATGTTTGGATTTGCGTTTATCCTAAATAAGCGGATGCGCCGTGCGTTCAAGCAGAACCGTGTCAAGATCGCGGAGATCAACGAGCAGATCGAGGACAACCTATCCGGTATCCGCGTGGTAAAATCCTTTGCCAATGAACATGTCGAGAATGAGAAGTTTAAGAAAGGCAACGATGGATTTTTGGCGGCAAAGAAGAACAGCTATTTTAATATGGGAGCGTTTCAGGCGGGAGTCGGCGTATTTACTACGCTGATCCAGGTAAATGTGATCATCGTCGGCGGAATCCTGATCGCGTACAAGCAGCTAAACTTTCAGGATCTGCTGACGTTCATGCTGTACATCGGTGTATTTACCGATCCGATCCGCACGCTGGTCGATTTTACCGAGCAGTTCCAGAACGGCTATACAGGCTTTGAACGGTTCCGCGAGATCATGGATATCGAGCCGGATATCAAGGATGCGCCGGGCGCGAAGAAACTTACCGATGTGAAGGGAAACATTACGTTTGAAAACGTTTCCTTCCAATACCGGGATGGCGCGGACAAGGTGTTAAACAATGTCTCGCTGGATGTCCCGGCGGGCGCATATATGGCACTGGTCGGATCATCGGGAGCCGGAAAGACAACACTTTGCTCACTGATCCCGCGTTTCTATGATGTGACGGAGGGCGCGATCCGCATCGACGGCACAGACATCCGGGACGTGACGCTAAAGAGCCTGCGCAACCATATCGGCATGGTACAGCAGGATGTGTACCTGTTTTCCGGAACGATCTTCGAGAATATCTCCTACGGCAAGCCCGGCTGCACGCGGGAGGAAGTGATCGAGGCGGCAAAGAACGCCAACGCGCATGAGTTTATCATGTCCTTCCCGGACGGCTATGACACCGATATCGGACAGCGTGGCATCAAGCTCTCCGGCGGACAGAAGCAGCGTCTTTCCATCGCGCGTGTATTCCTTAAAAATCCGGAGATACTGATCTTTGACGAGGCAACCTCCGCACTCGACAACGAGAGCGAGAAGGTGGTGCAGGATTCACTGGAAAGGCTCGCAAAGAACCGCACGACCTTTGTGATTGCACACCGGCTTACGACCATCCAGAACGCCGAGAAGATCTTAGTACTGACGGAGAATGGGATCGCCGAGAGCGGTTCGCATGAGGAGCTTTTGCAAAAAGGCGGAATATACGAAAAGCTGTATCATATGCATTGACAAATAATTTTTTCAAAAATTTGCAATTTAATGAAAAGAATAGTAGAATAGTTGAGCAAACATGATAGGTGTAAACCGTCATAGGCATATGAAAAGAAAAGATAGGAGCGATGTAAAATGACAAAAATTGATATTATATCTGGTTTCCTCGGAGCAGGAAAGACAACCTTCATCAAGAAGATGATCGAGGAGAGCTTTAAGGGCGAGCAGATCGTCCTGATCGAGAACGAGTTCGGAGAGGTCGGAATCGATGGCGGATTCTTAAAGGATGCAGGCATCGAGATCACAGAGATGAACTCCGGCTGTATCTGCTGCTCACTGGTTGGAGATTTTGCAAAGAATCTTCATGAGGTGATCAACAAGTTCCATCCGGATCGTATCCTGATCGAGCCATCCGGTGTCGGCAAGCTTTCCGATGTCATGAAATCCGTTATCGACATCGAGGAGTCAGAGGGCGTAAAGCTGAACGCACTTGTAACTGTTGTAAATGCAGTAAAGGCAAGCAAGCAGATGAAGGCTTTCGGCGAGTTCTTCAACAACCAGATCGAGTATGCGACTACCGTGATCTTAAGCCGCAGCCAGAATGCTACACCGGAGCAGCTTGAGTTCTGTGTAAAGCAGATCCAGCAGTTGAACCCGAAGGCAGCGATCATCACCACCGATTGGAAGGCAATCGGCGGTGAGCAGATCCTTAAAGTTATTGAGGGACAGGACAACCTTGAGATGAAGGTACTTGCAGAGGCACGCCACGCACAGGATGAGGCAGAGCATGAGCACGAGCATCATCACCACCATGACCACGATGAGGAGCATGAGAACCACCATGATCACGACGAGGAGCATGAGCATCATCATGACCACGACGAGGAGCATGAGCATCATCATGACCACGACGAGGAGCATGAGCATCACCATGACCACGATGAGGAACATGAGCATCATCATCATGACCATGACGAGGATGGAGTATGTCCTTGCTGCGGAGGTCACCATGACGAGCACGAGCATCATCACCATCATCATGCAGATGAGGTATTTACAAGCTGGGGCAAGGAGACACCTCACAAGTTTGAGCGCAGCCAGATCGAGGAGATTTTAAAGAAATTCGTGGAGGATGACACGATCTTGCGTGCAAAGGGCATGGTTGAGAGCACAGACGGCTCATGGATCTACTTTGATATGGTTCCGGGCGAGTATGAGCTCCGCGACGGCGAGCCGGATTACACCGGACGTCTTGTGGTAATCGGAACAGAGATCCATCCACATGAGCTGGAAGAGATTTTTGGTCTGAACTAATTTTAGGAGGCAGTATGGCAGAAGAGATTCCAGTATATTTATTTAGTGGTTTTATGGACAGCGGCAAGACGTCGCTCGTCCAGGAAACCTTGTTTGAAAATAACTTTGGCGAGGGCGCAAAGGGCATCATCATCATGTGTGAGGATGGCGAGAAGGAGTATGATGAGGCAAAGCTTGCAACAATCAATATCAAGCTGGTTACGATCGACTCCGAGGAAGAGTTTACGCTTGAAAAGCTAAACGAGATTAACAAGTCGTATCTGCCGGAACAGGTATTTATCGAGTACAACGGCACTTGGGGCATGGACAAGATCTTAGATGCACCGCTCCCGGAGGGATGGACGATCGTCCAGCATCTGACAACGGTGGATTCAACCACATTCGACCTGTATATGAACAACATGCGTGCCATGATGCAGGAGCAGGTATTTGCATCGGATGTTGTCATTTTTAACCGGACGGATGACGATACCGACCGCGGACATTTGCGCCGCACGATCAAGAACATCAACCGCAAGGCGCAGATCGTCTATGAGCGCAAGGACGGCACAATCGACGAGCGCCCGGAGGAGCTTCCGTTTGACATCAATCAGGATGTGATCGAGCTTTCCGATGCGGATTATGCGATCTGGTATATGGATGCGATGGAGAATTACAAAAAGTACGAGGGCAAGATAGTCAAATTTCTTGCGCTGTGCTACAACCCGGACAACCTGAAAAAGGGTATTTTTGTGCCGGGACGTTTTGCGATGACCTGCTGCATCGAGGATGTGCAGTTTATCGGATTTAAGTGCAAATATGACCGCGAGAACGAGATCGCGCACAAGTCATGGATCAACATTGAAGCGAAGATCCATGTGGAATTTGCAAGGGAATATAAGGGAAAAGGACCGGTTCTTTACCCGATTTCCATCACTCCGGCACAAAAACCGGAAGATGAACTTGTATATTTCTCATAAACATATTGCGTATTTTTCTCATTTTCGTTATTATAAGAAAGATATAGCTGTTTAACGCTTTATCGCGGCAAAATACGACCGCAAAATGAACTACGAATCATTCGTAAACATCTAGGAGGAAAGTCATGTACCAAATTGTTCGCAGAAGACAACTGCAGAATAACATTGTCCTTATGGATATCAAGGCACCGCGCGTTGCCAGAGAATGTCTGCCGGGACAGTTTATTATTGCAAAAACCGATGAGTATGGAGAGCGAATCCCGCTTACCATTTGTGATTATGACCGCAAGGAGGAGACTGTCACGATCGTTGTGCAGACGATCGGTGCTGGAACCGAGCGCATGATGGCATTGCAGGAGGGGGATGCACTGGAAGATTTTGTCGGACCTCTTGGATGTCCTTCCGAGTTATGCTTGGAGGAGAATTTAGAGAAGAATAAAGACAAGAAGATCGTTTTTATCGCGGGTGGTCTTGGAACAGCTCCGGTTTACCCACAGGTAAAATGGCTTCATGAGCACGGGATCGATGCGGATGTCATCATCGGCTACCGCAGCAAGGATCTGTTGTTCTACGAGGACGAGATGAAGTCTGTCGCAAAGAATGTCTATATCGCAATCGACGATGGCTCTTACGGCTTCCACGGCAACGGCTGTCAACAGCTTCAGGCACTTGTCGATGAGGGAAAGACCTACGATCTGTGCGTGTCCATCGGACCGATGATCATGATGAAGTTTGTATGTCTGCTCACCAAGCAGCTTGGCATTCCGACGATCGTTTCCATGAACCCGATCATGGTTGACGGAACCGGTATGTGTGGAGCCTGCCGTCTTGTCGTTGATGGCAAGGTGAAGTTTGCCTGCGTAGACGGACCGGAGTTTGACGGTCATCTGGTAGACTTCGATCAGGCGATGAAGAGAATGCAGCAATACAAGACCGAAGAGGGCAGAGCAAAGCTTGCTTATGAAGAAGGTGCCACCCACCACGGTGGATGTGGACAGTGCGGAGGTGACAAATAATGGAAGGTATGGTACGAGTTCCGGTTCGTGAGCAGGAGCCAAAGGTCCGTGCAACGAATTTTGAAGAGGTATGTTATGGCTACAACGAGGAGGAGGCTGTTGCAGAGGCTTCCCGTTGCTTAAATTGTAAAAATCCGCTGTGTGTAAAGGGATGCCCGGTATCCATCAACATTCCGGCATTTATCGCACAGGTAAAAGAGCGCAACTTTGAGGCGGCTTATCAGATCATTTCCGAGTCATCCGCACTCCCGGCAGTATGTGGACGTGTATGCCCGCAGGAGAGCCAGTGCGAGGGCAAGTGTATCCGCGGTATCAAGGGCGAGGCGATCGCCATCGGAAAGCTGGAGCGCTTTGTTGCTGACTGGGCAAGAGAGAACGGCATCAAGCCAAAGACAGCAGAAAAGAAGAACGGACACAAGGTAGCAGTGATCGGCTCCGGTCCTGCAGGACTGACCTGCGCCGGAGACCTTGCAAAGCTCGGCTATGATGTTACTATTTTTGAGGCACTGCATCAGGCAGGCGGCGTGTTAAGCTACGGTATTCCGGAGTTCCGTCTCCCGAAGGACAAGGTTGTTGCTGCGGAAGTGGAGAATGTAAAGTCACTCGGTGTCAAGATCGAGACCAATGTTGTGATCGGAAAGTCTGTAAAGATCGACGAGCTCATGGCAGAGGAAGGCTTTGAGGCAGTATTTATCGGTTCCGGTGCCGGACTCCCAAGATTCATGGGAATACCGGGAGAGCAGGCAAACGGCGTATTTTCCGCAAATGAGTTCCTTACGAGAAACAACCTTATGAAGGCGTTTAAGGAAGGCTATGAGACACCGATCTCACACGGCAAGAAGGTTGTCGTTGTTGGTGGTGGAAACGTTGCGATGGATGCTGCAAGAACCGCACTCCGTCTCGGCGCAGAGGTGCATATTGTATACCGCCGCGGCGAGGAAGAGCTTCCTGCCCGTAAAGAGGAAGTCCATCACGCAAAGGAAGAGGGAATCATCTTTGATCTCCTTCAGAATCCGACCGAGATCCTTATCGATGACAACGGCTGGGTAAAGGGCATCCGTCTGATCAAGATGGAGCTTGGAGAGCCGGATGAGTCCGGAAGAAGAAGCCCGGTTGAGATCGAAGGCTCTGAGTACGAGATAGATTGTGATACCGTTATCATGTCACTTGGAACATCACCGAATCCGCTGATCTCTTCTACGACGGCAGGACTTGAGACGAACCGCAGAAAATGTATCGTTGCAACCGAGGACACCGGAGCAACCTCCAAGGAAGGCGTATATGCCGGAGGAGATGCCGTTACCGGTGCAGCGACCGTTATCCTTGCAATGGGTGCAGGAAAAGCGGCAGCAAAGGGTATCCACGAGTACCTTTCCGCAAGAGCATAAAATTGTATGATTTCCCTCCGGAGGGTAGACGTTTTCCGGGGGGATTTTTTGATATTTCATAAAGTTTTATTAAATTTCGATGAACCTACTAGGAAAAAGCAGACAAAATGGGTAGTATATAATCTATAAGAGTTTTTGAAAAATTGTTTGGTAATATATGGAACGGTCGGGCAATAGAGTTCTATTATGAGAGATAACAGGCGGGACGCAGGATGAAACACAAAACAGACATGGCAGTAAAAAATGAGCAGATCACAGAACATATACCGGTTCCGGTGAAGGAGACCGATCCGGCAACGGGACTTACCCGTGTGGAGGTCGAGGAACGCTTTGCGGCACATGCGGATAATTGCAAGGTCGAGTCCGCAACCAAATCGGTATCGGATATTTTTAAAGAGAATATATTTACTTATTTTAACCTGATCTTTGCAATCCTCGGCGTGCTGCTTGCCTTGGTAGGCGCGTGGCGGGATATGCTTTTCTTAGGTGTCATCCTTGCCAACACGGCGATCGGAATCATTCAGGAGGTACACTCCAAGAAGGTGCTTGACCGCTTATCCATCTTAAATGCGCCAAAGACAAAGACGGTCCGTGAGGGCAGGATAAATGAACTGCCATCTGACAGGCTGGTGCGCGATGACATTGTGATCTTTGAGGCGGGAAGCCAGATTCCGGCGGATGCGGTCGTGGTCGACGGAAACGCACAGGTCAACGAGGCACTTATCACCGGTGAGGCGGACGAGATCGCAAAGCAGCCGGGAGACCCGCTGCTATCCGGAAGTTTCGTGGTGTCCGGGCGTGCGGTTGCAAGGCTGACAAAGGTTGGAAGGGAATCCTATATCTCCAAGCTGACGCTGCAGGCAACCAAGTCCAAGGACGGCGAGCAGTCGGAGATGATCCGCTCCCTGAATTATCTGATCATTTTTCTGGGAATTCTCGTTGTGCCGATCGGAATTGCACTGTTTGTCCAGTCCTTCTTCTTTAACGAGATGGGGATGTACGACAGCGTGACGGGAATGGTCGCTGCTGTGATCGGAATGATCCCGGAGGGCTTGTATCTGCTCGCGAGCGTTGCGATGGCAGTCAGCACTGTGCGGCTTGCAAAGAAAAAGGTTCTTGTGCATGATATGAAGTGCATCGAGACGCTTGCGCGCGTAAATGTACTATGTGTCGATAAGACCGGAACCATCACGGAGCCGGGCATGAAGGTGTACGCCTTTACGGGTGTTAAGGAACTTCCTGACCAAAAGAAGGAATTATGTGCGGCGGAGACGGAGAAAGAAGAACAGGAAAACGAGCCGGATGTAGCACTGAAAAAGCTGATCTCTGATTTCGCACAGAGTATGCAGCGGGATAACGAGACGATGGCGGCAATGCAGGAGTATTTTAACGAAGGCTCCTCCCGCCGTGCGCAGAAGGTATTCGGATTTTCCTCCGAGACGAAATATTCCGGCGCGGTCATAGATGATATGGGCTACGTTCTCGGCGCTCCGGAATCTATCTTAAAGGATCAGATCGGTGCGTATGAGGAGACCTTAAGCCACTATCAGGGACAGGGCTTCCGTGTGCTGGTATTCGCGGAGTATCCGGGAACTTTGGACGGAAAGCCGCTTACGGAGGCGGCAAAGCCGCTCGGCTTTGTGATGCTGTCGAACCCGATCCGAAAGGGTGCGAAGGAGACATTTGGCTATTTTGCGGAGCGTGACGTGGAGATCAAGGTCATCTCCGGCGACAATCCGCTGACGGTGTCCGTGATCGCAAAGGAGGCAGGCATTGCGGGGGCAGAGCGCTACATCGATGCCTCAGAGCTTAAGACGAAGAAGGATTACTACAACGCAGTTGAAGAGTATACGGTATTCGGCAGAGTGACACCGAACCAGAAGCGCTATCTGGTACAGGCGCTCAAGGCACACAAAAAGACGGTCGCAATGACCGGAGACGGCGTGAACGATGTCCTTGCGTTAAAGGATGCGGATTGCAGCGTGGCGATGGCATCGGGAAGTGATGCAGCTTCCAATGTATCGCAGCTCGTTCTTTTGGATTCCGATTTTTCAAGGATGCCGTCCGTTGTCATGGAGGGGCGCAGAGTGGTCAACAACATCCAGCGCTCGGCTGCACTTTATATTGTAAAGAATATCTTTTCCATGCTGCTTGCTATTTTCTCGGTTCTTCTGGTCTGGGATTATCCGCTTAAACCGACGCAGATATCGCTCATCAGTATGTTTACGATCGGAATCCCGTCCTTTATCCTTGCACTCGAACCGAACAAGGAGCAGATCAAGGGACATTTCCTTGCAAATGTGCTTGTGAAGGCGTTCCCGGCAGGAATCACGGACTTTATCGCGGTGAGCGGTCTGGTGCTGTTCTGCAGGGAGTTTAGGGTCAATCTTGACAGCTTATCCACCTCCTGCACGGTGCTTGTGGCGATCGTAGGCTTTATGATCCTCTACCGCATCGCAAAGCCGATGAACAAGCTGCATGCGATCATGATGGTTTCGCTGGTGGCAGGCTGGCTGTTCTGCATGTTCTGCGTGAGCGAATTTTTCGCGATCACGTTTATCTCCAAGCAGACGGCAATGCTTATGGTGATCTTTGCACTGATCACAGAACCGTGCTTGAGATACCTAAGTATCTGGGTAGAGTGGGGCTACGAAAAGTTCAGCAACCGCAAAAAGAGAATACGCGCATAGCCATACGGCAGGCAGTCCAAAATCCTTACGGGGAGAATCGGATTACCTGCCGTTTTATCTTGCGGAAATTGTCAAAATCGTATATAATTGTGGACGAATATTGTTATATTTTGTTCATAAAGAAGAATACATACAGATAAATATAAAGCGGGTGATTTCGTGCGTAAGCGCATCCGGCAGATAGCCAGAGGCAAATTTGAATATACGAAGCCTGTTTTATCGTTTTCCAAGGACTCTATCGAGCTGGATGTGACAGAGAATACCGAAATGTCCGGGGATTTTTCCTTTACGGCATCGGAGGATCTGCTCCTGCGCGGTGTGGTGTACTCCACCAACGCGAGAATGGAATGCCTCACACCACAGTTCGAGGGAAGAGAAGTCCATATCCGTTACCGGTTTCACAGCAAGGGACTTACAGAAGGCGAGACACAGAAGGGCGAGTTTGTGATTGTATGCAACCAGAAGGAATACAGTCTTTCTTTTTGTGTGTCCATTTCCAAGAGATATGCGCATGCATCTGCCGGAACGGTTGAGACGCTTTATGATTTTTCCAATCTGGCAAAGGATAACTGGGACGAGGCATACCAGCTGTTCTATCACAAGAGTTTTCCAAATATCATCAAGAAAAAAGAACTGAAGGAGTCCATGATCTACCGCGGAATGATCGGGGCGAAGCCTTCCAACCAGAATCTGGAAGAGTTTTTAGTCGGAATCCGTAAGAAGGAACCGGTCACTTTTTCTGTGGCAAAGACGGAGTATGAATATACTGCTCTTGAGGAGACGTACAAGGAGACGGTTGAGATCACGAAGAACCAGTGGGGCTTTTTGTCGATCGGGATCACAGCCAAGGGCGATTTTATACAGCTTTCCAAGAGCCTTATCACGACGGAGGACTTTATCGGAAGTGCCTGCTTTTTTGAGTTCTATATCGACCATGAGAAGCTACATGCGGGAAAAAATACCGGGCTTATCACATTCACGGGACCGCATCAGTCCTACACTGTCTCTGTCACCGCGGCAAAGGCGGCAGAGGTCGACGAAAATGCAAGAAAAGACCGGCTGGATATCCGCGAGTGCAAGGTCGGTATCATGGAGCTGTATCAGGCATACCGCCTGAAGCGGATCGTGACTGGTGTGTGGGCGAACGAGACGATCGAGATCTTAGATCATCTGCATGCGATGCTGCCGGAGGAGCCGATGTACCCGCTGATGAAGGCGCAGGTGTTTATCATCAACCGTCAGAGGCAGGAGGCGGAGTGGATACTTGACGACTTCAAACGGGAATGGATCGACCGCAAGGCACCTGTCTGGGGCTACTATCTGTATCTGATGACGCTGATGGAGCGCGAGCCGTCCTATGTGGATCGGATGACGCATGAGATCGAGGCAATCTTCCGGGAGAACCCGGATTCGGTTATGCTGTTCTGGATATTGTCCTTTCTGGAGGAGGAATATTACAACAACAATGCACACAAGCTCAAGGCAATCGAATACTGGGTGTTAAAGGGCTGTGCGTCCCCGTATCTGTATCTGGAGGCGTACTATCTGATCTGGCAGGACCCGTATCTTCTGACGAAGCTGGACAAGTTTGAGGTGCGCATCCTGCGCTGGGCGATCCGGCACAAGGCAATCACGAAGGATATTTCCATCCAGATCTTCCAGATCGTGGAGGCGAGCAAAGCCTTTGATCCGGTCATGTACCAGCTTCTGGTGGTGGCGTATGAGGTCAACCCGAAGCCAGCCAATGTCGGGATCATCTGCAGCTATCTGATCCGCGGCCAGCAGTACGATAAATGCTACCACAAGTGGTATGAACAGGGAATCGAGCAGGAACTTCGGATCACCGGACTGTACGAGGCGTATCTGCTTTCTGCGGATGAGCGGGAGATCGCCGCTGTGCCGAAGATCATCCAGATGTATTTCCAGTATGAGAGTAAGGTGCCTTACCGCAAGCTGGCGGTTTTGTACAACAATATCATCGCTAACAAAGAGAAAGACCCGGAGACGTATCAAAAATACCGGCGGGCGATGGGACGTTTTGCGATGGAACAGGTGGAGCAGGAGCACATGGACGACAACCTTGCCGTTGTCTACCGCGATATGCTTGAGCTTGGTCTGGTCAATGAGGAGATTGCACACGCGCTGTCCCACATTCTCTATACCAATAAGCTGTATGTGGATGACAAGCGCATGGTGCGCGCTTTTATCTACCAGAGACAGCTCTGCGATCCGCAGATCGTGCCGATTTCCGACCAGACGGCATATTTCCAGCTCTATTCCAGAGAGTATGTGATCCTGTTTGAGGATGCCAAGGGACGGCGCTATGCGGGAAGTGTTTCCTACCGCATTGAGCCGCTCATGGATGCGGCGGCGTTCGAGGAAAAATGCATGACACTAGCACCGAACGAGCTTTCTTATATCGTGTCCTACTTTGACACAAGACAGACGTATCTGACGTTTGTTTCCAGTGACAAGCGCTTTTTCCGGAGGATTCTGTTCGCAACGGATCTAAGCCCGGAGTATCAGGCGGAGATCGTGCCGGAGATCGTGCGTTTCTATCAGACCGGAGAGTATGATGAGACGCTAAAGGAATATCTGGATGAGACGGACTTCTCGTGGATGCCGGCGGAGACGAGGCGTTTTATGATGGAGCTGCTCACACAGAATCACAAGTACGAGAAGGCATACGCGATGGTTACGGAGTTTGGCATCGATCAGGTTGGTTCCGCCTCCAAGGTCGCGCTTGCGAGCTATATGATCCACACGCTCGGCGGGGAGGAGGACGACGCGCTTTCCCTTCTGATCGAGCAGGCTTTTTATGCAGGCAAGTACAACGAGGACATGCTGCTTTACATGAGCCGGTATTACAATGGACCGACCGAGCAGATGTGCGCACTGTGGAAGGCTGCAAAGGATTTTCATGTGGAGACCTTTGAGCTGGAGGAGCGCATTCTTGTCCAGATGATGTATGCCGATCATATCCTGCCGCAGGCGGATGAGATCTTCCAGAGCTACTATGAGGACGGCGGAAGAGAACTGGTGGTGCTGGCGTATCTTTCTTACCGGGCACATGATTATTTTGTGTATCACACGGCGGTGGAGAAGTATGTCTTTGAGATGATCGAGGCGCGCTATGTGTACCGAATGGAGCTAAACGATGCGTGCAAGCTCGCCCTGCTAAAGTTCTACTCGGATTGTCCGAGTACGGATGACGCGCAGTATAAGATCGAGGATGAGTTACTATCCGAGTATACCTGCCGCAATATGAATTTTGGCTTCTTCAAGAAGCTTGACCACAGACTTGTGCAGAAATATCATTTTTACGATAAGATCTTTCTGGAATACCGCACCAACCCGCGCAACCATGTGGTGCTGCATTACAGCCGGGATGAGGACGGCGAGCAGTTTATCGCGGAGGATATGCCGGATGTGTACGATGGCATTTTCGTGAAGGCATTCGTGATGTTCTTCGGCGAGATGGTGCAGTATTACATCTCGGAGGAGTACGGCAATGAAGTACAGGTGACGGAGAGCAGCCGCATTGCCAACAATGATGTATACAGTGAGAATGATCTAAGCAGATACAACCTGCTCAACCAGATGATGATCTCCAATACCCTGCAGGATGAGAAGGCGCTTTACCACAATATGAAGCAGTACGCAGGATATCAGGAAGTGACGGAAAAGCTGTTTAAGCTATTGTAAGAAAGGATAAACTTTGGAGGCAAAACGTATCCCGTATTATCTTGGCATTGATCTGAACGACCGGTATGCCATGATAAGCTATTTTCAACCGAATATGAGCGAACCCGATACGGTAAGTACGGTTGCGGGCAGCGAGATGTACCAGATCCCACTGGTGCTTGCCAAGCGAAAAGGGCTTGGACAGTGGTACTACGGCGAGGATGCAAGACGCCTTGCAAAGACCAGCGAGATGATCTGCGTGGACAACCTCTTAAAGCGTGCGGTGAACCACGAGAGCATCCGTATGGAGGACGAGAGCTTTGAGGCGGAGGAACTGCTTACGCTGTTTTTAAAGAAGCTGATCCAGCTTCCGCAGAAGCTTGGCAATCCCATCTACTGTGACCGCCTTGTGATAACGGTTGACCGTCTTACGAGGGAGAACATGGATGTGTTGTGGAAAGCGGCATCCAAGCTTGGCTTTTCCAAGGAACAGTTCATGGTGATCGACCATAGAGAGTGCTTTTACTTTTTTGCACTCAACCAGAAGCCGGATTTGTGGGTACACGATGTGTATCTGCTCGAATGCAATCAGGATAACCTGTATTACTATGCATTGTCGCGCAATATGCGCACGACACCGCAGGTCGTCACGATCGCGGAGAGCAGCAGGCAGGCGCTCGGTGTTGACCGCGATGCTGATTTTGGCAGGATCTTACAGAAGGCGTTTGAGAATAAGATCATTTCCGCCGTCTATCTGGTCGGGGATGGTTTTGACGGTGATTGGATGAAAGAGTCACTGGTATTTCTGTGCCGGGGACGGCGGGCATTTGTCGGAAAGAACCTGTATTCCAAGGGCGCCTGCTACGGTGCATGGATCCGGGACAATGAGGAGTCATGGCCCTATATCTACATGGGCGAAAACGAAATGAAATTTAATATCAGTCTCAAGGTGCGCAATCAGGGAAAACTTGAGTTTTTTAACCTGATCAGTGCCGGAAAGAACTGGTTTGAGACGCGGGGAGAGTGTGAGGCTATCCTAAGCGGAAGCTGCGAGATCGATTTTTGGAAACAGCTTCCAAACAGCCGCGAGGCAAAGATTGAGACACTTGAACTGACGGATATTCCGCAGAGACCGGACAAGACGACGCGGCTTCGGATCACGGCAAAGCCGGTTGCGGATGACAAGGTAGAGATTGAGATCAAGGATCTGGGCTTCGGTGAGTTTTACCGTAGCACGGATAAGAACTGGCGTTATATGATGTCTGTCTGACGGAGGCTTTTTTGTGGGCGAACTTCTTTTATGCAAAGAACCGATAGCGGCTATGCCATATTACATTGACGGGGTATCTGTCAATGTGTATTCGCTGGAAGAGCTTTGCTATTACTTTATGAACAACATATACCTGATCGAGCGCGATTTTATGAGCGAGGAGCTCTGTACCTGGATTGAGAAGGAAGTAGGGCGGATACGGCTTTCTGACCGCCTGCGCGACATCATGCGCACAAATGGCAAGCTGTCTGACTTTGTCCGCGAGATCATCTTAGAGACCGGTTACTGCACGAAGGAAGAGGCAGAGCATATCCTAAGTGTGATCGCCGAGATGGAGGAAAAGTCTGATTTTGAGTGCAGCAAGATCCGCGCTGACCGCCTGATGGAGCGCCAGAAGTATTTAAGCAGCATCTATGAGTACCGCCATCTTCTGGAGAGCGAGGAGGCGAGGGAGGAGAATCCGGTAACAATCGGAAATATCTGGCACAACCTCGGCACGGCGTATGCAAGGCTCTTTTTGTTCGATGAGGCAGCAAACTGTTATGAGAAAGCATACGAAAAGAACAACAGTGAGGAGTCGGTCAGGGAGCTTTTGATGTGCTATCGGTGCCGCCATGATGAGCAGGGCTTTATCCGCGTTGCATTGGAGCGCGGATACGACGATACCGCGATGCAGGCACTCCGGAATGAGGCTTCGATGGCAAGCAGGGGTGAGGAGAACGCGGCTCTTGAGGAGCAGCTGGAGCGCATCGCAGGATATTTGGGTGAGGACGCCCACATGCGCAAACAGAAGGAACTGCGGGACATCATACTGAAATGGAAGGATGATTACCGCAGAATATGCAGGATGTAAGGTCTGATATATGATATTTGATTTTTTGCGGAAGAAAAAAAGACAAACCGAGGATGAGGACTGGGGCGGAGGCTATGCACCGCTTAAGGAGCAGTCCGAGAGGGATACCGAGGATGATCCCGGACTAAGACGAAGACCTGCCGAGCGCAGGACGGCACAGACTGTCCGAAAGACCGTCACGGGCAGACGGCATGTCGTGGAGCTGTGCGAAGAAATCATCGATTCCTCAAGAGAACTCGAAAATACCAGAAGTGAGTATCAGCAGGTAACTTCGCAGCTTAACGATATTATGCTGTGGCAGGAACTGTCTGAACAGGAGCGCGCACCGATCCTTGAGACCGCGCGGCAGATCCAGAAGCTGGATGAGACGAGAGCACAGCTTTTGAAGAACGAAAAGCAGCTTACCGATACACAGTTCGCGCAGATGCAGGAGGAAGAGGACGAGGTGCCGACCTCCGTAAAGCGGCTCAAATCCAACGAGGCATATCTGGATGCGATCAAGCGCGATATGCATTACTTAGAGGGGGAGAAGGTCGAGTGGACGATCCTTAAGCAGGAATGCGAGCGCGAGCAGATTATGCTGCGCCGGATCGCGGTGCTTCTTTTGGCGCTTTTTTCTATTGCGGTGCTGGTGCTTCTTGTAGTGCGCTACTACATGGATTACGACATCCAGCTGATGCTGCTTATCGCAGCTTTTATCACGACACTGATCGGTGCGTATGTCCTGCTAAAATATCAGGATTGTATCAAGGAGATCAAACGCTGTGATGTCAACTGCAATCAGGTGATCCTGCTTGAAAACCGTGTCAAGCTGAAGTTCGTCAACATCAAGAATGCGGTCGATTATGCATGCGAGAAATATCACGTCAAAAATTCTTACGAGCTGACCTATATGTACGAAAAGTTTCAGTCTGCGGTCAAGGAGCAGGAGCGTTTTAAGCAGACCAACGATGATCTGGTCTTTTATACGGAGAAGCTGACCGGACAGTTGGAACAGCTACATCTGTTTGACGCGTCTTTCTGGGCGCATGATCCGATGCTGTTACTGGACGAGACAAAGATGGAGGCTGTCCGCAAGGACTTTACCGTGCGGCGGCAGAAGCTGCGGAGCAGCATGGAGGACAGCCTGACGGCGATAGACAGCATGAAGAAAGAAGTTCTGAACAATACCCGCTATATGGGAGAAATATCGGAACAGGTAAAGCAGATTTTACAAAAGATTGACGAGCTGAACCATCCGTTGTAGCTGTAAAAGAATTGTTATAGCCACATAGCTATGATGTTGGGGTCAAAAGCCCCTCTATAGTGCCTTGAAAAGTTCATATATTTTGTAGTAAATACAAGTCTAAATGGTTTACTTGCTGTATAATAGAGGTAGCAAAGCCACAGAATGGCTTGGAAAAGAAGGTAATCTCTATGTCATTTAAAGAAAACACTTACCAGCAAATGT
>CAVDTR010000010.1:0-76433 GCA_963612015.1 Lachnospiraceae bacterium | reverse complement strand
TAAAAAGAAAAGCTCTGATTGCATCCATGGAGGAGCTTCAGGCTTCGATTGATTTCATCGATTGGAAGCAGGGATTCTATGATGATGTGCTGTCCGGAAAAACAGCCTACTACAGCAATTTGATTCCGGAACAGTATCAGTCTGAAGGATAACACGCCGGATATGGCATAATTCCCTTAGGAACTAAGGGCGCACTTCTATACCTGCCTATTGACTGGTATGGAGTGCGCCTTTTTTGCGCGAGCAATGAGCCAAAGTTCGAGCTTGCTCGGAACCTTGGCGAATGCCGCGACAACGAGAAAAACTTGCGAAGCGTGTTTTTCGTAGTTTGTAGAAAAAGGTCTGCGGAATTCTCCCGGACAAGACTTCGTCTTGTGATTATTTCTTCTTCCTGCCACGGCCGTTCCCCTTTACAGGTTTGCACAGATCAGAGTAATATGATGGCGTTTCTGCGCTGTTTAAGCTGCCGCTGGATGAAGCTCTCGCAGACAAGGAAGCTGCGGATGCCTATATTGACGAAGTGTACAAAGAGTCCGGCTGGGATATTCAGGAGAATAAGGAGACGGGAAAGCAAGGGCGCAAACGGAATGGTCTTTTGGGCGAAGATCCGGAAGCTGGATGCAATTCCGGAGAGCGAGATGGCGGAAGTGAAAACGTTTGATACACTGCCGGACAATCTTACTTACCCGGCGATCACGCCAAATCTATTTGCTTATTTAAAGGAATATGAGAAGAAATCGATCTTCGATATCGTGGGCGATAATTATTTTGGGATATTTACGAAGTCTAGAGCGCGTGCAGGGCGATCATCATAGAGGATGGCAAGATACTTCTTTCTTATGAGAAAAATAATGACCAGTGGATGATTCCGGGCAGCTGGCTGGAAGCCAAGGAAAGTGAACCGGAATGTTGTATCCGCGAAGTTGCGGAGGAAACAGGCGCATGTGTTGAGGTTTCGGAGTGTAAGCTTGAAATTGATGAGTATTACGAGGACTGGAAGTGGATCAACTACTACTTTATCGGCAGAATTGTCGGCAGGGCAGACACACATCTGACCGAAAGAGAGAAAGAAGCCGGGATGGAACCACGGTGGATTCCGGTGGAGGAAGCTCTCCGGATTTTTGCAAAGCATCAGGATTATGCGGTGTCGGATGAAATGCGAAGAGGAATGTATTTAAGGGAATCCACGGCACGGAGCAGGATTTTACTGTATATGCTGAAATAAAGAATTTTCCTATAAAGTAAAAAACACCCCATCATCGATAACTCGGTGATGGGGCGTTCCTTATATAGGGGGATATTAAAACCAATAAAGTTAATCCGCTGCTTCTAAATACCAGAGCTGGCATGCACCGCCCCAATAGGTCCACTGCGCGATATTGCCGCCCGCGGAGGTACTCCAGTTATATACATCCAGACAGGATCCGCATGAGGTAATTGCAGTCTGGATTGCGTAGACTCCGGAAGAAACTTCGACCAACTTGAACTTCTGGTTTGTTGTGCCCTTGTAAGCATATTGGAGGATATTTGCTCCGTCTGCTTTGCTTTTTCCGGCAACGTCAATGACCTTGGAATATCCGCTGGCACCGGTATAGATATAATAGTAGCCATCGCCGGCAGATACGAGTCTGAACTTCTGTGCGTCGCAGCCGTTGTATGTCCATTGCTGGATGTTCGCATTGTTGGAGGAGGACCCATTTACAACATCCAGATACAAACCGCTGTAATAGCTCTTGATGTAGTAGGTTCCATCCAAAGTGCTGGAGCTGGAGGATGACGTAGTGCTTGTGGCACCACAGATATCGTTAAAAACATACAGGGACTTCATTGCCTGACCGTTGCTATCAAATAAGGTCATGTTATCCCAGGAAGATCCGCGATCAGTTGTGGAATAGTAATTTACGGATGAACTGTATAGCTTTTCATAGTTCCCGGAAGTGGAAGATGCCCAACCGGAGCCGTAGGTTCCCCAGGTAGAACTGCTTACGGCAATCCATTCCGGAGCCCAGTAGAATGCACCGAGACCATATCCGGACATGGAAGAGTTGACGGATGCAACCGCTGCAAAAACATCGCGGAGCGCTTTTGCCTGACCGCTTACACTTACATTGTAGTTGGTATAATTCATAGCAGATGAACTTCCTACATTATTGCCTTCGGAATCATAGTTGGTATAGGTATATGGATAAGCCGTCTCCGCAACGAGCACCTTTTTGTTATATGTCTTTGCAATATAGGTAAGCGTGCTTGCAAGGTCGTCTGTGGAGCCGTGCCACATCGGATAGAAGGAAGTGGCAAATACGTCGTAATCGACACCCTGCTCATTTAAACACTGTGCATACCACTTACCATTTTCCAGAAGATCGGTAAAATGCAGTACCTTTAAAATAGAAAGACTGTATGCGCTGTTAATATCGTCAACTGCGTAGCAGCCCTGCTGCATAAGTGCGGCGACACCGGAGCTAAGATCCCAGGTACTGTCATATAAGCCGCCGACACCCGCCATGGATCCGTTCGTCTCGTTGCCAATCTGAACCATTCCGACATTGACACCATAGTTGAGAAGTTCTTCGAGGGAATCATATGTGAAATTGTATACGGCATCCTTTTTATAAGCAAGGCTGTACTCAGACCATTCCTTTGGTGCAAACTGTTTTTCCGGATCGGCCCAGAAATCGGAGTAATGGAAATCGATGAACACCTTCATCCCCGCATCTGTAGCTCTCTTTCCCAGCACCTTGGCATTGTATAAGTCACAATTTCCGGCACCGTATCCCTTGTAAGGGGATGAAGAATCGTATGGATTGTTCCAGATACGGATGCGCACATAGTTTACACCGGCACCGGAGAGAATATCAAAGATATCCCCAGATGAACCATCCAGATATTTGTATGATGCACCACTGTTTTCGAGTGCAATCACTTCAGAGATGTCGACACCTCTTGCAAAATCACTTGACATGTTTGAAACAGTAGAAACGCCTGAAATTGATGTCGCAGCATCTACGGTATCGGATTTGCCAAGATTGCCCCAGCCAATACATGTTGACAGGGCAGTTACCATTGCTAAAACCCCCACAAATACTTTTTTCATTACCTGTTTTTCCTTCCTTTCTCATTTAAACTGCGCAAAACCCCAAATAATTGCGCAACCGATTGTTTTTACAAATTGAGTATAGCAAAACAAAAACTTTGTTGTCAATGTACACAATATATATGTTTCGTTGCCATAAAATGTAAAAAATAACCAATAAAACAACGAAAGTAAGAGCACTTTGTTAAACATTGCTAGCGCAATGCTATAACAATAGTTGCGCGAACCGCTCCCTATATGACATAAAAAGCTAATCAGATCCCCAGAATGACACGAAGCAAAATCGTCCGGAAAATGCTGTTAGGACAGGGAAAAACTTTCGTTAATACTTCACAAAAAAGAAAGGAAAGTTTCTCAAATCACAAAATATATAGTAATACTGCATAAAAACAGCAAGCATGAATACAACAAAATGCACAATAAAAGAAGAAAACGGTTACCTAAAATGAAGTTGACCGCTTTTTGGTGGATTTCTATAATGAAACCATCAAATGGATGGGGCGCCACATTCATTGAGAAGAAGGACAAAATGTGATTAACAATGTGGAGGACTAAATTCATGAAAAAATGTGTAGCGAGAGTATATGCAGCGATATGTATGCTGGTTATGCTTGTCATGATGGTGCCGGCGATGACTTATGCGGCAGAGGCAGATCAGACAAGAGTTGCAATAAGTGTCAAAGTACCGGAGGACTGGCAAGACCCGTGTGTATGGGCGTGGAACGAAGATGGAACCAATGCATTTGATGCATGGCCGGGAGAGGCGTGCGAAGCCACTCCGGACAATGACGGCTGGTATTATGTATGGGTGCCTGCATGGGCAAATCATGTGATCGTAAATGCAAATGAAGGAACCGTGCAGACAGGGGAGCTTGTCCTGGATGGAAAAGATGCGTGGATCACAGTTTCCGATGCGGATAACGCCGAGGTATCTTATGATGCACTCACAACCGGTGAGATTCCGGCTTATGTGGAGAAGTTCACAATACATGCAAAGGTAGATGAGAGCTGGCAGAACCCATGCCTGTGGGCATGGTCAGCGCCGGACGGAACCAATGCTTTTGATACATGGCCGGGCAAGGAAATGAAGGCGGATGACAATGGCTGGTACAGTGTGAAGGCACCGATCTGGGTTAATTCCATTATCGTAAATGCAAATGAGGGAAGTGTCCAGACAGAGGATCTGTCCATCGATCCGGCTGAGATCTGGGTTAGTGTGGAAGCTGACGGAACCGCAGACTTTAGCTACAAGGATCCGGACAAGGCGGAAATCCCAAATGTTACAGTTCATGTAATCGCACCGGATGACTGGGCAGCACCAAGTCTGTGGGCATGGTCAGCACCGGATGGAACCAACGCTTTTGCAGCATGGCCGGGAGAAGCGTTTACCGAGGATGGCGCATGGCTTGTAAAAGAGATTCCGGGCTGGGTAAATTCAATCATTGTAAATGGAAACGACGGAAGCGTCCAGACAAGCGATATTTCCATCGAGACAGAGAAGGATGTCTGGGTGGTTGTAAGCAGCGCAGAGGAGTATGAGGTATATTACGAGGAACCGGAAGTCACAGCAGATGATGCAACAGCAGATAGTGAACCGGCAGACATAGAGACCACAGATACAGAAAATGCGGTCACAGATACCGAGTCGGCAGATACACAAGCAGACGACGCAGCAGAGACTGCAACAGAAAACACGCAGACGAACAATATGGTGCTTCCTATTGTTATCGTAGGGATCGTTGTTGTGATTGTGGCAGGTGTTGTGGTTGCATCGAAAAAGAAAACTAAGTAATAAGGAAAAAATTAGCTGGTCTGCTGCTTTTGCGGCAGACCAGATTGACACAACAGGAGATATAGCGGGAGGAGCAGCATGAAAAAAATCGTTGCAGCATTTTTAACATTGACAATGGCTTTATCACTTCTGACCGGATGCCAGCAGGGCAAAGCGGAACAGACGGAAGATGGTGTGACAGAAATTGTGATCTGGCATGACAAGGAAGATGAAGTGGCAGAGATTTTGCAAAAGAAGCTGGAGACACTTGAACCGGAGATCCATGTGACGCTGGAAAAGAAAAGCGATCTGACGGAAAGCCTGAAAATGGTAGGCAACAATCCAAAGGCTGCTCCGGATATGTACTTTTTTGCGCATGATAAGATCGGTGTATATGCGGAGATGGGAATTTTGGCTCCGATAACGGATATTATTCCGAAAGAGGATCTGAAGGACTATATGACCAACTCGCTCGAAGCAGCAACCTATAAGGGCGAGATCTATCAGCTTCCGGTCTACTATGAGACGCTGCTTTTCCTGTACAACCGGCTCTATATGAAGGATGACGAAGTCCCGGCAACGACGGAAGAACTGTATTCTTATATGCAGGAAAACACAAGGGGCGGACATTACGGCTTTGTTGAGCAGCATAGCACACCGTATTATGCGGCTGGGTGGATCAATGGCTTCGGAGGAACTGTCCTCACTGCCGACGGCACACCACAGTTGGATTCACAGGAGGTCATCGAGGCGCTGCAGTATCATAAAAAGTTCGTTGATCTTATGCCGGGAGAAACGGAGTATGCCACGGTAAATACTCTCTTTAAAGAGGGCATGGCACATGCAACGATTGCCGGTCCGTGGCTGATCCCTACGGTAAGGGAATCCGGAATGGATGTCGGCGTTGCGCAGATGCCGGTGATCGACGAGAGCGGACAACAGATCTCTCCGTATATGGGAGTACAGGGAATCCATGTGTTAAAGAATGCGGCAGAGACAAAGAAGGCTGCGGTTGAAAAAGTGCTTCGGGCGATTATGGACCCGCAGCTTGAGATTGACCTTGCAAAGGCAAGCGGCTGCGCTCCGGCACTTAATTCCTGCTATGAGATGGAGGAAATCCAGTCCGATGAGATTGTCATGGCAATGAAAGAGACTGCCGAGCATGCTGTCCCGATGCCGAATGTTCCGGAGATGGATGTCATGTGGACCGTGATGGGAAATCTTTTGACGGATGTAAATATGAGCGGAAAAGATGTTGAGGAAAGTGCGCAGTCCGCACAAAAAGAAGCGGAACAGTTGATTTCAAATATGCGCTGAGGAAAGGTTTAAAAGTAGTGATGAAGAAAAAACGCAGAGAAACTTTAACTGCATACGGGTGGTCAGCTCCGTCTTTGATACTGATCCTGCTGATCGTAGTTTTTCCGATTGTGTATACGGGGTATATTTCCCTGACCAATATGAACGTATACCATTGGAACAATTATGAGATCATAGGTCTGAAAAATTATAAGGAAGCACTTCTGGTACTGGACAATGGGTTTATTACCGCGTTTGGTGTGACCGTTTTGTGGACAGTCGTTAATATGGTGCTCCAGCTTGTCATTGCATTTATTCTGGCATCGCTGCTTAATATCAAGCGGTTAAGGCTACGGAATGTATACAAGACTTTGCTGATCTTTCCGTGGGCAATGCCGGGATATGTTTCCATTTTGCTCTGGAAAACAGGAATGTACAATTCGCAGTTCGGACTATTAAATCAATGGCTGCAAAAAATGGGACTGGAGCCGGTGCGGTGGCTGAATACAAATGTGCTTGCGTTTGTAAGCTGTACCGTTGTCAACCTATGGCTTGCGCTGCCGTTTATGATCACCATTATTGATGGGGCATTGCAGAGCATCGAAAAAAGCTACTATGAGAGTGCCGTGCTCGACGGCGCAAACTGGTTTGAGAGAACCTGGTACATAACAATTCCGATGATCCGGCCGATCATTGCACCGTCCGTTATCATCACGACCTTTACGACGTTTAAACAGTTTGATGTCATCTACTTATTGACGCAGCAGGTGGGCGCAAAGACAGGCGCAAATGTTCATACGATACTGACGTATGCTTATGAAAAAGCGTTTATCACGAACAATTATGGATATAGTTCGGCGGTATCTATGGTCATTTTTGTGATACTGATCGCATTTTCAACCATAATGAACCGAAAGAGCAAGGAGGATGTGGCATGAAAAAGAGACAAAAAGAAAATATACTGCTCGTCCTCGTAAACCTCTTTTTTATAGTGATCTGCTTTTGTGTGCTTGTTCCGGTTCTGTACGCCTTGTCGGTGTCGCTAAATGCGGAGAACAGTCTGTTAAGCTCCAATTTCTCCTTTTTGCCGGAAAAGCTTACCTTTGCGAATTACCGGGCTGTTTTTGTGGATGAACCGATCCTGCTATGGCTTAAGAACAGCCTGATTCTTGCGGTTGTAACACTTGCAATTTCACTGGGCACGGGAATCCCGGCGGCATACGAATTTTCCAGAAGAAGATTTCCGGGACGGAAGACGATTCTTAAGGTGCTGATCCTTTTGTACGCATTTCCGTCGCTGCTTTCGATGACGGCGCTGTATAAGCTTTTGACACCACTTGGACTGATCAATACCAAGAGCGGACTTATCATTGTCTATACCGGAACGATGGCGGTATTCGCGCTTTGGAATATGAAGGGATATTTTGATACGATCCCGACGGAGATAGAGGAGGCTGCGATGATCGACGGGGCTTCTCCGGTGCAGATCGTGTTAAGGATCGTGCTGCCGCTGGCAAAACCGACGATTGCGGTCACGGCTATGATGGTACTGGTATATGTCTGGAACGAATACATATTTGCGGTCAATTTTATGACCGGGTCGGATACTTACACCTTGGCGGCGGGACTGTATTCCCTGCAGGCAACCGAGATGAGCGGAAGCTGGCCTGTTTTTGCGGCGGCATCGATCGTTGTGTCCATACCGATATTGATTGTATTCTTTGCGTTACAAAAAAATATGACAACAGGACTGACCTCTGGAGGCGTAAAAGGGTAGAGGGCAGTTAAGATAGGAGCAGATTATGAATAAAAGTGCTGTATTGCATATTCCGATGTCGCAATATGCGTATGGAACCGATGAACAGCATGTGACGATCCGCGTCAGGGCTGGAAGAGATGATCTAAGAAAATGCACGTTACATTATGGCGACCGGGCATGCAGGATGACACCTGTTATTTTTTCGCAGGAGCCGATGCGGGTGGTTGCAAGTACCCCCTTGTTTGATTATTATGAGGTTACACTGGATAATCCGTATAAGAGATTATGCTATTATTTTGAGCTGGAATCAGACACGGAAACGTGGCTATATTACGGGGACACATTTGCAAAAGAACCTGTGGATGACCGCTCGGAGTATTATCAGCTTCCGTTTAACCACAGGGCGGATATTGTAAGGCCGCCACAGTGGGCGAAGAATGCGGTGATCTATAATATTTTCCCGGACAGCTTTGCAACGGCGGAGGGATATATTTCCGGAAAGGAAAGCGAGAAATATTATGAAACACAGATTGTCCGGGGAAAATTAGGCGGAACGATCCGCGGGATCAAAGAAAATGTTTCCTATATAAAGGAACTTGGGATCAATGCGATTTACATCAACCCGATATTTGCTGCGGGGGAGTATCATAAGTATGATCTGATCGATTATTACCATGTTGATCCCTGCTTCGGAACCAATGAAGAATTTGGCGAGCTGGTGCAGACCTTTCATGAAAATGGTATCCGCGTCGTGATCGATGGGGTGTTTAACCATTGTGGATGGCAGTTCTTTGCTTTTGATGACGTGGTCAGAAACGGGGAAAACTCGAAATATAAGGACTGGTTCTATGGCTTGCAGTTCCCGGTGATCCGCCCGGATAACGGCGAGGATTATCCGAATTACGAATGCTTCGGGTATGAGCGCCTGATGCCAAAGGTTAACACGGCAAACAAAGAGGTGCAGGAATATTTTTGTGGCGTCGGGCGTTACTGGGTGGAAAAATACCATATAGACGGCTGGCGGCTTGATGTGGCAAGTGAGGTAAATGACGCTTTCTGGATGGCATTTCGCAATACCGTCAAGCAGGCAAATCCGGAGGCAATCCTGATCGGGGAAGTCTGGGAAAGCGCGAACCACTGGCTGGATGGCAAGATGTTCGACTCCGCGATGAACTATGATTTCCGCAAGCACTGTAAGAAATTTTTTGCGGAGCGAAGGGTTGACGCGCAGGAATTTGACGGGCGTGTCACTGACATGCGGATGCGCTATCGCAGACAGACGGTATATGCGCAGCTAAATATCCTGGACAGCCATGATGTCAGCCGGTTCCTGTCGGTCTGTGGAGAGGACAGGAGAAGATATAAGCTGGCGATCGTATTTCAGATGTGTTTTCCGGGAATCCCTTCCGTCTTTTACGGGGATGAGCTGGGCGTTACCGGTGTCCTTGAGAAGGAATACCGGCAGCCGATGCCGTGGAAAAAGCAGGACGAACTGCACGAGCTGTTTGCAGAACTGATCCGCCTGCGCAGACAGACACATGCGCTTACAGAGGGCGGCTATCGAACCCTGTGTGCGGACAAGGACAGTTATCTCTACGGATTTGAGCGTTTCTCGGAGGATCAGAGCGTGCGCGTATTCTTAAATATGGGAGAGGCGGCGCAGATCGCTCTATATATGGAACGTTACAGCGTATGGAAATCGGAAGGTTATTGTGACGGAATTTTGCAGCCGTATGGATTTGTTATTGCAGGAGACGATAGAGCGTAAGGAATGGATAAGAAGATGACGGTAACAATTAAAGATGTGGCAAGATGTGCGGGAACCTCGACGGCAACAGTGTCAAAGGTGATGAACGGTTCTTATTCCATATCGGAGGAAACAGCAGAGCGCGTAAAAAAGGCGATGGAGGAATTGCATTACCAGCCAAACCAGAGAGCAAGAAATTTTGCAAATCAGTCTACAAAGACGATTATTTTTGTGGCAGAGCTGGGCGAGCACATGGGCTTTTCCAATCCGCATATATTCGAGATATTGTGTGGCTTGGAAAATACGCTTACAGCAAGAGGATATTCGCTGATCGTCAAGAGCGTTTTGCCGCAGGAGGCATGTGAGTTTGTAAGACAGGCGTTTGAGATACGGCAGGCGGACGGCTTCGTGATACACGCCTCCGTGCTGTCAAAGGGACTGGATGAACTGATCTACGAGCTTGCAATTCCGCATCTGGTGATCGGAAATCCTGATTTTAGCAGTCACTTTTGCTGGATTGATACAGATAACCGGCTGGCAGGAGAGCTAGCAGCAAAGCATCTTTTGGAGAAAGGCTATCAGTCGCTGGCGTTTATCGGGGGCATGATGGAGGATAAGATCTCCATGCACCGGCTGGAGGGTGTGCTGTCGGTATTAAGTGAGCATGATGTGATCCTGCCGAAGGGGCATGTGCTCCACGGGGAGTCGGAATGCGATGCCGCGTATGCAATGATGGAGAATGTTCTGGCGATGGAAAGCAGACCGGATGCGGTTGTGTGCGCGAACAACTATATTGCTTATGGCTGTGTGACGGCACTTTTGCACCACAACGTACAGATCCCGGAGGAGATCGGTGTGATCACCTTTGATGATTTCCCATTTTCCAAGATCCTAAAGCCACAGCTTACCGTCGTCAATATCGATGTATACGACATTGGTGTACAGGCAGGAAAATATGTGATACAGAAAATAAAGAAGAACAATCTTTACATGCAGTCTTACATTACACTTCCGACGGTGATCGAAAGGGAATCCACGAACAAGACCAGCTACCGCAGCTTGTAGAAGCTCATCCCTGCATAATAACCTTCTCCAGCTCGGCGGCTGCGATGCTAAGCGGCATATCCCGCCGCTTGAGAATGCAGATATTGCGAGGAGGGATCGGCGGATCCATCTGGAGGATCACAAGATCTGCCATATCCTCCTTCTTCAGAAACTCCATCGGAACGAAGCCGATGCCAAGGTCGGATTTGACCATCGGGAGGATCTGATCTGCGGTCGCTGCCGAGATATCCGGGGAGAATGGTAAGCCGATCTCATTGAAGAAATCGGAGAAAAAGGAAAAGGAACCGGTCTGCTCCTCCAAGCCGATGACAGGGTATTTTTTCAGAAGGACGGCTTTTAAGGATGTGCCAATTCCAAGGGAAAAGGAGGTACTGCATACCGGAACCTCCTGAATCGGCTGTAAGACCACACAGGAGAGATCGGAAGGAAGATCAAAGGGCTCGGTTACGATCGCAAGATCGGCGAGTCCTTTTTTTAGTACATCGATCGCCTGTGGCGTGGACAAGTTGGAGATGCGCAGACGGATGCCGGGGTAGGAGCTGCGGAAGGTCTTTAGGGCGGGAAGCAGGATGCAGTGCAGCGCGATCTCACTGGAAGCGACCGAGACGGTTCCAGATTGCAGGCTCTTTTCCCTTGCGATCTCCTCCTCGCCCCACTGGATATGCTCGAAGGCAACGGATACATGTGCGTAGAGCTTCTGCCCCTCCGGGGTGAGCGAGATCCCGTGGCGCTGCCGGATGAACAGGGTACAGCCCAGCTCGTATTCAAGCTTTTTGATCATGCGCGTAAGGTTGGGCTGGTTGTTCATAAGAACCTTGGCGGCAGCGGTAAAGCTTTTATATTTTGCCACATAATAGAACACACGGTAATAGTCATAGCTGATATTCATCACAGGATATCCTATATTAAAATAATATATCTACATAACAAAACAGATATTTTACACATATCTTTTATCGGATTATAATACGACTGTTGCAAAAAGACAACTAATTGCGTATATGTTTTGTCTTTTCTTGACAGGAAGTGTATATTATCTATATTTATATATGGCAAGCTTGGCATAGATGGATGTGTCAGAGTGATAAAGGAATGTTTGAAGAATCTGGAGGAAAAAGAGGATGAATAAGGATTTGACCGTTGGCAAGCCGGAGTCGGTCTTGTGGAGATTTTGTATGCCGTTGTTCGGCAGTATTATTTTTCAGCAGCTGTATAATATCGCAGACAGCTTTGTTGCTGGCAAGTTTATCGGGGAGAATGCTCTTGCAGCAGTCGGAAACAGCTATGAGATCACATTGATCTTTATCGCATTTGCATTTGGCTGTAATATGGGTTGCTCTGTTGTTGTATCCAAGCTCTTTGGAGCAAAGGATTATCACAAGATGAAAACAGCCGTCTATACGGCATGCATTTTCAGCGCGATCGTATGCGCGGTACTGATGCTGATCGGTATCATCGGCTCCGGCGCATTGCTTCGCCTGATCCGCACTCCGGATGAGGTTTTTGCGGACTCCAAGCTGTATCTGGACATCTATGCATGGGGACTTCCGTTTGTATTCTTTTACAATATTGCAACTGGTATTTTCTCGGCACTCGGAGATTCCAAGACACCGTTCTATTTTCTGGCAGTTTCTTCAACCGCCAACATCGGCGTGGATATCTGGTTTGTAAAGGCATTCCGGATGGGCGTTGCGGGTGTCGCGTGGGCGACTTTCTTATGTCAGGGAATCAGCTGCCTGCTTGCAATGTTTGTAGTGTTCCGCAGACTGGCAAAGATCGAGGGCAAGGAAAAGGCTCCGCTCTTTGATGCACAGATCTTAAAGCAGATCGTTGCGATCGCGGTTCCGAGTACCCTGCAGCAGAGCTTCATTTCACTTGGCAATATTGTGATCCAGAGTATCATCAACGGCTTTGGCGCACCGGTCATGGCAGGATATTCCGCAGCGGTAAAGCTTAACAATCTGGTCATCACCTCCTTTACGACCTTGGGTAACGGAATTTCCAACTACACGGCACAGAACCTTGGTGCCAAGAAGCTTGCCCGTATCAAGGAGGGCTTCCGCGTCGGCATAAAAATGGTATGGATGTTAAGCCTGCCACTGTTTTTACTTTATTTCTTCGGCGGCAGTATCGTATTAAAGCTCTTTATGGATCAGCCGACAGAGCTTGCAATGCAGACCGGAATCAACTTCTTGCGGATCTTGTCCCCATTCTATTTTGTGGTTTCCGCAAAGCTGGTAGCAGATGGTATCCTGCGTGGAGGCGGAATGATGAGCAAGTTCATGGTCGCAACCTTTACAGACCTCATCCTTCGAGTTGTTTTGGCATTCGTCTTTTCAAAGACAGCGCTCGGAGCAACCGGAATCTGGTGTGCATGGCCAATCGGATGGTGCGTGGCAACCATGGTATCTATCTGGTTTTACCGCAGAGAGCCGTGGCAGCAGGCAAAAAGTAATTGATTAGTTTATAGAGATATGTTATAACAAATCTGTCAAGCGGCTACGCATGACAAACAAATTGAATATGAAGCAATCAGGTGTCGGAGCAGTCTCCCTTGGGGGACTGGCTCCGGTGAAAAGGGAAACAGGTGCAAATCCTGTACGAACTCGTCACCGTAATTAGGGAGTAGAAGCCGCTATATCACTGGGGAACTGGGAAGATGGCAGATGCGAAGATCTTTAAGCCGGGAGACCTGCCTGACTGTTGTACAGAAACAGTTGTTTCAAGCCACGAGTAATTGGTTGTACGTGAGAAAGTGAGGACTCCTACCGGACATTCCTCTTATTTTCTTGTACGCAAACCCTTTATCAGTAAATGAAAAAGGGTTTTTCTTTTTGTGGGGAAATTGCGTCTGCAGCAGAGCATCATATTTAAAAATAAACAGGCAGATGAGATACTGCAGAAATGAGGAAAAGATGAAAAGAAAAGTAGTGGCACTATTGATGGCAGCACTAATGGGAACATTGTGTTTAAGCGGCTGCGGAGACAGCAATGCAGATTCCGACAGCACATCAACAGAGGAAACCGGAAGCGAGAACGCAGCAGACACAGATCAGAAGGCAGCAGATGAGGTTGCAGCATTGATCGATGCGATCTATGTGCAGGAGAGAACCGATGAGACCGACCAGCAGTGTGCAGATGCAAAGGCAGCATGGGATGCCCTGACTGACGCACAGAAGGAACTGGTAGAGGGTGAAGAAGCTGATCCGGATTATTTCGGAAGAGATACAGGAGATGCCTCTAAGGACGATCCACGCAATCAGGATGAGATCGGTGAGAACGAGATCCTTGTAGTAAGCTTTGGTACTTCCTTCAATAACAGCCGTGTCGCAGACATCAAGGGAATTGAGGATGCGATCCAGACAGCATATCCGGACTGGTCCGTAAGAAGAGCATTTACCGCACAGATCATCATCAACCATGTACAGGCAAGAGATGATGAACATATTGACAATATGGATCAGGCAATGGAGCGCGCTGTGGCAAACGGAGTCAAGAATCTGGTTGTTCAGCCGACACACCTTATGCATGGTGCAGAGTATGACGAGCTTATGGAAACTGTAAATGCTTATGCAGATAAGTTTGAGAGCGTTAAGGTCGCAGAGCCGTTGCTCGGTGAGGTTGGTTCAGACGCAGCCGTTGTCAATGAGGACAAGCAGGCAGTTGCACAGATCCTTACCGCAGAGGCAGTCAAGACAGCCGGATATGACAGTCTTGATGCTGCAAAAGAGGATGGCGTTGCATTCGTATTCATGGGACACGGAACCTCCCACACCGCAAAGATCTCTTACAGCCAGATGCAGTCACAGATGAACGCTCTGGGCTATGACAACATATTTATCGGAACTGTTGAGGGCGAGCCGGAGGAGACTTCCTGCGAAGCAGTGATCGATGCCATTGCACAGGCAGGCTACAAGAAGGTTGTTCTTCGTCCGCTCATGGTAGTTGCAGGCGATCATGCCAACAACGATATGGCAGGATCTGATGACGATTCATGGCTGAGCATGTTTACTGCAAGCGGCAATTTTGACAGCGTGGATACCCAGATCTTCGGACTTGGAGAGATCCCGGAGATCCAGGCTCTCTATGTAGCACATACAGGTGCTGTTATCAATCAGTAATAAGCTCTGAAAGGTAGATAATATGAAGAAAAAGAAAATTTCGGCGGTGATGGGCTGCATGCTTCTTATGGCATCTCTTATGCTGGGAGCATGTGGTGGATCGGATGATTCCAAGGACACAGCCACGACCGAACAGACTTCGGAAAATGTGCAGGATACCGAAGAGACAGGAAATGCAGAAAATGTACTGGAGGACGGCGTATATCTTGCAGATTTTTCCACGGATAGTTCTATGTTCCATATAAATGAAGCGTGTGATGGCAAGGGAACACTTACCGTCAAGGATGGTCAGATGACGATCCACATTACGCTTGGCTCCAAAAAGATCGTAAACCTTTATTTAGGCTTGGCGGAGGATGCGGCAAAGGACGGTGCTGATCTGCTGCAGCCGACGAATGATGAGGTTTACTACGATGATGGAACCTCCGAAGAAGTCTACGGATTTGATGTTCCGGTGCCGGCGCTGGATGAGGAATTTGACCTCGCACTGATCGGCACGAAGGAAAAGTGGTACGATCACAAGGTTAAGGTTTCCAACCCGACTCCATATGAAGCGGATGCAAAAACGGATGAGAGTACAGAAGTACCTTCGGATGGTACATACACGGTGGAAGCAACGCTTGAGGGTGGAAGCGGCAAGGCAACAATCGATTCTCCGCTTACGCTTACGGTTAAGGATGGTGCTATGACGGCAACCATTTGCTGGAGCAGCCCGAACTACGATTACATGCTTGTGGACGGCGAGCAGTATCTGCCGGTAAATACAGATGGAAACTCTGTTTTTGAAATTCCTGTCTCTGTTTTCGATGAGCCGGTAGCTGTGGTGGGAGATACGGTTGCAATGAGCACGCCGCATGAAATCGAATATACGATCACACTGCATTCCGAAACGTTAAGAGCTGTGGAGGAATAAGAGGAAGCATCGCATGACAGGAAGAAACAGACACAAAAAATGGTTATATGTATCTTTGATAGGACTGCTGGGGCTGTGTAGCTGCGGCAGTCCTTCTTCCGATTATACGGCTAAGGAGTCAAGCAGCGCGCAGGAGCAGGCAGCCTCCGACGTGTCCTGGACAGATCTGACCTATACTGGGAGCATGGAGCTTTCCTATGCCCGGAATTTTTCAGTGGATGAATATGAGGATGGCTACAGGCTGCTTACCACGTTGGATGATACACAGCTTTTCGTTGTTCCGGAGGACGCTGCTGTTCCGGAAGATCTGCCGGAGGATATGATTGTCATACAGCAGCCGGTGCGAAATCTCTATCTGGTCGCCTCCGCGGCGATGGATATGTTCTGCTCGCTGGATGCGCTGGATACGATACGGTTTTCCGGACAGAAGGAGGAGAACTGGTACATAGAGGCGGCAAAGGATGCAATGGCGGCAGGCGACATCGTATACGCAGGCAAATACAGTATGCCGGATTATGAGCTTCTGGTATCACAAGGCTGCTCGCTTGCAATCGAAAACCGCATGATCACGCATTCACCGGAGGTCGTGGAGATGCTGGAGAGCTTTGATATTCCGGTGATGATCGAGTATTCAAGCTACGAGTTCCACCCGCTCGGACGTGTAGAGTGGGTAAAGTTTTATGGAGCGCTGGTGGGAAAAGAGGAGCTGGCACAGCAGATATTTGAGGAACAGGAAGCGATCCTAAAGCAGGTGTCGGCAAAGGAAAATACGGGAAAGACGGTCGCATTTTTCTACATTACGTCCAATGGTCTGGTGCAGATCCGCCAGAGCTCGGACTATATTCCGAAGATGATCGAGCTTGCGGGAGGGCATTATGTTTTTGAGGATGCGAAGGACGATGATTCGGCGAGATCTACCATGAATCTGCAGGTCGAGGAGTTTTATGACGGGGCAAAGGATGCAGACTATCTGATCTACAACAGCTCCATTGACGGGGGAATTACATCGGTGGAGGAGCTGCTGGAAAAATGTGAAGTATTGAAGGACTTTAAGGCGGTGCAGAACAACAACGTGTGGTGTACCACCAATGACATGTATCAGGAATCGATGGCAATCGGCTATCTGCTGCAGGATTTCCATGCGATACTGACAGGGGAAGATGAGAGCAATATGAAATATCTGTTCCATCTGGAATAGAGAGGGAGACAAGTTGCAGAAGAACAGAATACGAAGGGGCATCGTGACACTTTGCCTGCTTTTGGCAGGAATACTCGTTTTACTCGTGTTTAGTGTGTGTATCGGAAGTGTAACTATCACGCTTTCGGACATCGGACGCTCCCTATGTGGAAAAGAAATCGAAAATGCAAGGATATTGTGGGACATCCGTATGCCGCGGGCACTGGCTGCCATTATCTTAGGCGGTGCACTCGGACTTGCCGGGTATCTGTTACAGACCTTTTTCCATAATCCGATCGCAGGACCGTTTGTGCTTGGCATTTCGTCCGGAGCCAAGATGATGGTGGCACTGCTTTTGGTATTTTTCTTAGAACGGATGACAAGGATCAGTTCGTGGACGATGATCGTTGCGGCATTCGCGGGGGCGATGCTTGCGATGGGAGTCGTGCTTATCATATCGAGACGGATCGAGAGCATGTCGGCGCTGGTTGTAAGCGGTATCATGATCGGCTACATCTGTTCTGCGATCACGGAGCTGGTCATCACATTTGCAAGTGACGCGCAGATCGTAAATCTGCATAACTGGTCAAGGGGCAGCTTCTCCGGAATTACATGGGACAACGTGCGGATCATGGCAGAGATCATAGCCGTAACGACCGTGATCGTGTTCGGACTGGCAAAGCCGCTTAGCGCTTATCAACTGGGGGAAGCGTATGCAAGGAATCTGGGCGTAAATATCCGGCTGCTTCGGGTGGCGCTGGTTACGCTTTCAAGCATTCTGTCCGCCTGCATCGTCGCATTTGCAGGACCAATCTCCTTTGTGGGGATCGCGGTGCCACATCTGGTAAAAAGGCTTTTAGGGAGCACAAGACCGATCTTTATGATCCCGGCATGTTTTCTCGGAGGAAGTATTTTCTGCCTGTTCTGTGACCTGCTTGCGCGGACGCTGTGCGCGCCGACCGAGCTTAGCATCAGCACAGTGACAGCCATATTTGGCGCACCGGTTGTTTTGTGGGTTATGATGAAGCGCAACAAGGATAAGGTGGCATGATGGAATACTATTTTAAGACAGAAAAACTAAGTGTCGGCTATCACGGCTGCCCCCTGATCGAAGAGATTGAATTTGGAATCAATGAGGGCGAGATCCTGACTCTGATCGGATCGAACGGGGCAGGGAAATCGACCATTTTAAAAAGCATCGCACGGCAGCTTGAACCGCTCGGCGGTGCGGTATATATGGAGAACCGGGATCTTTCAGGATTCTCCAAGCAACAGCTTTCCCAGAGCATGTCCGTGGTGCTGACCGATAAGATACGGACAGAGCTGATGACCTGTGAGGATGTGATCGAGACGGGGCGGTATCCATATACCGGACGTTTTGGTGTGCTTTCCAAGGAGGATCACCGCGCGGTGGAGGAGGCGATGGAACTGGTGCACGTCACAGAATTGCGGGATCAGGATTTTTCCAAGATCAGCGATGGGCAGCGCCAGCGCGTAATGCTTGCAAAAGGGCTGTGTCAGGAGCCGGATATCATCGTGCTGGATGAGCCGACCTCCTATCTGGATGTGAAATACAAGCTGGAATTTTTGTCTATCCTGCAGGAACTGCGCAAGCAAAAAAACATCACGGTGATCATGTCGCTGCATGAGCTGGATCTGGCGGAGCGCGTGTCGGACAAGATCCTCTGCATCAACGGAAAATACGTTGAGCGCTTCGGAACGCCGGAGGAGATTTTCAAGGAGGGCTACATATCAAAGCTGTTCCACATCACTTCCGGGACGTTTGATGAGACAACGACCGGCATGGAGCTAAAGGCGGCAGAGGGAAGCCCGAAGGTCTTTGTGATCGCCGGTGGCGGCACCGGAAGGCGCGTATTCCGCTACTTACAGAGAGCGGGCATTTCGTTTGCAACCGGGATATTGTACGAAAATGATCTGGACTATCCGGTGGCGAAGGCACTGGCAGGAAGTGTGATCGAGGCGGCGGCATTCGAGCCGGTCTGCGATGCGCTGCTGGACGAAGCAAAGAAGAGCATACAAAGCTGTGAAAGGGTGATATGCACGAAGGAACATTTTGCAGCTTTGGAAAAATACAACGAGCAGCTTTTGGAGTATGCAAAGGACTGCAAAAAGGATATCGAGATATGGCAAAAGTGATCATGATACAGGGGACGATGTCCGGAGCCGGAAAAAGCCTTCTGGTGGCTGGACTGTGCCGGATTTTTAAGCAGGATGGCTACCGGGTAGCTCCGTTTAAATCACAGAATATGGCACTCAACTCATTCATTACGGCGGAAGGTCTGGAGATGGGGCGGGCGCAGGTCATGCAGGCGGAGGCTGCCGGGATAGAGCCGATGGTGTGCATGAACCCGATCCTGCTAAAGCCGACGAACCACACCGGTTCACAGGTCATTGTAAATGGAGAGGTGCTCGGCAATATGAGTGCGAGGGACTATTTCTCCTACAAAAAGCAGTTGGTGCCGCAGATCAAAAAGGCGTTTCGCAAGCTGGAGGAGTATGCGGACATCATCGTGATCGAGGGTGCCGGAAGTCCGGCGGAGATCAACTTAAAACAGAATGACATTGTAAACATGGGGCTGGCAGAGCTTGTGGATGCCCCGGTGCTTCTGGCGGGAGACATTGACCGGGGAGGCGTGTTCGCGCAGCTTCTCGGAACGCTCATGCTTTTGACCGATGATGAAAAGAACCGGGTAAAAGGGCTTATCATCAACAAATTCCGGGGAGATAAATCCATCCTCGATCCAGGAATCGAGATGCTTGAGGAAAAGGGAAATGTGCCGGTGGTAGGCGTTGTCCCTTACATGAACTTATCGCTTGAGGATGAGGACAGCCTTTCGGAGCGGTTTGACCACAAGGGAAAAGGACTGATCGATCTTGCAGTCATCCACTATCCGAGAATTTCTAATTTTACGGATTTTAACGTGTTTGAACAGATCCCGGAGGTATCGGTGCGCTATGTGACCTCCATCAGCGAATTGCAGACCCCGGATATGATCTTTCTGCCGGGAAGCAAGAACACGATGGGAGATCTGAAGTGGATGCGCCAGAACGGTCTGGAGAGCGCGGTAAAGAAGCTGGCAGAGGACATCCCCGTATTCGGGATCTGTGGCGGATACCAGATGCTGGGCAACGAGATCTCCGATCCGGATGACATTGAGGAAGGCGGCGCGATGCGGGGCATGGAGCTTCTGCCGATCGTCACCGTGTTGCAAAAGGAAAAGAGACGCTGCCAGACAAGCGGTACGGTCGATTCCATAGACGGGGCGTTAAAAGCGATATCCAGCTGCGCCTACACAGGCTACGAGATCCACATGGGAAAGACAGTATATGCGGATGGCAGGCGCGATGAGCTTCCATCGGTGGTGCAGGCGAAGGACAACACGAACGTGTGCGGCTCTTACATACACGGTCTGTTCGACGAGGGGAATCTTGCGGATGCGATTGTGCGGGCACTCGCCCAAAAGAAGGGCGTGCAGTTGGATGGCACAGCTTTTATGGACTACAAGAGCTTTAAGGACAGAGAATACGACAAACTCGCGGAGACACTGCGTTTGTATCTGAATATGGAGGAAATCTATGGGATGCTTACAGAAGCCCATCTGGAATAAGTATACGAGACAGGAATTAGAGCAGATTTCCATCGGGCTGCCGGACGAAGCGATCCGTAAGCAGGTGATCCATAACTGGGATCGGATCGCCAAACCGCTTGACGGGCTTGGAGATTTTGAACGGATGGTCGCAAGGATCGGCGCGATCAGCGGATCGAATCAGGTCGACATCGCAAAGCGCGCAGTGATCATTTTATGCGCGGACAATGGGATCGTGGCAGAAGGAGTCAGCCAGACCGGGCAGGAGGTAACTGCCGCCGTTGCCGGGCTGATGGGAAAGCAACTGTCGTCGGTCGGAAAAATGGCACAGGTGGCGGGCGTGGACACGATCCCCGTCGATATCGGGATCAACTCCGAAGCGGCAGAGCTAAAAGGTGTGCAGAACAGACGTATCGCCAACGGAACCGCCGATTTTAGCAAGACACCGGCAATGACCGAGGAGCAGACGGTAAAAGCAATCGCAACGGGCATTGACCTTGTCTTTTCCTGCAAGGAAGCAGAGTATCGCATTCTTGCGACCGGAGAGATGGGAATCGGAAACACCACGACAAGCAGCGCAGCTGCCGCCGCTCTATTAACGTGTGATGCCAAAACCGTAACCGGGCGGGGAGCAGGGCTAAGCGATGCGGGACTGTGCAGAAAGCAGGAAGTGATCCGTGCAGCGATAGAGAAATATGATCTCTATCACGCGGATGCGTTTGAAATATTAAAGACTGTCGGAGGACTTGACATCGCAGGACTTGCCGGTGTCTGTATCGGAGGTGCGCTCTGCCATCTGCCAATCGTGCTGGACGGCGTGATCAGTATGGTCGCAGCGCTTGTTGCGGAGAGACTGTTTCCGGGAGTGAGGGAGTATCTGATCCCATCGCACAAGGGAAAGGAGCCGGCGGTAAGACTGTTGACAGAGGAATTAGGGCTTGAGCCGGTCATCGATGCAGGGATGGCGCTCGGCGAGGGAACCGGAGCAGTCATGCTGTTTCCGCTTTTGGATATGGCACTGTCGATCTATAATAGCAGCTCCACATTCCAAAACAGCAAAATAGAACAATACAAGAGGTTTTAAAGAATGTTATCAGTCATCACCGGGGGAAGCGGCAGCGGAAAATCCGCCTTTGCGGAGGACTACCTGCTAAGGATCGGAGAGCAGTGTCAAAAATATTATATCGCGACGATGCAGATTTATGATGAAGAGGGGCAGAAAAAGGTGGAGAGGCACCGCACGATGCGCGCCGGAAAGGGCTTTTGTACGATCGAACAGCCGGTACAGATCGAGCGCGCGGCGGAAAAGCTGCAAAAGCCATTCGGCAGCAATGCAGCACTGCTTGAGTGCATGTCGAACCTTACGGCGAACGAGATGTTTACGCCGGGGGGGATCTTGCCGGAGGCCGTGGTGACAGAGAAGATCATTGCGGGTGTCGCGCAGCTGAACGAGAAGCTTCCCCATCTGGTCATTGTCACCAACAACGTGTTTGAGGACGGCATAACCTACGACGATACGACGATGGACTACATAAGGGCAATGGGAAACATCAACGCGAAGCTGGCAGAAATGGCAGATGAAGTGATCGAGGTTGTTGCCGGGATACCGATAGAGATCAAAGGAAAAGGCAGGACAGGGCTATGCAGGTAATAAAGGCGATCATTATCGCATTTTCCATGTATTCAAAGATACCGATGCCACAATTTAAGTGGGAAGAAAAGGATATGAGATATATGCTGTGCTTTTTCCCGTGGGTAGGCATCGTGATCGGCGTATGCATCTATTTGTGGAATATGATATGTGTCAGACTGGGGATCGGCAATCTGTGCCGGACACTGATCGGAACAGCGATCCCGCTGCTTATCACCGGAGGCTTTCATGTGGACGGCTTTATGGATACGATGGATGCGTTCCATTCCTACCAGCCGAGGGAGCGCAAGCTCGAAATCCTTAAGGATTCGCATATTGGAGCTTTTGCAGTGATCATGCTGGCGTGCTATGGACTGCTGTATGCGGGTGCATTCTCGGAGATAAGTAATCCGGGACTGTTAAGGATCTTCTGTGCTGGCTTTGCTTTAAGCCGCTGTTTAAGCGGGATCGGCGTGGTGACATTTCCATCCGCAAAAACGAACGGAATGCTATACGCATTCGCATCCGGGGCGCACAAGCGGATCGTAAAATGTGCATTGTATCTGCAAGGCATCTTGTGTGCCTGCTTTATGGTGTGGCAGTCGCCGGCTGCGGGAAGCCTTGCGGTGGCTGCGGAACTGGCAGCCTTTTGGTATTACGGTTACAGGAGTAAAAAGGAACTCGGCGGGATCACGGGAGACACGGCAGGATATTTTGTATTGCTCTGTGAGGGCATGATGGTGTTTGTGATCGCAGCGTGGAGCGTTTTTGTGAGGTAGGAACAGAAAATGAAACTGGTGATTGGCGGATATGCGCAGGGAAAGCTGCGCTATGTTTTACAGGAGATCGGGGAAGCGGGCTGCACGGTATATGATGCAAGCCTCCCGGACGACACACAGCAGAAAGAGGCAGCGGAAAGTGGCAGAATCCTAGTGATCGATCATCTTCACAGATGGATCAAGGAAATGCTTACGGCAGGAAAAGAACCGGAACAGATCTTATTTTCGTTCCTGCACAAAAACCGGGACTGTATTGTGATCTGCGATGAGATCGGAAACGGGATCGTCCCGATCGATCCGTTGGAGCGGGAGTACCGGGAACGGACAGGAAGGATTCTGATAGAGATAGCAAAGCAGGCAGATGAGGTGGTGCGCGTAATATGTGGGATCGGTCAGAAAATCAAATAAAAATTGCACTTATCCGGCATGGGGCAACTCCGGCGAACACGGAGCACCGCTACTTAGGAAGCACGGATGAGGATCTAAGCCCACAGGGCAGGGATGTACTGCTTCAGGCAAAAGCATCCGGCATCTATCCGGAGGTGGATGTCCTGTTTTCAAGCCCGATGAAGCGCTGCATATCGACCGGAAGGCTGCTCTATCCCGGACAGATTCCTATCGTTATATCTGACTGGCGGGAGATGGACTTCGGGGATTTTGAAGGGAAAAACTATCAGGACCTGAAGGATGATCCAAGATACCAGGCATGGATCGACAGCAACGGGACTTTGCCATTTCCGAACGGGGAGAGCCGCGCACAGTTTGAGAGGCGCTGCCGGCAGGGCTTTTACGAGATGCTAGACCAGCTTTCGGACACCCGGCCTTCAATCACGGTCGGACTGCTTGTACACGGCGGCACTATCATGTCAATCATGAGCCATTTTGGCGGCGGGGACTACTTCGATTATCAGGTGCCAAACGGGACGGGCTACCTGTGCGAACTCCATCGCGATCCCAAGCAGACTACCCTTACGCTCCTCCGTAAACTTTAACTGGGCAATTACGAAATACATTTGAGCGCCATACACAATGTGGATAACCGCTTTTTGCGCTTCTTCCTTTTTTAGAAAAAAGCGATTCCGCCAAAATCGTAGAAATTCGTTCAACCGATCCGGCGGTGATAAGGTTGTGTCTTTTATCGGCTTTGACACTCCCCGCCCGACTGTCCGCGGCAGAAAGACTTGCACTCAAACTTTTTAGTTCTTCTAAGCGGGCGTTTTTGTGAAGTTGATATTAGAGCATGCCCTTCAAAACTCGCTTTTTATATCTTCTATATATAAACACGGTTAGCTCAAACAGATGAAGGGCATGCTCACATTTCCCAAAAGCCGCCCGCAAGAAGAACACAAAAGTTCTCGAATTGCAGAGTCTTTCTGCCACGAACCGCCGGGCAGGAGTGCTCAAACCTATGAAAGACAGAACTCATAAATAAACCGCCGTACGGTTGGACTGGAATTTCACGATTTTTAAGCGGTGCTTTTTCTAAAAGGGGAAGGAGCGCAAAAAAGCGTTGATCTATATGTGTAAGCTGCAGATGTACTTCGTAATTGCCTAGAGATACAGGATAGAGGGAAAGGAGCGTGATGCGGATGAGGATTGTTGGGTATCACATAATTGCATTCGGATTGGGATTTATTTTGGATATGATATTGGGTGATCCGTATTGTCTGCCACACCCGATAAGGCTGATCGGGACGCTGATCTCGCGCTTGGAGGGCAGGCTGCTTGACAAAGAAGCGGTTGCGCAGGAGAAGCGGAAAAAAGGCAGGCTGCTTGTCGTGGCGGTGACGGGATCGACCGCATGTACAGCCGCATTGCTGCTTGTGCTGTCCTATATGGTGCATCCGTGTCTTGGAATAGCGGTGGAAACGATCATGACATATCAGACACTGGCAGCAAAATGCTTAAAGGTGGAAAGCATGAAGGTGTACCGCTGCTTAAAGGAAGAAGATCTTGCGGCGGCAAGAAAAGCGGTGTCTATGATCGTCGGAAGAGATACCGATGTGCTCGACGAGGAGGGCGTGGCGAAGGCTGCGATCGAGACGGTGGCAGAGAATACCTCCGACGGCGTGATCGCTCCGATGCTCTATGATGCGATCGGAGGTCCGGTGCTCGGATTTTTCTATAAAGCTGTGAATACGATGGATTCTATGGTAGGCTATAAGAATGAGAAGTATCTGGACTTCGGCAGAGCGGCGGCGAAGCTGGATGATGTGATGAACTATGTGCCGGCGCGAATCAGCGCGTATGTGATGATTTTTGCTGCGTATATCGGCGGCAGAGACTTTGATGGTGGACATGCAAAGAAAATCTATAAAAGGGATAACAGGAATCATGCAAGCCCGAACTCCGCACAGACAGAATCGGTGTGCGCAGGAGCACTTGGCATCCGGCTGGCGGGAGATGCAAGCTACTTTGGAAAGCTCGTAAAGAAGCCATTTATCGGGGATGCGCTGCGCGGTGTGGAAACGGAGGACATCCGGCGTGTCAATCGTCTGATGTACATAACGGCGTGGGCGAGCGAGCTTATATGCCTTGCACTGTTGATTGCTTTCTACTGCATCAGAATGAATGGATAAGGAGTAAACTATGGCAGCAGTACACGGTGGTGACATATATAGGAATCAGGTGCAGGTGGACTTTTCCGTCAACGGCAATCCGCTTGGAATGCCAGAGGAGGTAAGAAAAAAACTGCATGAGGCGGTGGCACACTGCACGGAATATCCGGACCCGGAACATGCCACGTTACGGCAGGCAGTTGGCGGGATGCTCGAAATCCCGGAGGAATATCTGCTCTTTGGAAACGGTGCGTCCGAACTATTTATGGCGATCGTACATGCGATAAAGCCAAAGAAGATCCTGATACCGGTTCCGTCTTTCTATGGATACGAACATGCGGCACAGGCGGCAGAGAGCGAGATCGTTTTTTATCCCTGCAAGGAAGAGGAGGATTTGGCACTTGGGGAGGCATTTCCTGACAGCCTGACCGATGATATCGATCTGCTTTTTCTGGCAAATCCCAATAACCCGACCGGGCAGAGGATTGATAGCGCATATATGCGAAGAACTTTGGAAATCTGTCAGCAGAAAAGTATATGGGTTGTGTTGGATGAGTGTTTTATTGAGTTCTGCGGGAATAGATTTTCCATGATAAAGGAACTGGATATGTATGACGGGCTGATCGTTGTGCGCGCGTTTACCAAGATCTATGCGATCCCCGGAGTGAGGCTCGGATATCTTGCAAGCTGCAATCTGCCCCTGCTTGCAAGAATAAAAAGACAGCTTCCGGAGTGGAACCTCTCAACCTTTGCGCAGCAGGCGGGGATCGCCTGCACCGGGCAGAAGAAGTATTTAAACGAATCGGTGGCTTATGTGCGGGCGGAGCGGAAGTTCTTAGCGGATGGTCTGCGGGAGTTAGGACTAAAGGTATTTACGGGCGAGGCAGATTTCATTCTGCTGTATAGCGAGCTGCCTTTGTATGAGGAATTGTTACAGAAGGGCTTGCTGATCCGTGATTGTTCCAACTTCCGGGGGCTTGGAAAAGGATATTACCGGATCGCGGTCCGGACAAGAAATGAAAATGAAAGGCTGTTGTCAGAGATAGGTGAATGGATTGAAAGAAATCGAACAGTTACGACCGGAAGAAATTGAAAAGAGAAGCTTTGAGATCATCACGGAGGAGCTAAGAAGCCGCGGAGTCGAGCTGTCGCAGGAGGAAGCGCTCGTCACAAAGCGCGTCATCCATACCAGTGCAGATTTTGATTATGTAAATACGCTCACTTATTCAGAGCATGCGGTGCAGACAGCAAAAGACCTGATTTTGCAGGGCGCGGATATCGTGACTGACACCAATATGGCGCTTGCGGGAATCAACAAAAAGATGCTCGCTCGTTATGGGGGAGAGGTTCATTGCTATATGGCAGATGATACAGTCGTAAAGCTGGCAAAGGAGCGGGGCATTACGCGCGCAGCAGTCAGCATGGAGATGGCGGCAAAACGCGAAAAGCCTGTCATCTTTGCAATCGGAAATGCGCCTACGGCACTGATCCGCCTGTATGAGATGATACAGGATCAGACCTATATTCCGGCGTTTATCATCGGTGTTCCGGTTGGCTTTGTGAATGTTGAGATCGCAAAGGAGCTGATCTTAAAAACCGATGTGCCGCATATCATCAACCGCGGAAGAAAAGGCGGAAGCAATGTTGCGGCGGCAATCTGCAACGCGATCATTTACGAGCTGGGAAGAGATTAAGGAAGCAAAGATATGCGTTATGGTTTTACAACGGGAAGCTGCGCTGCGGCAGCGGCAAAAGCGGCGGCATACATGCTGCTGTCGGGAAATTCAAAAGAGGAAATTACGATCCTGACACCGAAAGGGATCACCTTTACGGCAAAGATCTTAGATATCGACCGGAAGGAAAACTGCGTAAGCTGCGCCGTACAAAAGGACGGAGGCGATGACCCGGACATTACGACCGGAGCGCTCATCTATGCAACGGTGTCGCTGGCAAAAGCGGATACGGCAAAAGCAGACGAGCAGGCACAGATTATAATCGACGGGGGATCCGGTGTCGGGCGGGTGACAAAGCCGGGACTCGACCAGCCGGTCGGGAATGCCGCGATCAATCATGTGCCGCGGGAGATGATCACAAACGAAGTCCTTGAAGTATGCAGGCTGTTTGATTACAGAGGGCGGCTTTCGGTTGTGATCTCGGTGCCGGAGGGGGAAACGCTTGCAGCGCAGACCTTTAATCCGAGGCTTGGGATCGTAGGCGGGATTTCGATCCTTGGAACCAGCGGGATCGTGGAGCCGATGAGCAATCAGGCAATTTTGGATACCATCCGGGTGGAATTGCGGCAGAGAAGATCGTTAGGCTTTGACTATGTTGCGGTCGCACCCGGAAATTACGGACTCGACTATATGAAAAACACTTATGGGTACGATCTCGACCGGAGCGTAAAGTGCAGCAATTTTATTGGCGCGACGATCGATATGGCGGTGGAGCTGGGCTTTCAGAGAATGCTTCTGACCGGGCATATCGGAAAACTCGTCAAGCTTTCCGGCGGGATCATGAACACGCACTCATTGGAGGGCGACTGCCGGATGGAGCTGCTTACGGCGTTTGCCGCAAAATTCGGCGCGGATGTAAAGACGCTGGGCGCGCTCATGGAGTGCGTCACAACGGAGGAGGCGGTGCGCATCTTAAAGGAATGCGGGCTGCAGCAGACGGTCATGGATTATACGATGGAGCGCATCTGCTATTATCTGCAAAAGCGCGCAAAACAGAAATTAGAGATCGATTGCATCATGTATGCAAATGAGTTTGGAGAGCTTGCAAAGAGCAAGGGGGCAGAAGAATGGTTTACTTTGTTGGGGCAGGAACAGGAGCAGAGGATCTGATCACCGTTCGGGGAATGCGTCTGCTTGAAAATGCGGACGTGATCGTCTATGCGGGATCACTGGTCAATCCGAAACTATTGAAATATGCCAGAGAGGGCTGTAAGATCCACAACAGCGCGAAGATGACGCTGGATGAGGTGATCGCAGTCATAAAGGAAGCGGAAGAAAATGGGAAAAATATCGTCCGTCTGCACACGGGTGATCCGAGTATATACGGAGCCGTGCGCGAGCAGATGGATGAGCTGGAGCGGTTTGGAATTGCGTATGAGAGCTGTCCGGGAGTCAGCGCGTGCTTCGGAGCAGCCGCTGCGATGAATCTGGAATATACATTGCCGGGGATCTCACAGTCCTTGATCATCACCCGGATGGAGGGAAAGACGAAGGTTCCGCCAAAGGAAAGCATCGAGAGCTTTGCGGCACATCAGGCATCGATGGCGATTTACTTAAGCACCGGGATGCTTGAGGAGTTAAGCAGGAGACTGATCGCCGGAGGATACAGTGAGGAGACACCGGCAGCGCTTATCTATAAGGCAACCTGGCCGGAGGAGGAAGCGTATGTATGTACGGTAAAGACACTTCCGGAGGTCGCAAAGGCGCACGGGATCACAAAGACGGCGTTGGTTCTGGTGGGGGACGTGATCGCGCATCAGAATTACAGGAAATCCAGATTGTACGCACCAGATTTTTCAACGGAGTACAGGAAAGCTAAGGAAACAGAAAAATGAAGCTAAGTGTTGTCAGTTTTACGGAGCGCGGAATGCAGCTTTCCCTGCGGCTTGCAGAGCGGATGCAGACGGAGCAGCTACAACTCTATACGAAATGCTCACAGGTAAAAAATAGCGGGGATCACGGGAAGATCCAATGGATCACAATGAGCCTTGCAGACTGGACAGGCGCGCAGATGTGGGAGAGAAACGGGCTTGTTTTCATCGGCGCATGTGGGATCGCGGTGAGAGCAATCGCTCCTTTTATCTTAGATAAGCGAAGCGACAGCCCAGTGCTTGTCATGGACGAGATGGGCGCTTATGTCATCCCGATCCTTTCCGGGCATCTGGGAGGCGCGAATGAACTTGCAAGACAGGTGGAAGCGCTGATTGGAGCAACGGCGGTCATCACGACCGCAACGGACCTAAACGGCAGGCTGGCGATCGATCTGTTCGCAAAGAAAAACCGCCTGTCAGTGGTCAACAAGGACGGGATTACAAAGGTATCGGCAAAGGTTCTTGCCGGTGAGCGGATTACCATGTCGGTTGCATCCGGGCATCTGGCTGCAGGGACAAGGATACCGATAGAGGTTGTGCTTATTCCATATCCGCCGGAGGCACCGGTGGATGTTTTAGTCGCAGAGAAAAAGCCGGCAGACGGCAGCGCAAAGCTGTGGCTGTGTCCGAAGGCTTATGCGATCGGAATGGGCTGTAAGCGGGGAAAGGAACCGCAGCCGGTCGCAGAGTTTATCGAGGAAAAGCTTGGCGAAGCGGGGATCGCAAAGGAATGTGTAGCGGCACTTGCATCGATCGACCGGAAAAAGGACGAAGCCTGTTTTATGGAGTGGAGCAGAAAAGAAAATATCCCGTTTTTGACCTATACGGCAGAGGAGCTTAACGCGGTTACAGGAAGCCTCCATGCTTCGGATTTTGTGCAGGAACAGGTCGGCGTGGACAATGTGTGCGAGCGGGCAGCCCTGCGGGCGTGCAAAGAGGATGCGGCACTTGTGCTGCCAAAGTGTGCAAGGGATGGTATGACGATCGCGATCGCGGGAAGGGAATGGAGTGTGTCATTTGAAGAATAAGATATATATTGTAGGAATGGGACCGGGAAAAGAATCGATGATGACGCAGGAGGCGCTTTACGCCTTGGATCAGGCAGATGTCATTGTCGGCTACACCGTCTATGTGAAGCTGTTAGGAGAACGCTTCGCGGGAAAAGAGATGAAAACGACACCGATGCGGCAGGAGACCGAGCGGTGCAGACTCTGCTTTGAGGAAGCCCAAAAAGGGAAAAAGGTAGCGCTTATCTGCAGCGGCGATGCGGGGGTATACGGGCTTGCGTCCCTGATGTTTGAGGTCGGAAGGGAGTACCCGGATACGGAGCTTATCGTCATTGCGGGAATCACGGCAGCGACAAGCGGAGCAGCTGTTCTTGGTGCACCGCTAAACCATGATTTCTGCGTCATCAGCTTAAGTGATCTGCTCACACCGTGGGAAAAGATCGAGCGGCGGCTGCTTGCGGCGGCGCAGGGAGATTTTGCCATTGCGATCTACAACCCTTCGAGCCACAAGCGAAAGGATTATCTGAAGCGTGCCTGTGACATCCTGCTTCGGGTGATCGAGCCGCAGAGAGCCTGTGGTTATGTGGAGAATATCGGAAGAGAGGGAACAAGATCTGCCACCTGTACGTTAGCGGAACTGCGGGATACCGAAGTCAATATGTTTACGACCGTGTTCATCGGAAATTCCGGCTCAAAGCAGATCGATGGAAGGCTGGTTACAAAGAGAGGGTATGACATTGAAGGAAATACTGATATTTGCAGGGACAACGGAGGGCAGACGGCTTTCTGAGTGCCTGGCGGATGCGGGCATCAGGCATACGGTATGCGTCGCAACGGAATATGGAGAGATCGTGCAAAAGGAGCATCCTCTTGTAAGTGTCCACTGCGGAAGAATGGATCAGGAAGAGATCCATTCGTTTTTGAAGGAGTGGGACTACGCGGCGGTTGTGGATGCCACCCACCCGTATGCAAAGGTGGTAACGGACAACATAAGGGCTGCCCTTTCGGGAGTGGACATTCCGTATTTTCGCCTGCGGCGGGAATTTGGCAGAGAGAGCAGCTATGAAAATATCACTTATTTTGAGAGCAATGCAGCGTGCGCGGACGCATTAAAGCAGATTCCGGGCAATATCCTGCTGACAACGGGAAGCAAGGAGCTTCCGGTGTATGCAGGTGTAAACGAACTGAAGGACAGACTGTATGTGCGTGTGCTTCCGGGGCTTGAAAGTATCGGTATCTGCATGGAGCAGGGGATTGCCGGAAAACAGATCCTTGCATTGCAGGGGCCGTTTACCGCTGAGATGAACGAGGCAATGATCCGGCAGTATCAGATCAGATGTCTGGTCACCAAGCAAAGCGGAAGAGCCGGAGGCTTTCAGGAGAAGCTGGAAGCGGCAAAGAATGCAGACATCCCGGTCTATGTCATTGGACGGGCGGAGGAGCCGGAGGGCAGCTCCTTTACGGAGGTGTGTAGAAGTATAGAAGCTATCTGCGGCGTGCCGATCATGGCACAGCCACAGTTTCATATCGTGCTTGCGGGAACCGGCATGGGAAGCAGGGGAAGCCTTACGAGAGAGGTGTCCGAGGCGATCGAGAATGCGGATATTTTACTTGGCGCAGCCAGACTCATCGAAGGGTATCAGCCGAGACTGGAGAAAAAGCCTTTTTACTCCGCAGACCGGATCATTCCGTATCTGATGGAGCTGCAGGAGACGGAAATCTGCACGGACAAGCGGAATGTTGTCATCCTGTTTTCTGGGGACAGCGGATTTTACAGCGGCTGTCAGGCACTCTGTCAGGCTTTGCAGAACGAAGTGGCAGAGGGGCGGCTTCGGGCTTCTATTAGTGTACTGCCCGGAATTTCCTCAGTAGCATATTTTGCGGCATGTACGAAGGAAAGCTATCAGGATGCGGCGATATACAGCATCCACGGCAAAGAACTGCCGAACCTTGCAGAGAAGATCCGGCACGAGAAAAAGGTATTTCTGCTGATGTCGGGCGCGAAGGATGTCAGAAAGTTCGGCGGACTTTTGTGCACGCATGGACTGAACGATTGTGAGGTCGTGGCGGGCTACCAGCTCTCATACCCACAGCAGGAGATTAAGACGCTGACACCCGAAGCGTGCCAGAAGGTCACCGAGGAAGGTCTTTATATCTGCCTAATCAAAAATCCAAATGCAAAACCGAAGGTACTTACGCATGGATGGGCGGATGAAGCATTTATCCGTGGCAAGGTTCCTATGACCAAGGAAGAGGTGCGCGAGGTCAGCATCTGTAAGCTGGGACTTTACAAGGGTGCGGTGGTGTATGACATCGGAAGCGGAACCGGATCGATCGCGATGGAGATGGCAGGCTTGTCCGATGATGTAACGGTGTTTGCCATAGAAAAGAAGCCGGAGGCTGTTACACTAATCGAGGAGAACAAGGTGCGCTTTGGACTTGAGAATATCAGGGTCATCCAGGCAGATGCACCGGACGGGCTTTTGGAGCTTCAAAAGGCAACACATGCGTTCATCGGCGGCAGCGGCGGCAATTTAGAAGCAATCCTACAGACCTTGTATGAGATCAATCCAAGGATGCGTGTGGTGCTCAATGCGATCACGGTGGAGACAATCTGTAAGATACAGGAGCTGCTTGCGCAGTATCCGGTAGAGCATGCGGAGATGGTACAGATGCAGGTCAGCCGGTCGAAGGTGGCAGGGCGGTATCATCTGATGCAGGCGGAGAATCCGGTATGGGTATGTGCCTTTACATTTTGCGAACAATAAAAAGGATTTAGAATATGAAGCGTAATCGAATCATGATTGCCGCGCTAAAAAGCGGAAGCGGAAAAACAACGATCACCTGTGCGCTCTTACAGGCGTTAAAGGATGCGGGAGAGCAGGTGGTCGCATACAAATGCGGTCCGGACTATATCGATCCGATGTTCCACAAAAAAATACTTGATATTTCCTCCAAAAACCTTGATACTTTCTTTACAGGGGAAGAGGAGACGAAGCAGCTCTTTTTACAGAACTACACGCCGCAGGATTTTGCAGTCTTGGAGGGTGTGATGGGGCTGTACGACGGGCTTGGCGGAATCCGAAAGGAAGGCTCCTCCTACCATCTGGCATCCATCACAAGGACTCCGATCCTTCTGGTCGTAGATGCAAAGGGAATGGGACGCTCGGTTATCGCGGCAATCGCAGGCTTTCTTAAGTATGATAAGGAACACCTGATCAAAGGGGTTCTGCTCAACCGGATGTCAAAGGGCTATTATGAGACCTTAAAGCCGGTCATGGAGGAGGAACTGCACATTGAGGTGGTGGGCTACTTCCCGGAGCAGAAGGAGCTTCAACTGGAAAGCAGACACCTTGGATTGAAGATGCCGGATGAGATTGAAGATATAAAGCAGCAGTTGAAGCAGACTGCGGATGAGCTGCAAAAGACAGTCTCATTTTCAGCGGTCAGGAGGATTGCGCAAAGCGCAGAAGAATTATCTGCAAGCGAAAAAACGGAAAAAATTGAAAGAAAAGTCATTGCACTTTCCAAAGAGACAGCAGAAGCATTGGATAACGGTCTAAGAGAAGCCACGTCTACCGTAACGGGGAAAGAACGCCCAGTTATCGCGGTGGCAAAAGATGAGGCATTCTGCTTTTATTATGAAGATAATCTGCGTCTATTGGAGGAGGCGGGAGCAGAGCTTGCTTTCTTCTCGCCGATCCACGACAGTGTGCTTCCGGATGGCTGTGATGCCGTCCTGCTTGGAGGCGGCTATCCGGAGCTGTACGCCGCACAGCTTAGTGCAAACAGCAGTATGCTGTGTGAGATCCGGCACGCGATACAAGGCGGTATGCCGGTCGTTGCGGAGTGCGGCGGGTTCATGTATCTGCATACATCTCTTGAAATGAGGGATGGAAAGGCATATCCTATGGCTGGGGTGCTGGATGCAAAATGCTATGATACCGGCAGGCTGGTTCGGTTCGGCTACATCGAGCTGTCCGAGAAGGAGCCTACTTTCCTGCCGGAGAACGGACATATCCGGGGGCACGAGTTCCACTATTTTGACAGCGAAGCAAACGGAACGGACTGCGTGGCTTTAAAGCCGGTCACGGGAAGAACCTATGCGTGTGTGAACAAAAATGCGCGGTGGTTTATCGGCTTTCCGCATCTTTATTATCCGTCCAATCCGGCATTTGCAGCGCATATTGTCGGGATCGCAGCACAATACCATAAGGAAAGGAAGTAAGCGGATATGGAAAATTCGTATCGCTTTTTTGAAAACCGGGCATGCAAGTATTTTCCGTGCCACAAGGGACTTTCGGATTTTAACTGCCTGTTCTGTTACTGCCCGCTGTACAACAGGGAACACTGTCCGGGCAAGCCAAGCTACATGGAGAAGAACGGAAGGACGATCAAGGCCTGTACAGACTGTACATTCCCGCATCAGCCGGAGAATTACGACATCATTATGCAATTTTTAAAAAACAGCAGTACATAAAGAGAGCGAAGTATGAAGAAACAAGCATTTATCAAATCATTGCCGATCATGTGCAGTTATATCTTTGTGGCAATGGCGTATGGGATCATGATGGAGGAGTCCGGGTTTGCATGGTATCTGTCACTGCTTGTCAGCATGACGGTCTACACAGGGGCTTTTCAGTTCGTTCTTATCACATTCTTAAGCGGCGGGGCATCGCTTGTGACGATCGCACTGACCGCTTTTTTGATGAACAGCAGACAGAGCTTTTACAGCCTTGCATTTCTGGATGATTTTAAAGCGATGGGAAAGCGCAAATGGTATATGATCCACACGATGACGGACGAGACCTTTGCGGTGAATACGACCTTGGAGGCGGATATGCCAAAAAAGGAGCGGCAGGACATGATGTTTTATGTCGCACTGTTTTCGCGCGGCTACTGGATGCTCGGAGCCGTGCTTGGCGGCGTGCTCGGACAGTTGATCCCGTATGATATGGAGGGGATCGACTTCTGTATGACAGCACTGTTTGTGATCATCTTTATCGATCAGTGGGAGAAAAATACCTCACACAGGCCGGCACTTATCGGGCTTGCCGTGGGGATCGTGAGTCTGTTTATCTTTGGCGCGTCCTCCTTCATGCTTCCGGCGCTGCTTGTCACCTCCGGAATTCTAATCGCCATGACAGGGCAGAAAGGGGTGGCACATGAGTAAGTACGGATATATTGCTGCTGCGATCACATTGTCGGCAGCAATCACATTTTTTCTGCGCGCATTGCCGTTTCTCGCCTTTCGGGGCGAGCATGGGATGCCGGGGTGGCTGGAGCGGTTGGGAAAGCTGCTTCCGCAGGCAATAATGGCGGTTCTGATCGTATATTGCCTAAAGGATGTGCGGACGGACTGGGTATATACCGGGATACCGGAGATCGCCGGCGTGATCGCAACAGCAGCCTCTTACAAGTGGAAGCACAATACCCTTGTCAGCATCCTGCTTGGAACTGCAACGTGCATGCTTTTGATACATATTCTTTAGAAAATAAATATTGAGAAACCTTATCAATAACTCACCTATACACAAATATAGTATACTGCTATAATGGTTAGTTGTAACTAACTATAAAGGTCATTTCAGATAAGGAGAATCAAGATGATCGTTGAATTTAAAGATGTTGTGAAGAAATACGGTGCGGGAGAAGGCACACAGTTGGCGGTGGATCATGTCAGCTTTACGATTGACGAGGGCGAGTTTGTCGTTATCTTAGGTCAGTCCGGAGCGGGAAAGTCCACCGTATTAAATATGCTTGGTGGTATGGATCAGCCGACGGAGGGAACGGTAAAGGTTGCAGGGTATGAGGTGTCTGCGATGAATGACAAGCAGATGTGCGCGTACCGTGCGGATGTGATCGGATTTATCTTCCAGTTCTACAATCTGCTTCCGAGCCTTACGGCGTATGAGAATGTCGCACTTGTAAAGAGCATTGTAAAAGACGCTGCGGATGCAAACGAGCTGCTCAAGATGGTTGGCTTGGAGCATTGCAAAGACAAGTTCCCGGCACAGATGTCCGGCGGCGAGCAGCAGCGCGTATCGATCGCGCGTGCGCTGGCAAAGAACCCAAAGATCCTGCTCGGTGATGAGCCGACCGGAGCACTCGACTCGGAGACCGGTGTGGTCGTGCTGGAGCTTTTGCAGATGCTGTGTAGACAGCAGCACAAGACCGTCATTCTGGTAACACACAATGCGAGCATCGCACAGTGTGCGGATAAGGTGATCCGCATGAAAAACGGAAAGATCCGTTCCATCGAGACCAATGAACATCCGGCTGCGGTAAGGGAGGTTGAGTGGTAATGCTTGGACGTAAGCTTCTTCGTGAAATGAAAAGTAACTGGGGACAGTTCTTGTCAATCCTGCTGCTGGCGTTCCTTGCGATGGCGCTCTACTGCTGTATGGAAGGACATGTGCTGGCGCAGCACTCGGCGCGTGCGGTGTTCCATGAAAAGTGCAACCTCGCCGACCTGTGGATCTACGGGGAGGGCTTTTCGGAGGAAAATCTTGAGGCTGTCCGAAATCTTGACTTTGTAGCGGATGCGTCACTGCGCATGTCGGTGACCGGTTCAGCTCCGGATTGTGACGGGGCGCAGGTGGATCTCTATCTGGAGCGGGAGGATATTGTAAACCATCCGTATTACATATCGGGGGCGGAGTTTGATCCGACCGACCGGGAGGGCGTATGGCTGGCGGCAGCCTTCGCCGATAAGCGGGGAATTTCCGTCGGGGACGATTTTACCATAGCCTACAACGGAATCACATTTACAAGAACCGTCAAGGGCTTGATCGAAAGCCCGGAGTATGAGTATCGTCAGGCGGAGGGAGATGCGGATATCTTTGTGGAAAATATCGCATTTGTCTATATGTCCTACGATGCGTTTCCGATCCGCGAATATGTGGAGCATCTGATCGCGCAGGGCAAGTTAAGCGCACAGCTTGTGCAGGAGGAGGCAACGATCACGGACGAGCAGCTTGCAAAGCGTATGCCGTATACACAGATGCTTGTGACGACGACCGATGGCAAGGCACTCGAACATGAGGACGAAATCGCAGAGGCACTAGATCATGAGTACGCTGCGATGGTCGATGAGCATTCGATCGCAGGCATTGAGCGCTTAAACAGTGAGCTTACACAGCACGAATCCTTTTCATGGCTGTTTGTGATCATCTTTGTCGGGATCGCGGTGCTTGTCATTGCGACAGCCATGAGCCGAATGGTCGCAAAGCAGCGGACGCAGATCGGAACAATGAATGCGCTCGGCATGAAGCCGTACAAGGTGGCATGGCACTATATCAGTTACAGCTTACTTGTATCCGTGGTCGGAACTCTGCTCGGACTGTGGGTAGGATCTGCGGTGCTCTCACCGATAATGGTAGATCTGTTCTCCAGCTGGTATATCGTTCCGGGACTTCATGCGTCCTTCCAGATGAATTACATCTGGGTGGCAGCACTTATCATTGTGGTATGCAGCCTTGCTGCCTATATTAGCTGCAAGAAGATTCTGAAGGTACATCCGGCGGAGGCACTTCGCCCGGCACCGCCGAAAAGCGGCAAGCGCTGCATCTTTGAGAGGCTTCCGTTTTGGAATAAACTTAGCTTTTGCAGTCAGTACAATCTGCGTGACATTTCTCGTGCTAAGCTGCGCGCCGGAATGGGTGTGATCGGAACCGCGGTCGGAATGCTTCTGATGATCTACGGCGTTGCCTGCAACTCACTCGTAGACCAGATGGAGGAGATCAGCTTTGAGAAGGTGCAGGTCGCAGACTATGCGATGAGCATTTCCACCGATGCAAAGCTAAGTGATGTTGATGCGATGGCAGAGGCGACGGACAGTGAGCTTGTGATGACCGGTCAGATCGAGGTATCTGCGGTCAAGAATGCGACAGCCTCCGAGAAGAAGAAGGAGAGCATCACGGTGCTTGAGGGAAAAGGTCTGTACCGTCTGATCGATGAAAAGCTTGAGGTGATCGATCTGGCACAGCACAAGGGCGAGGTCGGTGTCAGCCGCAAGCTTTGCGCGGATCTTGGGCTTTCTGTCGGAGATACCTTCTACTGGCATGTGTACGAACAGAATGAATGGCACGAAGCCAAGGTCGGATACATCTACCGCAGCATGGAATCGCAGGGAATCACATTTATGCGGGAGGACTTTGAGGCGACGGGAGCTGCCTATACACCGAATACCGCTTACAGCATGGATTCCTTTGCAGCATACAAGGACGCTGATTTTGTCACGGCGATTCACAGCAAGGCAGATATGATGGAAGCCTACGAGACGAGCATGGAGGTAATGTCCATCATGGTCTGGATGATGATCATATTCTCCGCGATCCTCGTTGTGGTCGTGCTTTACAATTCCGGCAATCTGTCCTTCCATGAACGTGTGGGCGAATTTGCAACTCTTAAAGTTTTGGGGTTACAATCCGGCAGCATTCGTAATATACTAACAGTACAGAATGTATGGCTATCCATCATCGGTATCATTCTCGGTGCGCCGTTTGGCAGGATGACACTGAACGCGATGATGAACTCCAACGGCGAGAACTTTGACTATGCGCTTACGGTCACACCGGGCTGCTATCTGCTCTCCGGTATATTTGTATTGCTGATCTCGATGGCGGTAAGCCTTCTGTTCAGCAGCCGGATCAAAAAGCTGGATATGGTGGAAATCTTAAAGGGCACAGAATAGAATGGAGGAGTGTCTATGACAACAGAGATTCTTTGCGGGATCATGATCCCGTTTATAGGAACGACACTCGGAGCAGCCTGTGTATTCTTCATGAAAAATGCCATGAGCGATAAGGCGCAGCGAATCCTGACAGGGTTCGCTGCGGGCGTGATGGTTGCGGCTTCCGTGTGGAGTCTTTTGATCCCGTCTTTGGAACAGGCGGCAGATATGGGAAAATGGTCGTTCATTCCGGCGGCGGTCGGCTTCTGGTTTGGGATCCTATTTCTGTTGCTGCTCGATCATGTGATCCCGCACCTGCACTTAAAGAGTGAGGAGGCGGAGGGACCAAAGACGAGATTACAGCGGACGACGATGCTGGTGCTTGCGGTCACGCTGCACAACATCCCGGAGGGAATGGCGGTCGGCGTTGTGTATGCCGGTTACCATGCAGGCAATGCGAATATCACGGCGATGGGAGCATTAGCGCTTGCAATCGGAATCGCGATCCAGAACTTTCCGGAGGGAGCAATCATTTCCATGCCGCTTCGTGCTGAGGGAATGAGCAAGAGAAAAGCATTTTTCGGAGGTGTGATATCGGGCGTAGTGGAGCCGATCGGGGCGGCAGTTACGATCCTTGCTGCGGGACTGATCGTGCCGGCACTTCCATATCTGCTCAGCTTCGCGGCGGGAGCCATGATCTATGTTGTGGTCGAGGAGCTGATTCCGGAAATGTCAGAGGGAGCGCATTCCAATATCGGAACGGTCTTTTTCGGAGTGGGATTTTCTGTTATGATGATCTTAGATGTAGCATTGGGGTAAGAAGGTAGGAGTATGAACACAGAACGATTTTTGGATAATATAACGGAACAGATCAAGGAGGCACAGCTAAAGCTCGGATTTGCAAAGGAAGTGATCCGGCTGTATTTTCCGGTGGCTTCGTTAAATATCCTGCTGGATACGGACTGTAAAAACGGGGAGGGAATGCTCGCGTGCTTACAGCAGGAGCCGGCACTGGAGGATTCCGCGCTCGGAGCGCTTTCTTTTACCTTATGTAAAGGGGAGCGGATCGAGGTATGTATTCCACCGGAAGGGGCAGAATATGTACATGAGCAGATCGCGGACCCGCCGTTTTTAAAGAATATTGTAGAACTGTTCTCACAGAACCATCATCTGACACGGGAGGAGATCTGTGCGTGCTTTGCGGCGTACAACAAGGATTATGTGTGCCAGAAGATGGAGCCGGGAACGGACTTTGATTATGTGCTGTATTTTCCAGATAAGAAGCCGGATGAATGGTATTACTGCATCCGCATGGAGATGGGGCATACCATTTACCACCGCTTCATTGAGGAGGATTACAGGCAGCTCTTGTAACAGGCACCGCGTGCGCGGACGTTACTGTGGACAATGTGGCGGTAACGCAATCCGGTAAATGAGAAAGTATCTCTGTTAAGTGGGTTGATTCGGTGTGCGCGGTGTGTTATTTTATACACAGGTTAGAGAAAACTAACTAACGTTTGCTTTACCAAACCAAAGTGAGCAAAAACGACTGCGCAGTCGCAAATTGAATGGAAAAGGAGAAGAAAAAGCATGGATAAGATTTATGTTGTTTATTGGTCACAGTCAGGAAATACACAGGCGATGGCAGAGGCTGTCGGAAAGGGTATCACCGATGCTGGAAAAGAGGCAGTTGTCCTTTATGTCGGAGATGCTACCGTTGATATGTTAAAGGATGCAAAAAGCTTCGCACTCGGATGCCCGGCAATGGGAGCTGAGGTGTTGGAGGAGGGCGAGATGGAGCCTTTCGTATGTGAGGTGGAAGCAATCGCATCCGGCAAGACGATCGGTTTGTTCGGTTCCTACGGATGGGGCGATGGACAGTGGATGAGAGACTGGGTAGACCGCATGAGCGGATGCGGCGCAAAGGTCGTAAACGGTGAGGGCGTGATCTGCCAGGAGACACCGGACGATGCTGTGATCGCAGAGTGTGAATCACTTGGAAAGCAGCTTGCAGCAGTATAGAAATAAGGAAACACGGGAGAAGCGGTATGGATAGAAACGGACTGGAAAAGGCGCTGATACATCACTGCGCACCGACACTTGCAGGGCTAAAGAGCGCAGGACTGTTTCGCTATTTTTATGAGAGCAGACAGTCGGCAGAGGAAGAGATTGCACAGGCGAATGCGCTGCTGCAGGCAAAGGGCGTGTATGTGGAGGCACTCATCTGGAATAAGGATTCCGTCCTGATCTATGCATACCGCTTGAACCATTTACAGCGGGAGCTACAAAATCCGGAGGCACTTGAGATCTTACAGGAGTATGGGTATGTGGGCTGCGACGCGAGAAGCTGTATCCGGTATTTAAAAAAGCGGGTATGCGAGTGTGCGTGCTTTCCACATGAGATCGGGATTTTTTTAGGGTATCCACCGGAGGATGTTCGCGGCTTTATCGAAAACGGCGGACAGAACTGCAAGTGTTGCGGGATCTGGAAGGTCTACTGCAACGAGCAGGATAAGATACAGATGTTTTGCAAATTTCAGAAATGCTCGGACGTATACCGTCAGGTTTTTTCAAAGGGACGAGGTCTTGTCCAGATGACGGTCGGGGCATAATTACGGATTGATTAAATTAAGAAAACAATAGCTGATAAAATTTATCAACTTTAAAAACTTTATGGAAAAATTCATTGCACCGTGCTACAATAAAAAACCAAAGAATTTTGTAAAACCGTTACAGAAACAAAGATGGAGGTACAAAACGATGAGTTTTTTAAAGAAAATTGATGGAAAGAAAACAGGAATTTTTGCGGCTGGCGTATTGTTCGGAACCGCAGGAATCAAGATCCTCTCAAGCAAGGATGCAAAGAAGGTTTACACCCAGTGTACAGCAGCAGTCCTTCGCGCTAAGAAATGTGTCATGAAGACCGTGACCAACATTCAGGAGAATGCCGAAGACATTTACGCAGAGGCACAGCAGATCAACGATACTCGCGAGAACGCAGAAGAGTATGCAGACGAGAGCGTTGTTGAGGAAGCGGCAGCAGAGGCTGAGGCACCGGAAGCATAAGAAAAGAACGGACACCTGCGGGACACTGCAGGTGTTTTTTCCACTTTAAGGACGAAAAAGGACTGATACAAATGAAATTCCAGATACTACATGAAATAAAAGGACGTATGCGTATTCACATTGCGCAGAAAAAGATGACAGATGAGCAGGCGGACACCCTGCAATATTATTTAGAGCATTGCGAGATGGTTACGGATGCGAAGGTGTACGAGCGCACGCAGGATGCGGTGATCTGTTACAGTGCAGACCGCACAGAGCTGATCCATCTGCTGCAGCAGTTTGCCTACCAGAATGTCGAGGTTCCGCAGTCGGCACTTGAGCTGTCCGGCAGACAGACCAACCGGGAATACCAGGAGAAGCTGACGCAGAAGGTGCTGATGCGCTATATCAATAAGGTGATCCTTCCGTATCCGGTGAGATGCACCATTACGGCGGTCAAGTCATTGAAATATATCAAAAAGGCATTGGAGTCACTATGGAACAGAAAGATCGAGGTTGCCCTTCTTGACGGCGTGGCGATCGGCGTATCGGTTCTGCGTGGCGATATGAATACCGCAGGTTCTGTAATGTTCTTACTTGACATCGGAGAGACTTTGGAGGAGTGGACGCACAAGAAGTCCGTGGATGACCTTGCGCGCAGCATGTCACTTAACATCACAAAGGTATGGCTTGAGGTGGATGGAACCGAGGTACTGGTGGATGCCAACACCGTAAAAGCCGGGGATCAGGTGATTGTACACATGGGTAATGTCATTCCGTTCGATGGAATCGTTGTCCGTGGAACCGGAATGGTCAACCAGTCTTCCCTGACCGGAGAATCTGTGCCGATGGAGAAGAAGGAGAACGGCTATGTATATGCCGGAACGGTGCTTGAAGAGGGCGAGCTGGTCGTACAGGTCAAGGAGGTAAACGGCTCCACCAAGTACGAGAAGATCGTGGCGATGATCGAGGAGACAGAGAAGTTAAAGTCCGGCATGGAGAGCCGTGCGGAGCATCTGGCAGACCGCCTGGTTCCGTACACACTGCTTGGAACAGGGCTTACCTATCTGCTTACCAGAAACACGACCAAGGCGTTGGCGGTACTGATGGTTGATTTCTCCTGCGCGTTGAAGCTTTCCATGCCGATCACGGTACTTGCGGCGATCCGCGAGGCGAACCGTCATCACATCACCGTAAAGGGTGGCAAGTTCTTAGAGCGTATGGCAGAGGCAGATACGATCCTGTTTGATAAGACCGGAACGCTTACCAAGGCACAGCCGGTTGTTTCACAGGTAGTTTCCTTTAATGGGGAGGAGCCGGACGAGCTTCTTCGTATCGCAGCATGTCTGGAGGAGCATTTCCCTCACTCTATGGCGAAGGCTGTTGTGAATGCGGCAAAGGAAAAGGGACTGGTTCATGAGGAGAATCATTCCAAGGTGGAATATATCGTAGCACACGGCATTTCCTCCAGAATCGATGGCAGGAAGGTCGTGATCGGAAGCTACCATTTTGTATTTGAGGATGAGCAGTGTAAGATCCTACAGGGCAAGGAGGAGCTTTTTGCGAGCCTTCCGACCGACTGCTCACATTTATATCTGGCGATGGAGGGCGAGCTGATCGCGGTGATCTGTATCTTAGATCCGATCCGTGAGGAGGCTGCCGAGGTTATCTCACTGCTTCGTGAAGCCGGATTTACCAAGCTTGTCATGATGACCGGTGACAGCGAGCGTACAGCAGCCGCTGTCGCAGAGAAGATCGGCGTGGACGAGTATTACTCAGAGGTACTGCCGGAGGATAAGGCAGCATTTGTGGATAAGGAACAGGCACTCGGAAGAAAGGTCATCATGATCGGTGACGGCGTGAATGATTCCCCGGCACTTTCCGCAGCGGATGTCGGCATCGCGATCAGCGACGGCGCACAGATCGCAAGGGAGGTTGCAGATATCACGGTTGAAGCGGACAATCTGTATGAGCTTGTGGCACTGCGCGCGATCAGTAGAAATCTGATGCGGCGTATCCGCAGGAACTACGGACAGATCGTTGGCATCAATTCCGGTCTGATCCTGCTTGGCGTGCTTGGAGTGGTCCAGCCGACGACCTCCGCACTGTTACATAATACCTCAACGCTTGTGATCAGCATGCGCGGTATGCAGGGCTGGAAAACAGATACTCCGGAAAGCGGAAAATAAAGGAGACAACAATGTCAGATTGCGAATTTTGCGGGAACGAAATAGATTACCATGAGATCATCGACTGTATCACCTGCGCACTCGATGCGAGGGATACCTATACGGCGGGACACTCGGAGCGCGTCAGTGATATGGCGCTTCAGGTATGCCGCCTGATCGGGCTTAAGAAGGAGGACATCTCCAAGATCCACATCGCGGCACATTTACATGACATCGGCAAGATCGGTGTGCCGGATGCCGTGCTCAACAAGGCGGGAAAGCTGACGGACGAGGAGTTTGCCTACATAAAGAAGCACCCGATCATCGGGGCGGAGATCCTTGGCAAATCGCATAAGCTCAGCGAGCTTTCTGACATTGTACTTATGCACCATGAGCGCTATGACGGCAAGGGATATCCAAACGGCGTTGCCGGAGCGGATATCCCGATCGGTGCAAGGATCATTGCCATCTGCGATTCCATCGATGCGATCACCTCGAACCGCTGCTACCGCAAGGCACATGACTTTGCGTACTGCTATGAGGAGATCGAGAAGAATCTCGGTAAGATGTACGATCCGATCGTCGGACGATATGTGCTCGACCACTGGGATGAAGTGACCGGAGTGGTAAGAAACAAGGCTTAGTTATAGCTTTTACCTATATGCCATAATAAGATATTCGGATTATGCAAACACGCAGTTTGATGCTAGTATTTTGGCAGGAGATGTGGCGGAGAAGAACCACAGAAATTGTAAAATACGAGGCAGGAGACTTACGATGGAAAGAGGAATCAATACGCGATGTTTGCATTTAGAAGAGGATGAGGGAAAGCTTGAGCACTACGGTGCGATCAGCTACCCGATCTATCAGACCGCAACCTATGCGCATCCGGGCGTGGGACAGAGTACCGGCTATGATTACAGCCGGCTGCAGAACCCGACCAGGGAGCATCTGGAGAAGGTTGTTGCAGGGCTTGAAGGTGGGATCGACGCATTTGCGCTTTCTACCGGAATGGCTGCGATTTCATTGCTTATGGAGCTGTTTGAGCCGGGCGACCATGTGATCGCGGAGGAGGATCTCTACGGCGGCAGCATCCGTCTGTTTGACAATATTTCCAAGAAAAATCATTACGACATTTCCTATGTCAATTGCTCCGGTGAGGACGTAGAGCCTTATATCCGGGAGAACACGAAGGCAATCTATCTGGAGACACCGACCAACCCGATGATGAGAGTGGCGGATATCGCAAAGATCGCAAAGGCTGCAAAGCGGCATAACTGCCTTCTGATCGTTGACAATACATTCCTTTCTCCATATTTTCAGAATCCGCTCGTACTTGGCGCTGATATCGTGATCCACAGCGGAACAAAGTTTTTGGGCGGACATAACGATACTCTTGCCGGATTTATTGTGACGAATAACGAGGCGGTGAGAGAGCGGCTGCGCTTTTTGATCAAGACGACCGGGGCAGGGCTTGCACCGTTTGACAGCTGGCTGATCCTGCGCGGGATCAAGACGCTTGGCATCCGCATGGAGCGTGCACAGCAGAACGCGCTTGAAATCGCAGGCTGGCTGAAAGAGCAGCCGGCGGTAACGGCAGTATATTATCCGGGACTAAAGGAGCATCCGGGGTACGACATTATGAAAAAGCAGGCGAGAGGCTTCGGTTCGATGCTGACCTTTAACGTCGACACAAAGGAGCATGCGAAGGAGATCCTTGCAAATGTGCGCTTGATCCGTTTCGCGGAAAGTCTTGGCGGCGTGGAGACGCTCATCACCTATCCGGTGACACAGACACATGCGGATGTCCCGGAGGAGGTGCGTCTGAAAAACGGGATCACGCCTTGCACGCTCCGGCTTTCGACCGGGATTGAGGACTGTAAGGATCTGATTGCGGAATTGTCCGTTGTTTTTGCAAAGCTTTCGTAAGCGGCAGATAGAAACGAGGGAGAGAAGACATGGCAGAGAGAAATCTGGACTTTGATACGATTCGTGACCGGAAAGGCACGGATTGCTTGAAATATGATTTTGCAAAGAGAAGAGGGTTGCCGGAGGATGTCCTGCCGCTTTGGGTGGCGGATATGGATTTTCAGACCTCCTCCTATGTGGAGGATGCCGTGATCGAGCGGACAAAGCAGGCAATCTTTGGCTACACCGAGACGCAGGAGGATTATTTTGCGGCGGTTGCAGGCTGGATGAAGCGCCATCACAACTGGGAGATAAAGCCTAACTGGATGATAAAGACACCGGGCGTTGTGTTTGCACTTGCGATGGCGGTAAAGGCGTACACGGAGGAAAATGACGCGGTGCTGATCCAGCAGCCGGTGTACTATCCGTTTTCCGAGGTCATCCGCGATAACGGGCGCGTGGTGGTAAGCAGCGACCTGTATCTGGGCGAGGACAATCGTTATCACATCGATTTTGCAGATTTTGAGGAGAAGATCATCGCGCACGATATCAAGCTGTTTTTGCTCTGCAATCCGCATAATCCAAGCGGCAGGGTATTCACGGAGGAAGAACTGACAAGGCTTGGCGATATCTGCTTAAAGCACGGGGTGACGGTGGTAAGTGACGAGATCCACAACGACTTTGTGTTTTCGGGTACACATCATGTGTTTGCCTCGGTCAAGAAGGAGTATGAGGACATCTGCGTGATCTGTACATCTCCGAGCAAGACCTTCAATCTGGCAGGAATGCTGGTGTCCAATATCTTTATCCCAAACGCAAAGCTGCGGGCAAAGTTTAAGCATGAGGTGGATGCCGCCGGGATCAGCCAGCTTGGCACGCTCGGACTTGTGGCGGTGGAGGCTGCGTACATGAAGGGTGACGAATGGTATCAGAATATGCTTGCGTATATAAGGGAAAATATCGCTTACGTCAAGCTCTATGCGAAGGAGAACCTGCCGGGGGTGAACGTGATCGAGGGCGAGGGCACTTACTTGATGTGGCTGGATTTCCGTGGAACGGGAATCGATGCCGAGGAGTTAGACCGGCGCATCATCCACGAGGCAAAGCTCTGGCTTGACAGCGGCAAGATCTTCGGCGACACCGGAAAGGGCTTCCAGCGGATCAATGTTGCCGCACCGAGAAGCATCGTGGAGGAGTGTTTGCGGAGAATCCGGTCGATTTTATAGATACAGAATTTGACAAAGCCTCAAAATGCGGCTACAATAAAGGCTACTGAACAAGTAGGAATACAAACGGATACGGAAACGTATCCGCTTTTTAAAGTGAGGTTTATATGTTAAATCAGTTTTCGAGAACAAGTCTGCTTTTCGGGGTGGAATCCATCGAGAAGCTTCATAACATGAGAGTTGCCGTGTTTGGGATCGGCGGAGTTGGCGGATATGTGTGCGAGGCGCTTGTGCGAAGCGGCGTAGGTGCTTTCGATCTGGTCGACGATGACAAGGTGTGCCTGACGAACCTAAACCGGCAGATCATTGCAACACGCGAGACCGTTGGCAAATACAAGGTGGATGTCATGAAGGATCGCATCCTTTCCATCAATCCGAAGGCGGATGTGCGCATACACAAGTGCTTTTTCCTGCCGGAGAACGCGGCCGATTTTCCGTTTGAGGAGTACGACTATGTGGTGGATGCGGTGGATACCGTCACGGCAAAGCTTGAGATCATCATGCGGGCAAAGCAGTTCGGTGTTCCGGTCATCAGCGCGATGGGAGCAGGCAACAAGCTGGATGCGAGCCGTTTCAAGGTCGCGGATATCTATCAGACAACGATGGACCCGCTGGCGAAAGTCATGCGAAGAGAATTGAAAAAGCGTGGTGTCAAGAAGCTGAAGGTCGTCTTTTCCGATGAGAAGCCGACACGCCCGGTCGAGGATATGGGAATCAGCTGCAGAACCAACTGCATCTGTCCGCCGGGGGCTGCGCACAAGTGTACGGAGCGCCGGGATATTCCGGGCAGCACCGCATTCGTTCCGGCTGTGGCAGGGCTTATCATGGCAGGAGAGATCATAAAGGATCTGACCGGTGTGCGGGAACAGAAATAAATAGAAAAGGGAAAAACAAAAAAAGGTAGTTGATAAGGTGGAGGCGGACATCATCCAGAAGATGGTTGCTTCTAATGCGGCACAGATCTCGGATGGTGCACAGTCGCTGACAGAGGGCGCGATGGAGACGATCAACCAGACATCCTTACAGATCCGTTCCATTATCAATACGATCAATGATATTGCAGACCAGACGAACTTACTTGCACTGAACGCTTCCATTGAGGCGGCAAGAGCCGGGGAAGCAGGAAGAGGATTCTCTGTTGTGGCAACGCAGGTCGGTGTTCTTGCAGCACAGAGTGCGGAGGCATCCCAGAGACAGTCAGAGTCCTTAGGACAGGTTACAGAGGCTGCCAACCAGATCGCCGCAGTTATTCAGGAGAATACAGCGATGGCGGAGGAAAGCTCCTGGCTGGTAGCGGAGTTGTTCTGGACAATCTCGGAGATTCTTGTGATACCTGCATCTGCCTGCTCCATAGCCTCTACCTGAAGCTGTGAGGACTCGCTCAATGCCTTAGAACTCTCTGCGATAATCTGCTCGATCTCTTCATCGCCCTAATAACCGATCGCTCCTCGTGTCGCGCTTCGCACGTCAGCAAGCGAATAAGTCAATGGACTGTGAATTTTTGTTTGCAAATCACAAAAAATCGGGTATACTATATATCCCTATTTAGAAAAAACGGACAATGATCTGGGGAGGAAAAGAAAAAGCGGATACAGAGGGGAGGGTTTTATGGAAGAAAACAGGACGCAGGGTGGCTGTCCGGTACACGGCACAACGCGGGCGGAGGAAGAACAGCATCTTTCAGAGACGATCGCGCTGGCACGGCATAACCTTAAGCGGGAGAAGGAGCGCATCACACAGTTAAATGGTGATATTGCTGACATCATGGAGCATGTAAACAGCACCGGGGACAAGGAAGGGCTGTTTCTGTGGAACAATGCCAAAGCACAGTTAAGAGAGGCAATGAACAACCTTTCGCGCCATGAGAAGGCATGTAAGAAGCCGTATTTCGGGCGGATCGATTTCTGTGATGCAAATGGCAGGCAGGAAGAATCCTATTATATAGGAAGAGTCGGGATCGCGCGGGAGGACATGGAGCCGGCGGTGATCGACTGGCGCACGCCGGTTGCTTCGGTGTATTACGAGAATGCGATGGGACGCGGAACCTATACGGTAAGCTCCGAGGGAACCTACGAGATCGATTTGAGGCGCAAGAGAAGCTATGAGATCGAGGATGACAGGCTGAAGGATTTTTACGATCTTGATGTGGTGGCAAACGATGACCTTCTGACAAAGTATCTGTCGAAAAATAAGACGGAGGTGCTCGGAGAGATCATCGCAACGATCCAGAAGGAGCAGAACCGCATTATCCGCCGTTCGCCGAGGACAAACATGATCGTGCAGGGTGCGGCAGGCTCCGGCAAGACCACGGTAGCGATGCACCGGATCTCCTACATCCTGTACAACTATGCGGATGAGTTCCACCCGGAGGACTTCTATATTATAGGAAGCAACCGGATTCTGCTGAATTATATCATGGGTGTTCTGCCGGAGCTGGATGTCTACGGCGCAAGGCAGATGACGATGGAACAGCTTTTTATACGGCTTTTGTATGAGGACTGGGATGCGGATAAATATGCGGTGCGCAGTGTCGATAAGAATGATGTGCGCAACAGCGTAAAAGGAAAAATGCAGTGGTTTTCGGAGCTGGAGGCGTTCTGCAAGGACTATGAGCGGAGGGAAATTCCGGCAGATCCGGTTTACATGGAGAAAACGGGCGTGCTTCTTGTCGGAAGCAACATGATCGAGACCTATCTTGCGTCGAATCCGCTTATGTCCATGCAGAGCAAGCGACTGATGCTGAATGAGATCCTCTATTCCAAGTACGAGAATGAAATCTTGGGGAAAAATGTCTCCTTCACGCCGGAGGAGAAGAAGGCGCTGGAAAAACGCTACCGCTTCTACTACGGGAAGGATGAATGGAAGGGCTCGCTCTATGAGCTGTACCGGGATTTTCTCCTAAGTCAGCGGCTGAACGGATACGATATCGATATTCCGGAGGACGCATTTGATGTGTATGATCTGGCGGCGCTTGCCTATCTGTACAAGCGCATCAAGGAGATCGATCCGGTGCGCGAGGCAACGCATGTGATCATCGACGAGGCGCAGGATTTCGGAATGATGGCGTATGCATCGCTTCATTATTGTATGAGGGGCTGTACCTACACAATCATGGGCGATACCTCACAGAACATCCACTTCCAATATGGATTAAACGACTGGGAGGAGCTTAAGAAGCTGATCCTTACCGGGGATTATGATAAATTCTGCCTGCTGCGGAAAAGCTACCGCAACACGGTGGAGATCGCGGAGTTTGCAACGGAGATTTTGCGGCACGGGGATTTTTCCATCTATCCGGTCGAGCCGATCATCCGGCATGGAGCTGCGGTGAAAGTCGAATACATCTGGGAGCGCGGGGCGCTGATCAAGGCATGCGTGGATATGCTTTTGAAATGGAAAAGCGCGGGCTATGAGACGCTCGCTGTGATCTGCAGGGAGGAAAACGAGGCAGAGCGCGTTGCAAAGGAACTGCGGGCGTATGTTCCGATCAAGGATCTGACCGGGGAGGAGACAACGTTTGGAGCCGGGATCATGGTACTTCCGGTCGTGTATACAAAGGGATTGGAGTTTGATGCGGTGCTGATCTTTGATCCGTCGGAGGAAAAGTATCCAAACGACAACGGGCATGTCAAGATGCTGTATGTGACCACGACGCGCGCATTGCATGAGCTTGCCGTCCTCTATCAGAGATCACTCACACCGCTGATTGCAACGCAGGCGCCGAAGAATAAGCACCTGGAAGAATTTGAGGCGGATGCTTTGCAGGAGGACGAGGAACAGCACCGGACGATCACGGCGAAGGAAGCACTCGCACAGCAAAAGGCGGACGGCAGACGCGAGATGCATCAGAGGGATTATATAGGACCGAAGCGCATCACGATCAAGCCGGAAGAGAAGGAGATGCCGGTTGGCAAGGCTGCACTGGAGCTTGCGATGCAGAAACAGAGTGTAGGCGCTGCGGGCGTGCAAGGTCAGATGACGGATGCACGGAACGGACAGAGCGTGAAAAGGCAGCAAGACGGACAGAAAGCAGCAGGGGCAGATAAGCGTCGGGCTGCAGAAACGGATGGCGCGCAGAAAATAAATGAGTCTCCGTATAAATATGGGGAGCAGCCGGATAACTTAGCGCTTGCGGTCAAGGGGCATACCAGACCGGATGTTGCCGTGCGCTGGGTGAAAAAGACCAAGACCTCGCTGGCACTGACCAGCAGATACGGCGTGCTTACCATCACACCGGTGGATGACGCTGCCGTACACATCGCTTTTGCAAAGAGCGGAGCAGAAGGAGCAGAGGTAAAACTGCCAAAGAACATTTCCGGACACCCGGTGAAGTGGTCGGCAAAGGAATCCCCGTCCGTGGTGGAGGTCGCAACAGCAAAGCTTATTGTCCATATCAATAAGACGGATGGTGCTGTGCAGTTTCTGGGCGCGGATAAAAAACCGCTCCTCAGCGAGCGGCTGACAGAGCCAAGGCTTATTGACGGGACGGAGTGCTGGAACTTCTTTGCCTTCGGAAAGAATGAGAAGCTAAAGGCGAAAGGAATCCTTGCAACCGACCTGATGGATCTGGATAAGAAAGCGAGATACATTTCCTTCGGAGGCAGGCAGCTTCGGATGCCGCTCGTTCTCTCCAAGGAGGGGTACGCGATCGCGGTCGATTGCGACAAGACCGTACTGTTTTGCGGAATCCCGGTGTACGGACCATATATCTACACCGAGGGACAGGCGGGCATCAGCTATTATTTCTTAAACGGAGGCTCGACGCAGAAGAATCTGGAGCTGTACGGCGCTTTATAGAAAATCTGACATACAATCCGGTAAGTTTTCCTCCTATTTTGGGTAAAATGCATCTTGTAGAACGGGCATTTTTACACTATGATTGGACTGCTGATTTTGTAGGAGGAAAGATAAATGAAATATGTAAAACAGTTTGGAATCATCCTTGCGATCTCCTTTGTGGGAGAGCTGATGCATTACCTGATCCCGCTTCCGGTCCCGGCAAGCATATACGGGCTTGTCCTGATGCTGGTGCTTTTGGGAAGTAAGGCGATCAAGGTGGAGGATGTCAAAGATACGGCGACCTTTTTGATCGAGATCATGCCGATGATGTTCATTCCGGCGGCGGCCGGACTGATCAATTCGTGGGGGATGATACAGTCGCGCATCATCCCGTATACCATCGTGACGGTTGTGTCCTTAGTCTGCGTGATGTTTGTATCCGGAAGAGTGACACAGTGGATCATCAAAAAGGAGAAAAAGTCATGAGCTTTATTGAGGAGTCTGTCTATTTTGGAATCATCCTTAGTTTGTTAGCCTACGGACTTGGATGCGTAATTAAATCTAAATTTAAAAAAGCGATCTTTAATCCGCTGCTCATCTCGATCGCGATCACGATCGCGGTGCTTGTAGTGTCAGGTATCAACTACGAGACCTACAACGAAGGGGCAAATATCCTGACGTGGCTGCTTACACCGGCAACGGTCTGTCTGGCAGTACCGTTATATGAGAAGATCGGACTGTTGAAGGACAACTGGAAAGCAATTTTTGCCGGAATCACAACGGGCGTACTGACAAGTCTTGTGTGCATCCTTCTCATGGCGATCCTGTTCGGATTTACCCATGAGGAGTATGTGACCTTCCTGCCGAAGTCCATCACGACCGCGATCGGTATCGGCGTGTCCGAGGAGATGGGCGGTTACACGGAGCTTACGGCGGCGATCATCATCATTACCGGCGTGGTCGGAAACGTGATCGCACCGTTTATCTGCAAGGTCGGAAAGATCACAGAGCCGATCGCAAAGGGGATCGCGATCGGAACCTCCGCACATGCGGTCGGAACGGCAAGAGCGCTTGAGATGGGAGAGACGGAAGGCGCGATGAGCAGCCTGTCAATCGGTGTTGCGGGAATACTGACCGTGATCGGGGCGAGCATTTTTGCACAGTTTATGTAATCATGTATGTGAGGCGGCATATCCTTGCGGACGTGCGGCTTTGAAAATGAGATTTTGACAATATGAGGGAATGGGGATTTGCTAAAAGCAGAAGGAGGGTTTTTATGGAAGTAACGCGAAACGACAAGAAGCGGGAAGAATACCGGGCACGGGCGTGTGCGCTGGTGGAGCAGATGACGCTGGAGGAGAAGGTGTCGCAGACACTGTACCAGTCTCCGGCAATCGAACGACTGGGGATCAAGGCGTACAACTGGTGGAACGAAGCACTGCACGGGGTTGCGCGCGCCGGCACAGCGACCGTTTTTCCGCAGGCGATCGGCATGGCAGCAACGTTTGACGAAGATTTGCTTGAAAAGGTCGGCGATGCGGTTTCCACGGAAGCGCGGGCGAAGTTTAACATGCAGCAGAGAGGGCATGATTCGGATATTTACAAGGGGCTTACGATGTGGGCACCGAATATCAACATATTCCGCGATCCGAGATGGGGAAGAGGACACGAGACCTTCGGGGAAGATCCGTACCTGACCAGCAGACTTGGCGTGCGCTATATCGAGGGCTTGCAGGGTCATGATGAGCGGTTTTTGAAGGTGGCTGCCTGCGCCAAGCATTTTGCGGTACATAGCGGACCGGAGAGCCTGCGTCATTCCTTTGATGCAGTCGTCAGCGAAAAAGACCTTGGGGAGACGTATCTTCCGGCATTTGAAGCCTGCGTGAAGGAGGCAAAGGTCGAGACGGTCATGGGCGCTTACAACCGGACAAACGGAGAGCCGTGCTGTGGCAGCTACCATCTGCTGACCGAGCTGCTTCGGGATGAATGGGGCTTTGCGGGGCATGTCACATCGGACTGCTGGGCAATCAGGGATTTCCACGAACACCATCTGGTGACCAAAAATCCGGTGGAGTCGGTGGCGCTTGCGATGAACAGTGGCTGTGATCTAAACTGCGGCAATCTGTATCTTTATCTGACGCAGGCGGTGGAGCAGGGACTTGTAAAGGAAGAACGTCTGGATGAGGCGGTCACACGGCTTCTGACCTCGCGGATGATGCTTGGGGCATTTGAGCCGCAGGGGGATAACCCGTATGATGCGATCCCATATACTGTTGTGGATTCACCGGAAATGCGAAAATTAAATCTTGATGTAAGTAAAAGATCTGTTGTTCTCTTAAAAAATAAAGACAACATCCTTCCACTGGACAAGACGAAGCTTCACACGGTGGGCGTGATCGGTCCGAATGCAAACAGCCGCAACGCACTGACCGGAAACTATGAGGGAACGGCATCGCGCTATGTGACCGTCCTAGAGGGAATCATGGACTACCTCGGTGACGAGGTGCGGGTACTCTATTCGGAGGGTTGCCATCTGTACAAGGACAGAACCAGTGGTCTTGCCATGCGAAATGACCGCGAGGCAGAAGTGCGCGGAGTCTGCGAGGAGAGCGATGTCATTATTGCGGTGATGGGACTGGACGCAACCCTTGAAGGCGAAGAGGGCGATGCCGGCAACGAGTACGGAAGCGGCGACAAGCCGAACCTGATGCTGCCGGGATTGCAGCATGATATTTTAAAAGTGGCAAAGGAGAGCAACAAGCCGGTGATCCTTGTCCTGATGTCGGGCAGCGCGATGAGTATTGCGTGGGAGGAAGAGCACCTCGATGCAATCCTTCAGGGCTGGTATCCGGGCGCGCAGGGAGGAACGGCGATCGCACAGATCCTGTTCGGGGAGGCGAACCCGCAGGGAAAGCTCCCGGTCACCATCTATCGCTCCACAGAGGAGCTTCCGGCATTCGAGGACTACTCCATGCAGGGAAGAACCTACCGCTATATGAAACAGAAGGCATTGTTTCCGTTTGGCTTCGGACTGTCTTATACCTCGTTTGCATACAGCGGAGCCGAGCTGTTGTCCGGCTCGCTGGAGGACGGACAGGAGATCCGTTGCAGGGTATGCGTGAAGAATACCGGCAGGATGGATGGCACAGAGACAATCCAGACCTACATCGGAGCCGAGCTTGACGGAGCGCCGAACCCGCAGTTGAGGCGGATTGATAAGGTTTCGCTTACGGCGGGTGAGGAAAAGACAGTCGAGATTTCTCTAAAGAGAGAGCTTTTTATGCTCTGTGATGAATCCGGGAAAAAGACCTTAAATCCGGGCGTATATCACATCTATATCGGTGGAAGCCAGCCGGATGCAAGGAGTAGGGAGTTGACCGGGCAGGAGGTCGTGCAGTTTACGATCCGTGTGTGATATAGTGGTAAGAACCGCCCTTGCGTTATAGCATATACGGTGATAGAAGGTATCCATCTGTTTAAGACAGGTAGATACTATGCGGCGTGTGCCGTATCCATAAAGAAAATCGGAGAGGGGTGAAAGGATGAGAAGATAATCGACTTTTGTATAACATGATGCGGTTGCTTTACAGTAGGCAAAGGCTTACTGTTTGTTCATGTTGCCAAAAGTGGATTGGATTCTCATTTCCGCTCTTTTTTTGATTAATTTTATTGAGTTTGAGGAATACCGGGAATTTGGAACCGTTTGGCAACAGAGGGTTCCTTTTTGTTTTGACAGGAAAAATCGTCTGGATGGCGGCTTAAAAAAGGGACTTGATAGAGATCAAAGGGGGAATGCATATATGGCACAGATCAATGTTACAAATCTGACGTTTGGCTACGAGGGAAGCTTTGGCTATATTTTTGAGAAGGTATCCTTTTCGATGGACACGAACTGGAAACTGGGATTTATCGGAAAATTAAAAGGCGACCCTTGCGCAAAGCAATGCAGCATCGGATAAATCCGCGGAAAGCGCACAAAATAATCCAGTCATACAAGATGGAATCCTTGAAGTTGCATCCGGGCTTGTGATCTCCTATATCAATCAGGATACCTCGTTTCTGCGGGGAAGCCTGACGGATTTCTGCAGGAAGCGGAATCTGGATGAGAGCCTGCTGTTTGCACTTTTGCGGCAGCTTGATATGGAGCGTGTGCAGTTTTTAAAGCCGATGGAGGATTTTTCGGAGGGGCAGAAGAAAAAGGTGCTGATCGAGAAGCTGATTCTTAAGTATTGCCCGACGATGCTTTTGGTGAACCATGACATCTGTTTTCGTGAGAAGATTGCAACAAGGGTGATCAAGTGGTAAAATAGAAAAGAATGCTATACAGAAAGACGAGGAAACAAAATGGACGAAAAGAAGATCATAAAGCAGGAACGTTTGACCGGTGAGCGTGCGTTATTCGGCAGCCATCATATAAAAGTAGTGGATTCCATTTTTGAGGATGGAGAGTCTCCGCTTAAGGAGAGCAGCGATATCGAGGTGGAGGGCAGCATGTTCCGCTGGAAATATCCGCTGTGGTACTGTAAGGACGTTAAGACAACGGACTGTTACTGGTTTAATATGGCGCGTGCGGGCGTGTGGTATACGGACAATATCGAGGTGAAAAATGCCCTTATCGAGGCACCGAAGAATTTCCGCCGCTGCAACGGGCTGACACTTGACAATGTAACCTTTACGGATGCGGAGGAAACCTTGTGGAGCTGCAACAATGTAAAGATCGACCGCGTGAGCGCAAAGGGCGATTATTTCGCGATGAATTGCAGCAATTTGGAACTGAACGATTTTTCTTTGATAGGCAACTATTCTTTTGACGGCGTGCGCAGCATGACGGTACGCAATTCTAAGCTGCTCAGCAAGGATGCCTTCTGGAACAGCGAGAATGTCACCGTATACGATTCTTTTATCTCCGGTGAATACTTAGGCTGGAATGCAAAGAACCTGACGCTGATCAACTGTACGATCGAGAGCCTTCAGGGTATGTGCTATATTGATAATCTTGTGATGAAAAACTGCAAGCTCATCAACACAACGCTCGCGTTTGAATATTCGACCTGCGACGTGCAGATCAACGGCAAGGTTGACAGCGTGATCAACCCGACCTCCGGAACGATCACGGCAGGCGAGATCGGCGAGCTTATCATGGAGAAGGACAAGATCGATCCGTCCAAGACCGTTATAACCGTTACGGGCGCAAACTAAGCAATACCCGCCAGCTGCAAAGTGGATGTGGCAGAATACGATGTGACTTTAAGTGGCAGGCGGATAGACGATATGAGATGAGGAGAACGTATTTTGAAGTATAATTTTGATGAACCGACAGACAGAACAAAGATCTATTCCTTAAAGTGGGACGTTGCGGACAACGAGCTTCCGATGTGGGTTGCCGATATGGATTTTAAGACGGCTCCATCGATCATCGAGGCAATGAAGAGGCGGCTGGACAATGGAACGTTTGGGTATTCTATCGTGCCGGAGGAATGGAATGAGGCATACCGGAACTGGTGGGGCAGACGCCACGGATTCTGGATGGAGAAGGACTGGCTGATCTTTTGTACCGGCGTGGTTCCGGCAATTTCAAGCATCGTGCGCAAGCTGACCACCCCGAACGAGAATGTGCTGATCCAGACACCGGTATACAATATTTTCTTTAACTCGATCATCAACAACGGCTGCCGGGTGTTGGAAAGCCCGCTGTGTTATGAGGATGGAGTATATTCAATCGACTTTGCAGATCTTGAGGAGAAGCTTGCCGATCCGCAGACCACGCTTATGATTTTATGCAATCCGCACAACCCAATCGGAAAGATCTGGGACAGACAGACACTTGCGCATATCGGGGAGCTTTGCGAAAAGCATCATGTCACGGTGATCGCCGATGAGATCCATTGTGATCTTACGAAGCCGGGAACGGAATATATCCCGTTTGCATCTGCGTCAGAGACGTGTAAACAGATCAGCATCACCTGTATCGCTCCGACAAAAACCTTCAATCTGGCTGGCATCCAGACTGCCGCGGTAAGCGTGCCGAATCCGCAGCTGCGCCATAAGGTATGGCGCGGATTAAACACCGACGAGGTGGCGGAGCCGAATGCTTTTGCGATGGCTGCCACGATCGCTGCGTTTACAAGCGGTGAGGACTGGTTGGACGAGCTTCGCGCCTATATCTGGGAGAACCGCTGCATGGTGGAGGAGTTTACCGCAAAAGAGCTGTCCGGTGTAAAGGTCGTAGCAGGGGAGGCAACCTATCTGCTGTGGCTGGATTGCAGCGCGCTTTTGAACCGCGAGGGCGGTTTCCTTGGCATGACAGATTCTGTCGCACTGGCTGGATATATCCGAAAGAAAACCGGACTTTATCTGTCTGACGGCGTTGAGTATGGTAAGAGCGGAAGCTGTTTTTTGCGCATGAACATTGCATGTCAGAAGGAGAAAATCAAGGATGGTCTGTCACGGCTTTGCGCAGCGCTTGAAGCTAACTGAAAATGGAAAAAATAAGAGCAGAGACTCTGTAACAATATATAAATAAAAAATTCCCGCAGCATATGGCTGTGGGAATTTTTATATAGGAGTATTGCGTGTTATTTCATGGAAAGAATGAATTGCTTCAACGCGGAAAAGCTCTCCTTACTGATGACATGTTCGATGCGGCAGGCATCCTCGGCGGCAACTTCCTTGGAGACACCAAGCTTCTCCAAAAAGCCGGAGATCATCTCATGTCGTTCATAGATCATCTCGGCGATCTTGCGCCCTTCGTCTGTCAGATAGATAAATCCGGCATCGGTAACAGTAATGTGATTCTTTTCGCGGAGGTTCTTCATCGCGACGCTGACACTTGATTTCTTAAAGCCAAGCTCATTGGCGATATCCACGGAACGTACAACCGGAAGCCTCCGGCTTAAAACAAGGATTGTTTCGAGATAGTTCTCGGATGATTCGTTTATCTGCATAATTTTCTCCAAATATGATTTGTTATATCTGTGTGAAACAGTAACAATTTACTTTATTTAGACAAAGTATAACATAGTCAGTCCAAAAGTTCCAGTATAAAAGAAAAATAGGTATACTTGTGTACTTATATGGAAACTGATATAATATCGGTTTGGAAATATTTACAAGAATCTGAGAGGAAGAAAAAATGAAAAAGCTACTGAAGTATTTGAAAGATTACAAGCTGGAAGCAGTGATGGCTCCTTTGTTTAAGATGCTGGAAGCCTCCTTTGAGCTGATCGTTCCGCTTGTAATGGCATCGATCATTGACAAGGGAATTGCAAATTCGGACAAACCGTTCATTTTTAAGATGTGCGGCATTCTGATTGTACTTGCGATGATCGGACTGACCTGTTCAATCACGGCACAGTATTTTTCGGCGAAGGCTGCGGTCGGAGTGTCTACCAAGCTGCGTCACTCCCTGTTTTCGCATGTGGAGACACTTTCATTTGCGGAGATGGACACGATCGGCAACTCAACACTGATCACCCGTATGACAAGTGATGTCAACCAGGTGCAGTCCGGCGTGAATATGCTGCTACGTCTGTTCCTCCGCTCGCCGTTTATCGTATTCGGCGCAATGATCATGGCGTTTACGGTGGACGTGAAGGCTGCACTGGTGTTTGTGGTTACCATACCACTGCTTTCTATCGTTGTCTTCGGTGTCATGGCACTTACCATGCCGCTTTACAAGAAGGTGCAGGGAAGTCTGGATGTGGTATTGGGACACACCAGAGAGAATCTTGCGGGAGCAAGAGTTATACGAGCATTTAACAAAGAAGCGGACGAGAGTGCCGCTTTTGAGGAGAGCAATAATTTCCTGACTAATATGCAGGTGGTTGTCGGACGTCTTTCCGCGCTGACCAATCCGCTGACTTACATTATCATCAATATTTCGATCATTGCGGTCATCTGGATCGGCGGTGGACAGGTATTTGACGGAATCATCACACAGGGTGAGGTTGTGGCACTGGTAAGCTACATGTCACAGATCCTTGTGGAGCTTGTCAAGCTGGCAAACCTGATCATCAACCTGACAAAGAGCTTTGCATGTGCAAACCGTATCGAGGAGATACTGGACACTACCTCATCACTGGAAGAGGTACAGGCAGCCTTTGACGATACCAATGCAACATGGAGTGGGGATGAGCGCGTGGTGTTCGACCACGTTGGCATGACCTACGCGGGAGCGACCGAGGAATCCCTTACGGACATCAACCTCCAGGTCAAGGCAGGACAGACGATCGGAATCATCGGTGGAACCGGTTCCGGAAAATCTTCACTTGTCAACCTGATTCCACGTTTTTACGACGTATCCTCCGGTGCACTTTATGTGGATGGAAAGGATGTGCGCGCATACGACCTTACAAGCCTGCGCGACAAGATCGGTATCGTTATGCAAAAGGCGGTACTTTTCTCCGGAAGCATCCGGGAGAATCTTCTCTGGGGCAATCCGGACGCAACGGAAGAGCAGTTGTGGAAAGCGCTTGAGGCTGCACAGGCAGTCGATGTTGTAAAGGGCAAGAGCGCTGGACTTGATGAGAAGATCGAGGAGGGCGGAAAGAACCTTTCCGGCGGACAGAAGCAGAGACTTACCATCGCAAGAGCAATCGTAAAAGATCCGGATATCCTGATCTTGGACGACAGTGCCTCCGCGCTTGACTTCGCGACTGACGCGAGACTGCGCGCCGCACTTAAGAATCTGCAGGGACAGAAAACAATCTTTATCGTTTCACAGAGAACCTCATCCATCCAGTTTGCGGATCAGATCATGGTACTCGATGATGGCAGGGCTGTTGGTATCGGAACACACGACGAACTGTTAAATACCTGTGAGGTATACCGTGAGATCTACGAGTCTCAGTTTAAGAAGGAGGACCTGGCAAATGAGCACAACCGATAAGAAAAAGAAGCAGGGACAGATGCAGACCCTGCGCAAAGTATTCGGATATATGAGAAAATATATTCCTCTTTTAATTTTATCCCTTATATTTGCTGCGATCAGCGTGGCACTTACCCTCTATTTCCCGATCCTGACTGGACGGGCGATCGACCTGATCGTTGACAAGGGGCTGGTGGACTTTGACGGAATCCTTTCCATATTGACCAAGGCGGGAGTCATTGCACTGATCACCGGTGTGGCACAGTGGCTGATGAACACCTGCAACAACCGCATGACCTACGGAATCGTAAGAGACATCCGTACCGATGCGTTCAAGAAGCTTGAAAAGCTTCCGCTTTCCTATATTGACAGTCATTCCCACGGCGATATGGTCAGCCGTATCATCGCGGATGTCGATACCTTTGCGGATGGACTTCTGATGGGCTTTACCCAGTTGTTCTCCGGCGTGGCGACGATCATCGGAACCCTGATCTTTATGCTCACGATCAACGTAAAAATCACACTGGTGGTTGTTCTTATCACACCGGTTTCCTTATTTGTTGCAAGCTTCATTGCAAATAAGACCTACTCCATGTTCCAGTTACAGTCCAAGACCAGAGGAGAGCAGACCGCGCTGATCGAGGAGATGATCGGTAACCAGAAGGTCGTACAGGCATTTAATCATGAGGATGAGGCATTAGAACAGTTCGATGAGATCAACGGAAGATTACAGAAGTATTCTCTGCGCGCGATCTTCTTCTCAAGCCTTACCAACCCGTCCACACGATTTGTAAACAGCCTTGTATATGCGGGGGTCGGAATCACAGGTGCACTGTCCGCAATCAGCGGCAACGGCATCTCTGTCGGACAGTTATCCTGCTTTTTGACCTATGCAAACCAGTATACGAAGCCGTTCAACGAGATCTCCGGTGTCATCACGGAGTTACAGAACGCGCTTGCCTGTGCAGCCCGTATTTTTGAACTGATCGAGGAGCCTGCGGAGCAGCCGGATGCATGGGATGCGGTAGAGCTTACTCAGGCAGACGGGCGTGTGGATATCGAGGATGTATCCTTCTCCTATATGCCGGAACAGCATCTGATCGAGGACTTCAATCTGCATGTAACACCGGGACAGCGTGTGGCAATCGTCGGACCTACCGGATGCGGAAAGACAACACTGATCAACCTGCTGATGCGCTTTTACGATGTCAACAGCGGTACGATCTCTGTCAGCGGTACGGACATCATGCAGATGACCAGAAGCAGCCTAAGAAAAAATTATGGTATGGTGCTTCAGGAGACGTGGTTAAAACGTGGAACTGTCCGTGACAACATTATCATGGGCAAGCCGGATGCAACGGAGGAGGAGATCTTAGCGGCTGCAAAGGCGTCCCATGCACACAGCTTTATCAAGAGACTTCCGCATGGCTATGACACACTGATCACCGAGGATGGAGGCAATCTGTCACAAGGGCAGAAGCAGCTTCTTTGCATTACCCGTGTAATGCTCTGCCTGCCGCCGATGCTGATTTTGGACGAGGCAACATCTTCCATCGATACAAGAACAGAGATCCGTATCCAGAAGGCATTCCTTACAATGATGAAGGGAAGAACCAGCTTTATTGTAGCACATCGTCTATCAACGATCCGAGAGTCCGATATTATCCTTGTGATGAAGGACGGAAAGATCATCGAGCAGGGTAACCATGACAGTCTGATCAAAAAGGGCGGTTTTTACGCAAATCTATACAATAGCCAGTTTGCATAAAGGCTTTATTTGGACATAAAAGCGGACGCAAGAATAACTTAAGTTGCCCTTAAGAAAAAATCAAGTTTGCGTTCATAAATTGTTCATAAATATACGATTGAATATATAATGTGATATCTAGAATTGTGGAGTTGCAAGTGAACGGAGCAATTCGTGTGTTACAATGAAAAAACTTTTGACACTTATATCATAATATGTTAAAAAGGCAATAAGCAACGCTAATTTAGGAGGACAAAAATGAAGAAGATGTGGCTTAAGAAAACATTTTCCATCGCACTGGCAGCCGGTATGGCACTGTCACTGGCGGCATGTGGGGGAAGCGGCTCAGATGGAAAAAGCGATACTGGAAAAAAGAATAATGCATCAAGCACGAGTGAGGAAGCAGCTCATTATTTCAGAGCAGATTATCTGGGTGATCTTCCGGATTCATTCCGGAAAAGTTCCGGAACAGCAAAGTTTCAGGGTGATAAGCTGTACTATTCTACATACAATGATGATTATTCGCAGCAGACAATCTATTCTCTTGATGTTCTGACGGGCGAGAACACAGAATATTTTACAGCGGAATCCAGTACTGCGGATATATTCGCAGAAAATACTACTTTGAACCAGTTCGGTGTTGACAATTCGGGCAATATGTATGCCTTTTTGAGCGTCAGACAGCTCGATAAGAGTACAGTTGATATGGATAAGTATGATAATGCAACAAAAGAAGATTTTGTTAATTACATATACACGAATTGGGGTTATAGCACCTATGAGGAAGCAGAACAGTATGTGGATGAGAATGAGAGTGATCTTAATTTAAATGGTCTTACATATGGTGAGCTGCTTTTGAAATATGAGGCAACAGATGATAATTATGTTTCCAGCTTCTATCTTGCAAAGTATGATGCTACAGGTGCACAAGTCTATCAGAATAAGCTTGATATGGTCACCTCAATCAGCTACTGCAATGCAGTTGGTACGGATGAGAAAGGGAATGTCTATCTTGCACTGGATGACTATTCAGATGACAGCAGCTCAAGCTATATACTTGTGGTGGATGCTGAGGGCAATACGCTCGGCAAGATTGATCTTGAATCAAACTATGTTTCCAGCCTTCTTACCACAGCAGATGGTAAATGTGCATTTTTAAGCTGGGCATCAGATGGCAACGGTTATGAGCTTATACCGATAGATGCGGATGCACTTTCCTTAGGAGATGGGCAGAAGATTGGAAGCGGAGTTGTAAATAACTGTGTTGCGTTAGACGATCACACATATCTTTACAGCGGGGATGATGGTCTGTATACCTATGATACACAGACACAGAGCAAGGAAAAATATTTGAAGTGGTTAGATTGCAACATTTCTGGCAACAATACCGGCGCGTACAACATTCTTTCTGACGGAACGCTTGCGGTATATGTTCAGTCATGGACTTCCAGCGGCTCAAGCAGTGATCTGGCAGTGCTGACTGAGATTAGTGAAGAGGAAGCAAAATCGATTACACAGATCAACGTAGCTACATTCTATACGGACTATAATATGGAGAATGCGGCAATCGAATTTAATAAGAAGCATACCGATTATCACATCAATCTCAATGCTTACTATGATTGGAGCAGTGATGTGGAGTATCAGGACGCACTGGATTCCTTTATGACAGCAATCGTTTCCGATACCAGTATAGATGTTGTATGCTTTAATGATTACAGCCAGATGCTGAATTTTGCAGCAAAGGGATTACTGATTGACTTAAATAGTGTTCTGGCAAATGATGCCGAGCTTAGCCCAGATAAGATTCTTTCGAATATCGTAAATGCATGTACTTATGATGACAAGCTAGTCGCACTTCCGACTTCCTTTGGTGTGACCACACTGGTTGGCAAGGTTTCAGATGTTGGAACAGAGCCTGGATGGACATTTGCAGATATGAAGAAACTGTATGAATCCAAGGAAGCAGGAACACAGCTTCTTAGCTACACATCAAGGGATGATGCGTTCAGTACCTTCATCAGTCTCGGATACAGCGAGTTTATCGATCTTGAAAACAAGACCTGCAATTTCAATAATGATGATTTTGTAAATGTGCTGGAGCTGGTCAATCTGTTCCCAGAGTCATATACCTATGATGAGGATAACGATGAGACAGAACTTATGAATCAAGGCAAGATTCTGTTGTATCAGACTTCTCTTCCGGATTTCTCACAGATGCAGATGCTTTCAAACATCTTCGGAGACGAACTGACCTACATTGGCTATCCGACCTCATCCGGAAACGGAACCATGATGAATCTTAGTAACCTTACCGGTATCACAAAGTACTGCGAGCATACAGATATGGCATGGGAGTTCTTACGGGAAATCTATCTGCCATCTGATGAAAGTTACCATGGCGGCAACTATTACAGCGGATCTATCCTGAAGTCTGAGTTTGACAGCTTCTTTGCGGATGCGACCAATAAGGAAAACTACGAAGGTTCAAGTTATAGCTGGGGCAACTTTGAGACACAGCTTCATGCACCGAGCCAGGAAGAAGTAGACACCGTTAAGGACATCATTTTAAACAGTACCGCGGTGAATGGTGCAGTATCTACCGGTGTGTTAAATATCATCAAGGAAGAAGCTTCTGCATACTTCTCCGGACAGAAGACTGCAAAAGATGTTGCAGCGATCATCCAGAGCCGTATTGAGATTTATCTGAGCGAGACAATGTAGTATGAAAAGAAAGAAAAGATTCCCCGTGGCCGGCGCCTTTTTGGCGCCGAGCGTAATCGGGGTACTATTATTTTTTGTGTTGCCGTTTTTCGTGGTGATCTATTATTCCTTTGTGGATAATCCGATCTCCCTGCAATTTGTCGGACTTGAAAACTATAAGAGTGTGATCACAAACACAGCGTTTCAGACCGCAGTGAATAATACACTTATATTTTCTGTTATTGCGGTTCCGCTTGCGGTGGTGCTTGGACTTCTGCTAGCACTTCTTCTGGATGAAAAGCTGCCACTTCGCAGCTTTTTGCGAAGCAGCTTTCTGACACCGCTTATGGTTCCAATTGCATCGATTGTATTGATTTTTCAGGTCCTATTTGACTATAACGGCGTGATCAACAACATATTGGCGCATTTTACGGATACCAGAACCGACTGGCTGAAGTCCTCCTCGGGAATTTTTGTAATTATAATCCTGTTTCTTTGGAAGAATTTAGGATATAATATGATCCTGTTTTTGTCGGCACTCGGAAATGTGCCAGCAGAGCTTGTGGAGGTCGCAGAGCTTGACGGTGCAGGAAAATTTCGTGTATTTTGGCATGTAAAGCTCCGGTATCTATCACCGATGATCGTTTTTACGATTATCCTTTCAATGATCAATTCCTTTAAGGTATTTCGTGAAATTTATCTTCTTACAGGGGAGTATCCTTTTGGAGCAATGTATATGCTGCAGCATTATATGAACAACACGTTCTCATCCGCTGACTATCAGAAGCTATCAACCGCAGCAATTTATATGTCGATGGTTATGATTGTGATCATTGCGGTCATGCTTGTTGTAGAGAATCATTATGGAAAGGACATGGAAGAATGACGAGACGCAAAAAGAAAAAGCGCATCATTGGGATTGCATGCCGAACCATAATCGCGCTGGTACTTGCAGTAATGTTTCTGACGCCGATCGTTCTTACGGTTGCTAACTCATTTATGTCCTCTGCTGAGATTTCCTCCAATTATGGGGCAATCTTTCAGACCACGGACACAGGAGGCAAGACGTTTATCGGCAAAACTGTCAATCTGAAGCTGATCCCGGATATGGTATCGTTTTCCCAGTATCTGACGGTGTTGTTTAAGACTCCGGACTATCTTTTAAAGTTCTGGAATTCTATTATATTAGTTGTCCCGATTGTGATCTTCCAGCTTGTGGTTGCAGTACTGGCTTCGTATGGATTCACCCGGACGAAGGGAAAACTTGCAGCGATTATCTTCTTTATTTACATTATACTGATGATGATGCCGAATCAGGTAACCCTGGTTCCGAATTATCTGGTGCTGAAGAAGATGGGGCTTATTGATACCAACTGGTCGATATGGCTTCCGGGTATTTTTTCCCCGTTTTCGGTATACCTGATTACGAAGTATATGAAACGAATACCGGGATCTATCATGGAAGCAGCGAAGATAGATGGGGCAAATGAGTGGCAGCAGTTTTCAAAGATATGCCTGCCGATCAGTAAGAGTATTATTACGACATGCGCCATTTTGGTGTTTATAGATTATTGGAATATGGTAGAGCAGCCACTATTGTTTTTCTCTGACAGCGACAAATATCCATTGTCCATTTTCCTGTCCAAGATCAACACAATGGATGTTGGACTGGCATTTGCAGTTGCGACAATTTACATGGTTCCGAGCTTACTGCTGTTTTTGTACGGCGAGGAATCCTTGGTAGAGGGTGTTGCATATCAGGGAAGCGTAAAAGGTTGATCGAAAGGTGATAACAATGAAAAACAGAAAAGATACAATAAAAAATATTGCAATCGTATTTTTGGCAATTCTTCTGGTGCTGACGTTTTTCTCAAACACGATCATGAACCGGTCGCTTGTTGAGGTAAGTACACAGATGATTTCAGGGGATTCCATCACCTCGAAGGTTCGTGGAAGCGGAACAGCGACTGCAGGCGATACATACGCGGTTTCCATCAATGAGAGCAGAAAAATTGCAACTATCAATGTAAAGACGGGGCAGGAGATCGATCAGGGAACGGTGCTGTTTACCCTTACCGAGACGGAGAGCGATGAACTGACGACTGCACAGGACACACTGCTTTCCACACAGAGAGATTATGAACTGGCAGTGTTGGATGCGGGAATCACACCGCAGGAGCGCAAGGCAATCGAGGACGGGACGGATGTTTCGCTGACCGATAAGCAGAACACACTTCTCGCGGCAAAGGCGCTGATCAATTCCGCACAGGATACGGTCAATGAACTGAATGCGAAAAAGACATCCCTTGACAACTCAACCGTAGATACATCGGAGGAGACGAAGGCGTATGCGCAGGCGCAGAAGGATCTTGCGGATGCCGAGGTAGATAAAACCAATAAGGAGACGGTATACCAGACAGCGAAAGACCGCTACGACGAGCTTAAGGCTGCTTCTTCCGACAGCACAACCGGCGGTGACATGGACGACAACCAGCAGGACGCAACCGAGCTTGAGGATGCAAGAAATGAGATGCAGGCTGCGTATGAGGCATATCTGGATGCGACCACTACCTACAATGAGCTGAATGCGATCGCAACGCAGGCGCAGAAGGATCTTGACGATGCCAAGAACTCTACGGATCATACGACCGCATCCAGTGAGCTTGCAATCAAGATCGAGGCAGCAAACCGCGAGCTGGAGCAGGTAACCAATGACTATACCAATCTGAGCAAGAAGTATTCTTCCGAGGTAAGCCTCCGCACACAGTATGAGTCCATTGTCAAGCTTGAGGATAAGGTGGCAAAGCTCAAAGAGAATGCGAGTGCGGCGGAGATCACCGCGCCAATCAGCGGAACAATCGTAGATATCATGTATACGGCAGGACAGACCACAGCTCCGCAGGAGACAGTCATGACGATCCAGCCGCAGAACAAGGCATATACCTTACAGTTCTCTGTAACCGCAAATCAGGCAAAACGCATCAAGGTCGGGGACAATGCAGAGATCATGTACAATTACTATGGCAACGATGTTTCCGCGAAGGTAAGCGGCATGCACCGTGATCCGAACAACCGTGACAACACCATCGTGGTATGTGAACTGTCCGGTGATGTAAATGCAGGTGACAACTATACCGTTTCCATCGGCGAGCAGAGCGCAAGCTATGATTACGTCGTTCCTACCAGCAGTATCAAGGAGGATAAGAACGGCAAGTTCATCCTGACCATTGAGGCAAAGAGTACACCGCTTGGCAACCGTTACTATGCAAGACGTGTGGACGTTGAGGTGATTACCTCCGATGATTCACGTTCGGCAGTTACCGGCGCGCTTACGGGCGGCGAATATGTGATCACAACAACAACGAAGCCGGTAGAGGCAAATCAGATGGTAAGACTTGCAACCGAAGAATAGGGGGAATGGAGCTTGGATAGAAAAAAGTATATAAGCCCCATTCTGGCAGTCCTTTTAGTCCTATGCACGCTGATCCTTGCTCTGGCAGAACACAAGATTACCGGTCAGCTGACGAGCCAGACGCTTGCGAAGCGATGGACGGGGGACGGTTCGTTCTCCCAAATATCCTGCTTCTTTAAGAGTGACAGCGGAATGTCGGAGCAGATGCTCGTCCAGATCCGCTATAAGCTTAATCAGGCACTTTCCGATGCGGCGATCGGCGTTGATGATACAGAGACAGGAAGAAACATGGTAGATACATACAGCAGCATCGGTCAGGTGTCTTTGGAGAGCTCAAGAACCTCAACGACAGAACGGGCGGTGGGCGTAGGCGGCGACTTTTTCCTGTTTCATCCGATGGAGCTGCTGTCCGGAAACTATTTTGACGGCGATGATCTAAATGAGGATGGCGTGATACTTGACGAGGATGTTGCGTGGAAGCTGTTCGGTTCGTATGATGTTGCCGGGATGGAGATTACGATCGGCAATGCGGCATATCCGGTACGAGGCGTTGTCCGCCGCAAGGCTGGCATGTTTTCCAAGGCAGCAGAGGAAGATACACCGACGGTATTTGTGTCATACAAGATCTTAAAAGAACAGATGGGAGATTCGCTGACGATCGAAAGCTACGAGCTTTTGATCAATTCGCCGGTAGAAGGCTTTGGAACAACCCAGCTAAAGGATGCAATGGGACTGGATGAAAGCTCCTACGAAATGGTTGAAAATTCTTCCCGGTTCTCACTCAAACACCGGTGGGAAGTGCTGCGGGAGTTTGGTGAGAGATCCATGAAGAAGAGCGGGCTGGTTTATCCGTACTGGGAGAACCGCGCGAGAGCGTATGAGGATGTGGCAACCGCATTCTTATTCGTAGAGATTCTGCTTCTTATCTTTCCGGGAATTATGCTGATCCGCCTGGTGATCGCGATCATCCGGCGATGCAAACGATTTTCCATCCGGAAGACACTTGAACATCTGCTAGATCGGGCAAAGGGGAAAAAATTATGAAAGTTATTACAATGAAAACCAGAAAACAATATATCATGATGTTTGTTATGGCACTGCTTTTCTCGCTTGCCATCCTTGCAGGCGGAGCAAAGCAAAACGTCTATGCGGCAGACGCGCCGAGCGGAACCGTTGACGGAGTAAAGCAGACCGGAGCGACAACAAACAGTGTGGATCTGCAGTTCAATACGCTGTTAGACACACAGGTACAGTATGAAATCCGTGTGAGCACGCAGGCAGATTCCGGTTATACCGCGCTGACAACGACCTCCGCAAGCTTTACAACACTGTCAGGGCTTGCAGCGGGCAACACCTACTATGTCAAGGTAGTTCCATTTTATACGGATTCCAACGGCAGCAATACATACGGAACCGAATCCTCCGTACTGTCTGTTGTAACAGCACCGGCAGCAGCGCCGGCGGCAATCACACAGACGGGAAGCGGTGCCAATTATATCACCATAGCGTGGAGTACGGTTTCCGGAGCCAACGGATATTTCGTGGATTACTGCCTGACAAACGGCACCGCCTCTGAGAAGGTCAGAACGACTTCCGGCTCAACGAGCGCCAACCTGTATGGTGTGATCGCTACCAAGAAGTACACTGCGTATGTTACCCCATACCGCATGAGTGATGCGGGCTATGTGGCGTATGACAGCTCACTGGTGATCAGCAAGAGCAACCTGATGATATCGGGATCAAACAACGGCACACCGCAGGGCAAGGTCACCGGATTTGCACAGACGCAGGCGACAACCAACGGTGCTCAGATCACATTTACAACACTTAACGATGCAGCAGCATATTATTCCATTCAGTTGAGCCAGAGTGCTACGACCGGATTTGAAGAATGTGCGGCAGTCACCGAGGGCAGGTACACATTTTCGGATCTGAAGGTTGGAACAACCTATTATGTCCGTGTTGTTCCGTTCTATCAGAATTGGAACTACTTAAATGAACAGTATGATCGTGTATACGGAACTGCCTCCGATGTGTTTACAATCGCAACAGCGGGAGGCCCGGCAGGAAAGATCAGTGGACTTTCACAGGTCGATGCGACAGCGGACAGTGCGCAGATCAAATTCAGCGCGTTAAAGGATGCGAATGCCTCCTATTCCATACAGTTGAGCAAGAGTGCAACCGGACAATTCAGCGAGGTTGCAACCGTGACAGACGGTGAGTATACATTTTCGGATTTAAAGGGCGGCACTAGCTACTATGTGCGAGTTATTCCTTTTTACCAGAACCAAAATGCTACCGGCAATCAGGATGCACGTCTGTACGGAACAGCTTCCGCAGCCTTTGAGATCGTGACGGCACCGAGCACCAAGCCGAGAGCGATCACCCAGACGAAGGCAACCAAGACTGGCTTTACGGTTCAGTGGGATAAGGTTTCCGGTGCGAGCGGATATTATGTAGATTACTACTGTGCAGGCAGCACGAAGAAGCTTCATAAGACGGTCAGCAAGAACACGATAAAGCTGACAAATCTGAAGGCAGATAGTGAATATCACGTTTTTGTAACACCTTATAAGAAAAGCGCAAGCGGATTTGTCGCAGTCGATGAGTCCAATTACACGGCGAAGTACAATATTCCGGTGAAGCCGGGAAAAGCGGATAAGCCGACCGTGGAAAAATATTGGTTAAGTCTTGGCAAGGTGATCGCAGGCACAAGCCAGATCACATGCGCGGATGGTTATCAGTATCAGGTATATACGGCATACAAGGATAAGAACACCAAGATCAAGACTGCTTCCTCCACCAGCTATTCCTCTGTGGCAATCCAGAGCGAAAAGCTAAAGAATGCCAGCATCTTTAAAGTAAGAGTACGCGCGTACATTACTATAGCAGGCGAAAAGGTGTACGGAGCGTGGTCAGACTGGACTTATATGTCTGCTTCGCAGAAGGTAACGCTCGCTAAGAGCGCAAATACGATCAAGGCGAGCTGGTCAAAGGTAAAAGGTGCTGATCGCTATGTTGTATACATTTCTAAGTATAAGACATACGGCTATAAGAAGTGCGCAGTTACCGACAAGACATCTTTCCAGATCAAGAAATACGGTAAGAGCAGCATCGACAAGGATGAGACTTACTATGTATATGTTGTGCCGCAGATCAAGGTCAAGGACGTATACGTGTCTACCGCAAAGCGGGACGCAGTAAGTGAGATAAAATAATCAGAAGTATCATATAAGAGAAAGAGAGAAGTACCGGAGGAAACGGATACTTCTCTCTTTTTTAGTGTTGTTTTATGATATCGAAGAAAGCCTCGGCTGCCTTGCTAAGTACCGCGTGCTTTTTCCATACAAGTGCAACATTCGTAGGAAGCCTTGGGCTTAACGGGAGAAAGCAGACATTGGAGGGAAGCGTTGGTGCTAACAGCTCCCTTGTTGTCAGGAAATATCCAAGTCCCTGCTCGACAAACGGGATTGGGCTGTCGTGTACGACGTTGTAGGTTGCTACGATGTTCAGGTTTTCAAGATCTGTGCCTGCCCAGTGTGCAATCTCATTTTGCAGACCGATCCGCCGATGCATGATGAGGGGGAGCGATTGGATATCCGATTTCGTTACTTCCTCTTGGCGGGAGAGGGGATCTGCCGCTTTCATAAGGATCCCCCATTCGGAGTGGTCATCAAGCGATAAAAGTGAAAGCGGACTCCCGGATATGCCTTTCGCAGCCTTGCGGCAGCCGATAAAATACTTTCCGATGCATTTACGCCAATATGGATCTTGCCTGTAATATGCTCTGCGTCTAAGCTGATATGATAAACGGTTCGATCTGGAATAAACTTCCACTGTTTGCACTTCCGGTTGCCGCAACGGGAATATTGGAGCAGCTTTTTAATGCGTCCGATATCGCGATCGTCGGTAATTTCGTCAGCACAGACCGTACCGTTGCGATCGCAGCGGTCGGAGCGAACAGTCCGGTGATCGGCGTGATCTTAAATTTGTTTATCGGCATTTCGCTTGGCACGAATGTCGTAATCGCAAATGCCATTGGACGGCAGGACAAAAAATCCGTGGAGCAGGCGGTACATACCTCTGTACTTGCTGCGCTGATCGGCGGTCTGCTGGTTGCGATGCTTGGGGAGATATCCATTCAGGGGCTGCTACGGCTTTTGAATGTGCCGGAGGATGTCTTTTCGTATGCGCTTCTTTACATCCGGATCTATCTTATCGGAATGCCGGTTATCTCCGCGGCTTTGGAATCTCACTGGTTCCTGCAATCCATACGACCATCGGTGTGTGCGGGACGAGAATTGCATGGGTATATGCGGTGTTCCCAAAGTATGGGACATTCAAGGCACTACTTTTTGCATATCCCGTCAGTCTATCGATAACCGCGTTTCTGATTCTGATCGCATTGCTTATTTACCGTCCGGCACACCGTATGCTTACTGCAAAAAATGATTAGTTGGCATCGGTGGACGCTGCATCCTCGGCAGTGCCACTCTTGTCGGCACCTTCTTCCTCAGGCTCTTCGGTCTCCGGAGGGATGAGCGTTGCCGGATCTACATATGAATATGCGTTGGTAATGCGGGCATTGTCGGAGGTAAGCTGAATCTCCTCGCGGTAGAAGGCTATGACAGGAGTACCGACCTCCACCTCGTTGTAGAGCGTTTCCGCGACATCGTGCGGAAGATTGATGCAGCCGTGGGAGCCTTTCGTCTTGTAGATGTCACCGCCGAAGGTGTTGCGCCAGCTTGCGTCATGGAAACCAACGTTGTACGCAAACGGCAGGAAATAATCAACGGAAGATTCGTAGGTTTCGCCGACCAATGTTGCATCCTTCTGTTTGTATACGATTTTGAATACGCCATCAGGAGAACCATTTCCCTTTGATATATTTCCACTTACAAAATCGCTGTCAATAACCAGCGATCCATTCTTGTAGTACCACAGGTGCTGGTTGGTGTAATCCACCTCGATGTAGGTGCTGCCGATGTCATCAGGACCCGGCTCCTTTGCGGTCTGCTCGTAGATTGGCTCGCGCTCGATCGGAACACCGCCGGAGAGATCTTCGAGTAATTGCTTTGCCTCTGCAGACTTATTGATGACCCAGCCGTAATCGCCGCCGCCGATCTCAATGGTATCGCCCATAGAGGTGGCAAAGCTGCGCCGGTCGGCATAAGTGTTGTAGGTGCTTGCAAGGTGCTGCACATAGCGGGCAATTTTATCTTCATTTAAAGTAACCTGATTGTCCTCATTAATCTCAAGCATGTGGTAGATATCGGAGGAGGTAAGCTTCTCATCTGCCCCTTCGATGTCATAGGTGATGGTCGAATTTGTATAGGTGTCGATCTGATTGGTCAGCGCTGTTATCGAAGCATCAGTAGATAAAATCTCCGGTACCTCATAAAAATCATCCGATAGTGTAACGGAAGTGACCTGATGATCCACGGCATCGGTGATAAAGGAAAGCACCTTGTCAAAGATCAGCGTGTTGCCGTAGGTCTCCGGGATGATCTCGTAGCCGTCCACGCCGAGAACAAGGGACGCATTTTCCGGTGCGGTGATATAGTCCTCGGAAGAAAAGCAGTCGAGCTTTTGCAGGGCATCCGCCAGTTGCTCCTTATCATAGGAGATCGATGCATCCAGCTCATAGCTTGTTTCCTTCCACAGGGATGCCGGCCATGCAAATGCGTTCTGTGATTCTAGGATGCGTTCTTCCTCCCCGTTTGGCACATAGGAATACGAAAAATCCGGTCCCTTTAGCAGAAATTTGTTGCCGTTGCGGTCGTAGATGGTGAGCAGATAGCTCTCCACGATCATGGAGGTGTGGGATATAGAATATTCCGGTGTCTGATTGCTGCAATCGGAGCTGCCGATCGTCGTGTGAGGAAGGTAACGGTTCTTGAAATGAAAAGCAATAGCGAGATACACGAGCAGGGCAATTCCGAGAATTATGCTTAGTGTTATGCCAATCGCTCTGCCGATGGCAGACGAACGTTTTTTCTTTTTTCTCATTTGTAAAACCTCCGGTGTAAGACTTTCATTTTTACTAAAAATATTGTAATCTTATCGGGTGGGATAAGCAAGGATATTCTACGAAATTGCAAGGTGGTAATAATATGAAAATGCAAACTTATGATACATGTATGCTCTGTCCGAGAGCGTGTGGCGTGAACCGGACGGCGGGGGTACGCGGGGCATGCGGGCAGAGTGCAAACGTCAAGCTGGCGCGGGCGGCACTTCATTTCTGGGAGGAGCCATGCATTTCCGGTACAAACGGTTCGGGCGCTGTCTTTTTCTGCGGCTGCTCGCTGCAATGCGTTTTTTGCCAGAACCGGGAGATCGCGACCGGGCGGGCAGGAATCGAGATCCACAAGGAGAGGCTGGCGGAGATCTTTCTTGAACTTCAGGAGCAGCACGCGAACAACATCAATCTGGTCACGCCGGGACACTATGCACCGCATATCATTGCAGCAGTGGAGTCCGCAAGGCGGCAGGGACTACGCATTCCGATCGTTTACAATACAGGCAGCTATGAGACGGTAGACACGATCAGATCCTTGGAGGGCATCGTGGATGTATACCTCCCGGACTTTAAGTACATGGACGCGGCACTCGCCGAGAAATATTCCCATGCAAAGGATTATCCGAATGCAGCAAAAGCTGCAATCGCGGAGATGGTGCGGCAGCAGCCGCAGGCGAGATTTGCGGTGGAGGTGCAGCAAAGAGAGGGTGGCTTGAGCGTGGAGAGTCAGTGCGGATCTGACAACGATACAGAGCAGAAAGCGCAAACACAGATTCAGGTTATGATGGCTGGTGTGATTGTGCGGCACCTTCTGCTTCCGGGGATGCTCTACGATTCAAAACATATTTTAAAATATTTGTATGAGCAGTATGGCAACCAGATCTATTACAGCCTGATGAGCCAGTACACTCCGCTTGCGCATGTGAAGGACTACCCGGAGCTGACGAAGCGCGTAAGTGAGGAAGCGTATGCACATCTGGTACATTATGCAGAACAGCTTGGCATCACGAACGGTTTTACGCAGGAGCGCGAGGTTGCAGAGGAGAGTTTCATCCCACATTTTGATTGCGAAGGTGTTTTGTCCACTAGAAATAGTGGCTAGATTTTTCCTACAAGTTATAGTACCATAGTAGCATAATAATATGAGTATAACTTGTGGGGGAGCCGTATGGAGAAGAACCAAAGAGGACAGATCATGATCGAATGTCCGAACACTATTTTTCGTTTATATGTAAAGAATGAGAACGAAGTATCCAAGATCGAGATTTTTATGCGTAATATCCGCACCGTCAAGAAGATCGGACTTCGCGATATATATAGCTGGTGTAATCGTCAGGGTATTGAGTATGATACCTGTTTCAACTACAACAAGGATTTTTCTCTCTGGAAGAATGCAAGATCTTACTTGCAGTACACCAAACAGAAATGGCGTTACCAGTATCAGCTGGGATTGCAGGCAGCGTAGGCTGAGGGTGTGCCGGTATCGGGCGATATATGTGATATTGTTATCCGAGCCGGTATATTTAAATGAGAATATTTTAATAATGAAGAAGAGAAAAGGATCTTGCTTAAGGCAAGATCCTTTTTTGTGATTATCTTTCTAGTGTTTGTTTTTCTGCGCTTTGGAGGGCAACAAAGTGAGACATTTTGAAGTTTTTTGATTTTTATTCCCAACTTTATTCCCAACATGTTATAATTGTTTTGGTTGGGAATAAAAGTTGGGTAAAGGAGCATACTAATGGATATTAAACAAATTG